>NZ_JAINDZ010000013.1 GCF_019802345.1 Methylosinus sp. Sm6 | reverse complement strand
GGCCGTGGGGCGAAATCTTTAGGTTTCTTCCCGTTGCCGTCCTTCGAGACGCCCGCTTCGCGGGCTCCTCAGGACGAGGGTTAGGGATGTAGTTCTTCACCCGATCGCCCTGCGTCGCTTTCCCATTCGGCATGGACGAGATGAGCCCGACAGCGAAAGCGCGCATCCGGCGCCTGGCATTGATCCTATTTGCGCTCGCCTCTCTCCTGGCGGGCCTCGTCGCTGCTTTCGCCGGCCGGTCCGGCGACGCGCATTGGATTTGGGGCGCAGGCGCGATTCCCGTCGCGGCGAGCCTCGCCTTTGCGATCATTCGCGATCTTCGCGCGGGGCGAACCGGCGTCGACGCCATCGCCTTTCTGTCGATGGCGGCGGCCTTGGCGCTCGGCGAGACGCTGGCCGGCGTGATCGTCGCCGTCATGTACGCCGGCGGAAATGTATTGGAGGATTTCGCCGTCGGGCGCGCCGAGCGCGACTTGAGATCGCTGGTCGATCGTGCGCCCCGCTCCGCCCATCGGCGCATGGCGGAAGCAATCGAGGACGTTCCCATCGAGGCGATTCGCGTCGGCGATGCGCTGCTGGTGCGCGCCGGCGAGGTCGTCCCGGTGGACGGCCAGCTCGCCGGCCCGGAAGCCTCGCTCGATGAATCGGCGGTGACGGGCGAGCCTCTGCCGGTCCTTCGCCATGCCGGCGAAGCCGTGCTGAGCGGAACGGTCAACGCCGGCGAAGCCTTCGAGATGCAGGCCTCCGCGCTGGCGGGGGAAAGCACTTACGCCGGCATCGTCGCTCTGGTGACGGCGGCGCAAAGCTCCAAGGCCCCCTTCATGCGGATGGCGGATCGCTATGCGCTGCTGCTCCTGCCCGCGACGCTCCTGCTCGCCGGCGCCGCATGGGCGCTCGCGCAGGACCCGGTTCGCGGCCTCGCGGTGCTGGTCGCGGCGACGCCCTGTCCTTTGATCCTCGCCGCGCCGGCGGCGTTCATCGCCGGCGCGTCTCAGGCCGCGCGGCGGGGCATATTGATCAAAGGGGGCGGGCCTCTGGAGGCGCTCGCTCGAACCAGCACGGTCATGTTCGACAAGACCGGGACGCTGACGGTCGGCGGCGCGCGGCTCGTCGCGATCGAGACGGCTCCGGATGCGTCGCCCGATGAAGCGCTGAGGCTCGCCGCCTCGCTCGAGCAGGCGTCTCACCACGTCGTCGCCGCCGCCATCGTCTCCGCAGCGACGGCGAAGGGCCTCGCGCTGCAGGCCCCTCGAAACGTCCGCGAGACGCTCGGTACGGGAGTCGAAGGCAATGTCGAAGGGAGGGACCTGCGGGTCGGTTCCCTCTCTTATGTCCATCAGGGGGCGCCCGTCGCCGACTGGGCGGTCCGCGCCGCGCGTCGCGCCTCCTGGCGCTCGGCGCTCACGGTCTTCATATCCGTGGACGGACGGCCTGTCGCCGCGCTTCTGCTCGCCGACGAGCTTCGCCGCGAAGCGCCGCGCGCGGTTCGCGCCCTGCGCGACATCGGCGTCGCCAAGATCGTCATGGTGACGGGCGATCGGCCGGATGCGGCCGAAACGATCGGCGCGGCCCTCGATCTCGACGCCGTGCTCGCCGACAGAGTCCCCTCCGACAAGGTCGACGCGGTCGCGATGGAGCAGCGGCTCGCGCCGACGCTGATGGTGGGCGACGGCATCAATGACGCGCCCGCTTTGGCCGCCGCCGATGTCGGGGTCGCCATGGGCGCGCGCGGCGCCAGCGCCTCCTCGGAGGCCGCCGACGTCGTCATTCTCGTCGACCGCATCGACAGCGTCCCGGAGGCGGTGGCCATCGCGCGTCGCACCCGCGCTATCGCCGTGCAAAGCATAGTGGTCGGAATGACGCTGTCCGGCGTGACGATGGGCGCCGCGGCTTTCGGCTTCGTGACCCCGGTCGCCGGAGCGCTCATCCAGGAGGCGATCGACATCGCCGTGATCCTCAATGCGCTGCGGGCACTCGGCCCGGGCGTCGCGCTTCGCCGAACGACCATGCCGGAAACCGCCGCGCGCGCCTTGCGGGAAGGGCATGAAAAGATCGAAGCATGCCTCGATCGCCTGCGGCAGATCGCCGACGCCTTGGACGAGGCGCCGCCGCAGCGCGCGGCCGACTACATTGTCGAGGCCGATCGGCTCGTCGGCGCGACGATCCTCGCGCATGAGCGCGAGGACGAAAACGCCATCTATCCCCGCATTTCGAGCTTTCTCCCGGACGGCGCGGCGCTCGGCGCCATGAGCCGCGCCCATCGCGAGATTCGTCACCAGGCGAGGCTTTTGGCGCGCCTGTCGGAGGGGCTGCGCGACAGCGAGCCGGACAAATATCTGATCCGCGACGGGCAGCGCATCATCGAGTCGATCGAAGCGCTGGCGCGCCTGCATAATGCGCAGGAGGAGGACATTTACGAGCAGGCCGCTGCGCCGCCGCTCGGACGGGGCCGAATTCGGGAAATCGAAAAAGCGAGAACGGAGGGAGCGGCCTCGGCGCTCGATCGCGTCTCGGAGACGATGCGCGGCGCGCGATGGCGCCGGCGCCTGGCCTTCGGAACGCTCGCTGTCTCGATCATGCTGGCGAGCCTCTGGCTGTATGGGAGTCTCGTCTCGCGATCCGTCGAGGCGAAGGGCGTCGTCGCGGCGATCGGCGCGACGCCGATCGAGGCGCGCGTTTCGGGACGGATTCGAGCGGTCTATTGCGATCGCGGAACCAGGGTCGAAGCGGGCCGGATCTGCGCCGAGATCGATCCCCGGCCGTACCAGGCCATTGTCGAGCAGAGCAGGGCGGAACTTTCCGCCGCCGCCGGCCGGCTCGAGCAGGCGAAGGCCGTTCTGGCGCGAGCGAGGATGCAGCTGAAGCGCGGCCGGACACGGGCCGGTTCGATCGCGACGCTCGAGCAGGCGCAAGAACGCTTGGCGTCGGATGAAGACGCCTACGCCTCGAGGCGAGCGGCGCTGCGCGAGGCGGAGGACGATCTCGCGCGAACGAAGATCGCCGCGCCGATCGGAGGGACCGTGGTTGCTCGCGACGCGGAGGTCGGTCGGATGATCGGGAGCGAGCCCAGGGCGCTGTTCCTGATCTCGACCGACCCCGGCGTCGTGACGATCAGCGCAACTCTGCATGACGGGACGCCAGAGGCGACGATCGGCAGTCCCGCTGATTTTGTCGTCGCGTCTCTCCCGGGACGCGCCTTCTCGGGAAAAGTGACGCAAATCGCCAGATTAGGGCTCGGCGCCGCCGAAGCGTATCGGATCATTGTCGAGGCGCCCAATGCGGACTTGCTGCTCGAGCCCGGCATGATCGCGACGATCCGCATCGAGACGAGAGAATGGTTGCGGCGCGCATTCCATTCGCGATGATTTGGCCCGCAATATGCCTGAGGCGGATCGGACCCCGAGCTTTGGTCGGGTTTCCAACGTCGAAAGCTACAGGGAGTTCGTCTTGCCCTCATTGCAAGAAACCCGCGCCGTCGTGACATTGGCGCCCGCGAAACCGACCGGATTGGCCGATTTGGGCGTCCCGTTGGTCGACACCACCATGGTCAAGAAGGGGCGCGCGCACGAGTTTCCGCAGCTTCTGACGGACGGCGCCATCGGTCGCCGCTTCCAGGATCTTCGCGTCATCGGGATCAAAACCGACGAGGCCGGGGTCGTTTCCGCCAAATTCTTCATCCAGTTCGAGGTGTTCGGCGACAATACGGCGGCGCCGACGAATGGGGTCGGCTTCGAAGCGGCGCTCTTTGCGGGCGCCGAGCAATTGGGCGCCCTGTTGTCGTCGAGCAGCCTGTTCCTGCCCTACGCCAGCTTCTGGTATCCGAACCGTTTCGTCTTCGAGGTCCCGGTCGCGGATTTCGATCGAGCCGAACGTCTGGAGTTCATCGCGAAGCCCGAGGAGGTTCGTATTGTCTGATCGACGCGAGGCGGCTCCCCTATGAGCGAAGCCGGATGAACTATCCGCTCGTCGCACGCGTGTCGCATCGGCTGTTCGGCGAAATGCTACGAATGATGCTGAGCGAGCGGGTCTATTTCGACCTGACCCTCGAAGAGGGCCGGACATTGTCGCGCAATTTCACCGCCCTGGCCTATGACTGGCGGCGCGCCGACTTTATCTATCTGAGCCCGGTCGGAGGCGATGTGGAGTTCTCGGCCGCAGTCGCTGCAGACGGCGTTCATGTGGAGACGGTCGAAGGGCGCCACTATTTGAATTGGGACGATGTGACGGAATTGGCGGAGCGATTGGCCGTGGAGTGACGCGGCCGTCGCTGACGGGAGAGGTTCGACGTTTCCCAGGCCGAGACCCGCTACTATTTTACGACGGACTCGCCCTCACTGTGGCGATGTCATGCGCAGCGGCCCAGGCGCCGATGTCCTGCCCGGTGAGCGCCGTCGCCATGAGGTCGGGAAACTGGTCGGGCGTGCAGGCGAACACCGGGCAGTCGAGCGCGGCGATCAGCCCGGCGTGATTGGCGTCATAGCCGGGGCGGCCGAGATCCGACAGAGCGAGCAGGACGATGACATTTACGCCCGATTGCTTCAGCTCAGCGACGCGCGCGATCATGTCCTTCGCGTTTCCGCCCTCGAAGAGATCGCTGATCAGAACGAGATGCGTCTTGGCCGGCTGCTCGACGAGGCTTTCGCAATAGGCCAGCGCCTTATTGATGTCGGTGCCGCCGCCGAGCTGGACGCCGAACAGCACATCGACCGGATCGGCCAATTGCTCGGTGAGATCGACGATCGCTGTATCGAAGCAGACCAGCGAGGTTCGCACCGCCGGCAGAGAGGCCATCACCGCCGCGAAGATCGACGCATAGATGACCGATGGCGCCATCGAGCCCGACTGGTCGACGCAGAGGATCACATGATCGATGTCGGCGCGCTGCTTCGACCGGCGCGCGAAGCCGATCAGCGTCTCGGGCACGATGGCGCGATGCTCCGGCTGATAATGGCGCAGATTGGCGCCGATGGTTCGCGGCCAGTCGATGTCCGCCGCGCGGGGGCGCCGCGTGCGCCTTTGCCGGTCGAGCGCGCCGCGCAGCGTCTCCAGCGTTTTATGCGCGAGGCGCCGCATCAGCTCGTCGACCACATGTTGCACGACGAGGCGCGCGGAGTCTTTCGCCTTTTCCGGCATGGCCGAGCGCAGCGACATGAGATCGGCGACGAGATGCACATCGGGCTCCAGCGTCGCGATGAACTCGGGATCCATCAGCAGCGCTTTGAGGTTGAGGCGCTCGAAGGCGTCCTTCTGAATCACCTCGACGACCGAGGCCGGAAAGAACTCGCGAATGTCGCCGATCCAGCGCGCGACGCGCGGCGCCGAAGCGCCGAGCCCGCCGCGACGCTTGCCGTTCCCCGCGCTCTCATAGAGCGCGCCGAGCGCGCGCGACAGGCGCTGATCCTCATCGTCGAGCGCGGCCTCCGCCTCCTCGCCGCCGATGGCGAGGCGCCAGCGGCGCATGCGTTCCTTGTCCGCCGTCATGACGCGGCCTCGAGTCCGAGAATGCGCAGCAACAAGGGCAAAGCGGCCGCGAAGGCCGGATCATCCTCCTCCAGCTTCGGCGCCGGAGCATGCGAGAGCGTGCGCCGCCCTTGCGCGACGCCGTCGAGGAGACGCGCTCGCGCCGCTTTGTCGAAGGCCGAGAAGGCGCGCCGCAGCAGGGGAAGCATTGCGAGAAAGGAGTCGTCGTCGAGATCGACGATGAAAGCGTCGACGAGCGCGAGCAGCGCCGCGTCCTGAAGCAGAATTTCCGCGCCGCCGGCGATGAAGCTCTCGAGGAAGGCGCCGGCCTCCAATGGCGCGGCGGACATGCGCCACGCGAAGGATGCGGCGGCGGCGTCCGCGCTCCGGAGGCCGAGATCGAGGAGGCGCCGAAGCGCGAAGCCCGCTACGGCCGGCGCGCTCTGCTCGTCCTCGACGATCAGCGTGAGCGCCCTGCGCCAGCCGGCGACGAGCTCGGGCGCGTCGAAGATCGCCAGCGCCTCGTCGAAGCCGCGCATGGCGGCGACGCGCGTCGCGGCGACATCGGCGGCGAGCTGGCGCGAGCCGATGCGCACGCCCGCATTGATCTCCACCGCGAGCGCATGCGCCAGCGCCCGCAACGCCTCCTCGGGGAGCCGCCGCGCGACGCCATAGCGCAGCACGCCGGCGAGCGGCGCGACGGCGAGCATCAATTCGGTGAGATCGCTGGCGTCGACGGCGAGCGCCTGGAGCGCGGAAATCGCCTCAGCGGCGGCGTCCGGCAGATCGGCGACGAGGCTCGCGTGGACAATTTCGGCCAGCTCCATCACGCGCGCGCAACGCGCCGCGCGGTCGCGGATGATGGCGCCGGCGGCCTCTTCTATGGTGACGCCATGGATCAGCGCTTCGGCGAGCGCGACCGAGAATTCCGGACGCCAGGAGAGGCGCCAGATTTCGCGAAACGTGCCGCGGCCGGCGTCCGCCTCGACGAGCGTCCCCCAGGAGACGCCGAGCAGAAGCAGCCGATGCAGCAGCGTGGATTTCGCGAGGCCGGCTTCGGTGCGCAGATCGAGACGTATCTCGCTCTCGATATCCTTGGGCTCCAGCCTCACGCGCTTCTGCCAGAGCGCGAGATCGCGCGCGAGCGGGTTCTGCTGCGCATCGCCGGAAACCTCGCCGATTGTCTCGCCGATATAGAGCCGCCGCTCGACGACGCGCAGCGGCAGCGGATCGCCATGGCAGAGCGCCGCGAGCGCGCCCTCGTGCATCTCGTCGAGGCCGGGCGTCGCGAGATCGCGCAACCCGCAGAGCGACAGTGTGAGCCGCGCCGCCTCTATGGCGGAAGCAGGCGAGGCGGCGAAGCCCTCCGCGCGCAGCAAGGCCGCCGTGCGCGCCTGCCAGCCGGCGGCGAAACACATGGGCTCGAACGTCTCGTCGCGATAGGCGCGCCAGAGATGCCGAAACCAGCCGGGCGAGACGACGCCGGCGCCATAGCCCGACGCGAAGGCGAGACGGCTGTCGGTCCAGGGCGCCCAGGTTGCCTCGACCTTGACTTTCGCGAGGCCTTTGATCGCGGCCTTGTCGGTGGCGGGCGAAACCTTTTCGCGGAGGCCGCCGACATGAAAGGCGCCGACGATCGCGACGACAACGCCGTCGAAATCTTGCAGCGCTTTGCGGATCGCAAGACGCATGAAGGCTTCGCGGATCGCGTCGCGGCGAGAGGTCGCGGCCTCGCTCTCTTCCGCATGGCGGCGCGCCTCGGTCATCGCTTCGCCGATGGCGGCGAACGCGGCGACCGGATCGCCGGCGCCGCCGCTCTCCTCGACGAGCGCGTTCCACAGCGCTTCGCCATTGGCGACGCCCGCCGCCTGCGCGAGAAGATCGAGCGGGTCGGCGCGCGGCGTCTCCGCATTCTCGTCCGCATTCTTCTCCTCTTGCGTGACGGCGAGAGAGACGCTCGCCGGCCAATCGATGAAGCGCAACGGACGGCCGTGCGCGAGCGCCCAGCGCATCGCCTGCCATTCCGGCGAGAATTCCGCGAAAGGCGCGAAGATCGCGCGCTTCTCTTCGCCCGGCGCGTAGAACAGCATGGCGACCGGCGGCTTCAAGGCGTCGCCGCCGACATGCGGCGCGAGCGCCTCGCCTTCCGGCGCGCCCTCGATCAGCACGACGGCGGGGTCGAGCTCGTCGAGCGCTGAGACGAGCAGCGCCGCCGAGCCCGGCCCGTGATGGCGAATGCCGAGAATGCGGAGGCGAGAATCCATCGTGTCAGCTATCCATGGAGTCATGCTGTTTCCGGCTGATCGATGCGTCGCGAGGCAAACCCCACGTCCCCATCCTGAGGAGCGCCCGAAGGGCGCGTCTCGAAGGATGCTCGAGAGGGCGCGCGCTGCGGCCCACCCTTCGAGACGCCCGCTTGCGCGGGCTCCTCAGGGTGAGGGATTGGCGATCGCGACGCGACCATCCAGAACCGATCAACTGGAACTCGTATCAGATCACATCGCGGATCGCGCCATAGAGATCGTCCCATCCGTCGCGGGAGCGCATCACATTTTCGAGATATTCCTGCAGCGCGACCATGTCCTGTACCGGATCCTTGACGACGGCGCCGACGAGATTGGCGGCCATATGCTCGGGCGCCATCGCGCCCTTGCCGAAATGCGCCGCCTCGGCCCAGGCGCCGACGCCGACGGAGATCGCCTCCGCCGTGGAGAGCGAGCCCGAGGGCGTCTTCAGCTTGATCTTGCCGTTCAGCGTCCTGCCGTCGCGCAATTCGCGAAACAGGGTGACGATACGCAAAAGCTCCGCATCCGGCGATTTGATCGGCGGCAGGCCGAGCGTGGAAACGGTCTCGCGCACGCGCTTGACGACGATGCCGGTCTCCTCCTCGAGCGTCGCGGGCGACGGCAGCACGACGACATTGAAGCGCCGCTTCAAGGCGGAGGACAATTCATTGACGCCCTTGTCGCGATTATTGGCCGTGGCGATGACATTGAAGCCGCGCCGCGCGTCGATGGAGGTGTCGAGCTCGGGGATCGGCAGCGTCTTTTCCGACAGGACAGTGATGAGCGTGTCCTGTGTGTCGGAGCCCATGCGCGTCAGCTCCTCGAGCCGAAGGATGCTCCCGTCCTCCATGGCGCGCGTCAACGGCGTCTTGACGAGCGCGTCCATCGAGGGACCATGCGCGAGCAGCATGGCGTAGTTCCAGCCGTAGCGAATTTGGTTTTCATCCGTGCCGGCGGTGCATTGGATGAGCCGCTTCGACGTGCCGGAGACGGCCGCCGCGAGATGTTCCGACACCCATGATTTCGCCGTGCCCGGCAGGCCGAGCAGCAGCAGCGCGCGATCGGTCGCGAGCGTCGCGACGGCGGTCTCGACGAGGCGCCGATTGCCGACATATTTGGCCGAGATCGGCGTTCCGTCTTTCGCCTTGCCGCCGACGAGATAAGTGACCGCCGCTTGCGGCGACATCAGCCAATTCTCGGGCCGGGGCCGGTCGTCGCCGCGGCGCAGCGCGTCGAGCTCCTGCGCGAAAATCTCTTCGGCGGCTCGGCGCAATTTCTGTTCGTTCGTGTCAGTTGTCATGGGTCGAAACGCTTTCGAGACTGTCGAGAAGATCGAGCGCGAGGAGGGTGTGAGCGGCGGCGTCCGAGGCGCCGGCCTCGAGACGCGAGCGCAGGCGCGCAAGGCGTTCGGCCGGCGCCAAAGCGACGAGATGCGACGAGAGCGCCGCATCGACGGCTTGCGCATCGGCTTTCATCGCCATCTGCAAAAGATGGTCGAAGGTCGACGCGGCGAGCGGGGCTTCGAGAATGCGCAGCAGCCGGTTCATCGCCTGCGTCAGAAGTCCGGCGCCCCGAGCATTGGGCGCATCCGCCTGCAAGATGGCGGCGGCGAAGGCCTGCCGATCTTCCGGCGGAAGATCGAGACTGTCGGCGAAGAAATCCTCGATCAGCAGCCAGAGCGGATCGACGCCGAGGGGCGCGATCTTGCGGATGAGGTCGAAGCGGCGAGCGCGCAGAGCCATCAGCAGCATCGCGCCGAGCAGCGGCGCATCGCCCTTCGCCGCCTCCACCGCTTCCTCTTCTGTCGCGCCGACCGCCGAGACGAAATCGGCGATGTCGATCTCGGCGAAGGTTTCGCGCACCCAGTTGCGCCAACCATCTTTGGCCACCGTCGCCGGCAGCTCCATCGTCAGCGCGAGGCGCTTGCGCAGCAGCCCCTGGCTTCCGACACGCACGCGCGTCATCGCCTCGGCCAGCATCGGATCGGCGCCGGCGAGCTTGCCGAGAAGCCGCGCGGCGAGATCGCGCACCTTGGGCGCGCGATCCTTGGCGAGCCCTTCCAGAAATGCGCGGTCCTCGATGCAGAGCCCGACGCGCAGGGCTTTCAGCAGCCGAAAGCGCATGTCGGCGGATTCGCCCGGCCAAGCCGCTTCCGCCAGCTCGCGCGCGCGTCGCGGATCGCTCGAGCGGCGTCGCTCGAGAAAATCGACGCGGCGGGCCGGCGCGGCGTCGTTCCAATTGTCGTCGACGACGAACTCCGCATCGAAATAGCCGCGCCGCTCCTCGACCGCCTTGTCGCGCTCGATGAAGGCCAGCGCGTCGGCGCCGAGCCGTTCCGCATGTGTGCGCAGAAACGGCTCCAAGCGATGAAAGTCGAACGGATGCGGCGCGACGCGCGCGCGCTCCAGCGCCAGGGCGACGGCGAAAGCGAGATCGTCCTGCGGGGCGAGCGCCGGCTTTCCGGATGCGAAGAGACGCAGCATCAGCGCGCGCTGTTCCTGCGTCACGAGGCGCCGTGCGGAATCGCGTGGGCTCGCGGCGAAAAAAGTATCCGGCGCAAGCGGCGGCGCGAAGCGCAGCGCCATGGCGAGCAGCGCCAGCGCTTTCAGATCGGCTTTCGGATCGGCGGGTGGAAGGGCGAGCCGCGAATAATCCGGCGTCCGTCGCGACGTCCCGACGACGAAGCCGGGCAGCAGGGAGGAGACGGCCGCGCGCTTCATGCCTGTGTCCATCGGCCGAGATCGGAGCTCGCCTCGGCGAGGAGAAATCCGCGCCCATCCCAGAGACCGACGCCGTCGAGACGCGACGCCATGGCGAGGCCGGGCGCGGCGCCGTCCAGCTCCGGGGCGAGCGGCAGAGCGAGGCCGGCGTCCGTCTCATCGACGAGAAAGGCGCCGGAGGCGGCGCGTCGGACGTGCGCATTGCGAAAGGCCATCGGCCAGACATCGAGCCATGGCCGCGCGGCGAGCGCGCTGCGATAGGTCTCGAAGGCCTGTCCGAGCGACTGCCCGGGAAGGGGCGCCGCGGGGCTCTGCGCCGAAGGCCCGATCTGGCGCGCCACCAGCGCGCGCATCGGCGCGGGCGAGGCGTAATAGACGAGCTCGGCCTCGAACCCGTCTCCGGTCGAATAGGCGGAAACATTGCCGCCGCCGGAGAGCGGAACGAAATCGAGCAGCAGCGCGAAACGCGGCCCTTGCGCGTCACTCTCGCGCAAAAGCCAGGTCTCTACGCGCCGCAGCCGATCCGGCTGGACGATGGCGCGCGTGAGGAACACGCGCCAGCGATCCGCGACCCGCAGCGCGCCGGCGTCGGCGAGCAGGGCCTCGCGCGTCTGCGTCCAGCCGATCAATTGGCGTACGTCGTCGCGAAGCGGCGCATCGAGCGACGCCTGCCGTCGATAGGCTTCCGCGAGCAGATGAAAAAGCCCCAGCTCCTCGGCTGCGGCCTGCGGACGCAGCGGCTCCGCCAGTCTGAAGAGCCGCGCCGGCAGGCTGTCGAGGCGCGTCGCGAGGCCGGGCGCCTTGGCGTCGACGAGGCGCTGCGCCATCTTGCGGCAGGACGAAGCCGCATCGGCGACGAAGACGGCGAGGCCGCGCTCGATCTGATCCTTCAGCCAGACATCGAGCTCGTCCAGCCCCGCGAGCACGCCCGCCTCGCGCGCCTGGCGATTCTTCTCGCGCTGAGCGGCGGCGCGCGCCTCCGCCTCGGGATCGGCCTTCGCGCTGGCGCTTTCTTCTTCGATCGCCTTCGCGATCGATGCCTCGCGCGGGGGCTGCTCGGCGGCTTCGGCGGAGGGGCCGCGTCGACGCGCCGTCCAGTCGCGCACCCATTGCGGCGCCTCGCCCGGCGCAAAGCTCGCCTTGCCCTCGACGCGCAGCCACATCAGCGCGAGCGAATGTTTGCAGGGAAATTTTCGGCTCGGACAGGTGCATTTATAGCCGGCGTCGGTCTCGCAGACGATGACGCGATAGGGAGCCGAGCCGGAGCCCTGCGCCTCGCCCCAGACGAGCCCCTGTCCGTCGCTCGCCAAAGTCGGCCAGCTCGACGGCTTCAGGAGCTTGCGCGCCGCGGCGAGCGAAGCCTGGTCCGGCGCGAGCGCCTCGATGCGAGAGAGTGTGAGCGCCACCAAATCACCTTGCGCCTTCTGGCGACGAATAGGCTGAAACGAAACAGCGCGGCGAGAATAGCCGATCTACGTGATTGTCCCAAGCGGGTTGCGTCCATTCGAGCTCGAATCGATCCTTTCCCTCGATTGCTCGGGCTTGCCCTTGCGCTTCGTCGCGGCGAAGTCAGCGAAGCTGATCCTCGCTCATCGATTCGTACATGGATTTCGACGCGCCTTTCAGCTCGCTCGGAGATATCTCGCCGCGCTTGGCGGCGAGCGCGGCCCCCGCGGCCTGTTGCTGCGCTTTGGATTTTGCCGGCGCTTTCTCCTCCGCATGCGTCCCGCCGCGGCTCGCTGACGCGCGCGACGCGGGACGAAGCCGAGGATAGCCCGGGGCCCGCGGACTCGTTCCGCGTCAGTCGCGTCCGCGGCGCGGCAGGACGTCCGGAAGCCGGCCGCCGCTCGCGAGATAGACGCCGAGCGAGACGCAGAGCAGCGCAGCCTGCTCGACGAGAGAGGGGATCTCGCCGAGGATCGGCACGGCGAGCAGCGCCGCCATGGGCGGCGTCAGCGCCGCGAAGGCCGCTCCGGCGGACGCGCCGAGCAGCTCGATCGCCTTGCCGAAAAAATAAAGTGCGACGATGGAGACGAGCACGCCCTGAAACAAGGTCTGGAAGAGAACGTCGTGCAGCGGCGCCTCGAGCGCCCGCGCGCCAAAAGCCGCGAGATAGATCGGCCCATAGAGCAGCAGCGATCCGGTCGCGACCAGCGCCGCCGCATGCAGCGAATCGAGACGCGCCGCGCGCAGCACGATCGTATAGCAGGCCCAGATGAAAGCGGCGCCGAGCAGCAGAACATGGCCGAGCGCGCCGTCGGCGAGCGGCGCCGTTCCGAGCGCGATCGCCGCGACGCCTGCGGCGATCAGCCCATAGCCGAGCTTACGGCTCGCGGAGAAACGCTCCCTGGTCAGCACGGCTGCGAGCGCCGCGACGAACATCGGCATGGCGCCGGGCAGCAGAGCGCCGGCGTGAGCGGCGGGCGCGAGGCGCAGCCCGCTCGCCGCCACCAGAACGTAAGGGGCGCCGGCGCCGCAGACGAGCATCAACAGGCCCCACGGCCCGAGCCGTTCGAGCGCGAGGCCCTTGCGCAGAACCACCGGCGCCAGCAGCGCGCCGGCCGCGCCGAAGCGCAGCATGGTGAGATCATAGACGGAGAGCGTCGTCGTGACGCCGAGCCGCGTGACCGCGATCCAGGTCGCCCAGACGCAGACGGCGGAAACGCCGAACAGCGCGCCCATCGCATAGCGCGCCGGCGGCGCGGCTTCGGCGATCTGCTCGCTCATGGCCTTTCCTCGTTTCTGGAGCGCGGCCACACTCATAGTCGAGGTCGGGCGAAAACGCAGCAATTATCTCGCCCCGCATTTGACCGCCCGCCCTGCCGCGCCATTTGCGTGTCGAGGTCGGCGCGCTTTTATGCCGGACCACGAGCCTTCGCTCGCATAAAGGGAGCTGTCCGTCATGACGCTGCCGATCGGAGAGCTTTTCCTGCTGGGCTTTCGTAGCCCGCAAATCCCCGCATGGCTGCGCGATTTCGCGCATGACTTCGGCCTCGGCGGCGTCATCCTGTTCGACTATGACTGCATCGATAAGAAATACGAGCGTAATATTTTCGATCCGGCGCAGGTGAGAGCGCTCTGCGCCGATCTGCATGCGCTGCCCGGCGGGCCTTTGATCTTCATCGATCAGGAAGGCGGCAAGGTGCGTCGACTCAAGGAGGAGCGCGGCTTTGCGCCGCTGCCGAGCGCGCGCATGCTCGGCCGCATGAGCGTGGCCGAGCGTCTCGCCGTCTTGCGGCCGGCCTATCGCGAGTTGCGCGAGCTCGGGATCGATGTGAATCTCGCGCCGGTCGTCGATCTCGACATCAATCCCGACAGTCCCGACATCGGCTCCGCGCAGCGCAGCTTCTCCGCCGATCCGGCGATCGTCGAGGAGTGCGCGGCGACGCTCGCCGAGGTCGCGCGCTCGGTCGCGCTGAAGCTTTGCCTGAAGCATTTTCCGGGCACGGGCGGCGCCAGGGTCAATCCGCATGATCATGTGATGGATTTGTCCGACTGCCTGACCGAGCCGCAGGTCGCGGTGTTCGAACGGCTGATCGATCGCATTCCGATGGTTCTGTTCAGCCACGGCGTCGTGAGCCAATGGGAGAAGGACACGCCCGTATGCCTCTCTTCCGTTGCCGTCGGCAAGCTGCGCGCCGTCGCTCCGCAGGCGACGATCCTGACCGACGATCTGCAGATGCAGGGCGTGCAGAAGCTGATGTCGACCGGCGAAGCCTGCAGCCGCGCGCTGCGCGCCGGCGCGGATTTTTTGCTCATCGGCAATAATATGCTGGACGAGCAGGCGCAGGCGGCCGGCTATGCGCATGAATTATGCGAGGCCTGCGAGACGGACGCGCTCATGCGCATTCACGCCGAAGAGTCGATCGATCGCATTCGCGGGTTGAAGCCGTAATATGGTTTTCGGCTGATCGTTGCGCGAGTCACCGCTCGCCCGCCACCCACGTCTCGACGACGTCGACCGTCTCCGGCCGGAATGCGACGAGATCGGCCCGAAAGCCGGGCGCGATGCGTCCGAGCCGGTCGCCGATCCCCAGAAAATGCGCCGGCTCGCGCGACGCGAGGGCGAGCGCGCGCTCCAGCGGCAGGCCCAGCAGCGCGACGCAATTGCGCACGGCGCTCGCCATGTCGAGCGCGGCGCCCGCCAAAGTCCCGTCTTCCGTCACGCAGCGTCCATCGCGCGCGAGAATGCGACGGCCTTGCAGATCGAATGTTCTCGCGCTTCCGCCGACCGGCGGCATGGCGTCGGTGACGAGCATCGGATGGCCGAGGCCGGCGCGCAAAGCGAGCCGCAGCATGGCTGGATGCACATGCTCGCCGTCGACGATCAAGCCGTAGCATGCATCCGCCGATTCGAGGGCGGCGGCGATCGGCCCGCCCTCGCGGCTGCCGAGCGGGCGCATGGCGTTGAACAAATGGGTGAAGCCGGTGAGCCCTTCGCGCATCGCCGCGCGCGTCTGCTCATAGGTCGCCATGGAGTGGCCGAGCGCGACCTTGCAGCCGGTGCGAATGAGCGACGCGATGAAGCCTTCCGGCGCCTCTTCGGGCGCGAGCGTGACGAGAGAGATTCCGCCGGGCGGCGGCGCCGCCAGCGACAGATCATGCGGCTGCGGCCGCCGCACGAGATCGCCGCGATGCACGCCGAGCCGCTGCGGCGAGAGGAAGGGCCCTTCGAAATGAATGCCGAGCACGCCCGGCTCGCGGCCCATGCTCTCGGCGACCGCGCGCGCGGCGGCGCGCATTTTCTGGTCGGTGTCGGTGATGAGCGTCGGCAGCAGCGATGTCGTGCCGAATTGGCGATGCGCGCGCAGGATCGTCGCCACGCCTTCGCACGTCGGCTCGTCATTGAACAGAACATCGCCGCCGCCATTGACTTGAATGTCGATGAAGCCCGGCGCGAGCCAGGCGCCGGAGGGCAGCTCGACGATTTCGACTCCCGAGACTTTTTCGCGCGGCGCGAGCGCAACGATCATTCCCGCTTCGATCGTCACCGCGCAGCCAGGACGAACCGTCTCTCCGTCGAAGACGACATCCGCCGCGATCGCAAAGCTTCGTCTCATCGTGTGCGCGTCACCTTCTGCAAATGGCGCGGCCGATCGACATCGGCGCCGCGCGCCGCCGCGAGCCGCGCGACGACGCCGTAAAAGCTCTGGATCAGGCAGATCGCGTCGATCTCCGGATGGTCGGGCGCGAGTGTCGGCAGATGCGCCGTGGCGTCGCTCTCCCGGTCGGTCGCAAACAGCGCGGCGCCCTTGTGGCGAAGATCGGCGGCGAGCGCGCGCATGCCGGGGGCGGCCTCGTCCTGCGGCGTGAACATCAGCACTGGATAGAGCGACGACACCAGCGACACGGGCCCGTGCAGGAACTCCGCCGAGCTGAAGGCTTCGGCGTGTAAATTGGACGTTTCCTTCAGCTTCAGCGCCGCCTCGCGCGCAATGGCGAGCGTCGGTCCGCGGCCGATCGTCACGAGGCTGTCGGCGCGCGAGAAGGCGCCGACGAGGGCGCTCCAATCGAGCTGCGCCGCCGCCGCCAGGCGCTCCGGCAAGCGCGTCAGCGCCGCCGTCGCGGCTTCGTCCGCCGACCACAGCGCGACCAGCCGCGCCAGCGCCGCGAGCGATGCGATGAACGTCTTCGTCGCCGGCACGGCGATCTCGGGCCCGGCCTCCATCGGCAGCACGAATTCGCATTGCGCGGCGAGCTCGCTGCGCGTCTCATTGACGAGGCAGGCGGTCACAGCCCCGCTCGCGCGCGCGCTGGCGGCGAGCTCGATGAGATCATTGCTGCCGCCCGATTGCGAGATCGCCAGGAACAATTGCCCGTCGAGGGCGAGGCCGCGATGATAGACGCTGGCGATGTTGGGCGCAGCGGCCGCGACGGGCAGGCCGATATGACGTTCGATCATATGCTTGCCGAAGGTCGCGGCATGGGCGGAGCTGCCGCGCGCGCAAGTGACCACGAGCCGAGGCGTTCTTTCGCGCAGACGCGCGACGAGACGGGCGAGCGGCTCGGCGAGCGCACGCTCCTGTCGCGCCACGGCTTTCGGCGCCTCGCGCGCTTCGGCGGCCATCTGATTGTCTGGCGTGGTCATCGGCGGCTCTGCTCATGCGCGCCCCCCGGCCGCTTTCTTATCTCACAATGGCGCACGGCGCGCGAGATGCAAATCGCAAAAGCCTCGGCTCGCGCTTGCGAATCGCGGCCACAGACCAAAACTTTGTCGCAAGACCGCTTTCCGATCGAACGGAGTCGTTCGATCGATCAGAATTCGCTCGAACGAAAGAATGCTGGAGCGCTATTCGATCCAATCGGATCGGATAGCGCTCGAGGAGAAGCGCCATGGAAACGGAACGTCCGAGCCCACGCTACACGCGCATCGACGCATGGGAGCCGGGAGACATCCTCGATGCGATGATCGAGGGGCAGTTCGCCGCGGTCGCCGCGGTGCGGGCGGCGCGCTCGTCTCTGGAACAGGCGGCGCTCGCGATCGGGCGGCGACTGGGCGAGGGCGGGCGCCTCGTCTATGTCGGCGCCGGAACCTCGGGGCGGCTCGCCGTGCAGGACGGCGCCGAGCTGACGCCGACGTTCGGCTGGCCGCCGGAGCGCTTATTGCTGCTCATCGCCGGCGGCGAGGACGCGCTGCTGAAGGCGGTGGAAGGCGCCGAGGACGAGAGCGCGCGCGCGACCGAGCTGATGCGCCGCCATGAGGTGCGGCGTCCCGATGTGCTGATCGCGCTCGCCGCGAGCGGCACGACGCCCTTCACTCTCGCCTGTCTGCGTGAGGCGAGGCGCGCGGGCGCGCTCACCATCGGCGTCGCCAATAATCGCGACACGCCTCTGCTCGCCGAAGCCGATCATGCGATCTTCCTCGACACCGGGCCCGAGGCGATCGCCGGCTCGACGCGCATGAAGGCGGGAACCGCGCAGCGCATCGCGCTGCTGCTGCTCTCCTCTTTGGTGATGATACTGCTCGGCCGCGTCTATGAGGGCCTGATGGTCGATGTGCAGGCGTCGAACAAGAAGCTCATTCGCCGCAGCGAGAAGATTCTCGCGCGCCTGACCGGCCGCGGCGCCGAGGACATCGACGACGCTCTGCGCCACGCCGGCGGCAGCGTGAAGCTCGCCTTTCTTCTGCTGCAGGGCTGGGGTCGCGCCGAGGCGGAGGCGGCGCTCGCCGCCGCCAATGGACATTTGCGTCGCGCCTTCGAGACGCTCGAGGCGCGGCGGGGCGCCGCTGCTGTTCAGATTCCCGGCGCGTCGACGGTGGGCTTGAAGAAGCCGACCCCGAGCTGAATGAGCGCGCGGCTGACGATATCCGGCCGGCGGCTCACGAGCGTGTAGAGACGGCCGCCGTCCTTGTCTCTCCAAGGAGCCTCCCACACCTGGTAGGGCTTGCCGCGCGCCGTCTTCAGGCGATCGAGAACGCGCTCGATCGCCGCCGCGTCGAGCATTTGGCTCATCGGCGCCGCGGCCTTGCGAATGCCTTCGACATTGCGTTCGTCATAGGCTGGATCGAGCAGCTCGCCGATGACGAGACGCGCATCGTCCGGATCGACGCCGATGTCGCCCGGCAACTCCCAGCCTCTGATCTGATCGCGGCGCACGAGGTCGGAGAGAATGGCGAGGCGCGTGAAGCTCAGCGCCTTGTCCTTGATGAGTCCCGGCAGATTGCGGACGCCGGGCAGCAGCACGAAGCCGAGCAGAAGGCCGAGCACGCCGCGTACATTCTGCTGCACCAGCAGCGGCGCGATTCGATCGAAGCGGGCGCCGATGCGCTCCATCAGCCTGTCGAGATCGGCTTGCGCGATCTGCGGCCAGGGCGGCAGCGCGACGGTTTCCTTCGCCGAGCCGTAGAGCGGGACGAGGCAATAGGAGATGGCGTCGGCGCGGTCGCTCGCTTCCGGCAGCGCCTCGAGCGGCGTCTTGTCCAGCTGCTGCGGCCAGCTCGTCACGATCGGGTGATCGGCCGGAACGGCGAATGCGGTCATCAGAAATTTTTGGCAGTTGCGCCGCCCGAGCTGATAATCGTGATCGCGAAAGGCGCGGGCGACGAAGCCGCCGAAGCCGCCGAGCAGCCCGCTGGCGATGCCATAGCGTTGCGGCTTGCCGTCGACGACGCGGCGCGGGCCGATGAGATAGCGGCTGCCGTGATCGGGATCGACGGCGAGGGCGAGCTCGCTCGGCTTGAAGCGCGCCTGATCGATCAGCGAAGGCATCAGCGATCTGAACAGGCTGACGATATCCATCGCCGGCTCGCCTTCGTTGCGGATCGGCTTCGGCTCCGGAAAAGGCGAGATCATCACCACCGCGCGATCGGCCTTGTGGAGATCGAAGAGAATGCGCTGGTCGGTCGCCTTCTTCTTCAGCGTGAAGCGCGCATATTCGAACGGATCATTGTCGATGATGCCGCCGTCCGCGCAGGTGAACCAGAACGGCGTCTCCTTCACCACCGCCGGCGGCCATTGCGGCGCGAGATTGTTCAGCCCGGCGATGTCGCTGTTCGGATAGCGGCGGCCGGCATAATCCTGCGGCAGCGGAGCGTCGATGAGGCGAGGCGCGAGCCCGACGGGAAACGCCGAGGAGCCGAGCGCGCAGACGGCATAATCCTTCCATCCGTTTCGATTCGCAGGATCGGGGATCGTCGCGAGATCGAGCTCGGCGCGCGATGTGTCATTGTCGGCGAAGTCGCTGCTCGTCGCCCAGGCGCCCGCGCCCTGCAGCACGAAATGCGCGCGGTCGCCATGCGAGATCATATGATAATCGCCGCCGTCGAAGCGCAGGCTCCAAGGCACGCCGCGAAGATTGGACAGGGTGAGATAGACATGCAGCGTCGCCGACACATAGGGACGCGGGCCTCGCACCTCGCCGACGCTGATCGCGCCCGCGGCGATATCGTCGAGCAGGCGCGAATTCAGCAGCGAGACCACGGGCAAAGGATCGTTCTTCGCCGGATAGGGCGTCCTGCTCGTGCGCGAAAAGTCCTCGGTTTCGGGCGGACGCGCCTCGATATCGTCGAGAGAAAGGAAATCCTGAATCTTCGGGTCGCCCGCGTCGAGCGTGGGCTTGACGACCCAGGCTTCGTAGAGCTTCGGGAGCGTGTAGCGATAGACGAAGCCGTCATGCGTGAAGGAGCCGGCTTTCGCCTCGTCGACGAGCGCGATGGCGCCGATCGCCGCGGTGATCGCGCCGGCGGAGGCGCCGGACATGACCTTTATGCCGACGCGATGGTTCGGGACCGTTCCGTCCGTGTTCGCTTCGCGCGCTTTTTCCCAGGCCTCCAGCGCCTCGATCAGAAAATCGACGACGCCGGCCGTATAAGCGCCGGCGGATATGGCGCCGGACATTGTGAGGCCGATCTGAAATTCCTGCTTCGACAATTCATGCATGTCGGTGTCCCTCTCGGCTCACGCCATGGCCGCGCCGTGCACGATCGCTTTTCGCCGCTTGGTCCGATCATGTCTCGAAATCTCTCGTCCGCCCGGGGCGACGACGCCGCTCAAAAAGCGGCGCGCGATGTCCCGGCGCCGACACGAATGTTTTTTCTGTTCGATCGCAAGTGCGCAGTGGTCTAAAGATTATCGCAGCGTTCCGACACGGTCAACGAACCATGCGAGCGCGACGACGAATGCGACGAATGTGAGCGCCGGGGCGATCATGCGGACATAAAGAAGATTGCGACGCGCAGCGAACACGATCGGCAGAAGCAATGACGCGGCCGCGATTTGTCCCAGCTCGACGCCGCCGTTGAAGCCGGCGAGCGCCAGCAGCGTCCCGGAAGTGGAGAGTCCCATGGGACCGAGCGCCGTCGCGAAGGCGAGCCCATGCACGAGGCCGAAGCCGAAGGCTACGATCCAGCGCGCACGCGGCAGAATAGGGCGGAGATTATCGATCGCCGCCGCCATGATGGTCGCCGCCACCGCCGGCTCGACGAGGCGTGCGGGCGCGTCGACGAGGCGAAACGCCGAGAGGGAGAGCGTGACCGCGTGCGCCGCCGTGAAGGCGGTCAGAATCGTCACTGTCTGCAGCGCGGACTCGCCGAAGCCGTCGAGCGGCTTCCAGCGGCCGTCCTCGCCACGCCGAAAGGCGGCGAAGATCATGAGAACGGCGACGAACAGCAGATGATCATGACCGAGCAGGATATGCCCGACGCCGAAGCGAACGAAGCCGAGAACGGAGCCGGACTGATCGGAGCTCAAATCATCGAGCGCGCTGTCGGCGCCGTCCGGCGAGAGAATTTCCGATCGCTCGCTCGCGGGCGTCGTGATGGTGAGGAGGCCGCGATGCGTGGGATCGATGTCGAAGAGAAGACGATAGTGAAGGCGCCGCGAGCGCGTCGCGCCGCACTCGGCGGAAAAGCGCAAGACGGCATAGGCGGCGCCGGCGTGGTAATCGACGAGCAGGTCCAGCGGCTGCAGCGCGCAGCCGTCGATTGCGAGCCGCGCATAGGCATAGGCTTCGATCGCGTCGCGCCGCGCTTTCAGCCGTCCCCAGGTCACGACGCCGTCTTCCGGCGCGTCGAGTCCGACGGCGGCGTCGAGATCGCGCAGGGCGATGTCCCATTGCCCGCGCAGGCCCCGCGCATCGACGTCGATATGGAGATAGCTGTCGGAGGAGAGATGCGCGCGCGCATCATGCGCGAGCAGCGCCGGCGCGAGGGCGAGCAGCCTCACGAGAAGGCGAAGCATCAGCCGCTTGCGCAAATCGACGAATGCCCGAGAGCGCAGAAGGCGGCGGCGATTGCGCCGGCTGCGGCGCACAGCCTGAGGCCGACACGCGCATGGCGCCAGGGCGCGACGAAGGAGGCGGCGACCAACCCATAGGCCGCCGCCGCCGCGGCCGCGAGCGACACGCCGATCGCAGCGAGCGCGCGATCGGATATGGTTTCTTCCGCGACGCCGACGGCGCCCGCGAGCGCGCCGCAGCCGGCGGCGGCCAGCAGCAAGGTGCGCGCGTCGGCGCGAACGCCGACGGCCCCGGCGCCGCCGACCAATGCGAGAGCGACGACCGCCGGCGCAAAAGCCGAATGAGCGTCTTCGCCTCTCTGTCCCATCGCCAGCGCAGAGGCGAAGGCGCCGAGAGCGACGACGGCGACGAGGGCCGCATCGGCGCGCTGCGTCTGAGCGCCCGCCCAGATCGCGAGCGCGACGACGAGCGACGGGCGCTCGAAGCCGGTCAGGAAATGAACGACTCCCGACCAGAATCCGCCGAGCGCCGCGAATTCCGCATGCGCATGCGCGGGCGTCGCAAACACCGCGGCGACGACTATGACGAGCGGAATTCGCGAGCCCGGGCGCAAGACGCCTATTCCGCCGCTCGAGCCATGTCGGGTTCGGTCCTGCGATCGGCGAGAATGGCGTCGGCGGCCTTCTCGCCGATCATATAGATCGCGCTGACGATGAAGAAGCCCGGTATGCGCGGAAACACCGATGCGTCGACGACGCGCAGCCCCTTTGCGCCGCGCACCCTGAAGCGCGAATCGAGAACCGCGTCGCCTGCGCCATCCGGACCGATCGCGCAGGTGCAGGAGGCGTGATGGCCCCAGGACTGGTAGCGCACGAAATCGCGCAGCTGTTCGTCGCTCGTCTTGTCGGCGCCGGGCGATTCTTCCTCTTCGATGATGCCGGTCTCGATGAGCGGGCGCGTGAGATCGCGCACGAATTTCACGCCGTCGATCACCGAATCGAGATCCTGATCGTGGTCGGGCGTGCCCTCGCTGAAATAGCGGAAATTGATTTCGGGACGCTCGAGAGGATTCGTCGACTTCAGCTTCACATGGCCGGCGCGGTTGTTGGTGTGCGCCTTCAGCACCGCCCAGGTGAGATAGTTGAGCTTCTCGACGATCGGCCGCGAATAGCCCGGATAATAGCCGCGGAAATCGGCGAGCACGGCGAAGCAGAAGAGATCGGGCAGAGGCCGCTCCCTCGCCGAGCGGCGGATCGCGGCGAGCACCGCGCCATTGGTGCCATAGACGGAACCTGTATAGTCGTTCTTGGTGCGCAGCCAATCGGCATATTGAGAATCGGTGCTCTTATATTTCGCGCCCTTCAATATGCCCCAATCCTTCTTGACCCGGTTGACGACCCCGACTTCATAGCGGTCCTGGAGATTCTTGCCGACGCCCGGAAGATCGATGCGCGTCGCGATGCCGAGAGGCTCCAGCTCCTCCTTGGCGCCGACGCCGGACAGCATCAGAAGCTGCGGCGTGTTGAAGGCGCCGCCGGCGAGGATCACCTCGCGCGTCGCATAGACGGCGCGCGTCTCGCCCGTCTCGCCGCTCGGATCGAAATGCGCCTGATAGAGCTTGCGACCCTTGCGATATTCGACGCCGATCGCGCGATTGTCGTCGTCGAACAGCACGCGCGTCGCCAGAGCGTCGAGCTCTATGGTGAGATTGTCGGGATATTTCTCGGCGGTCTCGATCAGCCGCTCGCGCGTGCCCATGCGCTCGTGCTTGCGCGTGTTGAGCGGCGGATAATGCAGTCCGAACGCATTGTCCCGCACGAGTCGCCAATCATTGGGATCGCCCTTGCCGAGCAGCCACCATGCAAGCCGACGGAGGAGCGAGGGAGAATCGCCGATCGCTTTCAGGATGGACCCGGTCAACGCGCCGACGAGGTCGAAATCGTCGAGCGCCGCAGCCGGAACATTTTTTTCGGTGTGCAGCCACCCCTTCCATCCGTGGCGCGTCGGATTGAGGCCGAGCTTGGCGAGCAGGCGAAAGAAAAAGCGATGATGGCAATTCTCCAGCCGTTCGAAATAGCGGCGCATATTGTCGGCGCGCCAAGACGCGTCGCCGGTGAGCTCGGCGATATGGTCCCAATCCGCATTGTGGGGATAAACCATGATCATCGCATTATGCGCCGTGCAGCCGCCGAGACAGCCGGCGCGCGGATAGAGCACGCCGTCGACACGCTCGCCACGATAGAACTCGCGGTATTTCACATCCCTTTTCTGCAGCTGGTCGTCGCCGTAATGACGCACGAAGAAATCCCATTGCATCGCCTGATTTTCGGTCGAGCAGGCGTGGAACACGGGCACGCGATAATCGTCGGGAAGCCGCTGTTCGTCGGGATAGGCCGCATCGCCTCCCGAAAGCGTTCGCGGATCGCCGCCCGCTTCGAGCACCAGCACCCTGCACCCGGCCTCCGCGAGCCGCGCCGCCACCGTGCCGCCGCCGGCGCCCGAGCCGACCACCACATATTCGAAGCTCGCCTTGTCGCTGAGGCTCATGATCGTTCCCCTTGTTTCCCCTGGACGGTCCGGACCGCCGCGGCGGCCCGGACCGAAGGCGCGTCACATTGTCTTCAGGAAGGCGATCAGGGCCTTTTTGTCGGCGTCGCTCAGCCCCGGCTCCTCGGCGAGATAATCGGTGCCGAAATAATGTCCGCGGTTGGCGATGAAGTCCGGACATTTGTTGAGCTCGAGCAGGTCGCCGTAGGAGCCGGCGAAGGCTCTGCGCGCCTCTTCGTCACTGGCGTTCGCCGGCAGCGATTTGAGCGCGAATTTGAGCTTGGCGAGAAGCTTCAGCACTTTCGCCTTGTGCAGAAGGTCCTCGATCGGATTCTCGCGCTTGTCGAGATCGAGATTGCCGATGAGCGCCACCGGCGTGCCTTTCGGGATGGGTCCGATGGCGACGCCGTTCTCGTCGAAGAAATGGCTGAGGCGCAGAGCGTCCACGAGCCATTTCACATCCTCGCCGACGTCGACGCCCGCCTTCAGCAGGTCGGGCAGGAAGCCCTTGGGAACGCGCAGATAGCTCGTGTCGGTCGTCACATCGACGGCGCCGCGCAGCTTCTTGCCCGAGGCCGTCACATAGTCGATGTCGTGCTGACCGTAGGTTTCATATTTGGTGATGCGCTTTTCCGGCCACAGCAGCTGCTCGATCGAGCTGTCGAAGGATTTGATCCGGCTCTCCACCGACGGGCTCTCTTGGAAATCGCCGAGGCTGTTGTTGAGCAGGAAGGGCGCCGTCGACCAGAGGCTGACGAGCGAGGCCGGACGCGTATAGCCGCGCCCGCCGCCGGGCATTTCATAAGGACGCGGCGCGCCAGTGTAGGGATCATGCACCGTGATCGAGCCGACCGACGGCAGCCGCTTGTAGGAGGTGGAAGAAAAATCGTTCCAGATATTGTCCTTGATGGCGTTCGTCGCGAGCGGGCTGCAGGCGTTGGTCTCGAGCAGCGTCACCGGCACGCGCAGATCCGTGGAGAGGAAATTGTCGGTGAGGAAATCGCTTTTCTTGGCGATCGCCTTGGCCTCCTGCTTGAACGCGTCGGTCTTGCTATAGGCCCAATATTTGTTCCAGCAGGCGAGATAATCCTTGCCGACGCAGCCCTCCTTCGGGAAGAATTCGAAGGTTTTCTCCGGAAGCTTGCTCGAATGGCAGCGCAGGCAGCGCTCGCCGAACACCTCCTTGCCGCGCTCCAGCGTCGCCGAGTCCCAGGTCAGATATTTGTCGCCGCCGGGCGCGCTCCTCAGATAATCCGGCTTGGCGGTGGCGAGGAAGAACAGCGCCGTATTCGGCGTCTGCGCCTCATTGGCCTGCCAATAGGAGGAATTGGCGCGGCCCGTGGCGATCGGAATGGCGCTGATCGGCTTGCCGCCGACGATCGCATTGAAATGCTCGAGCCATTCCTCGCTGAACAGGCCGATATTGACATAGACGCGGTTGAACGAGCCGAGCGCGCCTGCCGAGTCCGATCCGTCCTTGAGCACGTGCGGCGTGAACGCCTGATCGGGCGCCTTGAAGAATTGCGTCAGCGGCGACTGCGCGGGCACATATTCGGTGAACTGCTTGTTGAGCCGCTCCCCGCCCGTCAGCGTCTCGCGGCCGAGCTTCAGGCCGAGCTCGAGTCGCGGACCGAGCTGATAGATCGCGTTCATCGTGCGCGGGTTCATGATGTAGTCGGTCGACAGCAGCGATGTGTCGAGCGCGCCCGGCCGCGACAGGTGGAAATATTGCCAGGCGAAATCCTTCGGATCGGCGGCATAGGTGAAGATGCGGTCCCACCAGAAATATTGCGCGCCGGGGTTGGAGTTGAGATTCTCCCATTTCGGATGCTCGGGGTCCGCCGGCGGATTGGTCGGATTGGGGCCGACATGGCAGAAGCCGCAAGACATTCCGACGCGATAGGGACGAATGAGGTTCTTGTCGTTGTAGTAGGAGGGATCGCTGTAGTAGCGGACCGGATCCCATTTTTTCTCGGCGTCCTCGTCGAAATCCGGATTGGGGAACAGTCTCAGGCCGACGATGCCGGTTGCATAGCCGTAATAGGAGCCGACCGGAAATTTCTCGCTGCGCCCACGCGCGCCGATCTTCACGCCGGGATATTTCGCTTCGTCCTCATAAGGGTCGGCGGGGCAGCCCGGATCGCGCGTGTCGAGCCAGAGTCCGAAACGGTCCTCGCGCGGGCCGGCCGGCTTCTCGAAGCAGGGCTCGTTGACGAGGCCCAAATATTTCCAACGATTGTCGCGGCTGAATTTGGTGAGGCTCGGATGGCTCGACAACGTCTTCAGAAAGTCGAGCTGCCCGAAGGATTTCTGATTCATGATGTTCCAAAGGCGGTCGTTGCCGGCCGTCCACACGACCCAATTGTTGCGGCCGACCACCGCCGCCTTGCGCGCCTCCTCGGGCGTGATCCCGGGCAGATAGGGCGCCAGCGCTTTGGCGAGCTCTTCGGGCCGCTTGGTCGCGCCGTAATCCATGTCGGCGAAATAATCGTCGTCGGCGCCGGCCAGCGATTCGGCCGTGCGTCCGACGCACATCGGCTCGTCCTTGACGTTGCCGGCCCCCGACCCGCAGTCCTCGGCCGCCGTCGCCGCTCCGCTAGCGCAAAATATCGCCGCTCCGAGCGTCAGGCCCCGTAGCAATCTTCCGAGCATCACATCCTCCCGATTGATGAATGCAGACATGTCGCGTCCCTATCGACGATCGGAGTCGATCGGCGGCGCATTTGGCGCTGCGGAATGCGCCGAAGGCTCGCCTCGCGTCTCCGCTGCGCTTATCCGTTAAGCTTTCAGCGCCGCCCGACGTCCGAACCAGTGGATCGCGCCGCGGATCACCAAGAGAAGCAGGAGAGCGCCGATCGCGATCTGCACGATGGGACGTGTGAAGAAACGATAGACATAAGGACCAAGCGCGCCTTCTGGCTGCGGCTTTTGGGGCCAGGGCTCGGCCAGATAGGGAAACTCCTTCGACAATGGCTTGTCGTTGACGGTCGAGCGCGGCCATTGCGTCGTGTCGATGAAAGCGTTTTCCTGCAGCGGACAATCGCCCTGCGCGCATGTCAGCAGCGCGACGTCGTCTTCGAGACGGCGGCCGTTGGGAAAGCCCGGCGGCCGCGTCTGCGTGAAGATCATCACATCCGGCGCGGCGTCGTAATGGCGAATGAGAAATCCGCTCAGCTGGTTGAGATTGGCGAGCGGCGGCGCCCAGCGCGCGAGAAACGATTGAACGCTGCTTCGCGATCCGGCTTTCTCCTTGATCTCGGCTACATGCCGGCTCGGCGGAATCGTGTTCAATATTTCGAAGCGGCCGAGCTGCGTGCGATTCGATCGTCCGACATGATCGATCTGCTCGCCGCCGTCGACGCGCTTGCTCGTCGCCCATAGCAGCCAGCTCTGGGCGTGCTCGGGAAAGGCGGATTTCGGAATGCTGAACGCCATGGTGATGACGTTCACATTGAAGAATTTGGGAAAGATGAAGGGATCGTCGCGCACGCCGGCATAGACTTTTATGTCTTTGGCGTCCGTCAGTCCCTCGAAGGACTGTTCCTTCACCGTGGCGTCATTGTTGAGACGAATGCGGATCGTGGCGTCCGGCGCTATTTTGTCCGGAGTGTCGATCGTGCCGCCGTAGCGCGCGACGTCCTCCGCATTGTCGAAGCGGAGATTCGTGTGAAAGTCCAGATGGATGTTGTATTCGAAGGGCTCGAGATTATAGGGCGGCGGACCGATCAGCGACCGGCGCACGTCGAGAACCGCCACCCAGCGGTCGCCGTCGGGAAAGAAGAAGAGGCCGGTGATATTGGCCTCCTGTTCGTCTTCCGCGAGCCACATGGGATCGGCGTGATCGGAGGCGCGGGCCACAGCGGGCAGGAGAAGCGTCGAGGCCAGCCAGAATGCGATAAACAACGGCTTCGCCGAGATACGAGCGGTCATCATAACCTCACGCGATCAAACGATGTGCTCGCCTCGACGCGAGAAGAAAACAATGGCGTGGATGCTACGAGGCGATCGTCGAGTCATAAACAACCAATTGCGCGGAGGATAAGATCGTCTCATATTTTTTGCAAGGCTCGACGCGCGAAAATGTCTCGATGCGCGAAAAAGACGCGCGAGAAAGAAGCGCGCGTTCGTCATGCGCGCGGGGGGCGCGCGACAGGAGGATCGGGCGCATGCGAATCGTGATCGCGCCATGGTGTCTCATCGCCGCGGCTCTGATCGCCGTCCGGGCCGCGAGCGCGCCATTTGCGCCGATGAACGACGATCAGCCGCTGGAGCGGCTGCCGCGCACGGCTGCGCGAGTGAGCGAGGAGCTGAGCGATCGATCGGTCGATCTATCGCGAGCCCTGCGGCTCGCGCGCAAATATGTGCGGCTCGGCGGAGACGACTCCGACCCGCGCTATTTCGGCTATGCCGCCGCTGCGCTGGCGCCTTGGTGGAGCCTCGCCGCGCCGCCGGCCGAGGCGCGGCTCCTGCGCGCGGCGATTTTGCAAAATCGTCATGATTTCAACGGCGCGATGGCCGACCTCGACGCGGTCGCGCGGGCCGATCCCGGCAATCTGCAGGCATGGCTGATGCGCGCCGCCATCTCCAAGCTGCAAGGCCGCTTCGACGATGCGCGGGCGAGCTGCGCGCCCGTCGTCGCAGCGGCGGATGCGCTGCTCGCCGTCGGCTGCGTCAGCGATGTGGCGAGCCTCGTCGGCGCGTCGGGGGAGGCGGCGGACGCGCTCGAGCGGATCATCGCGGAGCGCCCATCGGCGCCGCCGGAGCGACGTCGCTGGGCGTCGACGCTGCTCGCCGAGATCGCGGCGCGGCGCGGCGAAGCGCAGCGCGCCGAGCGCTATTTCACGCAGGCTCTTCGAGCGGCGAAGCCGACGGCCTATCTCATCTCCGCCTATGCCGATTTCCTGTTGGATGAAGAGCGCTTCGCCGACGTCGCGTCGCTGCTCGCCGACGCGACGCGCAATGACGCGGCTCTGCTGAGGCTCGCGCTCGCCGAGCGCCGGCTCGGCGCAGATCGACTTCCCGAGCATGTGACGGCGATCGCGGAGCGTTTTTCGGTCGGCCGGCGCCGCGGCGAGTCCTTTCACCTCGGCGACGAGGCGCGCTTTGCGCTTTTTCTGCAGCGCGATCCGACGAAAGCGCTGCGCCTCGCCCGAGAAAATTGGCGCATTCAGCGCGCGCCGTCCGACGCGCGCATCGCGTTCGAAGCGGCGAGCGCGACGGGCGAGGCCGGGCTCGCCGCGGAAGCGCGCGCAGCGCTTCTGAACGCGGGATGGGACGAAACGCGTCTCGCGCGTCTCGCGGCTGCGGCGCAGTCGGCCGCGCGATGATCGCAAGCCGAATGTTTGGGCTTGCCAAAGCGTGCGCGCGGGTGGACCATCGCCGCCTTCCTCCTCGCAATGTTTCGCGGGACACGGAAAACGATATTGCAGCGGACGTCGCCGATGATGCGCAAATCCATTCGCGAGAAAAAGAAAATCCTGCTGTTCGCCGACGGGACGGGCAATTCGGTGACGACGCAGGAGTCGAATGTCTGGCGCATCTATCGCGCGCTCGACACGACCGCGCAAAATCAGATCGCTTATTACATTCCCGGCGTCGGCACCTCCGAGTTCAAGCCCTGGGCCATGCTCGACGGCGCGACGGGAATCGGCGTGCCCGCCAATGTGTTGAAGCTCTATCGCTTCCTCAGCTGGAACTACGCCCCTGGCGATGACGTCTACCTGTTCGGCTTCAGCCGCGGCGCATTCACGATCCGCGTGCTGATCGATCTCGTGTATCGAGAGGGCCTTCAGCCGAACGAGATCGATGGCGTCGCGGTCTCCTCGGCGACCATGCGCCGCAATGCGAAGGCGGCGTGGCGCTCCTACCAGAAGAATGACGACAGCCGGCTGAAGAATGTGTGGATATGGCTGCGCCGGCTCGGGCGCAGAAGCAATGCCGCGCCGAAGGGCGACAATATGACATTCGCCTTCGTCGGCCTGTTCGACACGGTCGAGGCCTATGGCGTGCCGATCGAGGAGCTGCGCGAGGCGATCAATATTTTCGTGGCTCCGATCTCCTTCGGCAATGATCGAGCCATCGCGCCCATTGCGCGCCACATGCGTCACGCGCTCGCGCTGGACGACGAGCGCACGTCCTTCCATCCGATCCGCATCGACCAGCGCGGGCGCAGAGGTGGCGGTGGCGATCCCGAGATACAGGAAGTGTGGTTCGCGGGCGTGCATTCGAATATCGGCGGCGGCTATGCCGATGATTCCGTCGCGCATACGCCGCTCGTGTGGATGCTGGAGGAAGCGCAGCGACTGGCGCGCGATCATGCGGGCGCCGAAGGTCTGGCGCTGACGCCCGGCGCGCTCGACGCGTTTCGCGCGACGGCGTCGTCCTTCGCGCCGCTCGCCGATTCGCGCGCTGGCCTGGCGTCGCTCTATCGCTATGATCCGCGCTCGCTGGCGCCGACTCCGCGCTGGGATTTCGGTCCCACGATCGTGCATCATTCGGTCGCCGAGCGCATGGCGGAGCAGTCCTGCAATTATGCTCCCGTTGTGCTGCCGGCGGAGGCCGTGTTTCTCGCTCCCGATCGCGCGCTGCTCGCGCGCGGCGAGACGCGCTGGGAGACGCTTCGCGCCGAGGCCCCGTCGCAGCCGCCGATCGAAGCGGGGCTGCTCGCGCGCATGCAGGAGCGCGCGGAGGCGGCGGTCGCCGCGCTGCTCGGGCCGGCGGAGGCGACTCTCGAGCTCGCGCGCGATCACATCTGGCGGCGGCGCGTCAATTATTTCGCGCTGGTCGCAACTCTGCTCGCGCTGTTGTCATTGCCGGCGACCGGCGATCTCTGGGGCAATCTGGTCCACATCGACACCGATTCCCTGTCGGCGGGCGGCGTCGCGCCGGCGGGCGCGTTCGAGCTGGCGGGGCGGATCGGCGACGGCGTTCTCAGCGCGCTGAAAGGCGTCGCGGAGCTGCTGCTCTCGGTGACGCCTTCTTATTTCGCGCCGTTTCTCCGCGGGGTTTTCACGCATCCCTGGATCGGCGGCGCGCTGGCCGTCCTGCTGGTCTGGCTGTGGCGACGCGCGGGCGCGCTCGAGGAGCTGATCCACGATCTCGCGCAGCGGGGCTGGGTTCAGGGCGCTCCGCCGCCGCCCGAGGCGCGGACCAACGCGCTCGTCCGCATGTTGCGCAAAAGCCTGCTCGCGGCTTTTCTGCATCGGCAGGCGCAGGCCTGGGCGGCGCCGGCGCTGTTTTCCGTGGCGATCCTGGGCGCGGCGCTCGCCGTGGCGAGCCGGCTCTGGTTCAATGCGCTGGTCGGCGCCGGCCTCGTCTGCTGGGCGAGCCCGCCCGAGCGGCTGGAATGGCTCGGCGCCGGCGCAGCCGCGAGCAAGCCGGGCTATTCGGCGGCCCATCCGGATGGCTTCGCGACCAATAATCCCTGCTGGGCGAGCGGCATGGCGGTGGAGCGGGGCGCCGCCTACCGGCTTTCCGTCGAAATCGGCCCGCACGACGACCCTTGGCTGGATCAGACCATGCTGACCGATGTCGAAGGCTTCGACAGTCCCGGCGCGGCGTTTCTTTTCGCCGCGGTGTTTCGGCGCTGGCCGGATGCGGCCTGGCATCAGCCGGTCGCGCGCATCGGCGCGCGGGGCGCCGAGGAATGGCCGCTGCTCCCCGCCTCTCGCGACCTGCCGCTGTCGCCGCGCGAGGGGAAATGCACCGGCCTGCCGCGCGATTTCGCCGCGACCGCCGAGCACGCGGCCTTTTGCTCGAGCGATCCGGATCCGTCCGCCTGCCGGGCTCTCGGGGAACGGCTGAAGCTCGGCGATCCGCTGCCGCGCGCCGAGATCGCGGCGGCGCGCGCGGCCTGGGAGACGCGCGACTTCACCTTTTCCGGCGGCGTTTGCCGCTCCGTCTATCCGCGGCGGACGCTGGTCTCCGACTTCGTCGCCGAGGCGACCGGCGAGCTTTTCCTTTTCGTCAATGACGTCGTATTCTTCCCGTGGGGGCAGACGCCGCAGGGCTTCTACACCGACAACACCGGCACGGCGACGATCACGCTCGAGCGGCGGCCGTGAGGCGAACAGGCGCGAGCGCGGCGTGGACGATTTCGCTTCGCCTTGCGTGGGCGAGAAAATCTCGCGAAAAACAATCTCGCGAAAAACACCTTGGCAAAGGTCGCCGGGATCGTTAAATAGGCCATTCCGGGGTCGGCCAGCGTTCGCGACCCCGCTTTCAAACAGAGCTTCCGCCGGACCGATCTCCCGTCCAGGGAGGAGGCGAGGCGGTGGATAGGCCGGCGGACCCGGGGAAATTTCCTCGCGTCCCGTCCGGCCATGTCCTGTCCGAGACTGCCGGCGCTCCTCTTCGGGCTTCGCCCCGGGGAGAGCTCAATCGGCTCGGGCGTGGCGGAGCGATCCGTCCGACGCGCGAGCGGCCTGCATAGACGGGGAAGACCGGAATTGTAGGGCCGGCGAGCCGCTTTGCAAAGCGGCCTTCGCGCGGTCTTTCGAATTTGGTTGGCGCCCCTCTGATCCGAAGCGCGGCCCGTCCCGGCCGTCGCTGAGGGGACAGGATCTACGGGGCCGTTTCTCTCAGCGCTCGCGGGGAGGGCGGCTTTTCGCAACCGGCGGGGCCCTGCGGTCCCGCTCGAGGAGAGAGCAACCGTGGACAGAGCGGAGAAAAAGCAAGCCGTGGCGGCGCTGAACGAGGTCTTCTCCAAGACCCCGATCGTCGTCGTGGCTCATTACTCCGGCCTGACCGTCGCCCAGATGCAGAAGCTGCGCAAGCAGGCTCGTGAATCTGGCGCTTCCGTTCAGGTCGCCAAGAACCGCCTCGCCAAAATCGCTCTCGACGGCACGAGCGTCGCCTCCATCGGCTCCCTTCTGAAGGGACCGACCCTGATCGCCTATTCGGACGATCCGGTGGCTGCGCCCAAGGTCGCCGCGGCCTTCGCCAAGGATCACGACAAATTCGTCATCCTCGGCGGCGCGCTCGGCGCCACCGCGCTCGACGTGGACGGTGTGAAGTCGCTCGCGACTCTGCCGTCGCTCGACGAGCTGCGCGGCAAGCTCGTGGGCCTCATCCAGGCGCCCGCGACGAAGCTGGCCCAGCTCACGACGGCTCCGGCCGGCAAGCTGGCGCGCGTGGTCAAGGCCTATGCCGACAGAGACGCGAATGCGGCCTGATAGGCGGCTCGCACCAACCATCCAACCAAATTCGAAGGACTGAACACCATGGCCAATCTGGAAAAGATCGTCGAGGACCTGTCGGCTCTGACCGTGCTCGAGGCCGCCGAGCTGGCGAAGATGCTCGAGGAGAAGTGGGGCGTGTCGGCCGCTGCGGCGGTCGCGGTCGCCGCGGCTCCGGGCGCCGGCGCCGCCGCCGCTGCGCCGGTCGAGGAGAAGACCGAGTTCAACGTCATCCTGGCCGCCGCCGGCGACAAGAAGATCGAGGTCATCAAGGAGGTCCGCGCGATCACCGGCCTCGGCCTCAAGGAGGCCAAGGACCTCGTCGAGGGCGCGCCCAAGCCGGTCAAGGAAGGCGTCGCCAAGGAGGAGGCCGAGAAGATCAAGGCCACTCTCGAGAAGGTCGGCGCCAAGGTCGAGCTCAAGTAAGAACGAGATGTCCCTCTCCCGCCTGCCGCGGGAGAGGGTTTTCGACGTGAACGATCAGGAGCGAATGGCGAATGGCGAATAGCGAATAGAGGGGCTCTTCTATTCGCTATTCGCAACTCGCTATTCGCTTACCTAAGAGGAATCGAGAGGCGACATGGCTCAGACGTCGGCGCGAACTTTCTCCGGTCGCAAGCGTGTCCGCAAATTCTTCGGACATATCCGCGAAGCGGCGGAGATGCCCAATCTGATCGAAGTGCAGAAGGCCTCCTATGACCAGTTTCTCCTCGTCGACGAGCCGCAGGGCGGCCGTCCCGACGAGGGCTTGCAGTCGGTGTTCAAATCCGTCTTCCCGATCTCCGACTTCTCGCAGGTCTCGCTGCTCGAATTCGTCCGCTACGAGTTCGAGCCGCCGAAATATGACGTCGACGAGTGCCGCCAGCGCGGCATGACCTTCGCCGCGCCGCTGAAGGTGACGCTGCGCCTCATCGTGTTCGATGTCGATCCCGACACGCAGGCGAAGTCCGTCAAGGACATCAAGGAGCAGGACGTCTATATGGGCGATATGCCCTTCATGACGGCGAACGGCACCTTCATCGTCAACGGCACCGAGCGCGTCATCGTCTCGCAGATGCACCGCTCGCCGGGCGTGTTCTTCGACCACGACAAGGGCAAGAGCCATTCCTCCGGCAAGCTGCTGTTCGCGGCGCGCATCATTCCCTATCGCGGCTCCTGGCTCGACATCGAGTTCGACGCCAAGGACATCGTCTATGCGCGCATCGACCGCCGCCGCAAGATTCCGGTGACGTCGCTGCTCTATGCGCTCGGCATGGACGGCGAGGAGATCCTGTCGACCTTCTACAAGACGATCGTCTACAAAGCCGCGAGCGACAGCTGGCGCCAGCCTTTCGATCCGGACCGGCTGAAGGGCGTGAAGGCGGTCAACGACATCATCGACGCGGATTCGGGCGAGGTGCTGCTCGAGGCCGGCAAGAAGCTCACCGTGCGCGCCGCGCGCCAGCTCGCCGAGAAGGGCGTGAAGGCGATCAAGGCGCAGTCCGAGGATCTCTACGGCCAATATCTCGCGCAGGATCTCTTCGACCCGTCGACGGGCGAGATCTTCGCCGAGGCCGGCGACGAGATCACGGCGAAGACGCTGCCGATGCTGGTCGAGAAGGGCTTCGACGAGCTGCCCATTCTCGATATCGACCACATCAACATCGGCCCCTACATTCGCAACACTCTGGCGATCGACAAGAACTCGTCGCGCGAGGACGCGCTGTTCGACATCTACCGGGTGATGCGTCCGGGCGAGCCGCCGACCATGGACACCGCCGAGGCGATGTTCCATTCGCTGTTCTTCGACGCCGAGCGCTATGACCTCTCCGCGGTCGGCCGCGTGAAGATGAACATGCGTCTCGATCTCGACGCGCCCGACACGATGCGCGTGCTGCGCAAGGACGACATTGTCGCCGTGGTGCGCGCGCTCGTCGATCTGCGCGACGGCCGCGGCGAGATCGACGATATCGACCATCTCGGCAATCGCCGCGTCCGCAGCGTCGGCGAGCTGATGGAGAATCAGTATCGCCTCGGCCTGCTGCGCATGGAGCGCGCGATCAAGGAGCGCATGTCCTCGGTCGACATCGACACGGTGATGCCGCAGGATCTCATCAACGCCAAGCCGGCGGCGGCGGCGGTGCGCGAGTTCTTCGGCTCGTCGCAGCTGTCGCAGTTCATGGACCAGACCAATCCGCTGTCGGAGATCACCCATAAACGCCGCCTCTCGGCGCTGGGTCCCGGCGGCCTGACTCGCGAGCGCGCCGGCTTCGAGGTGCGCGACGTGCATCCGACCCATTACGGCCGCATCTGCCCGATCGAGACGCCGGAAGGTCCGAACATCGGCCTCATCAACTCGCTCGCCACCTTCGCGCGTGTCAACAAATATGGCTTCATCGAGGGGCCGTATCGGCGCGTGCGCGACGGCAAGGTGACCGACGAGGTCGCTTATCTGTCGGCGATGGAGGAGCAGAAGTATCACGTCGCGCAGGCCAATGCGCCGATCGACGCGGAAGGCAATCTGCTCGAGGATCTGGTGCTCTGCCGTCACGCCGGCGATGTCGTGCTCGTCCCGCGCGAGCGCGTCGACGCCATGGACGTGTCGCCCAAGCAGCTCGTCTCGGTGGCCGCGGCGCTCATCCCGTTCCTCGAGAACGACGACGCCAACCGCGCGCTGATGGGCTCCAACATGCAGCGCCAGGCGGTGCCGCTGGTGAAGGCCGACGCGCCTTTCGTCGGCACCGGCATGGAGCCGATCGTCGCCGCCGACTCGGGCGCGGCCATTGCCGCGCGCCGCACCGGAATCGTCGATCAGATCGACGCGACCCGTATCGTCATCCGCGCGACCGAGGAGCAGGACCCGGCCAAGCCCGGCGTCGACATCTATCGGCTGATGAAGTTCCAGCGCTCGAACCAGTCGACCTGCATCAATCAGAAGCCGCTGGTGAAGGTCGGCGACTTCGTGCGCAAGGGCGACATCATCGCCGACGGTCCGTCGACCGACATGGGCGATCTGGCGCTCGGCCGCAATGTGCTCGTCGCCTTCATGCCCTGGAACGGCTACAACTTCGAAGACTCGATCCTCCTCAACGAACGCATCGTGAAGGAGGACGTGTTCACCTCGATCCATATCGACGAGTTCGAGGTGATGGCCCGCGACACCAAGCTCGGACCGGAGGAGATCACCCGCGACATTCCCAACGTCTCGGAAGAGACGCTGAAGAATCTCGACGAGGCCGGCATCGTCTATATCGGCGCGGAAGTGCAGGCGGGCGACATTCTCGTCGGCAAGATCACGCCGAAGGGCGAGAGCCCGATGACGCCGGAGGAAAAGCTGCTGCGCGCCATCTTCGGCGAGAAGGCCTCCGACGTGCGCGACACCTCGCTGCGCGTGCCGCCGGGCGTGCAGGGCACCATCGTCGAAGTGCGCGTGTTCAACCGCCACGGCGTCGAGAAGGACGAGCGCGCCCAGGCGATCGAGCGCGAGGAGATCGAGCGTCTCGCCAAGGACCGCGACGACGAGCTCGCCATTCTCGACCGCAACGTCTATGCGCGTCTTCAGGAAATGCTGCTCGGCAAGGTCGCCGTGGCCGGCCCGAAGAGCTTCAAGAAGGGCGAGTCGCTCACTCAGGCGATCCTCGACGAATATCCGCGCTCGCAATGGTGGACCTTCGTCGTCGAGGACGACAATCTGATGGCCGGCATCGAGGCCGTGCGCAAGCAATATGACGAGTCGAAGAAGGGTCTCGAGAACCGCTTCCTCGACAAGGTCGAGAAGCTGCAGCGCGGCGACGAGCTGCCGCCCGGCGTGATGAAGATGGTCAAGGTCTTCGTCGCGGTGAAGCGCAAGATCCAGCCCGGCGACAAGATGGCCGGACGCCATGGCAACAAGGGCGTGGTCTCGCGCATCGTGCCGCAGGAGGACATGCCCTTCCTCGAGGACGGAACGCCCGTCGACATCGTGCTGAACCCGCTCGGCGTGCCGAGCCGCATGAATGTCGGCCAGATTCTCGAGACGCATCTCGGCTGGGCCTGCGCCGGCCTCGGCAAGCAGGTCAGCGCCGCGGTGGACGCCTACATGCGTAGCCGGAATCCGGCGCCGTTGAAGGAGAAGCTCGTCGAGATCTACGGGCCGAACGACTCGCTCGACGCGCTCGACGAGCCGACGCTGCTCGAGGTCGGCAAGAACCTGCGCCGCGGCGTGCCGATCGCGACGCCGGTCTTCGACGGCGCGCGCGAGAAGGACATTTGCGACATGCTGACGCGAGCGGGTCTCTCGCCGACGGGGCAGGTGACCTTGTTCGACGGCCGCACGGGCGAGTCTTTCGACCGCAAGGTCACGGTCGGCTACATCTATATGCTGAAGCTGCACCATCTCGTCGACGACAAGATCCACGCCCGCTCGATCGGCCCCTATTCGCTGGTGACGCAGCAGCCGCTCGGCGGCAAGGCGCAGTTCGGCGGGCAGCGCTTCGGCGAGATGGAGGTGTGGGCGCTCGAGGCCTATGGCGCGGCCTACACGCTGCAGGAGATGCTGACCGTGAAGTCGGACGACGTCGCCGGCCGCACCAAGGTCTATGAATCGATCGTGCGCGGCGACGACACCTTCGAGTCGGGCATTCCCGAGAGCTTCAACGTGCTCATCAAGGAAATGCGCTCGCTCGCGCTCAATGTCGAGCTGACCACCGCCGAAGAGGGCGGCGAGGAGGAGCAGCCGCCGGCGGCCGAGACGGCGGAGGCCGCGGAATAACCGAACTGTGAGCGGAATCGATCGGCTCGCTCCCTTCTCCCGCTCGCGGGAGAAGGTGGCCCTCGCGAAGCGAGGGTCGGATGAGGGGCCGGCGCAGCGCGAGACGCCCGAGAGCCCTCACCCGACCCGGCTGTCGCCGGGCCACCCTCTCCCGCAAGCGGGAGAGGGGATGCGCACCAAGATGACAGACGTGACGGACAGATATCGGGAGCCGACCGCGCTTTCCGTCCTACGTCTCTAGGAGAAGACCATGAATCAGCAAGAGGTCATGAATCTCTTCAATCCGGTCGTCCAGCCGCAGGCGTTCGACCAGATTCAGATTTCGATCGCGAGCCCGGAAAAAATCCTCTCCTGGTCATTCGGCGAGATCAAGAAGCCGGAGACGATCAACTACCGCACCTTCAAGCCGGAGCGGGACGGTCTGTTCTGCGCGCGCATCTTCGGGCCGATCAAGGACTACGAGTGCTTGTGCGGCAAGTACAAGCGCATGAAATACAAGGGCGTCATCTGCGAGAAATGCGGCGTCGAGGTCACGCTCGCGCGCGTTCGCCGCGATCGCATGGGCCATATCTCGCTCGCCGCGCCCGTCGCGCATATCTGGTTCCTGAAGTCGCTGCCCTCGCGCATCGGCCTTCTGCTCGACATGACGCTGAAGGACCTCGAGCGCATCCTCTATTTCGAGTCCTACATCACCATCGATCCGGGCCTCACGCCTCTGAAGGAGCGCCAGCTCCTCACCGAGGACGAATATCTGCGCGCCCAGGACGAATATGGGCAGGACAATTTCACCGCCATGATCGGCGCGGAGGCGATCCGCAAGCTGCTCGAGTCGATGGACCTCGAGGGCATCGCCGCGCGCCTGCGCCAGGAGATCGCCGAGGCGACGACCGAGCTGAAGCCCAAGAAGCTCGCCAAGCGCCTGAAGATCATCGAGGCCTTCATCCAGTCCGGCAACAAGCCGGAGTGGATGATCCTGAAGGAGGTCCCGGTGATTCCGCCGGACCTGCGTCCGCTGGTGCCGCTCGACGGCGGCCGCTTCGCGACCTCGGACCTCAATGATCTCTATCGCCGCGTCATCAACCGCAACAATCGCCTGAAGCGGCTGATCGAGCTGCGCGCGCCGGACATCATCATCCGCAACGAGAAGCGCATGCTGCAGGAGGCCGTCGACGCGCTGTTCGACAATGGCCGCCGCGGCCGCGTCATCACCGGCGCCAACAAGCGCCCGCTGAAGTCGCTCGCCGACATGCTGAAGGGCAAGCAGGGCCGCTTCCGCCAGAACCTGCTCGGCAAGCGAGTCGATTATTCGGGCCGTTCGGTCATCGTCGTCGGCCCGGAGATGAAGCTGCATCAATGCGGCCTGCCGAAGAAGATGGCGCTGGAGCTGTTCAAGCCCTTCATCTATTCGCGTCTCGACGCGAAGGGCCATTCGGCCACGGTGAAGCAGGCCAAGAAGCTCGTCGAGAAAGAGAAGCCGGAGGTTTGGGACATCCTCGACGAGGTGATCCGCGAGCATCCGGTTCTGCTCAATCGCGCGCCGACGCTGCACCGTCTCGGCATTCAGGCCTTCGAGCCGGTGCTGATCGAAGGCAAGGCGATCCAGCTGCATCCGCTCGTCTGCGCGGCCTTCAACGCCGATTTCGACGGCGACCAGATGGCCGTGCACGTCCCGCTGTCGCTGGAGGCGCAGCTGGAAGCGCGCGTCCTGATGATGTCGACCAACAACATCCTGCATCCTGCCAATGGTCAGCCGATCATCGTGCCGAGCCAAGATATCGTTCTCGGCCTCTATTATCTGACGCTGGAGCGTGACGGCGAGCCGGGGCAGGGCATGGCCTTCGCCGACATGGGCGAGATCGAGCATGCGATCGCCGCCAAGGCGATCACGCTGCACACCAAGATCAAAGGCAGAGCCTGGACGTATAACGAAAACGGCGAGCGCGTGTCGAAGATTTTCGACACGACGCCGGGCCGCCTGATCCTCGGGCAGCTGCTGCCGAAGAACCATCGCAAGATCCCCTTCGACGCAGCCAATAAGCTGATGACGAAGAAGGAGATCTCCAACATGATCGACACCGTCTACCGCAACTGCGGTCAGAAGGAGACGGTGATCTTCTGCGACCGCATCATGTCGCTCGGCTTCCGCGAGGCGTTCAAGGCCGGCATCTCCTTCGGCAAGGACGACATGGTCGTGCCGGAGACGAAGGAGCGCATCGTCGCCGAGACGCGCGCCGCGACCAAGGAATATGAGCAGCAATACAATGACGGCCTCATCACTCAGGGCGAGAAATACAACAAGGTCGTCGACGCCTGGGCCAAGTGCACGGATAAGCTCGCCGAGGAGATGATGATTCGCATCTCGTCGGTGCACAAGGACGAGCATGGCCGCGACATGCCGATCAACTCGATCTACATGATGTCGCACTCGGGCGCGCGCGGCTCGCCGGCGCAGATGAAGCAGCTCGCGGCGATGCGCGGCCTGATGGCCAAGCCCTCGGGCGAGATCATCGAGAGCCCGATCATCTCGAACTTCAAAGAGGGCCTCACGGTTCTCGAATACTTCAACTCGACGCACGGCTCCCGCAAGGGCCTGTCGGACACCGCGTTGAAGACCGCCAACTCGGGCTATCTGACGCGCCGTCTCGTCGACGTCGCGCAGGATTCGATCATCACCACGGTCGACTGCGGCTCCGAGAAGGGCATCCGCATGCGGGCGATCATCGACGCCGGCCAGATCGTCGCGACGCTCGCCTCGCGCATTCTCGGCCGCACGACGGCGGAGGAGCTGCGCGATCCGGACGGCAATGTGATCGTTCCGATCGGCGAGATGATCGAGGAGTGGCATATCGAGCGCATCAACGCCGCCGGCATTCAGGAGGTGAAGATCCGCTCGGTGCTGACCTGCGAGGCCAAGAACGGCGTCTGCGCCAAGTGCTACGGGCGCGATCTCGCGCGCGGCACGCCCGTCAACATGGGCGAGGCGGTCGGCGTCATCGCGGCGCAGTCGATCGGCGAGCCGGGCACGCAGCTCACCATGCGCACCTTCCACATCGGCGGCGCGGCGACGATCGCGGATCAGTCCTTCATGGAGTCGAACTTCGAAGGCACGGTTCATATCCGCAACCGCCATTTGGCGCGCAACTCGGACGGCGATCTGATGGTGATGGCGCGCAATGTCGCGGTCGTCATCGTCGGGCCGGACGGCGTCGAGCGCGCGGTGAACCGCGTGCAATATGGCGCGCGGCTCAAGGTCGACGACGGCGACAAGATCAAGCGCGGCCAGCGCATGGCCGAATGGGACCCCTACACGCGGCCGATCCTCAGCGAGGTCGACGGCGTCGTGGGCTTCGAGGATCTCGTCGAAGGCCAGTCGATGGCCGAGACGGCCGACGAATCGACCGGCATCACCAAGCGCATGGTGATGGACTATCGTCTCAACCTGCGTTCCGCGACCTTGAAGCCGTCGATCGTCATCAAGACGGCGGACGGCAAGGTCGCCAAGCTCCAGCGCGGCGGCGACGCCCGCTACACTCTGCCGGTGGATTCGATCATCGCGGTGGAGCCCGGCTCGACGATCAAGGCCGGCGACATCGTCGCACGTATCTCGGTGGAGAGCGCCAAGACGCGCGACATCACCGGCGGTCTGCCGCGCGTCGCCGAGCTGTTCGAGGCGCGCCGTCCGAAGGATCACGCGATCATCGCGGAGATCTCCGGCACGGTGCAATTCGGCCGCGACTACAAGAACAAGCAGCGCCTCTCCATCGTCCCGCACGAGGAGGGCGCGGAGCCGGTCGAATATCTGATCCCCAAGGGCAAGCACATCCATCTCCAGGATGGCGACGTGGTGGAGAAGGGCGACTACATCGTCGACGGCAATCCGGCGCCGCACGACATTCTGGCCATCAAGGGCGTCGAGGAGCTCGCCGCTTATCTCGTCAACGAGATCCAGGAGGTCTACCGGCTGCAGGGCGTCAACATCAACGACAAGCACATAGAGGTGATTGTCCGTCAGATGCTGCAGAAGGTCGACATCGTCGATCCCGGCGACACCGGCTTCCTCGACGGCGAGCAGGTGGATCACACCGAGCTCGAGGAGGCGAACGCCAAGGCGCTGGAAGAGGGCAAGAAGCCCGCGACCGGCACGCCGGTGCTGCTCGGCATCACCAAGGCCTCGCTGCAGACGCGCTCCTTCTTCTCGGCGGCCTCGTTCCAGGAGACGACGCGGGTGCTGACCGAGGCGGCGGTCAATGGCAAGGTCGATCCGCTGGTCGGCCTCAAGGAGAATGTGATCGTCGGCCGGCTCATTCCGGCCGGCACCGGCGCGGCGATGGCGAAGTTCCGCGGCATCGCCACCGGCCGCGACGATCTCATCCTCACCCAGCGCCAGGCGGAGGCCGACGCGCGGCCGGCCCCGCAGCTTCCGCCCGCGGCGGCGGAGTGAGGGACGGGGACCAAAAAAACGAAGCCGCCCAGCGATGGGCGGCTTTTTTGTCGTCGTCGACCACACCGGGAGCTCGATGTGATGTTCCGACCGCCACTCGCCACGTTGGCACGCGCGCTGATTCTCCTCTATCGGCTGACTCTCTCCGCCTTCGTCGGGCGAGACTGCCGCTATCTGCCGACGTGCTCCGAATATGCCGACGAGGCGATCCGTCGGCACGGCCTCTGGGCGGGCGGCTGGATGGGGCTCGCGCGCGTCTGCCGGTGCCGGCCGGGCGGCGGCGATGGGTATGATCCGGTCCCCGAGCGTCTGGCCGAGGACGCGCGCGCATTTGCCCCCTGGCGCTACGGCCTGTGGCGCCGTCCGTCCCTGTGCGACGCGGTCGAGGATCAGGAGCGCGCCATCAGCTCCACGGCGAGCCCCCAAATGCGCAGCCGCACCGGCTCCTCCAGGCCGCGCAGCGCTTCGAGATAGGTCTGGCCCATCGCGCAGGTCTTCTCGTCGTCGAAAGGCGGGTCGGGCGTCTTGCCGTCGAGCAGCGAGCCGATCTCCGCCTTGCCGAGCCCGCGCGCGATCAGCGCCGTCTCCAGCGCGTGAAAATCCTCGTCGCTCGGCGCGGCGCGCTCCTCATTGCGCGTGCGGCCGCTCGCGATCGCCTCGAGGCCGACCGTCGCCATCTCGCCCACCAAGGCGCGTCGACGCGCGGCAAAATTGTGAAAATCGTGATCGACTCCGCCATAGAGGAAAGCGGCGCACAGACGCTTGTCCTCGCCGGCGAGGGCGCGCAGCACGGCGAGATTGAGGTCGAACACGCGCGCGAGCGCGGCGGGCTCGGCCCGCGCCGCGAGGATGCCGCGCGCCTGCCGCAGCCGGCGAACCGCCTCGGCGAGATAGAAGTCGACGCTGTCGGCGCCGGCGCCGCCGGTCGCGAAGGCGTCGAGCGTCGAATCGTAATCGCCTGGGAAAGCCGAGCGGAGCCGATCGAAGAACGGCCGGTATTCCGGCGCGCCGGCGATCACTTTCTCGATCTGCGACCGCGCGGCCGCGCGATCGATGGTCGGCGACGCCTCCAGGAAGCGCGCATGCGGCGGATCGGCCGAGTCCTTCCGGCCGGGGCCGAACGCCATCATCACCAGTCCAACGCCGAGACAAATCGCGACGATCGCGCCGGTCGCCAGAGCGAGCAATCGTTCGATCAGCATCATCGGTCTTCGATACGCCCTTTACGACAAATGACGAGGATCGGACGGCGCGTCTTTACCGCTCGTCCTATGTAGACCATTCGCGCGGCGTCACAAAGAGCGGCGCGCTACGGTCTTCGCCGGCGCGCATGTCTCGCGATGCGCTCGGCGCGCGCCTGCTCGGCGCGATAGGCGACGACGAGCCCGATGTGGCGGTCGAGATCATACGTCCAATGGCCGGCGCGGGCGCGTTCGCCGCGCAGCGCGCGCTCGATCTCGTGCAGCACGAGGCGGCACGCCTCGGGTGTTTCGGCGGCGATCGTCTCGCCGGACAAGCGATGGAAGCAACGAAGAAAATTGCGGCGGTCATAGGCGGCGAGCGCAGAGTTGAGCGTGGAGCTCAGCGCGGCGCGCGCGCCCTGCAGCAGGCGATCGCTGCGGCGCGAAGGGGATGACGACGAATTGGGCGAATGCGGCATGAGCGGCCTCCAGACGCCGCAGCATCGCCGCGGCGCGGCGCTCTGGGGATAAGTATTTTGTCTCTTGAATAGGATTTTAGTCTGACATATCGTCGGCGCTCCTCGGCCGAGCGCCGCTTTCGTCGATGACCCTCATGTGTGACGATTCTAGATTTTGTAGCGCTGTTTCAGCCCTTTGCGTCGCCGCCTCGGCCTCCGCGCGCGGCGTCGATCCGGGTGCGGTGGCGTCCGCGCGCCGCGGCCGGGCGCCCGTCTCCGCGACGCGGCAGCTCGCCGTCTATCTTCATCATGTCGTCTTCGGCGCGAGCCTCTCGGCTTGCGCACGCGCGTTTCACCGCGATCGCGCCAGCGTGCGCCATGCCTGCGCCACGATCGAGGACCGTCGCGACGATCCGCGCTTCGACCGGGCCGTCGCCGCCCTCGAGGCGGGCCTCGCCGCGCAGCGCGAGCTTGTCGCGCTATTCCAATCTTTTTCGGCCACTCCAGCGATCGGAGACGATTCATGACCCAGCGACAGCGATTTGCTTCGAACACTCTCGACCGTGTCACTCGACGCCTGCTCGAAGCGCTCGACGAGCCCGGCGCGCGCGCGCTGCGCGGCCAGATCGACGAGAGCGCCATCGTCGTCGTGGCGCCGCGCAAGGGCGTCACGGTCGTGCGCGCCAGCCTGCCCTTGGGCGCGGCCGATTCCGCCGTGGCGCAGGGTCTCGCGCGGTGGGAAGGGGAGGGCGAGGCGCGCCGTCTCGCGATCGCCCCGGAAGGGCGCGCCGCTCTTCGCCGCGACGCCGCGCCGGCGGAGGTCGATCCGTTGCGCGCCCAGCACTCGCCGCTGGCGCGGCAGCGCATCGAGCAGGGCGCGGCGCTGGCGCTGGTCAATGAGGGCGAGAGCCCGCTCGCCTGGCTCGCTCGGCGCAAGGGTCGCGACGGCCGGCCGTTTGTCGCGCCGGAGCAGGTGGAGGCGGGCGAGCGCTTTCGCCGCGATGTGACGCAGGCGCAGCTCCTGCAGCGGGTGACCGCCAATTGGGAGGCGCCCGCCGCCCGCGGCCGTGGCGGCGGCGGCGCGCCCGTGGCGGACGTGGCGTTGGACGCGCGTCGCCGCCTCGCGCGCGCTTTCGACGCGGTCGGTCCCGATCTCGCCGGCCTGCTCCTCGATGTCTGCGGCTATCTGAAGGGGCTCGAGCTCGTCGAGAGCGAGCGGGGCTGGCCGCATCGCTCGGCAAAGGTCGTTCTCAAAATCGCGCTCGAACGGCTGGCGCTGCATTATGGCCTCTGCGGCGAGGCGCGCGGCCCCGAGCAGGCGCGGCGCCTGCTGCATTGGGGCGCGGAGGATTTTCGTCCGCAGATCTGATCGCAGCACGGCGACGCCGGCCGCGGCTTTGCGTCGGTCGAGCCGAGGGGTTTCGAAGAGCGAGCCTCTAAGGCTCGCGGTCCAGACGCGCTCTCGGACCGCGAGCCTTAGAGGCTCGTACTCGAGAGATCGCAATCGACTGACGCAAGCGCTACAGCGTCTTTGCGCGCTCAGCGCTTGCCGGGCGCCGCGGCGCTCTCGTGCAGCTTCATCGCGTCGACGACCTGCGACGTATACTCTCTGTCGTCGGCGAGATCGACCGCCGGAGCGCAATCGGGCGAGCAGGCGTAGGACTCGCGCCGCGTTCCGCGCAGGACCACCAGCTTGTCGGCCGGCGACGTGACGGTGATCGTCTGCTCGACCACTTCCGCGCCGGTCTGGTCGAGCAGAATGAGATTGGTGGTTCCGAAGCTCTTTCCCGTCACGACCAGCAGCCGATTGGCCTTGAGCATGGTCACGTCGGCGACGAGCGGATTGCCGATGATGATCGTATGCGCTCCGTCCGGCATGCGCACGACGCGGGCGCGGTCCACATCGACATAGAGCGTGCGCGAATCCGCGAAGCTCCGCGACGCTGCGCCCGTGGCGGCGGCGACGACGGCGAAAGGAAACATGAGCCGAGAGACTCGCCGCCAGTTCATTACGCACCTCGTCATGACGCGGGATTTACATGGGCGCGAATCGGAGCCGATGCGCGCGATCCATCGCAACATGCAATCGTGAATTCTTGCTGAAGACCGACGCCGTTCGGACAATGATTCGCTGCACAACCCGATTAACGCGATTGCAAGGAGTTCTACCTAGTGTCTTCTCCGATCCGGCGAGCGGGGCTCGACAAGCGGATCACGTATTGTGGTGTCAGGAGCAAATGCCATGAAATCCATGATCGCCCGCTTCGTCGGGAGCGAATCCGGCGCGACGGCCATCGAATATGGCCTGATCGGCGCGCTGATCTCGGTCATCATCATCGTCGCCGTGAGGCTGGTCGGCAGCAATCTGTCGAACACCTTCGACAAGATCGCCAAGAATCTGACCTGATCGCCGCGGCGCCGAAGCCGCTGCGGCTCGCGATCGCGACGCCATAGAGAGCGCTCGGCAATGGTCGATCATCTATGTGTCTGTCGCTAACAGCGGCGCGGATCATATCTCTTTGCTCCGTCGCCACCCCGAATAGGAGAAAGCCCGCCATGAAGAATATTTTTGCCTCTTTCATCAAAAACGAGTCTGGCGCGACGGCCATCGAATACGGCCTGATCGGCGCGCTGATCTCGGTGATCATCATCGTCGCCGTGAGGCTGGTCGGCAGCAATCTGTCGAACACCTTCGACAAGATCGCCAAGAATCTGACCTGATCGGACGCCGGCGTCGTGAGCGGCCACCGAAGGAGCGGCTCTCGGGCCGCTCCTTTCGTTTGGCCACAAGTCTGCTCGAGGCCTCGTTAACGCTCCGTCAACCTTCTTGCCCGAGCTTCAGCCTCGTCATCGCGCGCGCCGCTGCGTCGTAGCGAACAGGAACGACACACATGATCGAAGCCGTCGCGCTGGTCCTGTTTCCGACTCTCATGGTGTTCGCGGCCTTCACCGATCTCTTCACCATGACGATCCCCAATCGCGTGTCGATCGCGCTGGTCGGCATTTTCGCCGCGCTCGCCGCCTACACGCAGATGCCGCTCGCGAGCGCGCTCGCGCATGCGAGTTGCGGGCTCGCCATGCTCGTCGCCACTTTCGCGATGTTCCAGCTCGGCTGGATCGGCGGCGGCGACGCCAAGCTCGCTTCGGCCACGGCCTTGTGGCTCGGCTGGGATCATCTGCTCGATTATGGATTGGCCGCCTCGCTCATCGGCGGCGTGCTGACCCTCGTCATTCTCGAGCTGCGTCGGCGCGAGCCGCCCGTTGTGGCGAGCTCGCCGCGCTTTGCGCATCTTTGCGACAAGATGGCGGGAGTGCCCTATGGAATCGCGCTCGCCATCGGCGGACTGCTGATCTATCCGCAGTCCCGGGTGTGGACGCTGCTCGTCGGCGCGTGAGCGGTCCGGTGCTCGCCCCGGCGCAATCATCGCTCCCGAGCCCGCCTGTGGCGCAATCCTTCCGGCGTGCGGCGGCTTGCGCGGCGCTCGTCGCCTGCATCGCGCTGTTGCGGCCCTATACGGGAATCGTCGGCGATTCGGTGCTCTATATGGGCGGGGCGCTGGCGGCGCTCGATCCGCAGGGGATCGGACAGGATCCCATGTGGCGGCTCGACGGCCAGATGCGGTTCAGCCTGTTTCCGGCGCTGCTGCGCCCCCTCGTCGCGTCGCTCGGCGCCGAGCGCGCCGCGCTCGTCGTCGCGGCGTCCGGCCTCCTGCTCTGGTCCGCCGCGCTCGTCGTGCTGGCGCGCCTTCTCGCGGGACGCGAGAAGGCCGTCGCCGTCGTGCTCGCCTGCGCGGGCTTTTCCGCCACTTATAATTCGCACGCCACCATCTATTTCGGCGAGCCGGTCGCGACGCCGCGCGTCTTCGCCGAGGCCGCCGTGCTCGCTGCGCTCGCCGCGACTCTCTGCGGCCGCGCCGCGCTCGCTGCACTATTCGCTGCGCTCGCCGCGCTGCTGCATCCGGTGATGGCGCTCGCCGGGGTCGGCGCGATTGTCGTCTTTCATGGCGCTTCGGACCGGCGTTGGCTCATCGCCGGCTTCGCCGGCGCCGTGCTGCTCGTCGGCGCGGCCCTGCTCGGCGCGCCGGTTCTCGACCGGCTGACGACGCCGATCGATGCGCAATGGCTGGCCATGCTGCGCGGTCCCGATGATTATCTGTTCCCGACCACCTGGCCCGAGCGCGTCTGGCAGCTGATGGCGCAGCGCGGCGCGACCGTCGCGCTCGCCGCCGTCGTTACGCGAGGGGCGACGCGGCGCCTTTTCGTTTCGATTCTCGTCGTCGCCGTGGCGGCGATGGCGCTCACTCTCGTCCTCGGCGATCTCTATCCGCTGCTGCTGATCGTGCAGGCGCAGCCCTGGCGCGCGGGATGGCTGCTGGCGCTCGCGGCCGCGGCCGGCTTCGCCCTCTGCGGCCTCGCGCTATGGCGCGAAGGACCGGCCTCGCGAATTATATTCGCGCTGCTCGCTCTCTCCTGGCTCATCGACTCGAGCGCCGCGGGCGCGCTCCTCGCGGGTCTCGCCCTCGCGCTGCGCTGCGCGCGCGTCGATCTTTCCCGCTTCGCCGAGGGAGCGGCGGGCCGCTGGCTGTGGATCGGCGTCGGCCTGCTCTCGCTGTTCGAGATCGTGGCGAATTATCGCCTCGCCGCGGCGTTCACCGCCGCCGCGCCGGCGGGCGCGCGGCCGCCGCCCTATTGGCTCATGCTCGACGGACATGTGTTCGCCGTGCCGATCGCATTGCTCGGCGTCTATCTCGCCTCGCGTCCGCCGTTCCGCGTTTCCCCGCGCGTGTCGGCGGCGGCGAGCGCGGCCTTCTGTCTCCTCGTCGCCGCGAGCTGGCGGCAGGAGTGGGACACATTTCGCATGTCGCTCGTTCGCTCCGGCCGCCAGAGCGCGCTCGTCGACATTCTGTCCGCGCGGCCCGGGCCGGTTTTGTGGCTCGGCGGCAATCAGGAGGCCTGGTATTGGGCGGGCCGTCCCAATTGGGCGGCGGGCGTGCAGGGCATGGGGATCATCTTCTCGCGCGAGCTGACGCTCACCTGGTTCGAGCGCATGCAGGCGCTGATCGATCAGGGCTGGATCGCCGACGGCGGCACGATCTCGCGCACGCTCTCCAAGCCGGATCCGATCTATCCCGACATTTCGACGGATAAACGCGAGCGATTCTGCGCGCGCCCGGATGCGCCGGCTTGGCTCATCGCGCCCATTCCCTCGGAGAGCGCGGCCGCCGGCGCGACGGTCTGGCGGGCGCCGGGCCGGCGCTTCGCCTTCGGTCCGAACGAGGGGCCTATGATCGGCCTCGATCTCCTCGCTATCTATTCTTGCGCGCGCGTAACGAGCGATTAACCATAATTTGACGTTTGTCCGCTTCAATCGCCAACGCTCCGTTCGAGCTGGAGAGTTGGGAAGCACGCAATGAACAAAGCCCAGATCGCTGTCCTCGGCGTCGCCATTATCGCGGGCGGCGGAGCTTTCGTCATGCTGAACGCCGATCCGCCGCAGCAGGAGCCGATGCAAGCCGTTGCGCCGCCGCCGGCGCGAACCGATCAGGTGCTCGTCGCCGCCCGCGACCTTCCCTATGGCGCGGCGCTGGCCGAAGCGGACACGAACTGGCTCGAATGGCCGATCAACGCCGTGCCGCACGGCGTTTTGCGCAAGAGCGAATCGCCGGAGATCAAGAAAGATCTCCAAGGCGCATTCGTGCGCAGCCCGATCGCCAATGGCGAGCCGATCCGCCGCGAGCGGCTCGTCAAGGGCCAGACCCCCGGGCTGATGTCCACCATGCTCTCCTCGGGCCGGCGCGCCGTCGCGATCGACGTGTCGCCCAATACGACGGCAGGCGGATTCATCCTGCCCAATGATCATGTCGACGTCATCCGCTTGTATCGCGACCCCGACCAGGGCGGGCAGATCGGCTCCGACATGAACTCCGAAGTGATCCTGCGCAATGTGCGCGTCCTCGCCATGGGCCCGGTGTTCGAGACCAAGAACGGCGAAGCGGTTCTCACCGGCGCGACCGCGACGCTCGACCTCGAGCCGCGCCAGGCCGAGATCGTCATTCTCGCGCAGCGCTCGGGGCAGCTCGCGCTGATGCTGCGGCCGATCGCCGACGCGCTCGCGGAGGAGAAGCCGCAGGCGGCGCCGGCCGCCGACGACCCGCTGACGATCGTGCGCTTCGGCGTGACGTCCACCATGCGCGCGAGATGACGCGCGCCGCACCGAAGAAAGAGGCGATGCAATGCACATTCGACGAGGAGCGGCGCGCATGACCAGCCCGAGACGTCACCTCATCCTCACCCTCGCCGCCGCGTCCCTGGCGCTCGTCGGCGCGGGAGCGCTTCCCGCTCGGGCGGCGCCGCAGAGCTTCGGCATCGAATCGGAGTCCGACGCGATCATGTCGCGGCGAGTCGCGATGGGCGTCGGCAAGTCGATCATCGTCGACCTGCCGGCCGACGCGGCGGAGATCGTCGTCGGCAATCCCAAGGTCGCCAACGCCGTCGTGCGCTCGACCCGCAAGCTCTACATCATGGGCGTCGACACCGGCCAGACGACGATCTTCGCGATCGACCGCAGCGGCCGGCAGATCGCCAATCTCGAAATCAGCATCGGCCGCGACGTCGGCGAGCTCGCCCCGCTGCTGCGCGCGGCCCTGCCCAATTCGAATATTTCCGCGCGCACCGTCAATGACTCGATCATTCTGACGGGGACTGTCGACTCCGCCTCCGAGGCGCAGCGCGCCGTCGACATCGCCAAGGGCTTCGCCGCGCGCTCGGCCTCGGCGCAGGGCTCCGGCTCCGCCGCCGACGGACTCGTCGTCAACGCGCTCGTCATCCGCACGCAGGACCAGGTGATGTTGAAGGTCACCGTCGCCGAAGTGCAGCGGCGCGTGCTCAAGCAGCTCGGCATCTCCGCCCAGAGCGGCGGCGAGACCATCTTGAAAGGCGGCTGGGGCCAACTCGTGCAGAGCAACCCCTTCTCCGTCAACTCCACGCTGACAGCGAGCGCGCTGACGATCAACGGCAACAACGGCGCGACGACGACCTTGCAGGCCTATGAGCGCTACGGCGTCTCGCGCGTGCTCGCCGAGCCGACGGTCACCGCCATCTCGGGCGAGAGTGCGAAATTCACCGTCGGCGGCGAGATCGCGGTGCCGGGCAATAGCAGCTGCATCGCCGGCTCGACCGTCTGCTCTTCCGTCGGCATCGTGTTCAAGCCTTATGGCGTGTCGCTGAACTTCACCCCGGTCGTGCTCGCGCAGGGACGCATCCTGCTGCATCTCGCCACCGAGGTGACGGAGATCGATTATCAGGCGGCTCAGTCCTACAATGGCGTCACCGTTCCGGGCTTCAAGACGCGCAAGAACGAGACCAGCGTCGAACTTCCCTCCGGTGGCTCGATCGCCACGGCCGGCCTTTTGACGCAGAAGTCGGATCAGGCGATCAACGGACTGCCGGGCCTCATCAATCTTCCGGTCCTCGGCGCGCTGTTCCGCTCGCGCGATTATCAGCGCAACGAGACGGAGCTGCTCATTGTCGTCACGCCCTACATCGCCCGCGCGCTCGCGGCGCGTGACGTGACGCGGCCCGACGACGGCTTCTCCGACGCGAGCGATCCGCAGGCCTGGCTGCTCGGCCGCGTCAACCGGCTCTACGCCAATCCCCAACATCCGCAGGCGGCTCCCCAGCTCAAGGGCCGCATCGGCTTCATTCAGGACTGAGCGCCAAGCGAGGAGCGGCTCATATGTCTATGCGATCCAAGAGAGCGACGATCGCCGCGCGCCTTGCCGCGCTCTGCGCTCGCGCCGGCTGCGCCGCGGCAGTGGCGGCGCCGCTCGCCGGCTGCGGCGTCAACAAGGTGCTGCCGCCGCCCTCGGTCGTTCACGATTACCGCGACCGTCATCCGGTCGTGCTCGCCGACGCGACCACCGCCATCGATGTCTTTCCCACACAGAGGCTCGATCAGGGGACTGTCGACCGAATCCAGTCCTTCGTGCAACGCTATCGGCGGATCGGCCATGGACAGATCACGCTGCTCGCGCCGGCTGGCGCGCGTGATCCTGCGGCGGCGCGCGCGGGCGTCGACGCCGTGCGGCGACAGCTCGCCGAATCCGGCGTCGCCGGCTCGGTCTATGTCGGCTCCTATCCGGTGAGCGACGCCGATCTCGCCGCGCCCGTGCGGCTGTCGTTCCAGGGGATCAAGGCCAAGGTCGCGGGCCGTTGCGGCGAATGGCCGGAGGATCTCGCCTCGGCGAGCTCGCTCAAAGGCTGGAACAACGACACGCATTGGAATTTCGGCTGCGCCAATCAGGCGACGCTCGCCGCGCAGATCGATGACCCGCGCGATCTCGCCGCCCCGCGCGGCGAGACGCCGGCCGATATCGAATCGCGCATGCGCTCGCTGAACAAGGTGCGCGCGGGCATGGATCCGTCGACCAAATGGACGGTCAAGGGCACGAATATCAGCTCGGTGGGAGGCGATTGATGACCAGTGACGCCGGCGCGGCGAGCGGCGGAACCGCGCCGCAGATCGCCCCTTTGCCCCGCGTTTCCGTGCAGGCCTTCTGCGAGACGCAGGACTGCGTGGCCGTGATGAATGCGGCGGCCGTCGACCGCCGCATGGACAAGACGCATGTGAAGGTTCACATGGGCGGCGTCGCCGCGGCCATCGAGGCGTTTCGCGGCGCGCCGACGCCCAATCTCATCGTGCTGGAGACGCTCGGCGATCGCCGCCAGCTGATCGGCCAGCTCGAATCGCTGGCCGAATTCTGCGATTCGGGCACCAAGGTCGTCGTGATCGGGCACGAGAACGACATCGCGCTGTACCGTGATCTGATCGCTCGCGGCGTCAGCGATTATGTGGTCGCTCCGCTCGACACTCTCGGCTTCATCGCGAGACTTTCCGAGCTCTATTCCGTCGCGGCCGAAACCCTCGGGCGCATCATCGCGGTCGTCGGCGCCAAGGGCGGCGTCGGCGCGTCCTGCATCGCCCATAATCTCGGCTGGTCGATCGCGCGGGGCCTGCAGATGCAGACGGTGATCGCCGATCTCGATCTCCCCTTCGGCACGGCGGGTCTCGATTTCAACCAGGATCCGCCGCAAGGCGTCGCCGAGGCGGTGTTCGCGCCCGACCGCGTCGACGCCAATCTCGTCGATCGTCTATTGTCCAAATGCAGCGATCAGCTCAGCCTGCTCGCCGCGCCCGCGACGATCGAGCGACTCTACGATCTGCCGGAATCGGCCTTCGATGCGATCATCGACGTGCTGCGGTCCACCTCTCCCTGCACGGTTCTCGACGTTCCTCACCAATGGTCGGCGTGGACGAAGCGCGTGCTGGTCGGCGCCGATCAGGTGGCGATCGTCGCCGCGCCCGATCTCGCGAGCCTGCGCAACACCAAGACGCTTCTCGACGCGCTGCGGCAGGCGCGGCGCAACGACGCGGCGCCGAGGGTCATTCTCAACACGGTCGGCGTGCAGCGCCGGCCCGAGATATCGCCCGCCGATTTCGCCAAGGCCATAGAGATCGACCTCGCCACGGTGATCCCGTTCGAGCCCAAGCTGTTCGGCTCCGCCGCCAATAACGGGCAGATGATCGCCGAGGTCGAGCCGGGATCGAAGATCGTCGAATCCTTCGACTCTCTCGGACGCGAGCTGATGGGGCGCACGGGATTGCGAAAGGCCAAGGCGAGCCTGCTCGCGCCACTCATCGAGCGATTTTCTCGCAAGCGCGCCGGCTGACGCGCGGCGCCAGGAGACGGGGAGCCGGGAATGTTCGGAAAGCGTACCAATGTCGGCGCGGAGACGCGCAAGCGGACATCCGAGCCGGCGGCGCCTGCGCCCAAGCCCATGGTCGCGGCGCCTGCGCCCGTCGCCTCCGCGCCGCCGCCGGCGCCGGTCGAGCAGCGCAAGTCCGAGCAATATTACGCCACCAAGGGCATGATCTTCGCGGCGCTGATCGAGGCGATCGACCTCGCTCAGCTCTCCAAGCTCGATCCAGACAGCGCCCGCGAGGAAATTCGCGACATCGTCCATGAGATCGTCGCGATCAAGAATGTCGTGCTGTCGATTTCCGAGCAGGAGGATCTGCTCGAGGACATCTGCAACGACGTGCTCGGCTACGGCCCGCTGGAGCCGCTGCTGATGCGCGACGACATCGCCGACGTCATGGTCAATGGCGCGTCGAAAACCTATATCGAGGTCGGCGGCAAGATTCAGCTGACCAGCGTCAGATTCCGCGACAATGCGCAATTGATGAATATTTGTCAGCGCATCGTGAGCCAGGTCGGCCGCCGGGTCGACGACTCCTCGCCGATCTGCGACGCGCGTCTGCTCGACGGCTCGCGCGTCAATGTCATCGCTCCGCCGCTCGCCATCGACGGCCCCGCGCTGACGATCCGCAAGTTCCGCAAGGACAAGCTCACTCTCGATCAGCTGATCCGCTACGCCAGCATCTCGCCCGAGGGCGGCGAGGTGCTGAAGATCATCGGCCGCGTGCGCTGCAATGTGCTGATCTCCGGCGGCACCGGCTCGGGCAAGACCACGCTGCTCAACTGCCTCACCAATTACATCGACGCCGACGAGCGCGTCATCACCTGCGAGGACGCGGCCGAGCTGCAATTGCAGCAGCCGCATGTGGTGCGCCTCGAGACGCGCCCGCCCAATCTCGAGGGTCAAGGAGCGGTGACGATGCGCGATCTCGTCAAGAACTGTCTGCGCATGCGTCCCGAACGGATCATCGTCGGCGAGGTGCGCGGACCGGAGGCTTTCGATCTGCTGCAGGCGATGAACACGGGCCACGACGGCTCGATGGGCACGCTGCACGCCAACTCCCCGCGCGAGGCGCTCTCGCGCTTGGAATCGATGATAACCATGGGCGGCTTCTCGCTGCCGGCCAAGACCATCCGCGAGATGATCGTCACGTCGATCGACATCATCGTGCAGGCGGCGCGCCTGCGCGACGGCTCGCGCCGCATCACCCATATCACCGAGGTGCTGGGGCAGGAGGGCGACGTCGTCACTCTTCAGGATCTGTTCATCTACGAAATCCTGGGCGAGGACAGCAGCGGCCGCATCATCGGGCGTCACCGCTCGACCGGCATCGGCCGTCCGCGCTTTTGGGAGCGCGCCCGCTATTACGGCGAAGAGAATCGTCTCGCGGCGGCGCTCGACGCGGCGACGGTCGACGAAGCGATCGATTAGAGAAAGGGCATCGCGTGGATCGGCAACCTCTCCTCATCGGCGCCACGCTCGTCACGCTCGCGGTCGGCGGCGTCATGTATTCGGTCGTCTATCCTTATCTCTCGGGCGACATCAAGGCGCAGAAGCGCCAGGCGGCGCTGATGGCCTCGGGCGAGCGGCGGCGCGAGGGCCGCGGCGCCGATCCGGCCAAGCGCCGGAAAATGATTCAAGACAGCCTCAAGGACGTCGAGGCCAAAGCCAAGACGGTCACGCTGGAGCAACGCATCGCCCGAGCGGGCCTCTCCGTGTCGCAGACCTTGTTCATCATCGGCGCCGGAATGGTCGGTCTCGTCGCGGCCTTCGTGTCCTTCGTCTTCAATCAGGATCCTCTGCTCGCGCTCGGCGTCGGCCTCGTCGTCGGCGTCGGCCTTCCGCATTGGACGCTGAGCTTTCTGGCGAGCCGGCGCGTCGCCAAATTCATCGAGGCCTTTCCCGGCGCGGTGGATATCATCATTCGCGGCATCAAGGCGGGCCTGCCGGTCGGCGACTGCTTCCGCATGATCGCCAGCGAGGCCGAAGAGCCGGTGCGCAGCGAATTTCGCCAGATCGTCGAGTCTCAGACGATCGGCCTTTCGATCGGCGAGGCGACGGAGCGATTCGCCGAGCGCATGCCGGTGGCCGAAGCGTCGTTCTTCTCGATCGTCATCAGCCTGCAGGAAAAGTCGGGCGGCAATCTGTCCGAAGCGCTGAGCAATCTCGCCGGCGTTCTGCGCGAGCGCAAGAAAATGAAGGCGAAGGTCAGAGCCATGTCGGCGGAGGCCAAGGCCTCGGCCGGCATCATCGGCAGCCTGCCGTTTCTCGTCGGGCTCGCCGTCTGGTTCACCAACAAGCCCTATATGGCGGTGCTGTTCAACACGACGGTCGGCAATGTGATCATTGCCGGGAGCCTGCTGTGGATGGTGGTCGGCGTGTTCATCATGAAGAACATGATCGACTTCGAGATCTGAGCGCAGAACGCCATAGTGTAAAACGAGCGAAGACATGTTCGACACCTTCGTCAAATATGCGTTCAACGGGCGGTTCATGTTCAGCCTGATCGTCGCCGCGGCGGTCGTCGCCATGGTGATATCCATCGGGCTCACCTTCTCGGGCGGCGACCGGCTGGCCAAGCGCATGAAGAGCGTCGCCAGCGAGCGCGAGCGCATCAGAGCGCGCGAGCGCGCGGCGGCCAACGCCAAGGCCAATGACAATGGCCCGAAAGGACTGCGGCAACAGCCCAAGGTCTATATGAAGAACGTCGTCGACCGCTTCTCGCTGTCGACATGGCTCAACACCGAAGACGCCAAGATGCGCCTCGCGTCGGCCGGCTATCGCGGCCCGCAGGCGGAGGTGGCGTTTCTCTTTTTCCGTCTCGTCGCGCCGATCGGCTTCGTGCTGTTCGCCATCTTCTATTTTGCCGTGCTCGACGATTCGGACTGGTCCTTTCTCGTCAAGACCGGCGTCGTGATCTTCGTCGCCTATCTCGGCGTCAAGGCGCCGGAGCTGTTCCTCACCAATGCGATCGCCAAGCGCCAGCAGAGCATGCGCATCGCCTTTCCGGATGCGCTCGATCTGATGTTGATCTGCGTCGAATCGGGCATGTCGATCGAGCACGCCTTCCGCAAGGTGGGCAAGGAGATCGGCGTGCGCTCCGTGCCGCTCGCGGAGGAGTTCGCGCTGGCGACGGCCGAGCTCTCTTATCTGCCCGATCGTCGCGCGGCTTTTCACAATCTCGCCTTGCGCACCGGCCTCGATAGCGTCAAGCAGATCTGCACCGTCCTCGTTCAGGCGGAGAAATATGGAACGCCGCTCGGCCGCGCCTTGCGCGTGACGGCGCAGGAGAGCCGCGACATGCGCATGGCCGAGGCGGAGCGCAAGGCGGCGGCGCTGCCGCCCAAGCTCACCGTCCCGATGATCGTGTTCTTTCTGCCGGTGCTGATGGTGGTGGTGATGGCGCCGGCCATCATTCAGGTGATGGCTCAGAGCTGGTGAGCCGCGCGCGGCGCAGACGCCTTCGCGCCGCGCGCGCCATAGTTCTGAATCTCGCGCCAGCTGTTGGACTGCGCGATCATCTGCCGGATCGACGCGACATTGGCGGCGGCGTCGATCGGCGAGAGATCGTGGCGCGACCAGCTTTCGGCCTCCTCGAACTTGCCCTCGAGAGCCAGCACCAGAGCGAGGTTCTGCCGCACGCGAATATCGGCGGCCGGCTGCGCGGCGGCCGTCAGCAATGTCTCTTCGGCAAGCGGTAGCCGCTTCGAGAGAGGGTAGGAGAGGCCGAGATTGGACAACACGCTCGGTTCGTTGGGCCTGATCTTCAAGGCCGTCTGATAAAAGTCGCGCGCTTCTTCGTGATGGCCGAGCTGATCGGCGATCGAGCCTTGCGCCGAGAGCACCGACCAATCGGGCCGTTCGGGCGTATGCGCGCGCGCCAGTACATCGGCGGCTTCCTGAAGGCGGCCGGCGTCGGCCAGCGCCTTGCCATAGGCGGCGAGCACGTCCATCTGCTCGGGATAGCGGATGGCGAGACCCTGCAGCACGGCGACGGCCTGAGCGTGGCGCTCGAGCCGCGTCAAGGCGCGTGCATAGGTGGTGGCGACGCGCTTGTTCTTCGGGTCGGAGTCGAAACGACGGCCCCATTCTTCGGCGAAGCGCCGCAGCTCCGCGTCGTCGCGCGGCAGCTCCGTCTGCCGCTGCGGGCCGAGCGATCCGGTGACGTCGCCGAGCTTGCCGCAGCCGCCGAGCGCGAGGAGCGCGCATATGGCGAGAGCCGTCGCCGTCGGCCGCGCGTCGAGTTTCGAAAAGGACATGGCGCCGCTGCTCCTCGGTCTCGCGAAAATAGTCGAGGTCGAGCAATAAATCGTTAACCTTAACGCTTTGCTAACGCGGCCCGTCGCCGATGCGGCGGGCGAGCTCGGCGAAGTCCTCGCGCCATTGCTCGAAGGCGAAGCCGAGCGCGAACACATGCTCCAGCTCCTCGACCGAAAGGCTGCGCAGACGTCCGTCTCGCCGCAGCGATGCGATTTCCTGAGCATAGGCGTCGAAAGCGGCGTCGAGCTGCGCGCTGTGGTCGACGGCGCGATTCGTTCGGAGCGCGCGGGCCAGGTCGCGCGCCCGTTCTCCCGCGCGCAGCGCGATCGCATCGAGCGCGGGGCCGAGACGCTCGCCGAATTCGGGCGGCAGGGGCGAGAGCGCGGCGCGTCCGATCATCACGAGATCATGGCGCATGCGCAGCAGCGCCTGCAGCAGCGGCGCGAGGTCGGGCTCGGCGCGCAGAATGGCGATGCGCTCGTGCCGCGCCTCCTGCTCGATCCGATCGACGCGAGAAAAAGCGGCGCCGACGCCGCGTTGCAGCGCGCGGATCGTCTCGGATTCTTGTCCATCCCTCAGGCCGGCGAACAGCGGCGGCAGCGTTTCGGCGATGGTGTCGAGCATGTCGGCGGCGGCCTGACGCGCCAGCACACGCGCGCGCGCCGGGAAGACGAGATGGGAGACGACCAGCGCGACGGCGCCGCCGAGCGCGACCTCGAGCACGCGATCATAGGCCGAATGGAAAGCCGTCGCATGAGTGAGCGTCGGCGCCAGCACGACAAGGACGCCAGTCGAGGGCGCGACCGAGAAGCGCGGGCTGAAGGCGGCGAGCATCGCCAGCGGGGCAATGCCGAGCGCGAGCGAGGCGACGAGCGCCGCTTCGCCGTGAGGAGGCAGCAGGGCGGAGACGAGTCCGGCATAGATCGCGCCGCCGACCGTGCCGAGCGCATAGTCGATCGTCGCCTTGACCGAGCGGCCGACGCTCATCTGCGTCAAGATGACCGCGGTCAGCACGGCCCAGAGCACCATCGGCGTGCCGAGCAGATGGCCGACGATCAGCGTCGTCACCGCGGCGACGGTGATGCGCGAGCCGAGCGCCCATTGCACATGGCGGGTCGAGAAGGCGCGGCGCGCCGCTGCGATGCGTTTCATGAGTCGTCCTCGATCGCGGTCGGATCTCCGCGCTACATTCCCCAACGCCGTGCAAACCAGCTCTTGGCGAGCTGCGCGAGCATGGCGTAGCAGAATAGAAAGCCGAAGATCGCCGGCCAGTAGAGCGGCGGCAGCGGCGTGAAGCCGAACACGCCGGCAATGGGCGTGAAGGGCAGCGACGCGCCGACGAGGCAGACGACGAGAGTCGTCAGCATCAGGGCGTCGCTCGCCCGGCTCTGCAGAAAGGGCATGCGCGCGGTGCGGATGACATGGATGACGAGCGTCTGCGTCAACAGCGACTCGACGAACCATCCGGTCTGGAACAGAGCGGGATCGGCGAGCGCGCCGAACGCGAAGATCATGAGCCCGAAGGTCGCGTAATCGAAGATCGAGCTGATCGGCCCGATGCAGAGAACGAATTTGGCGATATTGTCGATGTCCCACCGACGCGGCGCGGCGAGATATTCCGCATCGACCGTGTCGGTCGGGATCGCCGATTGCGAGATGTCGTAGAGCAGATTATTGGTGAGCACCTGGATCGGCGTCATCGGCAGGAAGGGGAGGAAGGCGCTGGCGCCGAGCACGCTGAACATGTTGCCGAAGTTCGAGCTCGCGCCCATCTTGATATATTTGACGATGTTGGCGAACACCTTGCGGCCCTCGAGCACGCCGTCGCCGAGCACGGACAGGCTCTTCTCGAGCAGGATGATGTCGGCCGATTCCTTGGCGATGTCGACCGCCGTGTCGACGGAAATGCCGACATCGGCCGCCTTCAGCGCGGGCCCGTCGTTGATGCCGTCGCCGAGATAGCCGACGACATGGCCGCCGCGATGCAGCGCGTCGATGACGCGCGCTTTCTGCGGCGGCGACAGCTTGGCGAAAACAACGGTCTTCTCCGCGAGCGCGTCGAGCTCCGCGTCGCTCGCCTGCTCGACTTCGGCGCCGAGCGCGACGCGATCGACGGCGAGGCCGACATCCTTGCATACCTTGCGGGTGACCGCGTCATTGTCGCCGGTCAATATCTTCACCGCGACGCCGGCTCCGGCGAGAGCCGCGATGGCGCCGGCGGCGCTGTCCTTGGGCGGATCGAGAAAGGCGATATAGCCGACGAGAATGAGCTCGCGCTCGTCCGCGGTCGAGAAGACGGCCTGCTCCTGCGGCAGCTCCTTATAGGCGACGGCGACGACGCGGAAGCCGTCGCCGTTCAGCTCGTCGGTCTCGCGCCGCGCGGCGTCGAGATGCGCGGCGTCGAGAGCCCCGCAGCCGCTCTCGGTCTCGTAACGGCTGGAGGCGGCGAACAGCTCCTCGACGGCGCCTTTGCATATCAAAAGATGCGGTCCGTCGTCGCGCCGCACCACCACGGAGAGGCGACGACGCTCGAAGTCGAAGGGGATTTCGTCGATCTTCTCGAATGCATGATCGGGCCGCAGCGCGTGAGCGAGCTCGTGATGCTCGAGCACGGCGCGATCGAGCAGATTTTTCAGCCCCGATTGAAAATGACTGTTGAGAAAGGCGAGCTCGAGCACGCGGGCCGAATCCTCGCCGAATATGTCGAGGCAGCGCTTCAATATGATGCGGTCCTGCGTCAGCGTGCCGGTCTTGTCGGTGCACAGCACGTCCATCGCGCCGAAGTTCTGAATGGCGTTCAGCCGCTTCACGATCACCTTCTTGCGCGAGATGGCGATCGCGCCCTTGGCGAGATTGACGGTGACGATCATCGGCAGCATTTCGGGCGTGAGGCCCACGGCGACCGAGACGGCGAACAGCATCGCCTGCAGCCAATCGCCCTTGGTGGCCCCATTGATGACGAAGACGGCGGGCGCCATCACCGTCATGAAGGCGATCATCAGCAAAGTGAAGCGCGTGACGCCGCGATCGAAGCTCGTCTCGACGCGCGGCCCGGCGATCTCGTCGGCCATGGCGCCGAACAAGGTGCGCCGTCCCGTCTCGACGACGACCGCCGTCGCATAGCCGCTGACGACATTCGCGCCCATCAGCGCGAGATTTTTCGCCTCGAACGGATCGCGCGCAGGCGCGGGCTGCGCGGTCTTCTCGACCGGCATGGATTCGCCGGTCAGCGCCGATTGATTGACGAACAGATCCTTGGCGTCGATGAGCCTGAGATCGGCGGGAATCATGTCGCCGGCGGAAAGCCGCAGAATATCGCCCGGCGCCAGCCGCTCGACCGGCTCCTCGACGAACCCGTCCGCCGTATGCGCGCCCGGGCGGCGCACGGAAGCGTGGGTGCGCACCATGGCTTGCAGCTTCGCGGCGGCCTCGTTGGAGCGATGCTCCTGGACGAAGGCGAGGCCGACGCTGAGCGCCACCATTGCGGCGATGACGATCGCCGCGCGCACATCGCCGAGAGCATAGGAGGCGAGGGCGAGCGACAGCAGCAGCGCATTGAGCGGATTCTTGGCCCGGCCGGCGAGTTCTCGCAACATATTGGGACGACGTTCGCGGGCGATGCGGTTGAGGCCCACATGACGCAGCCGCAGCGCCGCCTCGCGCGCGGAAAGGCCGTTGCGAGTCGTTCGCAGCCGCGCCAGCAGCTCCTCGCTCGATGTTTCGGCGGCGCGCAGCAGCGCGTCGTCGCGCCGTCGTCCGGTCGGGAGGCGCATAGCGGCGAATTGCCGATTCATGGGAGCGGCTCCGGGTGAGGGCGCGTTACGCCAAGCCGAGATCACGCTTTCTTAACTATAGCGAGGCTACCAAATCGCAAAGACGCCGTCTTCATCGCTCATCCCGATCCTGTCGCGCCCGGGGGCGCGGCGGCACAGCGGAACTCGACATGGCGCAAACGGTGACAGACGCCGCGGCGCCATCGTCCGGTCCGACATTGAACTATGCGCGGCTGCTCGAAGCGCTGTTCTGGATCACGTCCTGTTCCGGCTCGGTGGTGTTCATCGAGCCGTCTCCTTATGATTTTCTCATTCTCTCGACCATGGTCGTCTGGTTCCTCGGCGGCTTCACTCTGCATCGCGCGGTGCTGCCCGGCGCGGCGCTGCTCCTCCTGTGGACGCTCGGCGGCTATATCTCGCTCATTCCCTATTGGAACGAGCACGATCCCGTCGACTTCATGACGCATACGCTGTTCATTTCGATGACCGGCGTCTTCTATATGCTGTTCTTCTCGCAGGACGCCGCGCGGCGCTTCGAATTGTGCATGAGCGGATATGCGGCGAGCTGCATGCTGGCGGCGGTGATCGCGGTCGGCTCCTGGGCGCAGGTCGTCGGCGATCCTCAGGCGATGACGCTCGAGGGCCGCGCCATGGCGCCGTTCAAGGACCCCAATGTGCTCGGCTCCTATATGGTGCCGGGCGTGCTGTTCTTCGTGCAACGGCTGCTGCTCGGCCGCATGCGCTTCTGGCCGGTCACTCTGCTCGGCCTGCTCCTGTCGGGCGCGGCCTTGTTCGCCTCCTTCTCGCGCGGCTCCTGGGGCGCGGCGATCGTCTCCGTATTCGTGCTCACGCTGCTGTCGATGATCACCGCGGAGTCGCGGCGCATGCGGATGCGCATCGGCGCGGCGGCGGTGGCGGTGACCCTCCTCGTCTCGCTCGCCGTCGCCGGCGCGCTCGCCGGAGACTCCTCGGTGCGCGAATTCTTCTTCAAGCGGGCGTCGGCGACGCAGGAATACGACGAAGGCCCGACCGGGCGGTTCGGCAATCAGCTGCGCTCGCTGCCCATGCTGGTCGAGCGGCCGAACGGCATGGGGCCGCTGCGCTTTCGCCTGACCTTCGGCGTCGAGCCGCACAATAGCTATGTGAACGCCTTCGCCTCCAATGGCTGGCTCGGCGGCTTCGCCTTTTTCGGCCTCGCGATTCTCACGCTCGGCGTGCTGTTTCGCGCGAGCCTGCAGCGCACGCCGTTCCAGAGGCCGGCGCAGCTCGTCGCTGCCGCGTTGCTGGTGTTCTTTCTGCAGGGGCTGCAGATCGACCTCGATCATTGGCGCTTCTTCTGGATCTTCGTGGGGGCTGCCTGGGGGCTCGAGGCGGCGCGCGTCCGCTTCATCGCGCAGGGCCGGCCGCAGACGGCTTAAGCGCTTCTTTATGAGTGGCGAGGAAGATCGGGCCGCTGCCGTCGCGGCCCCTCGGCCGGCTCGTCGCGCAGCGAAGAGGACGGATGATGAATCTCGACGCCGCGCTGCGGGAGAATGACGGGAAGGGCCCCGGCTTCCACTTCGTGCGCCATGCGCTGTCGCTCGTCATCCTGCTTCACCACGCGTCCGTGCTCGCCGTCGGCGGAGAGCGCGCGCCCGCGGCGACCAAGGGCGACGCCGTCGCCAGCCTCGCCATGCTGCTGCAGGGCGGCGACGCCGTTTTCCTGCGCCAGTCGATCATCGAGCTGCTGCGGCCGTTGCTGTTCTCGCTGGTCGGCGCCTTCTTCGTGCTGAGCGGCTTTCTCGTCGCCGGCAGCGCGTTTCGCACGCGCGACACGCGCCAATTCCTCACATTTCGCGCTTTGCGCATCGCGCCGGCGCTGGCCTCGGAAGTGCTGCTCTCCGCGCTCGTGCTCGGACCGCTCGTCACCACCAGCGCGCTCGGCGCTTACTTCGGCGATCCGCAATTCTATCGCTATTTCGGCAATATCTTCGGCTTCGTGACCTATGAGCTGCCGGGCGTCTTCGCCGACAATCCGGTTCCCGGCCTCGTCAATAGCAATTTGTGGACTCTGCCGCCGGAGTTCTATTGCTATCTCGTGCTGAGCGCGCTGATCGCGAGCGGGCTGTTGTTCACGCGCAAGGGCTTTCTCGCCTTTTTCCTCGCCGTCTCGGCAGGCGTGGCGCTGACGGCGAGCTTCGGCTGGCCGGCGCCGACGCGACTCGACACGACGCGCTTTGCCGGCTGGTTCCTCGTCTATCTCTTCCTCGTCGGCGTGGCGCTGTGGATCCTCGCCGCGCATGTGCGGCTCGACAAGCGCCTGTTCATTCTCTTCGGCGGACTCTATGTGCTGCTGATGGCGACCAAGACGAGCGATGTCCTCGCCGGCCTTTGCCTCGCTTATTGCGTCGTCTATGTCGGAATGCTTCGCTTTCCCTGGTTCGACCGCCTGCTGAAGGCCGATCTCTCCTACGGCCTCTACCTCTACGGCTATCCGATCACGCAGGCGCTGGTTTTCTTTCTGCTGCCTCATCTCGACGGGGCGCCGAAGGGCGTGAGGCTGGCGGCGATCATGAGCCTCGCGCTCGCCGCAACGCTGATCTTCGCCGCCGCATCCTGGACCTTCATCGAGAAGCCGGCGCTGAGATTGAAGCGCTTCGTGCTTCCGCCCCGCCGCGCAGCGACGCCGAATCTCGCGCCGGCGGAATAAGCTCGAAAAGACGACAATCCCTCGCCCCGAGGAGCCTGCGGCGCGGGCGCCGCGCGACGGACGCCCGGTCACGGCTCGAAGCGCAGCCCCGCCATGATCACATTGGCGGTGAAGCTCGAATTCTGTCCGGCCGTGCTCTCGAGATGCTGATAGAAATAGCTCGCCTTGATCGCGATGGCGCGCGTGATCTTATACTCGAGCCTGACGCCCGCGGTGACGACGCGCTCCAGCGTGTCGCCGCCCTGATAATTATTGGTCTGGAAGCTCCCCGTGCCGGTGATGGTGAAATTGCGCCGCAGCGCATGCACGACATCGAGCGTCACATTGCGCGAGAGCACGCCGGCGGCGCCGGCGAGCGTCGTCTCGGAGAGGGTGGTGCCGGTGCGCAGAGTGAAGGTGGTCAGGGGCGTCGCCGAATAGATGAGCGCCGCGTCGACGATGGGACCGCGCAGCCGCGGCAGGCGCGCATCGGCATAGTCGCGCTGCGCATAGCCGCCGGACGCCTCTCCGCGCAGGAGATCGGTGATCTTGAAGGTCGTCCCGATGCGCGCCTGGGCGCCGGTGCTGTCGCGCGCATAGCCATAAGGGTCGAGCCAGGAGTCATGAACCCGGCGGTCGAGCGTCGCCTCGGCATAGGGCCGCAGGTTCGGCGTCAGCTCATAGGACACGCGCGGATTGATCCCATAGGCGTTGTAGCTCGTGCCTGCGAGATCGAGCACCGAGCCGTCGTTGTAATAGGCGTTTTGATAGAGCCAGCGATCGAAGGAGCCGCGCAGGGTCGTGTCGAGGCGGCCGAAGCTCTGCGTCACGCCGACGGCGGTTCCGAGCGAGACGATCAGCGGGCGGTTGATGACGACGACGTCGGTCTGGCTGCTCGCGAGGCCGGGCGCGCCGGGGCGCTGCGTATCCAGCGAGAAGCGCCCTTCGAATTTCACCTTGGTGTCGCGCGCGATGTCATAGCGATAGAGGAAGTCGCCGACGCCGTCCGGCCGGTCGGCGTTCTCCACGCTGAAATAATCCACATATCCGAGGCGCAGATTGGCCTGCACGTCGTCGCGCATCCAATCCGAGCGCAGCCGCAGCCCGACGTCGACGCGAGCGAATTTCGAGCCTTGCACGTCCTGCGCGAGGCGGTTGGGATTGGAGTCATAGCCAAAGCTCGGCTCGGCGTAAGCGAAGAGCCGCAGCGAGCCGACGCCGAACCCCAGCGCGCCGTAGGGATCGGGCTCGAGCCGAGGTTTTGCTCGCGGCGGGAGGAAATCCGGCAGCGCCACCGTCGGCGGCGGCGGCCGCTCCGGCAGCTGCAGCGTCCCGCGCAGCCCGAGCCGCAGGGCGCGAACGCGCCGGCGCGCCGCTTCCTTTGCCTCGACCGAGGTCTGATAGGGCTTCAGCCGGGGCAGGGGATGCGTCGGCGAGAAGGGCGGCGGCTTCAGCGCCTGCGGCGGCGGATAGGGCCTCGGCAGCTGCGTCCGGGGGCGGGGCAGCCCGTAATTGGGCGCGCCGGGCGGCGGCGCCTCGGCTCCGCGTCTGAGGCTCGGCGCCAGCGTCTGCTGCGCCTGTGCGGGCGTCGGCGCCTCGGCGCCGGGAATGGGCGGGACCGTCGGCAAATCGCGCAGCGGCGCGATATCGAGCGAATTGGGCGACAGCGTCTGGCCGAGCGCCGGGCGCGGCGGCGCGATCGCCGCCGGCGTCGCCAGCGACAGAACGATCAACGTCGTGGCCGCTGCGCGGCTCTCGAACCTTGCGGAAGACACTCGAATCCTCGCGCGGACGCCCAGCGGGGCGCGCCGAATTCGAGCGTTAAGGAGTTATGGTTAACGGAGGCTTACCGACAGACTCGCGTCACTCGCCGAGGGCGGCGAGGTAGAGATCGAGAATCTCCTCCTCCTCCCGTCGCTTGTGCTTGTCCTGGCGGCGCAGGGAGATGATCTTGCGCATGATCTTGGGGTCGAAGCCCGTGCCTTTGGCCTCGCCATACACGTCCTTGATGTCGTCGGCGATGGCGCGCTTTTCTTCCTCGAGCTTCTCGATGCGCTCGATGAAGGCGCGCAGATGGCCGCCATTGACCGTATTGCTCGACATGTCGACCGTATCGCTGGACATGAGGCCTCGTCTTCCGGTTTGTCTCGCGGCGGGGCCGCCTCGCGCCCGGCGCGCGTGTCGCGGTCCGCGCGTCGCTGGACCCCGAGCCGTCGGGCTCGCATTCCGCCAGTCTGGCGCGAGCCATGCTACGAGGCGCCGGCGCCGTCAAGCGCGGGGGCGATTAATCCCCGCTTTCCCCGCACGCGGCTTGAATATTGGTTGCGGCGCGCCGACATTTCGGGCTCGCTCGGAAGGACAGGACTGCCATGTTCGACGCCGGCGGCGACGGCCGCTTCTACTCACATCCGCACACTCTCGTCCCGCGCGAGGCGCTCGACGGCGTGCGGACCCGCCGGATCGCGGCCCTGTGCCTGGACCTCGTCCTGGTGACCTTTCTCACCGGGATCCTGTGGCTGGCGCTGTTCGTGCTGAGCTTCGGCCTGTCGGTCTTTCTGCTGCCGCCGCTCTTCCCGCTCGTCGCCTTTTTTTACAATGGCTCGACCGTCTCCGGCTGGCGCATGGCGACGCTCGGCCAGCGCGCCATGGACCTCGAGGTGCGGCTGATGAGCGGGGAGCCTGCGCCATTTCTGAACGCAGCCGTTCACGGCGTGCTGTTCTATGTCACCTGGCTGTTCCCGCCGCTGCTGCTCGTGACGTTCGTCACCCCGGACAAGCGTTGCCTTCACGATATCCTCGCCGATGTCATCGTGCTGCGGCGGGTGGTTTGAGCCGCCCCTTCTCGCAAAACGCTTGGCGCGGCGCCGCGCTCGATTCTAATATGTTTCGAATATGCCCGGGCGGCCTGCGCTGGCCGGCGTCGGAGGAAGCGGTATATCGATTCCGCCACGAGGACGAATAAGCGTGACGAGAGAGCCCCGCGACGCGCCGCAATTTTACCTGACCTCCCCCGCGCCCTGCCCCTATCTGCCGGGACGCGAGGAGCGCAAGGTCTTCACTCATCTGATCGGCCGGCGCGCGCCGGCGCTGAACGACACGCTCACCCAATCGGGCTTCCGCCGGTCGCAGACGATCGCCTATCGGCCGGCCTGCGAGACGTGCCGGGCCTGTGTCTCGGTGCGCGTGCGGGTCGACGAGTTCGACCTGTCGCGCAATTTGAAGCGGGTGAGGAAGCGCAACGCCGATGTGACGGCCGAGGCGCGGCGCCCCCATGCGGGCGCCGAGCAATATGCGCTGTTCCGCGCCTATGTGGGCGCGCGGCACAATGACGGCGGCATGGCCGATATGAGCATGGTCGACTATCAGATGATGGTCGAGGACAGCCATGTGGAGACCCGGCTGATCGAATATCGGGTCCCGCGGCCGGGTGGCGGACCGGGCCATCTCGTCGCCTGCTGCCTCACCGACTATCTCGCCGATGGATTGTCGATGGTCTATTCCTTCTATGATCCGAACCGCGACGAGCGCTCGCTCGGCGCCTTCATGATCATCGATCATGTGGAGCGGGTCCGCCGCGCCGGCCTGCCGCATCTCTATCTCGGCTATTGGGTCGAGGGCTCCCGCAAGATGGACTACAAGGCCCGCTTCCTGCCGCAGGAGCGTCTCGGGATGGACGGATGGAAGCGGGTGGGGTGACGCTCCTCCCGTCGGGAATCGAAGCGGCGCTCATGTCTCGAGTCGAGGCCGACGGCGGGGACGCAAGCGCCGTCCGCGTCACAAAATCGCCGGACTATTCGGCCCTTCTTAACCGAACTGCCGTAAATCGAACTCGCGTGTCGCGCTTCGCCCGGCGCGGGTGACGCCGGCTCTGCGGCCCTATCGGGAATTGGAGCTTCTGGTGCGTAGATTTTCATCCTCCGCCTTCACGCCCTTTCGCGCATCCGTCCTCGCCGCGGCGATGGGCGCGCTCGCCGGCGCCGGCTCGCCCGGCGCGCTCGCCGCCGGGGACAACTACAGCGGTCAGGCCGAATGGGCGCAGCGCTACGACGCCGACCCACGCCTCACCGTGTCGCGCTCGACGACGCCGATCCTGTCGCCGCAGACCGTCGCCGCGACCGAGATGGCGATCACGCAGATGCAGGACATCGTCGCGCGCGGCGGCTGGCCGATGACGCCCGCCGGCCAGCAGCTGCGGCTCGGCTCCAACAGCCCGGCGGTCTCCATCTTGCGGCGTCGCCTCATCGTCTCCGGCGACATCGGGCCGGAGACGGGAACGAGCCCGGTGTTCGATTCTTATGTCGAGGCCGCCGTGCGCCGGTTCCAGGCGCGGCACGGAATCAACGCGACCGGCGTCGTCTCGCAGCAGAGCTTCGTTGCGCTCAACGTGCCGGCCGAGACGCGCCTGCGCCAGCTCGAGACCAACCTCATCCGCCTGCGCAGCTTCTCGCGCGATCTCGGCAATCGCTACGTCACCGCCAATATTCCCGCCGCCTCGGTGGAGACGGTGGAGAACGGCTATGTCGTCACCCATCACATCGCCGGCGTCGGCAAGATCGACCGCCAGTCGCCGGTGATGCAGACCAAGGCGATCCAGATCAATTTCAATCCGTTCTGGACCGTGCCGGCCTCGGTGATCCGCAAGGATCTCATCCCCAAGATGCAGGCCGATCCGAACTATCTCACCGCCAATCACATCCGCGTCTACAACAAGGACGGGGTGGAGCTCGCGCCCGAGCAGATCAACTGGAACTCGCTCGAGGCGATGAACTACAAGTTCCGTCAGGATACGGGCGGCGACTTCAACTCGCTCGGCGTCGTGCGCATCGACATCGCCAATCCTTACGGCGTCTATATGCACGACACGCCGGCCAAGGGCATTTTCGGCGACGACTTCCGCTTCGTCTCCTCGGGCTGCATCCGCCTGCAGAACGTGCGCGACTATGTCGCCTGGCTGCTGAAGGAGACGCCCGGCTGGGACCGCGATCATATCGACGAGGCGATTCGTTCCGGCGAGCGCGTCGATGTGAAGATCACGCCGGCCGTGCCGGTCTATTGGGTCTATGTGACCGCCTGGGCGGCGCCGGACGGGGTGATCCAGTTCCGCGACGACATCTATCAGCGCGACGGGCTCGGCCTCGCCTCGGCGGTCATGGCGCCGCAGCCGACCGCTCCGGCGACCCCGGTCCCGCAGCGCCAGGCGGCGCGCTCCGCGCGGCCGTACCCGGTGTTCGGCGAAGACGAGAATTGAGGCGGAGGCGCCTTATAGAGAGCGAAGACTCGCGAAAAGGTCGAGCCGCGCCCCTTCTCCCGCAAGCGGGAGAAGGGGGAACGCGCGCCTTTTGACACTGTCGAAATCTCTTACCGCCCCGCGCGCTCGGCGCCGCCACGTTGGGCGCGCCAGGCGCCGCCGCATTTATCGGTCGAGGAGGACCAGGCCCCCGAGCCCGAATTGCCGCGCAGATGACCATGCGCGCGCGCCACATGCCCGTCCCGCGAGGTGAAGCGCGTCATGATCGCGCCGTCGCCTTCCACATAGCCCCAATGCGCCATGCGTCCAGCGGCGAGCGCCGCCGCTCCGGCCTGCGTGCCGACCAGCAGGTCGTCGCGAATCTCGATCGATTCGGGCAGCAGTCCGGGGCAGGCGCCCACCGTCACGCGCGCCTCGAAAACCCAGGCGCCGTCGTAGCGGCCCGCCTCCGGCGCGGCGCCCGCGCTCTCGCGCGGAGCGGCGAGCGCGCCGCCCGCGAGAACCATCGAGCCCAGAACAGAAACAACGATCCCCCGCATCACCCGGCCTCTTCGAACGCACGTTGCAAGGTCTCGAACATATCGCCGCCGGCGTAAATAAATTCTGCGATTCCCGCCGATCGCAGACGCGCCTCCAGCTCGCCGGGCCGTCCGGCGAGATAGACTCGCGCTCCCGCGCCGGCGAGCGCGCGCGCGGCTTCCTCCGCGCGTTCCGCATAGATCGCGTCGGAGGAGCAAAGGCACGCGAGCCTGGCGCCGCTCGCGCGAAACAGCGCGGCGATGTCGGAGTCGTCCTCGCCGAACACCGCTTCGACGCCGCCGGCCTCGAAGAAGTTCTTGGCGAAATTGGCGCGCGCCGTATAGGCGGCGACGGAGCCGAGATTGGCGAGGAAGACGCGCGGCCGGGCGCCTGTCTCGGCGAGCGCGGCGTCGGAGCGCTCGCGCAGGCCCTCGAACGGCTCGGCGAGCCGGCGCGGCCGCAGCGGCGCCGAGCGGACCGCCCCGTCCGGCGCCGGGGCCGCGAGCCGCGCCGCGTCGAAGGGCGCGAGCGTCGCCACCGGCGCCTCGCCGATGTCGGGAAACTCATTGGAGCCGGTGATCTTGTCGCGCGAGCGCGCGACATTCCGCGCCCTCTCGCCCGAAAGATCGGCGACGCGGCCCTGCAGAGCGCCCTTCTCCAGCGCCGCCGCGAGCCCGCCTTCGGCCTCGATCTTCTGGAATTCGCTCCAGCCGCGCTCGCAGAGCGCCTCGGTCAGCGCCTCCATGCCGCCGGCGCCGGCGGACGGATCGTCGACGACATGCACATGCGATTCGTCCTGCAGCACGAGCTGCGTGTCGCGCGCGAGCCGGCGGGCGAATTCGTCCGGCGTTCCGAGCGCCTGGGTGAAGGGCAGCACGGTCACGGCGTCCGCCCCGCCGATCGCCGCTCCGAAAGCGGCGAGCGTCGCGCGCAGCAGATTGGTCCAGGGATCGCGCCGCGTCGCCATGCGCCAGGCGGTCTCGGCGTGGATGTAGATCGGCGCGGGCGAGAGGCCGCAAGCCTCCTCGACGCGCGCGAAGAGGCGCCGCAAGGCGCGGAGCTTGGCGATGGTGACGAATTGGTCGGCGTCGGCGGCGAGGCGGAAGGCCAGAAGCGCGCGCGCCGCGTCCAGCGGCAGGCCGCCGGCCTCGAGAGCGCGCAAATAGGCGAGGGCGGCGGCGAGCGCGAAGCCGAGCTCCTGCGCCTCGGAGCCGCCGGCCGCGTGAATGACGCGCGCGTCGGCGAAGGCCGCGCCGAAGCGGAATCCGGCCTCCGCGACACTGCGGACGCTGCGGGCGAAGGCGCCCGAATGCTCGGCCCAGGGGCCCGGCAGGAAGCCGTGCAGCGCCTGCGCGCCCAATGGATCGAAGCCGAAGGCGACGCGGGTGATCGAGGGCTCGATATGGGCGCGGTCGAGCAGGCGCCGGACGGCGTCCACGGCATTGGTCGCGCGCGGAGAAAATTCGATCAGCGCCGGAACGCCATAGTCGAAGTGAACGGCGTCGAACAGATGGGCCACGCCCTCGTCGCTGTCGTCGAGAACGCCGCTTCCATAGGCGCCTTGGGCGCCCGCGAACACGATGTGCAATCCGTCGGCGCCGCCTTCGAGGTCGTCGAGCGCGAGACGATTGGCCGCGGCCGCCTCGCCATGGTCGACGCGGGCGAGGATGGACCAGCGGCCGGGGGCGGCGCGCAGCGCGCGCGGGCCGGGCGCGGCCGTCCGCGAATAGAGCGGCGAGATGGCGATTCCGTCATAAGTCTTGGAAATCAGCTTTTCGAACGGCGCTCCCTTGAGCGCGCGATCGACGATTTTGCGCCAGTCCTCCTCTTTTCCCTGTGGAAAGACGCCGGCCAGCGGCGCATCGTGCAAAGTCATGAGCGAGCCTCGAAGGGTAGTCGGTTCGAGCCGTCTTCTTACATGAAGCGCGCCGTGCCGCGAGTCCTATCGGTAGCGCTTCGCTCGGGCCGGGCTTTCTTTTCCGGGCCGGGCGCCTTAACGAGGATTACAGCGCCGCCTCCACGGTCCGGGGCGGCCGGCGCGGCTGAAACACCCTGAACGGAGGTGGACGTGGCAGATGATCCGCAGGAGAAGGCCAAGCTCGTCGAGGAGATCATCGAGGTCATTGCGGCCGAGGGAATGGTCGACCGCACCAAGGTGACCCCGGACGCGACGATCGAGAGCCTCGATCTGAAGTCGGTCGACATCGTCATGATCCTCACCGCCCTCGAGGAAAAGTTCAACGTCTACATTCCGATGGACGGCTCGCTGCAGGACGCCAAGACGGTGGAGCAGCTGATCGGCGCCATCGCCGAATATGTGATGAAAGAGCGAGAGAAGCAGTAAATGGCCGCTTCCGGGGGCGCCGGCGAGCGTCGCGTGGTGATTTCCGGCATGGGGGCGGTGTCGGCGGCGGGCGTCGGCGCCGGGGCGTTGTGGGCGGCGGCGCGCGACGGCGTCCCGCAGATCCGACCGTTGATAACGCCGCATCCCTATGACGGACGGGTCAAATTCGCCGCGCAAGCGCCCGATTTCGATCCGGCCGCGCATATCGACGCGAAGTTCCTGCCCTTCTGCGATCCGTTCACGCAATTCGCGCTGGTCTCGGCCGACGAGGCGGTCGCGCAGGCGGGCCTCGGCCGCGACGAGCTCGCCGGCCCGCGCACCGCCGTCATCATCGGCTCCGGCATCGGCGGGATGACGACCATCGACAATGGTCTCTATCGTTATTACACGCAGTCGATCCGCCCGGACATGCTGAGCGTGCCGCGCCTCATTCCGAGCGCCGCGCCGACCACTCTCGGCATGCGCTATTCCTGCAATGGGCCGACCTTCTCGATGGGCAGCGCCTGCTCCTCGGCGAGCCAGTCCGTCGGGCTCGGCGCGCAGATGATCCGGCTCGGGCTCGTCGACCGCGCCATCGTCGGCGGCGCGGAAGCCTGCGTCATCAATGGCACCATTCGCGCCTGGGAAGGGCTGCGGGTGCTGACGCCCGATCTCTGCCGGCCCTTCTCCAAGGGCCGCAACGGCATGAATCTCGGCGAGGGCGCCGCGGTGTTCCTGCTGGAGACGCTGGCGGCGGCCGAACAGCGCGGCCATGCGCCGCTCTGCGAGGTCGCGGGCTATGGCACGACCAGCGACGCCAAGGATTTCGTGCGTCCCGATCTCGACGGGGTCGCCAATTCGATGCTCGCAGCCCTCGACGACGCCGGCCTCTCGCCGGACGCGATCGATTATGTGAACGCCCATGGCACCGCGACCCACGCCAACGACATCACCGAGGCGGCGGCGATCGTGCGGGTTTTCGGCGAGCGCGCGGCGCGGCTGCCGGTCTCGTCCACCAAGCCCATTCACGGACATGCGCTCGGCGCGAGCTCGGGGCTCGAGCTCGTCGTGACGATCGCGGCGCTGCGCGAGGAGATCGCGCCGCCGACGATCAACTTCCTCGACTATGATCCGCGCTGCCCGATAGACGCCGTGCCCAACGAGGCGCGGCGCGTTCCCATGCGCGTCGCGATGACCAATTCCTTCGCCTTCGGCGGCATCAATGTGGTGCTGATCGTGCGCGCGCTCGACCGCGGGGGCGCGCATGGCCATTGAGCCGGCGAGCGACGACATCCGCCTCGGCCCCTTCCGCGTCGTCGCCGACGAGGAGCGGGTCGCGCGCTATCGCCGCGAGGCCGGCTTCGCCGACACGCTCGAGAAGATCGTGCCGGTCGCCTTTCCCGCCGTCTGGATGACGACGTCGGAGATCGGCGAGGCGATCCGCGCCGCCCTCGCCGCCGAAAACGCCATCGCCGTCCACGAATCGCAGGATTTCCGCTATTGCGCTCCACTGCGCGTCGGCGAGAGCTATGATCTCACCGTCTCGATGCGCCGCGAGGCCAGTCCGCCGCGGCTCGTCGTGAATGCGTTCGTCGCGACGCAAGGCGGCGAGGCGCGGCTCCACGCCGAGGCGCTGCTGCGCATCGTGCCGCGCCCGGCGGCGCTGGAGGGCGCTCTGTGAGCGGCCTGCGCCTGCCTTGCGTCGGCGAGCGCCTGCCCGATCGGCGCATCGGCCCCTTCGACGCCGCGGCGCTCGAAGCCTATGCGGCGGTCTCGGGCGACGACAATCCGATCCATCTCGACGAGCGGCTGGCGCGGGCCGTCGGCTTTCGCGCGCCGCCTGTTCATGGCATGAAGCTGCTGGCGGCCTTCGAGCCCATGCTGCTCGCCTGGCGGCGCGATCTCTTCCTCGCCCGCTTGTCCGGAAAGTTCGTGCAGCCGGTGACGCGCGGCGAGGCGGTGACGCTCACCGCCCGCGTGCTCCGCGCCTCCGAGCAGGAGGGGGTGTTCTTGCGGCTTCTGGCCAGCGGCGAATCTCGGGCGCCGACGATCGTCGGCGAGGCGCTGATGACCTTGCCGAAGCGGGTGGGGGGACGATGAAGACGAGGCGCATCCTCATCACCGGCGCGTCGAGCGGCATCGGCCGCGCGCTGGCGCTCGGCTATGCGCGCGAGGGGCGCAGCCTCGCGCTCTATGGCCGCGACGCCGGACGGCTGGAGGAGACCGCGGCCGCCTGCCGCGCCGCCGGCGCCGAGATCGACACGACCATCGCCGATGTGCGCGACCGCCACGGCATGGCGGCGCGCATCGCCGAGTCCGACGCGCGCGCGCCGCTCGATCTCGTCATCGCCAACGCCGGCGTCGCCACGGGCCTCGCGTCCGGCCAGATCGCCGAGGATCCGGACGCCGTGCGCGGCCTGCTCGCGATCAATGTGCATGGCGTGTTCAACACGGTGGAGCCGGCCGTGGCGGCGATGACGGCGCGGCGCAAGGGGCAGATCGCCGTCGTCGGCTCCATGGCGGGCCTGCGCGGTCTTCCCTATTCGCCGGCCTATTGCGCGAGCAAGGCGGCCGTGCACCTATATGCGGATTCGCTTCGCGGCGCGCTGGCGCCGCATGGGGTCGGCGTCAGTCTCATCGTGCCGGGCTTCGTGACGACGCCGATGACGGCCAGGCTCGACGCCTGGCAGCCGGGACGCGTCAGCGACGCGAAGGCCGCGGAGATCATCATCCGTGGACTGGAGCGCCGTGCGGCGGTGATCGCCTTTCCGCTGTTCGTCTATTATGCGATGAAGCTGTTCGCGTGGCTGCCGCCCGGCGTCATCGATTCGGCGATGCGCCGATTCGACGTGACCGTGCCGCAAACCCTCGAGCGGGAGGAGCCGTGATCGACAGTTTCGCATTGCCGTTCCTCGTCTTCTGCGTGATCTTCTACGCGAGCTCGGTCGGCCTGCTGTTCGTGTCCGTCCTTGCGGCGATCATCCACCCCTGGATCGTCGAGCGGCGCGGGTCGCGCAAGGACCGCCCTCCGGTGTCCGTCGTCTTGCCGGTGAAGGCGTGCGAGCCGGGCTTCGCCAAGGCGCAGGAGTCGGCGCTCGCGCAGAATTATCCACAATTCGAGGCGATCGCCTCGGCGACCGAGGCCTCCTCTCCCGCCGTCGAGGCGATGCGCGGGATTTTCGCCCGTCATCCGCATGTCCCCTCCCGCGTCGTGCATTCGACGGCGCGCTTCGCGGCGAGCCCCAAGGTCGACAATCTGTTCCGGCCCTTCAACGACGCCGAGAACGACGTGATCTTGATGAAGGACTCGAATGTCATCCTCGAGCCCGGCGATCTCGCCGAGGCGATGCGCCATTTGAAGGAGGGCGTGGGGCTCGTCTGCGGCATCTATTATGCCGCGCAGGCGGAGAATTTCGCCGCGCAGGTCGAGGCGGCGATCCTGAACGGCCCGCATCAGCGCATGTTGTTCACGACCTCCGTGCTCGGCGGCGGCTTCGGCGTCGGCAAGATCATGCTGTTCCGCCGCGGAGATTTTCTGCGCGCCGGCGGATTCGCCGCGATCGCCCACACGGTCGGCGAGGACAATGCGACCGCCAAGGCGCTGAAGAAGATCGGTCTGCGCACCGTCTTCTCGCATCGTCTCGTCCGCCTGGAGGTCGGCCGACGCAATTTCCGCGACGTCTATGATCGCCAATTGCGCTGGTTCGTCGTGCGCCGCAACGACGAGATCCTCTCCTTTCTCGCCGAGCCTTTCTGCCAGGCGCTGCCGGCCGTCGCGGCCTCGCTGGCGGTCGCGCCGCTGGTCGGGCTCGCTCCGCTGGTCGGGGCCGCTGCGACCCTCGGCCTGTGGCTCGTCATGGAGCGGCTGTTGTGCCTCGCCAAGGGATGGCCGCTCTCGTCGGCGTCGCCTGTTGTCTTTCTGGCCCGCGAGGCGACGATGCTGGCCGTATGGCTGCACGCCTGGACCGCGAGCAAGGTCGTCTGGGCGCAGGCGACGATCGACACGCGCACGGCGGGAGGCGAGACGGCCGTTCCGGCTCCGCATTCCGTCGCCGAAGAAGAAGGATAAGGCGCTTGATCATCGCACTTCTGCAGTTTCTCGCCGATTGCGTCTGCCTCACGGCGGCGCTGATCCTGATCCTGATCGGCGCGGGCTTCATCGCGATCATCGCCCGCTTTCTGTTCGATCAATTGCGCGGCGTGAAGGACCCGGAGGCGATCGCTCTTCCCGAGGACGAGCTGCCGCATGTGCTGCTGCAAATCCCCGTGTTCAACGAGCCGGCGGTGACCGAGCAGGCCTTGCGCTGCGTCGCGCAGCTCGACTGGCCGCGCGACCGGCTGCACATTCAGCTGCTCGACGATTCGACCGACGAGACGCCCGAGCGCGCCGAGGCGGTGGCGCGCGAGCTGCGCGCGCAGGGCGCCGACATTCTGCATGTGCGCCGCGAGGATCGCTCCGGCTTCAAGGCCGGCGCCTGCGCCGCGGGCCTCGCCCTGTTCGACGCTCCTTATGTCGCCATGCTGGACGCCGATTTCCGCCCGCCGGCCAATTGGCTGAAGCGCACCGTGCCGCTGCTGGTGAAGGACGAGCGCGCCGGCTTCGTGCAGTCGCGCTGCGAATTCGCCAATTTCCGCAAGAACTGGCTGACGCGCGCGCAAGGTCTCGTGCAGGACGGCCATTTCCTCATCGAGCAGCGCACCCGCGCGCGCGCCGGCTGGCTGTTCCAATTCAACGGCACCGGCGGAATCTGGCGCCGCGAGACGATCGAGGCGTCGGGCGGCTGGTCGGATTATTCGCTGTGCGAGGATCTCGATCTCACCGTGCGCGCCGCGCTCGGCGGCTGGCATGGCGTTTTCGTCACCGAGCCGCCGATTCCGGGCCAGGTGCCGGAGGAGCTGCGCGACTTCCGCCGCCAGCAGCGGCGCTGGTCCAACGGCTTCGTGCAAGTGGCGCAGAAAACGCTGCTGCCGCTGTGGCGCGCGCCCTGGACGCTGACCCAGCGCATCGCCGCGATCGTGCTGATCGTGCATCAGATTTTCTTCCCGACGGCGGCGCTCGGCCTCATCGCCCTCATGCTCGGCGCGCTGCTGCGCGGCTCGCTCACGCCCTATCTGCCGGTGCTGAAATTCATCGGCATCGAGACGGCGATCGTCGTCCTCGGCTTCACCCTGCCGCCCTATCTCGCGCTGAAGCGCGGCTCCTTCGTCGATTATGTGAAGACGATGCTGTCGGTGCCGCCCTTGATGATCTATCTCGCCTTCTCCAATGGCGCGAAGATTTTGCAGACGATGCGCGGCCGCAAATCGACCTTCAAGCGCACGCCCAAGATCGAAACCGCCCCGGCCGCGCCGACGCAGGTGCGCGAGGCCGAGTGAGAGCGGCCGACGGCCTCAGCGCTCCTTGGGACAGTCGGGGCCGAGGAATTTCGCGTCGATGGTGAAGCCGGAGCCCGGCGCCGCCGTGCCATCGGCTCGCGTAAAGGTCGTCTTCGCCTGAGCGCGGTACCAGCTGGTGAAATCTCCGGTGAACAGCAGGCTCGTCACCTCGCGCCCGCCCGCGCGGCCGCAGGAGATCGTGACGATCCACTGGTCATTGGCCGATTCGACCACCGGCTTCGCGCAATTTTCCTCGACCGGCCCGACGAGGCCGTCGCCGGCCGCGATGCAGACCTCATGAGCCTGCAGGCCGATCTCGGGCGAGAGGGTGGAGATGCGCCATGATCCCGGCCGGCGCCGGGGCAGGTCCGAGCCGCTCGTCTGCGCGGGCTGCGCGCCGACGCTCGCGGCGAGCGACAGAGTCGCCGTGACGGCCGCGAGGCGCGCAAAGCGCCGGCGCGGCGCGTCGCCCCTGTGATCTCTGGTCGGCATTGGTCTCGCCCCTCGGCGTTCGTCCTCGGCTCGCTTTGCTCCGGACGCGATGCAATTGCAAGCGCCGCGGCCGGTCCGCCGCACGGGCGCATCATGGCTCGTGGGAACTTTCGCGCTCATCGCGGGTTCGTCGATCGGACCTTCAGCGGGCCGGAACCGCTCGGGCGGCGCGGCGCCGCAATGGCCGACACGGTCGGGGGGCCGCCTTCATCCTGAACCGCAGTCCGAGCAAAAAAGAGGGACGAACGATGCCAGCGAAATCGAAGGCTCAGCAAATGGCGGCCGGCGCGGCTCTCGCGGCCAAGCGCGGCGAAAAGAAGAAGAGCGAGCTGAAGGGCGCATCGAAATCGATGGTCGAATCGATGAGCGAGACGCAGCTTCACGATTTGGCTTCGACGAAGCGCAAGGGCAAGCCGGAGCATAATGCGAAATCGTGAGCCGGCGGCCGTATTGCGCGGCGCGCGCCAGAACGCCCGGCCTCGGCCTGCAACCGCGGCCTATTCGGCCTCTCGATCGTCACGCCACGCAACAGATGCGGAAGAGCTCATAGGCGACACTTTTCTGCTTTATCAGCGAGTCGGCCCATCCCATGTACATGGGATGGGCCGACCGCCCGTCGATTGCTAGAGAGGGACGAATTCGAGATCACCCTCGAGTTCCGCCCGCGCCGCCTCGCGCGCTGTTCTCATCGCCTCGGGATTTTTACATGATCCGTCCGCTCTCCGTCCTGGCCGTGGCCGCCGCCATGCTCGCTCTGTCCCCGACGTCCTCGCTCGCCGATCGCGCCAAGGCCGACGCCTGCGCCGCCGGCCTCTCTCCCGACGCCAAGCTGATCTACTCGTCGATCATCGGAAAGATGGCGCCGGGCGTCGATCTCGTCGCGACCGTGAAGTCGCAGGCGCGCTCCCTCGTCATGGCCGGAAAGCTCGAGCGCGCCCAGGCGCGTTCCGCCGCTCAGTCCGCCGGCGCCTGCCTCGAGCAGGCATTGTGATGCGCCGATGCGCGAGCGGCCGATCGGGAAAAGGAGATCGACGATGACAACACTCATGCTGCGTTCCGGCTTTTGCATCCTCGGTCTGGCGATGGCGATCACGCCAGCGGACGCCGTCGTCTACTGCAAATATGCCGGTGTGCCCAAAGGCTGCGTCGCGCGGCCCGGAGCAAGGATCGCGCCGGCGCCGCGCGTCGTCAGACACGGGGCCGTCGTCGTTCGGCCCCGCGGCGGCGCCAATCTCGGAGGCCCCGTCAATCGTATCGGCCCTCGCTGAGGGCGCGGCGACCGCCTCGTCGTCGCGCGCGGTTCATCCGTTGAGATCTGGCAACCGAGACGGCAGCGTGATCGTCACGCGCGTTCCGGCGTCGAAAGCGCGGATCTCGAGGTCTCCGCCCAGTCGCCGCGCGCGTTGGCGCATGTTCTCGACGCCCCAGCCGGCCGAGGCGCCGATGGCGAAGGGTCGGCCGTCGTTCTCGATGGTGATCACCGCGCCATCGGGCGCCCGGCCGGCGCGGATCACGATGCGCCGGGCCGGGCCGTGCTTGATCGCATTGGTGACCGCCTCCTGCACGATACGGAGAATCATCAGCGCATTGCCGGGCGTGACGCCGGTCACTTCCGCGAGCCCGTCATTGGACCAGCAGAGGTCGACGCCGATGCGCGCGAGCCGGGGGGCGAGCCGCTCACGCAGGGTCGCGAGGGCGAGCGGCAGTTCATGGTCCTCGAGATCCAGAGAGTTTATGACGAGCCGCAGATCGTCGAGCGCCTCCCGCGCGATCTGCTCGATAAATCTGGCGTCGGCCGGCGAACGCTCGGCCATGGCGATGATGGAAATCAGGTGCCCGCTGATTCCATCGTGCAGATCGCGCGTCAGCCTCTGGCGCTCCTCTTCCCGGACCAGCCTCGCCGCCTCCCGGCGTTCCTCCAGATGGAGCGCCGCCAGTTCCGCCTCGCGCTCTTCGAGCCTCGCATTCAGATGCTCGTTCGCACGATCGAGCTTATCGAGGCTCAGCGCCAGGCTTCGCATCAAGATGACGAGCAAGGCGGCGAGCACGAGCGGCCGCGCATAGGGCGCGATCACGATCTCGCCGTCGAAAAAGCCGAACAGCATGCCGGCGTCGCGAGTCTGGAACCATGCCAGAAGGAAGACGGGCGCCAGCAGCAATCCCGCGTCGGCGCTATGACGCCGGACAGCTCCCCAGGCGAGGACGACCAGAGCGACGGCGACCGCCGCCAGATTGAGAGCCACGCCGACCGCCGCGACGGTTTCTCTGGAGATCGCGCCGGCAACCAACGCCGAGCTCAGGACGACCGGAATCGCGGCGGCGGCCGCCGCGAGCGCGAATGGCGGACGCCGGCCGAGCAGACCGAGGGCGACGCCGATGGTCGCGAGGCCGGTCGCCGGAAGAAGCGCGATGATATGCGGCCGAATGAAGCTGCGATTGCTGTCGAGCTCCACGATCAGACCGGCCGACACGATCAATGTGAGCAGGGCCGCCGCGGCCAGCCAGGCGAAGAGACGGTCCCTCGGACGATAGAGATAAGCGATCAGAATGCCGATCGCGAACAGCGCCTGCGCCGCCAGCGCCGCCACCTTCAAATGTGTCTCGATCAGATTGCGGAGCTTGAAAGCGGGAGCGAGCGCCGATCCGCCGCCGACGAAGACTCGTCCCATGCGCGCCGGAATGATCGTCTGCGACTTCTCGAAAGTGAAGGCCAATTCATTGGAGCCGGCGCGCAGCAGGGAGCGCGGCAGACGAACGAGCAGTGAGCCGCGCATGATCGGGTCCGCCCAGATCCTGCGAAGGTCGCTGTCGTAGATCGGCTCTCCATTGAGCGATAATGCGAAATCCTGTCCCGTCGGGGGAACGAGCAGGAACAGCGGCTCTCCCGGCGGCGACGCCAGATCGACGCGCAGCAGATAAGCAACGCGCTCCGCCGCAGCGAGGCGGCGCTCCGCCGCGCTCGGCGGAAGGCGAATGTCGCGCATGGAGCCGCTCTCCAACCGCAGGACGGCGCGATCGACGACGATGGCGTCGGCGGGCTCGGGGAGAATGGCGAAGGAGCCGGCGATCGCCGCGCCCAAGGCGGCGACAGCGAGGATCGCGCCGCCGAGCCGATGCCGCCGGCTCATAGTCGGATGAGGCCTCGGCGCGACGCTTCGTAGACGGCTTCGGAACGGTTGTTCGATTGCAGCTTGCGGTAGACGTTCTTGATGTGCGCGGGCACGGTCTGCCGCGAAATCTGCAGATGCGCCGCCAGTTCGGCATAGGTGAGGCCTTTGGCGATGCCGCGCAATATGTCCATCTCGCGCGGCGTGAGGCGTTCCGCCGCAGTTGGCGCATCCTGCTCGCGCGCCGGCGCGTGACCGGATATCCGGCGAATGATCGTGCGGGCGATCGTCGAGGAGATCGGCGAACGGCCCGCTAGAAGATCGGCGATGGCGTCGAGAATATCGATCGGATCGCTATCCTTGAGGAGATAACCGGAGGCGCCGGCCTCGATCGCCTCGATGACGCTGCGATCATCGGCCAGCGCCGATATCACCATGGCTTCCGCCTCGGGATGCGCGGCGCGCAGAAGGCGAATTGCTTGAACGCCGTGCCCATCCGGCAGCTTGAGATCGGTGACGAGAAGATCGACGCCCCGGCTGTCGATGACCGCCGTCGCCTCCGCCAGGGTGGAGCAGGCCGCGAGCAATTCGCCGTGCGGCCAAGCGCCGATCACCCGGGCGAGCCGCTCGCGGATCGGCCCATCGTCCTCGACGAGCAGAATGCGGCAGCGAGGCGGAGTCTCGCTCTCTCCGGTCGCGCGCGCCGGCGGCTCTCGCATGTTCTCCCTCCCGTCGCACTGCGCTTTCGTGCTCGAAGCCTCATCCATGGAGCCGTCCGAACGACGCTGCGACGCCTGCTCACTCAGGATGTAAGACCATTCTGCGCGAAGCTACACAGCGAGCCGATCTAAGCAAGCGTGGCGCCCTAAATCCGGCAGCCGCCCATATGCAGGCCGCGGGCGCGGCGGACTGGACTGGTCGAAGCGATCGGCGGACGCGACGGGACGGGACGAGATCACATCGCCGCGCGCGGCTCACGGAGCAGGCGGCGGGCGCCCGCGCAAGACGGTGCGGAAGCCGAGGTGCGAGGCGCCGAGGTCGATCTCGTGCGGCTGGCGGGCGGCGGGGCGGTAGCGGCCGCAGTAGTTGGACGAGCAGAGCCAGGAGCCGCCCTTGATCACCCGAGCGGCGAGGGCCTCGTCGCCGCCAGGGCTGCGTGTCGGACCCTGTGGATCGCGGCTCGCCTCGGCGGCGTGGCCGGGGGCCCACCAGTCGCCCGTCCATTCCCAGACATTGCCGGTCATGTCGAACAGGCCGAGACCATTGGGCGCGTAGCAGCCGACCGGGGCGAGGCCGTGGAAGCCGTCGGAGGCCTCGTCGAAGACCGGGAACGCCCCCTGCCAGCTATTGGCCATGTAACGTCCGTCGGGACGGACCTCCGAGCCCCAGGCGTAGGGCCGGCCCTCTAGCCCGCCGCGGGCGGCATATTCCCATTCCGCCTCGGTCGGCAGGTCGCGGCCGAGCCAGTCGGCATAGGCGCGGGCGTCGCGCCAGGCGACATGCACCACCGGTTCCGCGTCCTTGCCGTCGATCGAGGTGCCGGGGCCGCCGGGATGGCGCCAGTCGGCGCCGTGGACGTAACGCCACCAGCTCTCGGGTCGCGAGCGGCCGGGGTTCGTCGTCGGCATGACGAAGACCATCGAGCCCGGCGCGATGAGCTCGGCGGGCAGGCCCGGATAGTCCTTCGGGTCGAGGCCGGTCTCGGCGACGGTGCGCCAGCCGGTGGCGGCGACGAAGGCGGCGAACTGAGCGTTGGTAACCTCATGGCGATCGATCCAGAAGCCGCCGACCGAGACGCGGTGGGCCGGGCGCTCCTCCGGATAGAAGTCCTCCGAGCCCATGAGGAACGCCCCGCCGGGCGCCCACGACATGCCGGCAGTGAGGGCGCGGGCGTCGCCGGCGCCGAAGCCCTTGGGCTTGCCGGCATAAGCGCGGCAGAGACGGGCCTGCGGGTCGATGGCGCGCGCCTGCGACATCGCCAGCGCGAATCCGACCGCCGTCGCAACGGCGATGAGCGACATGGCGCGGGCGGCGGCGTGGGCCATGCCGGTCAGTGGCCGATGGCGGCGGAGCGCGCGCCGCCGCCGCAGATGCCGATGACCTTGAGCATCTTGACCTCGTCGCTGGCGCCGACCCGGCCGTCGCCGTCGAGATCGCCGCCGCACAGCGTGTCCTTGCAGGGGCCGAACTGGGCGCGCAGCAGCGCCAGATCGGCCTCGCCCACCTTGCCGTTGCGATTGAGATCGGCGCGGCGGCAGACCGACATGCAGGTGTGGCCGAGATTGGCGCGGATGATCGCCAGATCATCCTCGTCGGTCTCGCCGTCGACATTGATGTCGTAGCGGCTCGGACCCTTGCCGGCGAAGGCGTTCCAGCCGGCGATGTCCTGGCGATTGATGCGCATGTCGAGGTTGCCGTCGCCCTTGGCGCGGCAGGCGGCCTCCTCGCTGGTCTCGTCGGCGATGCGGTCGATCTCGGCGGCGAGCTTGCGGTAGGTCGAACGCAGGTTCGACGGCAGGCAGGTCGCCGGGTCGGCGGCGGCGCAAGAGGCGAGCTTGTCGTTGGCGGCGTAATCCATGCCGGCGGGATTGGCGCCGGCGACCTTCTTCAGGTCGTAGAACTCGTCCTTGCTCTGGGTGGCGTATTCGGCCCAAGGGACCACCGGCTGCTGGCCGGAGCCGGCGAGCGGCTTGGAGCAGTTCATTTTCTCGCTGCGCACCAGCTTCCAGCGGATGTCGCGGGCGGCGCGCTGGCGCACCGCCATCGGCGTGACGCCGGCCGAGGGGTTGGCGGCGGCGACGGCGCAGCACGAGGAATATTGGGTGGCGGCGCCCGGCCCGTACCAGACCCCGCCATTGTCTTTGCAGAACCCCTCGGTCGGGAACAGGACGTCCGAGCACTGGGAGCCGATGACGCAGGGCCAGCTGCGCTCGGCGAGATCGGGGGTGAAGGTGCCGGAGTTGATCTCCGTGTAGTTGATCTGGCGGGTCGGGGTCGCCGTCGGATCGGTCAAATAGGCGCGCATCGGGATGCTGTCGAGGCGGTGGGACGGCGGCGTCATTTTGGCGGCGTCGAGGCCGGCCACGGCGGCGAAGAGGCCGTAGAGGTCGGCGGTGTTGATCAGCGCGTCGACGACGCGCCCGGGCTGGACCACCTGCGCGCCGGCGACGATCAGCGGAACCCAGACGCCGGTCTGATAGGTCGTGCCCTTGGAGCGGCCGGCGTCGAAGCCGTCGGTCGCCCGCACGGTGGGGCCGAAGCTGCCGTTGTCGCCGATGATCGCCACCAGGGTGTCGCCGAGGTTCAGCTGTGCGATGGTGCGGCCATCGGCGGCGAGCTGGGCGAGACCCATCTGGGCGAGGGTGCGGCCGATGGCGGTGTCGAGGCTCTCGATCGCCAGATTGAGCAAATTGCGGTCGGGCACCATGGCGTTGCAGGTCGACGGCGCATTGTCCGGGTCGGGGACGAGGGTGGTCGGCGGCTTTTGCAACGGGGCGTGGATGGCGTTGAACGACAGTGTCAGCATGCGCGGCCCGGTCTGGCTCTTCCACCAGCTCACGCCGTCGTTCTGCTGGGCGACGGTGAGATAGGTGCGATCGACCGTCGAGCCGACGTCGCAGCTCGACAGCGTCGGCGAGCGCTTGCCGGAAAAGGCGGTGCGCGGCCAGACGTAATAGGCGTTGAAGCGGTCGAAGTCGCTCGCCGCCGGCGTGTCGGCGCCGCAGTTCTTGCCGGGAGTGAAGATGCCGCCGCGCTGCAGGCAGGCGCGGGCCGGCGAGGTCTGGGAATCCGTTTGGTCGGAGCGGATGTAGCGGCAGGAGAGGCCGCTCGAGCTCTGCGTGTAGCAGGCGCCGGCTGCGCGGCCCTGATAATAGCCGCAGACCTGGCCGCCGGTCGGATCGACATTGCCGGCGGTCAGATCGATCGACGGCGGTCCGGAGCGCATGTTGCCGGCGAAACTGTCGAAGCCGCGCGAGGCCGGGGCGCAGTCGCCTGCCGGGTCGCGCTCGGAGCCGAGATGGTATTTGCCGACCAGCGCGCTCTTGTAGCCGGCGGTCTCGAGCAGCCTCGGCAGGGTCGTCTCATAGGAGGAGACGTAGGTTTGCGGCAGGTGGTTCTCCTGGATCGCCAGGCCGACGCCGGTGCGCGGCGGCAGGCGGCCGGTGAAGTAGGTCGAGCGGCTCGACGAGCACTGCGGCATGCTCCAGACGTTGGAGAAACGCACGCCGGCGGCGGCGATCTTCGCCATGTTGGGCGTCTTGGGCGGAGTCGCCCCGCCATAGCCGAAGATCGACAATTGGTCGATGCCGACGTCGTCGAGGACGACGAAGAGGATGTTGGGGGCGGCGCGGGCCGGTTCGGCGGTCGTCGCGGCGCCGAGAAGGCCGAGAGCGGCGGAGACGAACGCGGAAATGGCTGATGTCTTGGCAAAGCGCGCAGTCATGGACGATCTCTTCCACGTCGAGCCGAAAAATTGCAGCGCTGAGAACAGCGCATCCGCGCGGGGCGGTCCGCGCGGGCGGAACTCGAGGGTGATCTCGAACTCGTCCCTCTCTAGCAATAGGCGGGCGGGCGGCCCATCCCATGTACATGGTATCCCCGACTCACCTCCAATGCCGTTTCGATGGCGTTCGGAGTCACGGCCAGCGCCATGCCGCTCCCGCCGCGAGCAGCCACAACAGGCCGCAGGCCCTTACATAGAGGTTCAGGCCGCGGCCGAGGTCGTGCGCCTGCGGCCGGCGTCCATCGCCGAACTGCGGACGGTCGACCGGCGCGCCGTCATAAGAGGCGGGGCCGCCCAGGCGCAGGCCGAGCGCGCCGGCCATCGCCGCCTCGGGCCAGCCGGCGTTGGGCGAGGCGTGCTTGCCGGCGTCCCGCAGCATCACGCGCCAGCCGCCGCCCGCGAGCGCGATCAGCGCCCCGGCGAGGCGCGAGGGCGCGAGATTCATCAGATCGTCCGCGCGGGCCGAGGCCCAGCCGAAGCTGCGCCAGCGCGGCTCCTTGTGCCCGATCATGCTGTCGGCGGTGTTCACGGCCTTATAGGCGAAGAGCCCCGGCAGGCCGCCGACCGTCAGCCAGAAGGCCGGGGCGACCACTCCGTCGTTGAAGCTCTCGGCGAGGCTCTCCAGCGCCGCCGCCGCCACATCGCCGGCGTCGAGCCGGGCGACATCACGCCCGACGATGCGGCCGACGGCCTCTCGCCCTGCGTCGAGGTCCCCGCTCGCTAGCGCGCGACGAACGGCGGCGACATGATCGTAGAGGCTGCGCTGGGCGAGGCCGGTCGTCGCCAGAAGCGCAAGGGCGGAGGCTCCGAGAGGGCCGTGGCCGAGAGCATGGGCGGCGACGGCGCCGGCGAGCGCGGCGCCGCCGGCGACGAGGAACAATGTCGCCGCCCCGGCGATTTTTTTCGCGCTTTCCCCGCGCTCGGGCCGGTTCCATCGGCGCTCCAAGGCGGACAGCGCCGCGCCGACATGGACGACCGGATGCGGCAGGCGTCGATGCAGGCGGTCGGGATAGCCGACCGCCGCCTCGAGCGCGAGCGCCGCCAGGGTCAGCCCGCTCATGCGCGTCTCGCCAGCGCCGCGTCGAGCCGCGCCATCTCCCGCGCCCGCGGCAGCCCGAAGCGCAGCCAGCGCGGTGAATGATCGAAGGGCCGCGTGAGGATTCCCGCCGCCGCCAGCCGGTCGAAGCGCGCGCCGGCGTCATCGGCCTCGGCCAGGCGGAACAAGGAGGTTCCGCCGATCACCTTCAGCCCGGCGCGGGCGAGCATCCGGTCCAGGCGATCGGCGCGGGCGCGAAGCCGCTCGCGGGCGGCGATGCGCCATGTCGCGTCCGCATAGGCGGCGAGGCCGGCGGCGACGGCGTCCGCGCCGATCGGCCAGTCGCCGAGCAGCCGTCGCAGCCGCGCCGCCGTCTCGAGCGGCGCCAGCGCAAAGCCCAGCCGCAGCCCGGCGAGGCCATAAAACTTGCCGAAGGAGCGCAGCGCCAGAATGCGCGAATGGCCCTCGGCGGCAATGCTCGGGCGGTCCGAGACGTCGGCGAAGCTCTCGTCGACGATGAGCCAGCCGCCCCGCGACCGCAGCCGATCGGCGAGAGCCAGGAGCGCGCCGCGCTCCTGCGTCCTCCCGTCGGGATTGTTCGGGTCGACGAGCACCATTGTCCGGGCGTCTTCCTCTCGGCCGACCTGCCGCGCGCCGGCCTGCGCCCACGCCTCGCCATGGCTCGCATAGGTCGGCCCCGGCGCGAACACCGTTTCGGCGCCGAGCAGATGCGGCAAGAGGCGTAGCCCCGCCTCGGCGCCGGGAAGAGCGACCACATTCGCCGGATCGCGCAGTCCGAAGACGGCGCCGGCGGCCGCCTCCAGCGCGGCGACCTCCTCGGGAAAGGGCAGGCGGGCCCGGGCCGCGCGGCTCGCGCGCGGCGCTGGATAGGGATCGGGATTGATCCCGGTGGAGAGGTCGATCCACGGAAGCGGCGCGGCAGGCCACAGCTTCGCGGCGGTCGCCAGACGGCCGCCATGCAGCGAGAAATCACCCATGGCGCTCATCCCCGAGGACGGGGGTCGTCGCCCCCTCCCGCGCCCTCGTCTCGCAGATCGAATGTGCTTGCCCGATAGCCGCGCATCGGCGCCCTCCAGAGGTTGCGCCGTCATCGGGAGGACCGCCGGAACCTGTCGCGAGCGCGGATATATCAGCGCGCTCGGAAAGCAGTCAACGCGGCACCTTGTCAGGGCAGTCGAGTGAAGGACTATATCCCTGACCCTCGTCCTGAGGAGCCCGCGAAGCGGGCGTCTCGAAGGACGGCAATGGGAAGAAAGCTAAAGATTTCGCCCCACGGCCGCCCTTCGAGACGCCGCCTGCGGCGGCTCCTCAGGACGAGGGTTGGGGATTTTATCCTTCACTCGAGCGCCCTGGAAAGGGACATGCGCGGCCTTCCACGCCGAATGATAGCCGAAGACGACGCCGACCGCCGCCGAGAACAGGAGGCCGACCGCAACGGCGACGATCGAGATCGGCGAGCGCCACTCGCAGAAACGTCGCGGGTCGCGCCGAAGCCGATGTCGCAACCCTCACGCCGGCTATTTCTTGTGAGCGCATGCGAATTAAATAGGATCGCGGGCGTTCGGACCCGCCCGGTCGCACTATCGGACGACAATGGCCACGCCTGTGCATGCCAATGCCGAAAAGTCGCTGGCCCGCGCGGAAATCGTCCATGCGGCGGTCCCGGGTCGGGTGAGACTCCGTCATCCGGGACTCGCGGAGCGATGTTCCGTCGTCGAAACATTGACGAATGGGCTGCTCGCGCTTCCGGGCGTGACGTCTGTTCGCGCGAGCGCCTTGACCGCCACTGTGCTCGTCGAATTTTCTGCGCCAGCGTCGACGCGGAAAATTTTGCAGGCTGTCGAGGACGCCGTCGCCGCGTCGCCGCGCGATCCGGCCGAAGAGCGTTCGGCGTGGTCCCTCGGCGCCGCCGTCGCCGGCGCCGAGCCGGCCGATCTGCAATGGCACGCCATGACCGCCGGCGATTGCGCGCTGCGGCTCGGAGCCCGCGCCGAGGCGGGTCTCGACGCTCGCGAGGCGGCGCGCCGCTCGGCGGCTCACGGCCGCAACGAAATCCCGCGCGTGAAGCCGCGTTCGGCGGCCGCCATTTTCGGCGATCAGATGGTCGGCCTGCCGGCGCTCCTCCTCGCCGGCTCGGCGGCGCTGTCGCTCCTGACCGGCGGAATGATCGACGCCGCCGTCATTGCAGCGGTCGTTCTGCTCAACGGCGGCATCGCCACGGCGACCGAACGTCGCGCCGAACGAACGATCCGCAGCCTCTCGGACTATTCTCCGCGCCCCGTTCCCGTGATGCGCGACGGCGCGCGCATTCTCCTCGACCCCGTGCAGATCGTGCGTGGCGACATTCTCTTGCTCGAGCGCGGAATGCTGATCCCCGCCGACGCCCGCCTCATCGGCGCCGCCGATTTCTCCGTCGACGAATCGAGCCTGACCGGAGAGGCTGCGCCGGTGCAGAAGGAGGCGGAACGGGTGCTTCGTCCGGACACGGTCCTGCCCGAGCGCCGGAACATGCTGTATCGAGGCACGGCGGTCACCGGCGGCTGCGCGACCGCGCTCGTCACCGCGACCGGCGCGACGACGGAAATCGGCCGGGTCGAACGTCTGCTCGGCTCGCTGCGGCCGCCCGATACGCCCATGCAGCGCCAGCTCGACGAGGTCGAGCGCAAGCTGATCCTCATAAATGCGCTCGTCTGCGCCCTGGTGTTCGGCGTCGGGCTCTATCGGCGGCATGGATTCATCCCCATGCTTCGCAACGCCGTCTCGCTCGTCGTCGCGGCGATCCCAGAAGGATTGCCGGCCGTCGCGACGACGACGCTGGCGCTCGGAGTCGAGAACATGCGCCGGCGCGACGTGCTGGTGCGCAAGCTCGACGCGGTGGAGACATTGGGCGCCATTCAGGTGATCGGCCTCGACAAGACCGGCACGCTGACCGACAGCCGCATGGAGACGGTCGCCGTGCATGTCGACGGCTCGCTCCTGTCGTTGGAGGGCGGGCGTCTCGTCGTCGATGGCGGCGACGACGCTGCGCCTGCGGCGTCCGCAGCGACGAAGCGCCTGCTCGAAGTCGCGGCTCTGTGCAGCGACGCCGCCTTGCGGCCAATGAGCGAGGGCTTTCGCGTCGACGGAACGCCGACCGAATGCGCATTGGTCGAGGCGGCGCTGGCTTTCGGCGTCGACGTGGCGGCCCTGCGCCGGGACGCGCCGCTCGTCGCCGACGTCCCCCGCTCCGAGAATCGCAAGCGCATGAGCACGCTGCATGAGCACGGCGGCGGAGCGCGACTGCTCTGTGTGAAAGGCGATCCGGAGGAGGTGCTGCTCTGCTGCTCCGCACGCGCGGCGCGGGACGGCGCCACGCCGCTCGACGAAGCCTCGCGCGCGCAGATTCGCGAAGCGAACGAGCGGATGGCGGCGCGGGCCTTGCGCGTTCTCGGCGTGGCCATCGGCGAGACGGGCGGCGATCCGCATGACGAGCGCGAGCTCGTCTGGCTCGGCCTCGTCGGCCTCGCCAATCCGATTCGTCCGAGCGTCCGGCCCGCGCTGAAGCAGCTGCATCGCGCCGGCATTCGCTCCGTCATGATCACCGGCGACCAGAGCGCGACCGCGCTCGCCATCGCGCGAACGCTGGATCTCGGCGACGGCGGCGACATCAAGGTGCTCGAAGCCGGCGAGATCGCCGCCCTTCCTCCCGGCATGCTGGCGGCGCTGGGCGGTCAGGCGCAAGTTTTCGCGCGCGTCAGCCCGGTCGACAAGCTCAATATCGTCAGGGCGCTGCAGAATGGCGGACGCATAGTCGGGATGACCGGCGACGGCGTCAACGATGGTCCCGCGCTGCGCGCCTCCAACATCAGCATCGCGATGGGCGGAGACGGGACCGATGTCGCCCGCGAGGTCGCCGACATGGTGCTCGTCTCGAACGACCTTCGCGGCGTCGTCGAGGCGGTGCGTCTCGGGCGCGCGACCCATGCGAATATCCGCAAGGTTTTGCGCTACCTCATTTCGACGAGCGTGTCCGAGACCTTGGCCATGCTGGGCGCGGCGCTTCTCGACGGCGGCGTCGCGATGACGTCGACGCAGCTCCTCTGGCTCAACATCGCCGGCGAACCGCTGCCGGCGCTGGCGCTCGGCCTCGAGGAGCCGGACGACGGCCTGCTGCAGCAGCCGCCTCGCGATCCTCGCGCGCCGATTCTGACGCCGGCCGATTTCGGCTATCTTCTGCTCGAGGGCGCGGTCCTGGGCGTGGCCACGCTCGCTGCCTATCGCCTCGCCGGCGGATCTCGAAACATCGCGCGCGCCGGCACGGTCACCTTTCACGGACTGACCTTGGGCCAGCTGCTCCACGCGGTGAATTGCCGATCGGAGCGCGCCGGCCTCGCCGGCAAGCTGATCCGCTCTCCCAACCGCAAGCTCGCGGGAGCCATTGTTCTCTCGGTCATCGCGCAGGCGGCGGCGCAGGCCTTTCCCTGCACTCGCCGAATTCTTCGCCTCTCGCCCCTCGGCGGACGCGAACTGCTCGGCGTCGCCGGCGTCGCCATCGGCGCCGCGGCGGCGAATGATGCGATCCGCTTTCTTCTCCCGACGGAGCCGCCGCAAAGCGCGGCACAGAAATCGTGAGGGTGGACTATTCGTCGGGACTCCAGTCGTCGCCGCCCGCAGGCCGGAGCCCGGCGAGAGCGGCCGCATACCAGACGAGCGTGAGCGCCGACGGAAAGAGCTTCTCCTTGTTGATTTGCCAGATCGCGGCCAGCGCCAGCGCGACCGCCGCCGCCGTGCGCGGGCGAAGGTTCGGATCCGCCGGCTTCTCGATCGGCCGGCTGCCATTTCTCCGGAGGCGAAACAGCCCGGCCGTTGCCGCCGCTTCGCCGATGTCGGCGAGCGGCGCATCGTGAAAGAGCAAAATGCCGCCGGTGAGCGGCGACGGGTCCGCCCGGCGGACGCCGCCGATCTCCGCGAGCTTTTGCGCGGCGTCGGCGAAGAATTTTTCATCGCCCCGCATCTCGTCGAGGCGCAGGCGCGTGCGTCCGCTCATCGTATGGACGACCGTCGCGGCGGGCAATTCGTCACTCATTTTCGCCTCCGCCGGCGCGCGTCCGCTTGATCGCAGAGAGATCGATCGTCTCGGCCGAGGCCGAGCGCCCACCTGCCGTTCGGCCCGCGTCGACGATCGCGCGAGCGCGCTCCTCGGCGGCGGCGATCGCGGCCGCCAGTCTGTCGCTCGACGGCTCGCCGGGCGTCTCCGCGTAGAGAGCCCGGACAGCGGCGACGATCTCGGCGCGGCGAACGAGCTCGTCATTGCGCGCTTCGGCGGCTTTCTGCGCGTTGGCTCGGATCGCTGCGGCGACAGCCTCGGTGCGCTCTTCTGCGACTTCGGCGGTCGCTTCCGCGAACAAGTCCTCGGCGTGCTCGACGAGCTGCGCCTGACGGACGCGCGCTTCGTGAAGCGCGACCATCGCCGCTTTGGCCACCGCTTTGGCTCCTGGGCGAGCGGCCTCCGCCATCTCTTTTCCGCCGAGCGCGATGCCGATCGCGCCGACGACAGCTCCGAAAGCAAAACCTGCCAAAGGCCACATGAGCGCTCCTCCGACCGCGAACGACAGCGTCGCGCGAACGCCCTCGTCCATCCCGTTAGACTTTGCTTAGCGTCTACCCGAAGCTCGAGCAGAGGCGCCTCTGTCACAATCGAAAAATCATTCTCGCCCGATATCATATAAGGCCATCGGCTCCTCGAACAAAAAGCGTCCCATGCAGCCGTTCGTCTCCCGATTGGCGGAGCCGTCGTTCTGGGAGCTCGCGCTCCAGGTGGCGGGCGTCAACTTCCTGCTCTCCGGCGACAATGTCGTCGCGATCACCCTCGCCTCCCGTGAGCTCCCCGCGCGACAGCGGCGCTGGGGCATCGCGCTCGGCGTGGGCGTTTCCGTGATCGTGACCGCGTTCTTTATCGCGATCGTGTCGTTTTTGATGCAGACGCCATTTCTGAGGATCGCCGCCGGCGTCGCGCTCTTGCATATCGCCTGCAATCTGGGATCGATCGATCCAGACGACGACCCCAGCGCCTCGGACGCGACCGCCGGCGTGTTCCGCGCGGCGCGCGCGGTCGCCGTCGCCACTCTGGTGATGAGCCTCGACAATGTGGTCGCCATCGCGGCCGTCGCGCGGGACGATCTCGTCGCGATGACGTCGGGCCTCGTGGTCAGCATTCCGCTCGTCGTCGCCGGCGCGGCGACGCTCGTCGCGGCGCTCGATCGATTCCCCAGTCTCGCCCTGGCCGGCGCAGGATTTCTCGGATGGATCGCCGGCGAAACGATCGCAGCGGATCCGGCCATCGCGCATCTGCTCGACGAGCGGCTCGGCTCCGCCGCCGCGCCCGAATTCCGTTTCGCGATTGCATTGGCCGGGGCGGCGTCTGTCATCGTCGTGAAATGGCGGTCGACTTTCCGAGACCGCTAGTTCAGCAGCGACGCGCCCCTGGCTCGCGTCGATGAATTTGCAGCCTCTCGAGAGCGAGCCTGAAGGCTCGCTCAAATCGGCGGAAGCCGCCCTACTCTTCCGCAGCCGCCCGACACTCGAAGGACGAATCGAAACAAGCGAGCCGCGAAACGGAACCAGAGAGGCGCTTCGACGTTCCACGGAGCGGAGCCTTCGTCGGCGACGAGATCGTCGAAGGGCGACGCCTTCGAGCTGCGGGAGCGAGCGGGCGTGACGGCAAAGCACTGAATCCGATCACCGCGCCGAACGCGCGGCAAACAGAAAACGCGCGAGCTCGAGGACGATGCCGACTTTTCGAAACCATCTCAGCGTCTCGCTGGAAGCCGGTTCGGCCGTGCTGAGAGGAACGGTTCCGACCTCGGCGGCGGCGCACGAGGCCGAGGCCTTGGCGCGCAAGCTTTCCCAGACGGGAAAGGTCATCAATCTTCTGGCGATCGCAGAACGACACGATCAGGACGAGGTTTACGAGTCGGGCCTCGAGTCGTTCCCGGCGAGCGATCCGCCATCCTGGACATCCGGACGCTAGGCGACACGGCGAAATAACTGCGTCATTAGCCGACTCTCGACGCGCGTCCATTCTCCCACTCGTGGGAGAATGGACGCGCCCTTTTCGACAACGGAATGGACAAGCGATTCATTTATTTCGCCGTATCGCCTTAGTGGCGTGGCCGCTCCCGGGAATCGGGAGCGGCCGGTTCTGCTATTCCCGTCTATTCGGACTGCACGCCCTTCCCGCGCTTGCTCTTTGCTTTCTTCGCGCTCGCCGCCTCTTGCCGCTCGTCCTCGCTCTCGATCGCCGCCGGATTGATCGCGCCCTCCGCCAGCTCCGACATTTGCTCGTCCCAGCGATAGCCTTCGTCGAGCGCGCGCTGCATCGCTTTCGTCAGCTCTTCTTCTTTGAGCTCGTTGGCGATCGCCTTCACCGTGCCCCAAGCGGCTATGCAATAATGCTCGAGCTTCTGGGCTCCGGCGATGATGACAGCCTCCTTCATCTCCTGCGCCTCGACCTCCTCCGCCGTCTCCTCGGCTTCCGCGATCAGACCGCGCGCAGCCTTGTTCTGCGCTCCACGTCCTTTTCCGTCGAGCTTCTCGAGCGAGGCGCGAACGTCCCGCCGGACCTGCTCGCCTTCCTTCAAGCGCCGTTCGAGGAGCTCGCAGAGCTCTTCGTCTTCGACCTCTTCGAGATGCGACTGCAGCGCCTTGGCGGCCTGCGCCTCGGCGTCCTGAATGCTCTGGAGCTCGTGAACGAGCAGCTGTCGAGTCGATCGAATCGGCATGGCCCTCTCCCTGGACTGTCGCGCGCTCGACACGAACGCGTGTTTCGCCAAAATCGCCGGGCTGGTCGACAGTTCCCGACCTTCCCGCAAATTTGCGTGTCGAGCGACGGCGAAGCGGCGAAAAGCCGGATTCCCTTCTTGCCTTTGCACTGGCGCGCCCAATCTCGAGAGCGATCGAGGCAGCCCGAGGAGATCGCAATGGACGACAAAGATCGGCCGCCGACGAGCGACCGGCTGCGTATCGACATCGATCATGGCCTGGCCGCGGATAAGGTGGCGTCGCCCGATCCTGCCGCGGCGCCGCTCGGGACGGATGACGAAGCGGGCGGGGCGCCGCCGACTGCGGAACAGCGCGCCCTCGCCGCCGCTCACCAGCATCGCGCGCGTATCGCCGCCGGAGTCGCCCGCAAGCGGACGCTCATCGGCCGAACGATGGTCATCGCCCTGTTCGCCTTGATCGCTCTCGCCAGCCTCCTGCTGCTCGCGCCCCGATGACGCGAGCGCAGTTGAGCGGGGCGCGTCAGCGTCCGAACAACGCCAGCAATATGATGATCGGGATCGGCACGCCCAGCATCCAGAGCAGTATGTTGCGTCCCATGATGTGCGGCGCTCCTATCGCCAGGGTTTTACGAGGGTGCGAAGGTCGATGTTCTGATCCTGATGTCGCCCGCCGACCCTCGCCGCGCACCAGGCCGTCGCGGCGCCTATGGCGAGCGTCGCAGCGGTCAGGAATCCGAAATAGATTCCCAGCTTACGCGCCTTGTCGACGTCGGACCGCATATTCGCCGCCACGGCGTCGACGCGCTCATCGGCGGCGCCCGGCGGAAAATTGGTTTGCGATGCGATGACGTTGACGAGATAGGCTCTGTCTTCCGACGCAAAATTTCCCGTCGGGCTCGCCAGCACCAGTCTCGACACGACATTCCTGGTCGCCTCCGGGACAGGAGCGCCCCGAGCCGCATCACCCTCCCCGCGCAGGAGACGATCGACATAGCGATCGGCGAGCGAAGCATTCGTGTTGGAAGGCCCGCCAGCCCCCGGCGTCGAGCGCGCGAAGGCGTCGATCGTCGCCGCCGTCAGCAGAGCCCCGAGCACGACAGCTGCCGCCCAAACCGTCAGCCCGCTCACTCCGTCGCGCAAATCCACCTCTGGCTGAGAGGCGAATTCTCCGCGCCGCCTGAGACGACCCGCGAGATAGCCGCCCGCCGCGAAACTCGACACCGCGACGAAAATCATCCACAGCCCGACGGCGATGTAGAAGAACGAGGGGCTCGCGCCTCGGTAGGGCGAGGTCGCCGTCAGGCCGATGGACGCGCCGAACGCCGTTGCGACAAAAGATACCGCCACCGCCACGAGGGCGCCGGCGATGATCGCCGGCCAGTCGACCGAAGAGGTCGGAACCGATCGCGTTGTCGAGGGCGCGACATCTGCGGCGAGATCGGTCATCGTGATGTCCTTTCGCGACGTTTCAGCGTAGCCCGAGAAGAGACAAGATCGCCATGATCACGACGATCAGGCCGACAAGATAGATGATCCCGTCCATTTCATCCTCCGCGAGGCTCGTGAGCCGCAGGATCGCCGCGTCTGCCGTCGTCGAGGTGGGACTCCATGCGCCGCATGAAGGTGGTGAGGTCTTGGGCCTCCATCTCCGTCAACTTCACCGTCGCCGATCCCGCTCCGCCGTCCAAAGGAATTTGCCCGACGACGTCATCCAGGCGCTTCCATTCGTCGCCCGAATTCCAGGGACCGTCGCTGTCCCCGCTTCCCTGCGAGGTGTTGACGTAGAGATCGGCGAATTGCCGCTTGCCCTCCAGCTTTCCGGGCGGGAAATTCTGCTCGATCGAGCAGAGCGCCTTCTCGAACGACTTCTGATGCGCGATCTCTCGCGTCATCAGGAAGGACAGCGCGTCCTTGACGCCTGGATCTTCGGTGACGTTGACGAGACGCTCATAGACGATCTTGGCTCTCGCCTCTGCGGCGATATTCGATCGCAAGTCGCACGCCGGATCGCCGATCGTGTCGATATAGGCCGCCGTCCATGGCACGCCCGAGGAGTTCGTCAATGCAGGCCCGCCGCCGTAGAGAATCGCCTGCGTATGACTATCGCCGCCCTGCGTCAGCGATCGATAGAGATCCGCCTCCGTCTGGGTCGCTTCCGCGAGCTCGCCCTTCATCCCGCGGTTGAGCATAGCGACGATGCTGCCGATGATCTCGAGATGCGAGAGCTCCTCCGTCGCTATGTCATAGAGCATGTCCTTGCGACCCGGGTCCTCCTCCGCGAGCGCCTGAGTGAAATAGCGCATTGCCGCGGCCAGTTCGCCCTGTGGCCCGCCGAACTGCTCGAGCATGAGGCTCGCGAGAACGGGGTTCGCCTCCGACACGCGAACCGTGTACTGCAGCTTTTTGTTGTGGATGAACATGACGGCGCCTCCCTGGGTCCCTCACGCCGCGCGACGATTGATCGTCTGCTCGGCCAATCCCGTGAGCTTTGCGTCGGCCGCTTTCTCCTCCTCGAGAGTCTTGCGCAGCAGCGGCACGCAATCGGTCTTGCCGAGGCACTGCGCCCAGGCGATGAGCGTGCCGTAGCGCGAAATCTCGTAATGCTCGACCGACTGAGCCGAAGCGATCAACGCCGAATCGAGCACGGACTTGTCGGCGATCTCCGAGTTCACATCCTTGGCTTCGTCGATGATGCCGTCGATCGCCGGACATTCGACGCCTTGCGCCTGCGCTCCTTGCAGCTGGAACACCTGCTCGAGACGCTGCACCTGCTGCTCCGTCTCGCGCAGATGCGTCTGCAGCGCGTCCTTCAGCGCCTCCGAAGACGCGCTGTCGATCATCGTCGGCATGGCTTTGATGATCTGCTTTTCCGCATAGTACATATCCTGCAGCTGATGCAGGAAAAGATCATCCAAGCTCTCGATGTCGCGTGTGAACAGTCCCATCTCGTCCTCCCGATTCGGCTGCTTTTTGATCCACGATAACCATGAATGCCGGACGCGGTTCCTGCCCTGCGCAAAAAACGCGACAGCTAGAGACGGGCGCCGTCGCTCGGCTTCAGGCCGGCGCCGCCAGCAGCGTCGCAGCGGCCACCAAAAATCCCTGCCGTCTCACGCCTTCTCATCCTTGATCACGCGTCACGCGAGCCGAAAGCTCCGCGCCGGCGCATCCGCATGGACGCCGCGGCCGGCGCGAACTATCTGGTCGGCGCTCCCGCGCTCGGTCCCTTCTGTTGGCGCGAGAGCTTCCGGGAACTCGCCGCACGGGCAATCGTTGTCCCGGCATCAGAGTCCCGCGGCCATGCAATCCGATCCGACTGATTTCCTATCTCGATGAGGATGTGGATGCGGAATCGGCTCGGGAGCTCGTGCGGTCCGCCGGGCGTCGAGCAATTCTGGCCCCCTGGCGACGTTCAAGACGCCGCTCATTGTCGAGCAATGGCGGACCCTTCCGTGTCAATCTCCATTCGATGTTCTATCTCGCCAAAGCAGCCGTTCCGCATATGAAGCCGGGCGGCGCGATCATCAACACGGCCTCGATCAATTCCGACGCGCCCAATCCTCTGCTTCTCGCCTATGCGACGTCGAAGGGCGCAATTCACAACTTCACCGCGGGACTGGCGCAAATGCTCGCGGGCAAAGGCATTCGCGTCAATGCCGTCGCTCCGGGCCCGATCTGGACGCCGCTCATTCCCTCCACGCTTCCGGATGGATGGGTGGAAAGCTTCGGAGGCGCCACGCCGATGAAGCGGCCGGGCCAGCCCGCCGAGCTCGCGACGGCTTATGTGATGCTGGCCGACCCTCTTTCGAGCTATGTCTCGGGCGCGACCATCGCCGTCACCGGCGGCAAGCCGATGTTGTGAGGGCGCGGGATCGATCGAAGTAGGCTTGGATCGAGGAAGGCTCGGATCGAAAAAAGCGCGTCAGCTCGCGGCGGCCGAAGAGTCGAGCAGTTCCGCGAGCGCTCTGCGCGTGAGCGCGTCCAGCTTGCCGCCCTCGAAACGAAGGGCGCGCATGCCGGCGCGGAACCCGGCTTCCACATCGCTCTCCTTGTCCCCGATCATGACGCAGCGCATCGGGTCGAGACCATGGTCGGCGATGGCCCGCAGCAGCATGCCGGGGTTCGGCTTGCGGTCGGGGTGGTCAGGACGAACATAGATGTCGACCGACCCGACGTCATTGTAAGGACAATGATAGAAAGCGTCTATGCGCGGCAGGCCGCGTGCTGTGAGATCGTCGTTCATGAAGGCGTGCAGCGCATGCACATGACTCTCTTCGTAATAGCCGCGCGCGACGCCGGACTGATTGGTCGCCACGACGACGAGCAGTCCGGCGGCCTTGGCCGCGGCGATCGCTTCCGGCGCGCCCTCGACCCAGACGAAATCGGCGGGGTCGTAGAGATAGCCGGTGTCGACGTTGAGGACGCCGTCCCGGTCGAAGAACACCGCGCCTCTGCCCGCTCCCGACGTCATGGCTCGCGCCCTTCGCACATTTCGTGCACGGCCATCGAAATATGATAGAGGCTCGTGGCCGGCGCCGGGTCGGAGACGAAGCCCTGCTCGGGAGTCCAGCGCTCGAACCACAAGCCTTCGACCGGCGTGGCGAGATAGCGCCGAAGCGCCGACCATGCCCGCCCCACCCGCTCGTCGCGCTGCGGTCCTGGCGTGATCGCTTCCGCCTTGATCCATTCGGTGAGGGTCCAGATGCGCGCGCCGGCCGAGATGATCTCGCCGGAGGCGTCGAGTTCTGCGCGCACCGCGCCCGCGCCGTCATGGAGCCCGTCCGCGCATGCGCGGGCCATCAGCGCCTGCGCCGCCTCGGACAAAGGCCGCGCGCCGCCGCGGGCCGCCGCTTCGAGCAGCCAGACCCATTCGAAATGATGGCCGGGCTCCCATGTCTCGCCCTGGCGCCCCGGCAGGGGAGACAGATCATCGGCGAGATATTCGCGCAGGATTGCCGCCTTCGGGTCGAAGAAGCGCGTGGTGAAGAGATCGAGGATCGCATCGCGCATGGCGGCGAAGGGGCCGGACGGATCCTGCTCCGACCAGGCGATCACCGCCTCCAGCAGATGCATATGCGGGTTCTGCCGCCGCGGCTGACGCGCAGGCAGCGCCTCCACATAGCCGCCATCGGCGTGACTCATCCGGGCGAGAATGAAGTCGACGAGGGCTCTCGCCTCGTCGCGCAGAGCGGCGTCGCCGAGGCGACGATAGGCCGCGCAAAGCGCAAAGAGCACGAAGGCGAGGTCGTAGAGATCGCGCGTCTCGTCGACGACCTTGCCGTCGAGGTCGAAGCGATTGACATAGCCGCCGCCCGAATGCTTCGCGGGCCCGAGCAGAATGTCGAGCCCGGCCAGCAGGACGTCGCGCGCGCCCGGAGCGTCATGGCCGATCGGGCTCGAGAACACGTAGATCTGGCGCGTCAGCACGCGCAGCCTGCGGAAATCGGCGTGGCAGGCGAGCCCGTCCAGCGTCAGATGCTCGTGAAACCCGCGACGGGAGCGATCGAAACCATGCTCGGCCCAGAGCGAGATCGAATTCTTCAGCCAGTTCCGGGCCTCGATCACGACTCCGTCAATTCCCATTGTCTTTCATCCTGGCGCGAGCGCGCGATGAGATTCGTCGTCGAATGTCCGGAGACGATGTCGATCCGCACGACGCGGCCTCCGCCGGCCTTGACCAATTCGGCGCCGACGATGCGATCCTCGGTGTAGTCCCCTCCCTTTATGAGCACATCGGGCTCGAGCGCGGTGATGAGCTCGAGCGGCGTGTCTTCGTCGAAGACGACCACCACATCGACGACGCCGATTGCGGCGATGACTTCCGCCCGGGCCGCCTCGGATTGGACGGGACGCGTCTCGCCCTTCAGCCGCCGCACCGAGGCGTCGCTGTTGAGGCCGACGACGAGCCGGTCGCACTCCGCCGCGGAGCCGCGCAGAATGGCGACATGGCCGGGGTGAAGCAGATCGAAGCAGCCATTGGTGAAGCCGACCGTGAAGCCTTCCGCGCGCCAGCGCTGGGCGAGCTCGCGCGCTTCCTGGCGCCGGAGAATGGAGGCCGCAGGCGCGATGCTGCGCGCGCGGCGTCCGGCGAGCTCCACCGTCAGCTCGTCGCGGCCGACCGTCGCCGTGCCCGCCTTGGAGACGACGACGCCGGCGGCCACATTGGCGAGGCGCATGGCCTGATGCCGCGTCGCCGCGCCGACCAGAGCAAGGGCGAATGTGGCGATGACCGTGTCTCCCGCGCCGGAGACGTCGAAAACTTCGCGCGCGGCGGTCGGCAGCGCGACCTCTTCACGGCCGTCGACGGAATAGAGCGACATGCCGCGCTCGGAGCGCGTCAGCAGGATCGACGCGCCGGTGCGCGCGACGAGATGGCGCGCGGCGGCGGCGACCGCCTCATCCGTCGAGCAGTCCATCCCCGTGCTTTCCGCGAGCTCGGCGAGATTGGGCTTGATGTAGGTCGCCCCGGCATAGGCCGAGAAATCTCGGCGCTTGGGGTCGATCAGCACGGGCACGCCGCGTTCATTGGCCATGCCGATGACGCCGGCGAGCACCCGATCGGTGAGGCAGCCCTTGGCGTAATCCGAAATAATGATCGCCTGCGCCTCGTCGAGCGCGGCCGCGACACGTTCGAGAAGGCGATTCTCGACCTCCTCCGGAATCGGCTTGTTCACTTCGCGATCGATGCGCAGCATCTGCTGGCGGCGAGAGGCGAGGACGCGGGTCTTGATGGTCGTCGGCCGGTCCGGGCTCGCCACCAGCTCGGTCGCGATGCCGCGCGAGGCCATCAGAGCGGCCAGCCTGTCGGCGGTGTCGTCGACGCCGACGATGCCGATCAGCAGCGGATCGGCCCCGAGGGCGCTGAGATTGAATGCGACATTGGCCGCGCCGCCGGCCGTCTCGTCCTGGCCGACGAACCGGAGCACGGGAACAGGCGCCTCGGGAGAAATCCTGTTGACCGACCCGTGAATGTAACTATCGAGCATCAGATCGCCGAGGACCACGATACGCGAGCCGACGGGTAGAAGCGCGCCTATATCCACTGATTCCGGCCTCCGCAACAGATGATGATGTCTCACAGGCCCAGGTTGCAGCGAACGACCCCCTCGCGATTTGTGCTGGAAATCTTCGGCGACGGCTCCGGGCCGAGCGATACTATCTGATCAAGCTTGGCGGTCAATGGCTTCGACTGAGCTGCTGGCGACGAGACGAGATCGTCCTCGCTCGGCCGCGAGACGAGTGGCGCCGATTTGACCGGGTGAACGGGCGAGCCTTAGAGGCTCGCTCTCGAAGCCCATCACATTCGATGAAGCAGACGACAAGCTCTTTCTTGAATGTCGGCTGCGGCCCTCGTCGCGCGCGGCGTCTACACGACGAGCCGGAACAGCGCGCGATATTTGGCGTTGCCGGTCGCCTTCCGCGCGACGCCTCGACGAGGCGGCCCGGCCCCGTCAGGCGTTCGGCGCGCCTGCGCCGACATAGGCCTTCACGCCCTCCTCCACCGTCTTGAACGGCGCGTCATAGCCCGCCGCCCGCAGCTTCGCGAGGTCCGCGCAAGTATAGCTCTGATACGCGCCCTTCAGATGATCGGGGAAGGGAATATATTCGATGCGCCCCTGGCCCAACGTCGCGATCACCGCCCGCGCCATGTCGTTGAAGGTCTGCGGCTTGCCCGTGCCGCAATTGAAGATGCCGCGGCGCTCGGGATGGTCCAGGAACCAGAGATTGACGTCGACGCAATCGCCCACATAGACGAAATCGCGCTGCTGCTCGCCATCCGCATAGCCGTCGACGCCGGCGAACAGCCGCGCGACCCCCGTCTCGCGGATTTGCCGGCTGAAATGGAAAGCTGTCGACGCCATGGAGCCCTTGTGCGCCTCGCCCGGGCCATAGACGTTGAAATAGCGCAATCCGACCACCTGGCTCGCCGCGCCGGCCGCGTGCCGGCGCACATATTGATCGAATTGGAATTTCGAATAGGCGTACATATTGATCGGCAGCTCGCAGGCCAGATCCTCGCGGAAGCCGTGCTCCCCGAGCCCATAGACCGACGCGGAAGAGGCGTAGATGTAAGAGACCGAACGCGCCAGGCACCATTGCAGCAGGGCTTTGGAATAATCATAATTGATCTGCATCACATAGCGGCCGTTCCACTCCGTGGTCGCCGAGCAGGCGCCCTCGTGAATGATCGCGCGAACGTCGCCAAAGACGTGATTGGAATTGATCTTGTCGAGAAACTGGTCGTATTCCATGTAATCGGCGATCCGCAGATCGGCGATGTTGGCGACCTTCCGGCCGTTCTCGAGATTGTCGACCAGCAAGATGTCGTCTATGCCCCGACGATTCAAGGCGCGAACGATATTCGATCCGATGAACCCAGCGCCGCCGGTGACGATGATCATATCAGCTCCGTAGCTCCTCGAGGCTTCCCATCGGGCCCGCTCCGATCTCGCGCTGTTCCACTCGCCTCGCGAGCCATGAAACGAAGCGCGCCGCCCCAAGCCAAATTATTCCCGTCCATGACCTATCGAGCTTAGCCATCTGCGTCAATCCGACGCCCCTCCGGCGCGCGGGGTCGCGTGGGCCGGGTGTGGACGCGCCCGGCGCCGGCGAGCCGAGCTCGACGACAAACTGTCATGCATCTCCCCCAATTTCCCCCGCCTCGGACTCGGGCGATTTGCCCGAGCCGCTGTCTGATGGGGGCGCTACAATGACTGCTCGGTTCAAATACTCCCGCGGGAGCGCTTCGCGCCTCGCATTGATCGCTTCTCTTTCCAGTCTCGCCACGATCGGAGTGGCCGAGGAGCGCGGCGCGCGTCTTCATCCCGGAAATCTGATGGTCAGCCGGACCGTTTATGACGACAAGCCGAGCAATGTTCGGGTCGGGACTCCGCTGCCGCCGAACTGCGCGCCGGCCAACTGTGTCGCCGCGACCGACGATGGAACTTTTCCCTTCGTCTTCAACAATGTTCTCGCAGACGACTATTTCGGAATCACGTCGAAGATCATCCTCGATCAGCTGACTCCGGACGGAGCGCTGGTCAGTTCGCTGGAGGTGCCGAACAGCTCGCAGCGCGGCGTCCCGCCATCCAAAGATCAGATGGTGGCGAGCTTCTCGTCGAGGTCGGAGCTCGCGCTCAATCTGTCGCCGGATGGCGAGCGCCTCACGTTCATGGGCTATCTCGCGCCCGTGAACGCGATCGACGTCTCGAACTCCAACACGCCCGGCGTGATCGATCCCACCAATCCGGACCCGAACGCCTATTACCGCGTCGTCGCCGAGCTCGACAAAGAGGGCCATTTCCATTTCACCAAGACCAACGCCTTCAGCGGCGACAACGGCCGGGCGGCGATCTCCTATTCTCGCGGCGATGTGACGCTGCTCTATGCCGCGGGCAACGCCGGCAATGGCTCCAATCCGCAGCCGGCGGGCGTGGTGCTCGGCGCCGGAGCGCAGATCATGGCGTCGGCGAGACGGGCGCTCGTCTCGCAGCAGCCGGGAGCGCCGACGCCGGTCGCGAGCTTCAACATCACCCAGCTGCCCGCGAATACGAAGCCCGACAAGGTCGGCAAGGACGACAATTTCCGCGGCCTCGCGATCTTCCATAATACGTTGTTCTTCACCAAGGGCAGCGGCAGCAATGGGATCGACACGGTCTATTTCGTCGACACCACGGGGGTCGACGCCAATGGCCGCCCGCTGCAGTGCCCCGAGGGCGTCGGCCTGCCGAGCCGCTCCGCGCATCTGCCGAACGCTCCGCTCGCCTATGACGAGGCGACGCTCGTCACCAATGGCCTTCCCAGCAACATGTGCATTCTGAAAGGCTTCAACACCACGCTGGCGAAGACGACGACCAATGTCTTCCCCTTCGGTCTCTGGATCGCCGACGAAAACACGATCTATGTCGCGGACGAAGGCGACGGCTCGACCAAATATGACGCGAGCAAGGACCTCTATACGAACGCCGCCGCGCAGACGACCGCCGGCTTGCAGAAATGGGTGTTCGACCAAGCCACGGGAGGGTTCAAGCTCGCCTATACCTTGCAGGCCGGTCTCGATCTCGGCGTCCCCTACACCGTCGCCGGCTATCCCACCGGGACCAACGCCAGGAACAAGAACCTTCCCTGGTCGCCGGCCACGGACGGACTGCGCAATCTGACGGGGCGCGTGAACCGTGACGGAACCGTCACGATCTGGGCCGTCACCTCGACGGTGAGCGGAGCCGGCGACCAGGGGGCCGCTCCGAACAGGCTGGTCAGGATTGTCGACGATCTCGCGGCCACGACGCTGCCGGCCGGCGCCAAATTCACGACGGTGAAGACGGCGGGCTTCGCCGAGGTGCTGCGCGGCGTCGCCTTCGCGCCCGGAACCATGACCGAGCACGAGCGCCATAGGAAACATTTTTAAAAGCAGGCATGATCGCTCAGCGATAGAGCCTCGCGGGCCGGGACATCACCCGGCCCAAATCCTTCGCGGCGACAGCTTCCGTTTCGCGCGCCGCCGCCAGCGGCTACGTCAGCCGCCGCACGCTCGTCACCGGCGAGCCCGCCGCCAGAATGCGCGCGCGCGCGGGCGCAAAAGGCTCGCTCGCGACCTGCATATGGTGGGCGTTGGCGTGCAGCAGCGTCTCCGCGTCGCGCATCACGCCGACATGGCCCTTCCAGAACACGAGGTCGCCGCGCCGCAGCGCCGCGCCCTCGGGCAGCGGCTCGCCCAGCGCCTTCTCCTGCAGATCGGTGTCGCGCGGCGCCTCGACGCCGGCGAAGGCGAGCGACGTCTGCACGAGGCCGGAGCAATCGATCCCGAGCCAGGATTTGCCGCCCCACAGATAGGGCGCGCCGATCAGCATTTCGGCGAAGGCGACGAAATCGGCGAAGCGCTCCGCGCGCGGCGCGAGATGCGTTGCGTAGACGAAGCCGCCGTCGGCCGCGACGAGAAAAGAGTCGCGCTCGCTGACGATCTCGATCTCGGCGCCGAGCGGCAGAGCGAGCAGCGGCGGGTCCTTTATGTCCGGGCGCGGAAACACGAAGGCGCGCGGGACGCGCACGCGATGCGTCGGGCGCTCGATGCGGCTCCACAGCAGATTGGCGGGCAGCCAGCCGACATAGGAATCGCGCGCGAGCTGGGCCCAGGCCCAGCCCTCTTCTTCATCGTAAACGGTGACGATCTCGCCATAGAGCGCCTGCGTGTCGAGCCGCGCGTCGGGGCGCGGCTCGCGCTTCAAATCGGCGACGCCCTCCTTCACCTGCATGCGCCGCCCCTCGACGAAGCGGGCCGCCTGCACGCGGCCTTCGAGATGGCGCGCGGCGAGATCGGGGCGCGCCGGCGTCAGGCGCTTGTCGAATGCGTCGCTCACTTCTTGTTCGCGCTCCAGCGGACGGCGCGCTCCTCGATGAGATCGAAGAGCAGCCGCGCGGTTTGAATCTCGCCGCCCTCCGGCCGCCCGGGCTTGGCCGAGGCGTTCCAGGCGAAGAGGTCGAAATGCGCCCAGCGCTCCGGCGCCGAGACGAAGCGCCGCAGGAACAAGGCCGCGGTGATCGAGCCGGCATGCGGCCCGCTCGACACATTGACGAGATCGGACGCCTTGCCGTCGAGCTGGGAGTCATATGGCTCCCACAAGGGCAGGCGCCAGACCGGATCGCCGAGCTTGCGGCCATGCGCCTCGATCTCCTGCGCCAGCGCGTCGTCGCCGGTGTAGAGAGCCGGCAAGTCCGGTCCGAGGGCGACGCGCGCGGCGCCGGTGAGCGTGGCGAAATCGATGAGCAAATCGGGCTCGTCCTCGCTCGCCAGCGCCAGCGCGTCGGCGAGGACGAGACGCCCTTCGGCGTCGGTGTTGCCGATCTCGACCGAAAGGCCCTTGCGGCTCGGATAAATGTCTCCCGGCCGCATGGCGTTCGCCGAAATGGCGTTCTCGACGATCGGCAGCAGCACGCGCAGGCGCAGCGGCGTCTTCGCGCCCATCAGCATGTCGGCGAGGGCGAGCGCCGTGGCGGCGCCGCCCATGTCCTTCTTCATCAGCAGCATGGCGCCGCCGGGCTTGATGTCGAGGCCGCCGCTGTCGAATGAGACGCCCTTGCCCACCAGCGTGACCTTACGCGCGCTTTCCGGGCCGAACGTAATGTCGACGAGCCGCGGCGGCTCGGCGGCGGCGCGGCCGACGGCATGGATCAACGGGAAATTCTCGGCGAGCAGAGCGTCGCCGGCGATGACGCGCGCCTCTGCCCCATGCCTCGCCGCGAGCTGCAGCGCCGCCTCGGCGAGCGCTGTCGGTCCGAGATCATTGGCCGGCGTGTTGACGAGATCGCGGCCGAAGCAAATCGCCGCGGCGACGCGCTCGATGCGGTCGCGGTCAGTCTGCTGCGGCGCGCAGAGGCGCGGCTCCTCATTCTTGCGCTCGCGATAGCGCGTGAAGGAATAGGCCGAGAGGAGAAAGCCCAGCGCCGCCGCCGCAGGGTCGTCGACGCCCTCGCGCAGGCGATAGAGGCCCGCGGGCAGCACGGTCGCGAGCTTGCCCGGCAGGAAAGGATCGCGATGACGCGCGCTCGGCGCCTCGAGGCCGAACAGAACCAGCGCCGGCGCGCCATCCGGCCCCGGCGCCAATAAATGCGCGCCCGCCTTGCCGTCGAAGCCGCTGGCCTTGGCGAAGGCCGCGATGGGCGGCGGCAAGGTCTCGGCGTGAATCGGCCAGCTTTCCTTGTCGACGAAATCGATCGGCGTGGCTTGTTCCGACCAATCCTGCAGCTGGCTCATGTTCTCGTCTCTCCTCGGCGGGCTGCCCACCGCAATTCTTCGGCCGTTCCGGCTGCGAAGGCAAGGAGCTTGCCGGCCGCTCACGCCGCCGGGTCGATCTTGTGATTCTCGGTCTCGATGCGGAAGGCGGCGGCGAACAGCGCCCGCGTGTAATCGCTCTTCGGCGCGGCGAAGACATCGACCGCCGGCCCCTCCTCCACCACCTTGCCGTGGCGCATCACGATGAGATGGGCGGCGAGCGATTTCACCACCTTGAGATCATGGCTGATGAAGAGATAGGCGAGCTGGTGCCTGACCTGCAGATCGCGCAGGAGGTCGACGATCTGCGCCTGCACCGACATGTCGAGCGCCGAGGTCGGCTCGTCGAGCACGATGAATTTCGGCTTCAGCACGATGGCGCGGGCGATGGCGATGCGCTGGCGCTGGCCGCCCGAGAACTCGTGCGGATAACGATCCATCATCGCCGGATCGAGCCCGGTCTCGGCCAGCGCCTGCGCGACGATCTCGCGCGTCTCGTCGAGCGAGAGCCCGCGCATCTGCACGCCGAGGCCTTCGGCGACGATCTCGGCGACCGACATGCGCGGCGACAGCGAGCCGTAAGGATCCTGGAAGACGATCTGCATGTCGCGGCGCAGCGGGCGCATTTCGGCGACGGTCTTGGCGTCGATGCGCTCGCCGAGATAGAGGATCGGCCCGTCCGATCTGATGAGGCGCAGCAGCGCGAGGCCGAGCGTCGTCTTGCCGGAGCCCGATTCGCCGACGACGCCGACCGTCGAGCCCTGGCGCACCGCGAGCGTGACGCCGTCGACCGCTTTGATATGGCCGACCGTGCGGCGCATGAAGCCGCGCTTGATCGGGAACCAGACTTTGAGGTCGTCGGCGGCGACCAGCACCGGCGCGTTCACATCCTCTTCCGGCGGCGCGCCCTTGGGCTCGGCGGCGAGCAGCGCCTTGGTGTAGGGATGCTGGGGCGCGGAGAACACCGTCTCGACGTCGCCTTTCTCCACGATGCGGCCGTGCTGCATCACGCAAACATCATCGGCGAAGCGCCGCACGAGGCCGAGGTCATGGGTGATGAACAGCATGGCCATGCCATAGGTCTTCTGCACGCGCTCGAGCAGAGCGAGAATCTGCGCCTGCACGGTGACGTCGAGCGCCGTTGTCGGCTCGTCGGCGATGAGCAGATCGGGCCGATTGGCGAGCGCCATGGCGATCATCACGCGCTGACGCTGGCCGCCGGACAATTGATGTGGATAGGCGCCGAGCCGCTCGGTCGGGTTCGGAATGCCGACCTCCTCGAGCAGCTCGACGACTCGCGCGCGAATCTTCTCCACGCCGCGCGCGCCATGCAGCTCGAGAATCTCGCCGATCTGCCGCTCGATCGTGTGCAGCGGATTGAGCGAGGTCATCGGCTCCTGGAACACCATGGTGATCTTGGCGCCGCGAATGGCGCGCAGCTTGGCGTCCGAGAGCGTCAATATGTCCTCGCCCGCAAAGCCGATGCGTCCAGAAGGAAGGATCGCTCCGGGCGGCAGCAATCGCACGATGGAGAGCGCGGTGAGCGATTTGCCGGAGCCGGATTCGCCGACGAGCGCCAGCGTGCGCCCGCGCTCCAGCGAGAAAGAGACTTTATCGACCGCGAGCGTCTCCTTGCCGCCTTGCGCGAAGGCGATGGAGAGGTCGCGGACATCGAGGAGGGGGGAGTGGGTCATGCGAGGGCGCGGATCGCTTCTACGGTATGTGGGCCGAGGTCGATCGACTCGAGATCCATCGCGACCTCGAGCTTGCGATCCGCCGTCACGAACGCGCGACAGGCATGCAGGCGCGCCGTGGCGACATGGATAGCATCCGGAAGCTTCGTTTTTCCTCGGATCGCCCGTTGTCTGGCGGCCTCGACGAGGACTTGCCGGTCGATCGGTCGAGTTTCGAAGCCGGTTGGCGATCCGAGCAACTCGCTGTAGACGGCCGCAAGCCGATCATCGCCTTTACGAATGGGATGAACGAGAAGCTCGGCGACGAGAAGCTCGCTTATCACGGCCACCGCGCCTCTTTCGTTGACCAGGTCGAAAACAGACCGGGCGCAATCGGAAACGGGTCCCTGCCGCTCAAAAGCGAGAATGAAGATATTGGCGTCGAGGTAGCCCTTGATTGTCATCGCTCGCGATGGCTCCACTCGTCACGCAGCGCCCGGACATATTCATTGACCTCTTCCGTGGACTTATAATAGTCGCGCTGAATGTGCTTGTGCCGATCGAACCAGCTTAGGCCTTCGCCTGCTCTCTCGGGCGTGTCCTCCACGACAATCGTCACAGTGACCTTCGCGTCGTCTCCGATCTCCTCGCGCAGATCGGCGGGCAATTGCGAGGCGGGGTAATGTTCGCGGACGATCTTGTTCATGGGTAAACTCTCCCTGCAGACTCTAGCATCTTCTCACCGAAACGTCTTTCTCGGGTCGAAAGCGTCGCGCACCGCCTCGCCGATGAACACCAGGAGCGAGAGCATCAGCGCGATGATCACGAAGCCGGTGAGGCCGAGCCAGGGCGCCTGGAGATTGGATTTGCCCTGCAGCAGCAGCTCGCCGAGCGAGGGCGAGCCCGGCGGCAGGCCGAAGCCGAGGAAGTCCAGCGAGGTCAGCGTCGTGATCGAGGAATTGAGCACGAAGGGCAGGAAGGTCAAGGTCGCGACCGTCGCATTGGGCAGAAGATGCCGCGTGATGATGCGGAAGTTGGAGAGGCCGAGCGCCCGCGCCGCATTCACATATTCGAAATTGCGCGCGCGCAGGAACTCCGCCCGCACCACATGCACGAGCGAGACCCAGGAGAACAGCAGCAATATGCCGAGCAGGACGAAGAAGCCCGGCACGAGAAAGGACGAGATGATGATGAGCAGATAGAGTTGCGGCAGCGACGACCACACTTCGATGAAGCGCTGGAACACGAGATCGACGCGCCCGCCGAAAAAGCCCTGCACAGCTCCCGCCGCAACGCCGATCACCGACGAGACTCCCGCCAGGATGAGGCCGAACAGCACCGAGATGCGGAACCCATAGAGCAGCCGCGCCACGACGTCGCGGCCCTGATCGTCGGTGCCGAGCCAATTCCATTCGATCGCCGAGCAGCCGAGATGCGCGTTCTGAGGTCCGAGCTTCTTGGCCGCGGCCGCCTCGCATTGCGCCTTGCTCAGCGCCCAGGTGGGCGGCGAAGGCGCCGGCGTCGGCAGATCGAGATTATGCGTGTCGTAGGAGTAGCGGACCGGCGGCCACAGCATCCAGCCATTGGCCTCGATCTCCTTCTCGATCACCGGATCGCGATAGTCGGTGCGGGCGAGAAATCCGCCGAATTTTTCCTCCGGATAATCCCTGAACGCCGGGAACAGCAGCTCGCCCTTGTAATAGGCGAGGATCGGCTTGTCGTTGGCGATGAAGTTGGCCATCAGCGACATGACGAACAGCGCCATGAACAGGAAGAAGGACAGAAAGCCTCGACGATTGGCCTTGAAATTGGCGAGCCGCCGGCGGTCGATCGGACGCAGCCGCAGCAGCCCGTCGCCGGGAATCGCCGGCGCGATGCGCGGCTGCGTGTCGAGGGAGAAGGCTCTCGTCTCGTTCATCGGATCATACCTCGCGCGTCTCGAAATCGATGCGCGGATCGATCCATGTGTAGGTGAGATCCGACAGCAGATTCACCACGAGGCCGAGCAGCGCGAATATATAGAGATTGGCGAAGACGACCGGATAATCACGATTGACGATCGATTCATAGGAGAGATAGCCGAGACCGTCGAGCGAGAAGATCGTCTCGATCAGCACCGAGCCGGTGAGAAAGGCGTGCACGAAAGCGCCCGGAAAGCCCGAGACGACAATCAGCATCGCATTGCGGAACACATGGCCGTAGAGCACGCGGTTCTCGGTCAAGCCCTTCATACGCGCGGTCTGCACATACTGCTTGCGGATCTCGTCGAGGAACGAGTTCTTGGTGAGAAACGTCTGCGTCGCGAAGGCGCCGAGCGTCATGGCCGAGACCGGCAGGACGATATGCCAGAGATAATCGCCGATCTTGGCCGGGAGGGACAGTTCGGCGAAATTTTCAGACATGAGGCCGCGCAACGGAAAAATCTGCCAGAAGGAGCCGCCGGCGAACAGCACGATCAGCAGCATGGCGAAGAGAAAGCTCGGAATCGCATAGCCGACGATGATGAGATTGGATGTCCAGGCGTCGAAGCGCTGGCCGTCGCGCACCGCCTTGGCGATGCCGAGCGGAATCGACACCGAATAGGAGATCAGCGTCATCCAGAGGCCGAGCGACATGGAGACGGGCAGCTTCTCGCCGATCAGCTTCAGCACGCTCTCGTCGCGGAAATAGCTGCGGCCGAAATCGAAGACGGCGTAGTTTTTCACCATCAGCAGGAAGCGTTCCCAGGCGGGCTTGTCGAAGCCGAACTGTTTTTCCAGCTCGGCGATGAATTTGGGGTCGAGCCCCTGCGCGCCGCGATATTTGGCGCCGGCGTCGGCGCCGATCTGCCCGGCGCCGCCGCCGCGTCCGACATCGCCGCCGCCCCCCGAGAAGCGCGAGGTCGCGCCGGAGTCGAGCCCCTGCATCTGCGCGATCACGCGCTCGACCGGGCCTCCCGGCGCGAATTGCACGATCACGAAGGAGATGAGCATGATGCCGAAGATCGTCGGGATCATCAGCAGCAGCCGTCGCGCGATATAGGCGCCCATTGTTCAGCGTCCCGTCATTTTGAGCTTCTCGGCCTTGTCCGTGTCGACCCACCAGGTCTGAGCGACGCCGGGATCGTAGCGCGGCGCGCGCGCGGGCCGCCCGAACATGTCCCAATAGGCGAGCCAGAACGAAGGCTTGTACCAATGCGGGACCCAATAGGCTCCCGCGATGAGCACGCGATCGAGCGCGCGGCAGACCGTCGCCAGCTCCGCGCGCGTTCTCGCCTGCAGCGCTTTGGCGATCAGCGCGTCCACGACCGGATCGGCGACGCCGGAAATATTGCGCGTGCCGGGGATGCCCGCTTGCTCGGACCCGAACAGCGCGCGCAGCTCCTCGCCGGGCGAATGGGTGATGCGCAGCCGTTCGGTGCGCACGTCATAGTCGAATTCGTCGACGCGACGCTTATATTGCGCCGAATCGACGACGCGCTCGGTCGCGGTTATGCCGAGCAGCCGCAGATTCTTGATATAGGGCTGTGTGATCTTCTCGTAGAAGCTCGAGAATTGCAGGAATTCGAAGCGGAAGGGCGCGCCGTCCGGCAGCAGCAGAACGCCGTCGCGCCGCGTGCATCCCGCCGCCGCGAGCAGATCCGAGGCCTTGCGCAGCAAAGCGCGATCCTGGCCGGAGCCGTCGGACGCCGGCGGCCGGAAAGGCTCGCCGAACACCTCCTTCGGCGCCTTGTCGCGAAAGGGCTCCAGCAGAGCGACCTCGTCGGCGCCGGGCGGGCCCTCCGCTTTCAAATCCGAATTTTCGAAATAGGAGGTCGTGCGGCGATAGGCGCCGTGGAAGAGATTGCGATTGGTCCATTCGAAATCGAAGGCGTAGACCAGCGCGCGGCGGATGCGCGCATCCTGAAAGATCGGACGCCGCGCATTGAGGAAATAGCCTTGCGCGCCGGAGGCGTTGCGGTCGGGGATCTCCTCGCGCTCGACGCGCCCCTGGCGCATGGCGGGAAAATCATAGCCGGTCGCCCAATAAGAGGCGCGGAACTCCTCATGCAGCGAGATGGTCCCGGCCTTGAAGGCCTCGAAGGCGACGCCGGCGTCGGCGAAATAATCATAGCGTATGGTCGCGAAATTGCCCTGTCCGCGATTGACCGGCAGCTCGGCGCCCCAATAATCGGCGACGCGCTCATAAACGACGTAACGCCCGGGCTCGACCGCGGCGATGCGGTAGCGTCCCGAGCCGAGCGGCGCCTCGAGCGTGGTCTCGGCGAATTTATGAGCTTGATAATAAGCCTTCGAGAAGATCGGCTGGCTCGCGACCAGCACCGGCAATTCGCGCGGGCGCTCCGGCGCGAAAGCGACGACGAGCTCATGGTCGGAACTTGCTGTCGCGCTCGTCATGTCGCGCAAGGGCAGCGCGATCAGCGGATGGCCGTCCTTCTTCAGCGCCTCGAGCGAGAAGGCCACGTCATGGGCGGTGAGCGGCGAGCCGTCGTGGAAGCGCGCTTCCGGCCGCAGGAAAAACGTATAGGTCGAGCGATCCGCCGATACGCGCACGCTGCGCGCGACGAGACCATAGACCGCGTCCGGCTCGTCGAGGCTCGGCGCCATCAGCCGGTCGAACAGAAGCTCGAGCCCCGCCGCCGGATTGCCGCGCAGAATATAGCCGTTGAGCGAGTCGAAACTGTCGTTCTTGGTCGCCGGCCGCTCGAGAATGAGCGTCCCGCCGATCGGCGCCGCGGGATCGGCGTAAGGAAAATGGTCGAAATCGACCGGCAGCTCGAGATCGCCGAAAATCGAGAGGCCATGGCTCTCATATTCGCCGCCCGCCTGCGCCGCAGCTCCGCGCGCGGGCGCGGCGAGGAGCGCGGCGGCTCCGAGCCGCAACGCGCCGCGACGCGTGAGGAGCGGCGAATGGCGGCGATCCATGCCCTCAGCGCCCCACGAAATGGATTTTCTTGGCCTTTTCCTCGTCCCACCACCAAGTCGAGCCGATGCCGGGATCGAAGCGCGGCGCGCGTTCGGGGCGACCGAACGCGTCCCAATAGGCGACACGGAACGCGCCCATGTAATAATGCGGGATCCAATAACGTCCGGCGATCAGCACGCGATCGAGCGCATGGATCACCGTCCGCAGCTCGGCGCGCGAATTGGCGGCGGCGGCTTTCTCGATCAGCGCGTCGACCACCGGATCGGCGACGCCGGCGTAATTCTGCGAGCCCGGCGTCGTCGCCGCCTTCGAGCCGATGAAGGCGCGCAGATCGTCGCCCGGCGTGTAGACGACGATGAAGCGGATCGACATCACGTCGAAATCATAATCGTCGAGCCGGCGCTTCCATTGCGCCGAGTCGACGAAACGCAGCGAGGCGTTCACGCCGATGAGCTTGAGGTTCTTGATGAAGGGCAGGATCAGCTTTTCGAGCGATTGCTGATGTTCGAGAAACTCGAACTCGAGCGGCTCGCCGTCCGGCAACAGCATCACGCCGTTCTTGCGCGTGCAGCCGGCGGCGAGCAGCAGCTCGGTCGCCTTGCGCAGCAGATTGCGGTCCTGGCCGGAGCCGTCCGAAACGGGCGGACGGAACGGCTCGCCGAAGACTTCCCGAGGCAGCCTGTCGCGGAAAGGCTCGAGCAGAGCGAGCTCCTCGGCGCTGGGCGGGCCTTCCGCCTTCAGATCCGAATTCTCGAAATAGGAGGTCGTGCGCTTATAGGCGCCGTAGAACAAATTCTGATTCGACCATTCGAAATCGAAGGCGTAGCCGAGCGCCTCGCGAATGCGCGGATCCTTGAACTTCGCGCGGCGGGTGTTGAAATGCCAGCCCTGCATGCCGGACATGTTGTGATCGGGGATCAATTCGCGCTTGATCCGCCCGTCGCGCACGGCGGGGAAATCATAGCCCTTCGCCCAATTGGCCGAGACGAACTCCTCATGCACCGAGATCGCGCCGGATTTGAACGCCTCGAAAGCGACATTGAGATCGCCATAATATTCATAGCGGACGACGTCGAAATTGCCCTGCCCGACATTCACCGGCAGATCCTTGCCCCAATAATCGGCAACGCGGACCAGCGAGATATAGCGGCCCGCCTCGAACTTGCCGATCTTGTAGCCGCTCGAGCCGAGCGGCGGCTCGAGGCTCGACTCGTTGAACTTATGGGCCGTGTAATAGGCTTTCGAGAAGATCGGCATGCCGGCGACGATGAGCGGCAGCTTGCGGGAGCGGGTCGGCGCGAGCTTGACGACGAGAATATCGTCGGCGACGGCGACGGCGCTCTCGAGATCGAGGAGCAGCTGCGAATAGACCGGGCTGCCTTCCGTCTTGATGATGTTCAGCGAGAAGGCGGCGTCATGCGCCGTGAGCGGCGAGCCGTCATGGAAGCGCGCTTCCTTGCGCAGAAAAAACGTGTAGGTGAGCCTGTCGGCGGAGATGCGCACCTTCTCGGCGACGAGGCCATAGGCCACATCGCGCTCGTCGAGGCTCTCGACCATCAGCGAATCATAGATCATCGCCGCGCCCGCGGCGGGATTGCCGCGCAGGATGAAGGGATTGAACGAGTCGAAGGCGCCGTTGGAGTTCACGGTGGGCTGAACCGTCAGCGTCCCGCCCTTGGGCGCATCGACATTCACATAGGCGAAGGACCTGAAATCCGGCGGCTCGGAAAAATCGCCGAAGATCGACAGGCCGCGGCTCTCGACCTCTCCCGGCTCCGGCGCGGCGTAAGCGGCGCGGATCGCCCATCCGGGCGTGACGAGGCCGGCGAGACTCGACAGAGCGGCGAGCGCGCGCCGCCGAGTCATGAGAAATCGCGTGACCGGGAGAACGGATTGGACTTCGGCCAAGGTCGGGCCTCGCTTTCGAGAATTGCCAAGGGCGCGAGCGCGGCCGCGCCGTGATTCCCGCGATTATGTCGGATTTCGGCCGTGAAGCCATATCAGATTGCGCTTCGCTTCGGATAAGACGCGCGACGCCGGGCCGCGGTTCCGCCGGGGCGGGAAGCGGGCCCAATAAGCGGAGAAAGCGCCGGATTTCAGGCAGCGCGAGCGCAGCGCCCGGCCGCCGCTCACGGAATTGCTGGACGCGGATGTTGTGTCGGGAGGCGAAGGCGCCGTATTCGAGGACCCCTTCGTTTCGCGTCCGGAGCGCAGCCGAGATGACCGCCAGAGAGCCCCGTCCCTTTCGCCAGCAGGCTTTCATCGATGGCGCCTTCGTCGGCGCCGACAGCGGTGCGACCTTCGCCGTTCGCGATCCGGCGACCGGCGCCGCCATCGCGGAGGTCCCGGACATGGGGGCGGCCGAAACGCGGCGGGCGATCGAAGCGGCGGCGCGCGCGCTCCCCGACTGGCGCGGACGTCTCGCCAAGGAGCGGGCGCAGATTTTACGGCGCTGGCACGATCTCCTCATCGCCGAGCAGGAGCGGCTCGCGCAGATTCTCACCGCCGAGCAGGGCAAGCCGCTCGCCGAGGCGCGCGGCGAGATCGCCTATGGCGCGGCCTATCTCGACTGGTTCGCCGAGGAGGGCCGCCGCGTCTATGGCGACATCATCCCGCAGCAGTCGCGCGACAAGCGCATTCTGGTGATGAAGCAGGCGATCGGCGTCACGGCGGCGATCACGCCCTGGAATTTTCCTTCCGCGATGATCTGCCGCAAGGCGGGCGCGGCCATCGCCGCCGGCTGCACGATGGTGGTGAAGCCGGCCGAGCTGACGCCGCTCTCGGCCATCGCCCTCGCGGAGATCGCCCAGCGCGCCGGCGTGCCGGACGGCGTGTTCAACGTCGTGACGACCAATGACCCGGCTCCCGTCGGCGCCGAGCTCACCGGCAACCGCAACGTCCGCAAGATCACCTTCACCGGCTCGACCGAGGTCGGAAAAATTCTTCTCCGCCAGGCGGCGGAGAATGTGCAGAAATGCTCGATGGAGCTCGGCGGCAACGCGCCTTTCATCGTCTTTGCCGACGCCGATCTCGATCTCGCGGTGAAGGGCGCGCTGGCGACCAAATATCGCAACAGCGGCCAGACCTGCGTCTGCGCCAATCGCTTCCTGGTGCAGAGCGGCGTCGTCGACGCTTTCGCGGAAAAGCTCGCCGCCGCCGTCGCTGCGCTGAAGGTCGGCCGCGGCGTCGAGCCCGGCGTCGTCATCGGCCCGCTGATCGAGGAAGCCGCGGCCCAAAAAGTCGAGCGCCTCGTCGCCGACGCGCGCGCGCGCGGCGCAAAAGTGCTGACCGGCGGCTCCCGTCATGCGCTCGGCGGGACCTTTTTCACTCCGACCGTGATCGCGGGCGTCGACCCCGACATGCAGATTTTCAGCGAGGAGATATTCGGGCCGGTGGCGGCGATCACCACTTTTACCGACGAGGCGGACGCCATTCGCCTCGCCAACTCCACGCAATACGGACTCGCCGCCTATTTCTACAGCCGCGATCTCGCCCGCGCCTTCCGCGTCGCCGAGGCGCTGGAGTTCGGCATGGTCGGGGTGAACGAATCGCTGATGTCGAGCGAGGCGGCGCCGTTCGGCGGCGTCAAGCAGTCGGGCATGGGGCGCGAGGGCTCGAAATACGGCATCGAGGACTATCTCGAGATCAAATATGTGTGCCTCGGCAATATGTGAGGCGTGAAGAATGTAGCGGCGGCCCGTCCTTCGAGACGGCTGCTTCGCAGGCTGCTCAGGACGAGAGAGCGGGTTTTTGTCGCAAAAAACAGTCCCCTCGTGCTTGAAGAGCGCCTGAAAGGCGCATCTCGAAGCACGGAGGACCACAACCTATGGCGCCCGATCAAGCCAGAGCGGCCCGCGCCTCGTTCTTGATGCGCTCGACCATGGAGCGCACGCCATTGCTGCGCTGGGGCGTCAAATGCTGGGCGAGGCCGAGGTCGGTGAACAGCGGCATGGCGTCGAGCCCCGTGATCTCATCCGCCGGACGGCCCGAATAGAGCGCGAGGATCAGCGCGACGAGGCCGCGCACGATATGGGCGTCGCTGTCGCCGCGGAACGAGAGGATCGGCGCGCCCGGCCCCTCCTTGCTCGATTTGCTCTCCAGCCACACCTGGCTGGCGCAGCCGCGCACCTTGTTCTCCTCGGTATAGGCCTCCTTGGGCAGAGGCTCCAGCGTGCGGCCGAGCTCGATGAGGTAGCGGTAGCGGTCCTCCCACTCGTCGAGCATTTCGAAATTGCCGATGATCTCGTCTATGGCCATGTCCGTCGCCCGATTGTCCGTCGCCCGAGGGTGAGCGCGCAACGCCCAGTCTAATATGGCGACTGTCCGTTTTCGCGCAATCGCCTCCTCGGATGCAAGCACGGCGCCGGGAGCTCCTCAGCGCTTGCCGGGCTCGATCTTGGCCGCTTGCAGCTTTTCGGCGGCGCGCAGGCAGTCGAGCGGATGCGCGAGGCAATGGTCGCGCGCCGCCTCCGCGACCCGGCCCGCCGCCTGATCCGCCGCCCGGCCCGCAATGTCCGAAATGGCCGCCCGCGCCGCGCCGAGGCTCGCCGCCGCCTCGCTCGCACCGCCGCCCCGCGCCGGCGAGCGGCCGGCGACATGCGCGTCGCGCTCGCCGCCTTCGCGGGCGGCGATGGCGAGAAGGACGATTCCCAGGAAGATCATACATTTGAGCAAGAACAGCACGGTGGCGGCCCCTTCGTCGCGACGGCTTCGTCGCCGCGCCCACAATCCGCCTCGATTGCTACCTCGGGGTAAAGATTTCGCGCGATCTCGCGCCGCTTGCGGCAAGAAGTTGCAAACCATAAGGCGCATTCGCCTCGCCATGCGTCGCAAAGGCGTCCTTCGCGCAATCGGCTTAGCAGTCACTTAAGACGGATTTGCCAGAGTGCCCGGTGAACAGGAGCGCGAATTTGCCTAAGCTTTCTGTAACTTGGCCGGCAGCCTCGAGAGACTGGATCGAGCGGCTGGCGCAATCGGGCCGGGCGCTCGCCGAAGCCGAGCGCGCGCGGCGCGTCGCCTTCCTCGCGCCGCGCCTCGCGCTCGCCGCGGCCGTCCTGCTGGCGGCGCCGCTGTGGGTGGTCGCCGCGGGCGCGCCGAGCTCCGGCGAGAGCCTGCTGTTCGCGCTCGCGCAGCTTCCGCTGTTGTCGGTCGTCGCGCTGCTGCGCTTCGACGATCTGCGCGTGGCGCAAGCGGTCTCGGCCGTCGGCTGGCCGATCTTCGCCGGAGCCGCCGTGCTGATTTGCGGCGCCTCGACCGCCGCCGCCGGCCCGCTGCTCGCGATCGGGCTCGTCGAGGCGACGCTGGCCGTCGATATCACGCTCCTCGGCGCGGCGACCGCCGCCGCTCTTGCTCTGCTGACGATCGCCGCCCTGGCCCGCGGCGAGAGCTACGCCCTGCTCCTCGCCGCGCCGCTCCTCGCTTATGCCGTGGCGCTCGCCGCGGCGGCGATCCGCGTCACACGCTTCGACGCGGGCGAGGCGCGCCGCAAGACCGCGGACATCGCTCTGCTCTGCGAATCGGCCGGCGATCTGATCATCGGATTCGACGAAGGCGGAGCCGTTTCCCGCGTCATCGGCGAGCGGCACAGAATCTACGGGCTCGAGGCGCGCGATCTGATGGGGCGCGGCTTCTTTCATCGCGTCCATGTGGCCGACCGCCCGGCCTTTCTGAAGCTCGTCTCCGACACGATCGCGACAGACGCGCCGGCGTCCGCCGAGCTGCGGCTGCGCGTCGGCTCCACGGCCGGCGCCGGCGACTACGCCGAGCCGGTGTTCCATATCTTCGAAGCGCGCAGCCGGCCGACGCAGGGCGGGGCGCGGGTGATCTGCTTTGTCAGCGATGTGACCGCGGCGCGCCGCGCGGAAGAGGCTCTCGCCGAGGCCCGCCGCGAGAGCGAGCTCGCCAGCGTCGGCAAAACCCGCTTCCTCGCCAATGTGAGCCATGAGCTGCGCACGCCGCTCAACGCCATCATCGGCTTCTCGGACATGCTGGCCAGCGAGCAGCTCGCCCCGGCCGATCCCGTCAAGCGCCGCGAATATGCGGAGATCATCCACAATTCGGGCCAGCATTTGCTCGCCGTCGTCAATTCGATTCTGGACATGTCGAAGATCGAATCGGGATCGATGCAGATCGTGCCGGAGCCTTTCTCCGCGCCCGAGCTCGTCGATCAATGCGTGAAGATGATGCAGCTCAAGGCCGAACAGGCCGAGGTCGAGCTCGTGAGCGATTACGCCGCCGGACTGCAGGAGATCATCGGCGACAAGCGCGCCTGCAAGCAGATCCTCATCAATCTCCTGTCCAACGCCGTGAAGTTCACGCCCGCCCGCGGGCGCGTGACGGTGCGGCTCTATCCGGACGGCAATCGGCTGGCCATCGCGGTGAGCGACAGCGGCGTCGGCATCGCCGCTTCCGACCTCGGCCGGCTCGGCAATCCCTTCTTCCAGGCCAGCGCCTGCCATGACCGCGCCTTCGAAGGAACCGGCCTCGGCCTCTCCGTCGTGCGCGGCCTCGTGGGGCTGCACGGCGGCGCGATCGCCGTCGAGAGCGCGCCGCAGCGCGGCACCTGCGTGACGGTGCGCCTGCCGCTGGACTGCCGGCCGCATCAGAGCCGCCCGCCCGCTCTCGCCAGGATCGAGACGATCGCGCGCCGCAGCGCGATCCGCCAGGGGGACGTCGATCTCCACGACGACATCGAAATCCGCGACGACATGATGGTGAAGAAAATTGCGTGAAGCTCTCGCCGCCGCCAATCACGACATGCTGCTCGACGACGATCGCCGCGAGCAGAAGCGCCGCGCCGGCCGCGGCGGCAAGAAGACCTCGGCGACCCGCCTGTTCGGCGGACGCCGCCGCGCCCTCGTCTTTCTGAGCGTCGCCGCGCTCGCCGGCGTCGGCGTGCCGCTCAATGCGCTCTATCTGCAGGATGGCCGCCATCCGGCGCCTTTGTTCCAGAAGGGGCGGCCGGAGCCCGAGGCGCGGCGCGCGCGTCTCGAGACGCCCCCGGCGCCGCTGCGCGCGCCGATCGACGAGCCGATCCCGGAGCCTGCGGCTCTCAAGCCCGCTGCCGCGAAGGCCGAGCCGCGCCCGGCGGAGAAGCGCCACGCGGATTCGATCGGCGCCCTGCTCGGCAGCGCCCCCGCGAAAGCCGGCGAAGCCGAGAAAAACATCCGGCAAGCGCAGCAGGCGCTCGCGAAATTGGGCTATTCTGTCCAGACCGACGGCGTCATGGGCGCGGGGACGCGGCGAGCGCTCGAAAAATTCGAGCGCGCCAATGGGCTGCCGGCCAATGGCGAGCTGGACGCGGCGGTTCTGCGCCGTCTGCGCACGAAAGCCGCGGCGGCGGCTCCTGCTCCGGCGCCCCATCCTGCTCCTCCGACGCCGCCGGCTCGGACCAACTGACGACCGATGCGCCTTCGCTCCGATCTCTTCGTCGCCGCCCTGATTCGCCACGCCGAGATCGCCGGGGCGAGCGCCATGCTGCGCCGGCGTGGGGCGGCCGAGGCCGGCGCGGTGTTCGTGAAGATCGACCGCCTCGACGGGCGCGCCGCCCTGCTCGGGCCGGCGCCGCAGAGCGAGGAGCTTCCCGAGGGCGTCGACCGCCTGTTCACGCGGCTCCACCGCGACGAATGGATCGCGCCCTTCGAGGCCGAGGAGCGGATGAAGAAGGAGATCGCCTTCGACGGGGACCTCTGGCTCGTCGAGATCGAGGATCGCGACGGGCGGCCTTTCGTCGACCTCGCGCCTACAGCCTGACCTTGGAGCCGAGCCGCCGCCGGCCGTTCCTGCGCTGCGTGAGGCCGATCTCGGCGGCCTGAGGACGCTGGGCCGAAGGCGAAGCGGCGCGCTCCTTCTCCGGCCGAATCGCTCCGGTCATCGCCGCGACCAGCCGCTGCGCCGCTCGCGCCGGGGTCGAGCGCATCAGCGCGACCAGCGCGCGCACGCGCGCGACATCCGGCGCCGCGCGCTCCGCGCCGAGAAAGATGCGGATCGCGGCGTCCTCGTCGACGCCGAGCGCCAGCAGCGCCAGCGCCAGCGCCTCGCCGCCCGGATCCGCGAGAATGGCGCGCGCCCGCGCCTTGCGGCAGTCGAGCCCTTCGGCCAGAACCGCAGCCAGCGCCTCCGCGTCTCGCGCCAGCGCGCATTCCCTGATTCGTCCGGCGATCTGCGCCGGCGCCCGGGCGAGCGCGTCCGACCCGACCGAGGCCAGCGCACGGGCGCTCGCCTCCCTGACGATAGCCCGCCGCTCGTGCGTGTCGGCGGCGAGGAACAGGGGCTCGGCGTCGAGCGACAGATCGTCGCGATCGAGCAGGACGCGCGCGAGCTTCAGATCGTCGCGGCCCATCTGCACGAGGGCGCGCCGCGCCGCTTGATCGAGATGGATGCGCCGATTCGCGGCGAGCGCGCAGAGCACCTCGCTCTCGCCGCGCGAGGCGAGAGCGGCGACGATCTTGCGGTCGAGCGTCTCGCGCCGCGCGATCGCCGCGGCGAGCTCGGCCGGCCCATGCTCGGCAGTGACGCGGACGAGCCCCGGATGCAGCGCCGCAGCGCGCTCGAAGACGATGCGCGCCGACCGGCCGCCCTTTTCTAAAAGCGCGGCGATGACGGCCGCAGGCGTTTCGGCATGTCCGCAAAGATCGCCCGCGCAATCGGCGACGGACTCGGCGTCGAGCAGCTGGACGAGGCCGCAGGCGAGCTTTTCGAACTGATCGAGATCGATCGGGCGATGCGTGGGGCGCATGAGGAACTGGTCGACGGTCGCTCTCAGCAGCGCCGCATCCGCCAACCGTCGTTCACTCTCGCCGTGAGGCATCGACAATCGCACCGAAGGAAGGAACCCGAAATGACAGTTTTAGGACCATTGCGTTGACGCGACATTAACTGTCGCCGTTTCTGCTAGCAATCGCGACTGCGTCTCGCGCGAGTCGCGGCGCGGCGTCGCGAGGGGCGATGGCATGGGCGAGATCATAGCGTTCACGCCGAACGCGAGAGCCGCGGCGAGCCCGCCGCCGGCTGCGGGCGGAGCGAAAATTCTGTTCTTCCTCGGCGTGCGCTATGAGCGCGACGACGCGACAGCCAAGCGCTCTCCGCGCGGCCGCGGCAAGCGCAAGAAGCGCGCGTGACCGCCGCGCGCGCTCAATCGGCCAGGATGAGCGCCCAATAGACCCTGTAGCGCGTCCCGGGCGCATAAGCGGTGGCGATCCCCATGCGGGTCGCGCCTTTCATCAGCAGATTGCGATTGTGCGGCGGCGACTGCCGCCAGCCGGAAAAAGCCTCGGCGAGCGTGTGATAGCCGGCCGAGACATTCTCCGCCGCGCTGGCGCTCTTCAGTCCGCGCGCCGTGAGGCGCTTGTCGAGCGTGCCGCGCACATTATGGTCGAGCGAATTGGCGCCGGCCATCGCGTCGGCCTGAGATTGCGCCGCTTCCTGCAGCGTGTCGTCGAGCGCGAGCGCCGAGAGGCCGTTGTTGCGCCGATAGAGAGAGATCATCTCGCGCGCCGCCCGCGCGTCGACCCGGGCTCCGGGCGCGGCCAGCGAGCGATAGAAGCTCGGCTCTCCGGGTTCGGGCGCGACGCTCTCGCGATCGCCGCATGCGCAGAGCGGCAGCAGCGCCGCAAGCGCCAGAAAACGAAGCGTGAGGGGCATGGAGAATGGCCGGATCGCAGCTGAGGGCTCCTCGCCCGAGGCGGGAGATTCGCGCGCCACTATAGAGCCATCGGCTCCACGTCGAAACGCCCCGCGGCTTGGAATGCGCAGCGCCGTCATGGCCGGGACAAGCCCACGGCTGTCCGGTTCAAGATAGGCATAGTATTATCTCGTATTGGCGTGGGTCCGGCTTGT
>NZ_JAINDZ010000139.1 GCF_019802345.1 Methylosinus sp. Sm6 | reverse complement strand
CGTCGAGCTTGCCGGCGATGAGATCGGCCGCCATGCGCATGCGGAACTTTCCGGGGTTGTTGTTCCAGCCGGGATCGATGCCGATCGGCACGCGCGAGATTTCGCCGGTGCGCTTGTTCACGAATACCGCCATGCCGAAATCCGGCGGCGGCTTGCCGAAATGCGGACGTCCCTGCGCTTCGTCCTCCGACAGCTGGGCGGTGCGGCATAGGCAGCCCCAGCCGTTCGGCGGCCAATGTGTGTCCCACCATGGATCCTCCACCTCGAGGATCGTGCCGACCCACTCGAGATGTTCCTCGCGCTTATGCAGCGCGGTCGAGATCAAATATTCGACGTAAGGCAGCACGCGCCGCGTGCGCCAGGTGCGCTCCCATTCGCCGGCGGCATAGGCCGTGTTGACGTTGGCCCAATAGATGGTCCGCAGCCGCCGCGCGGAGCCGAGCTGCACCTCGACGGGCTTGCCGGTGAGCGGATCGATCTGCTGCGCCTTGCCCCACCACCCCTTCTCTTTCAACAGCGGTTCGAGGCCCTTTCGAAACTCGTCGAAATCCCGCCGTCCCTCGATCGCCTGGAGCAATGCGCCGCGCACGTCGCCGAGGATGTC
>NZ_JAINDZ010000138.1 GCF_019802345.1 Methylosinus sp. Sm6 | reverse complement strand
CCCGCGCCCCCTATGTAAATCTCCCCCCGAACTCCGAGCGGAGCCGGACGCCCCCGCGCGTCCAGAATATATATCCGAGTGTTCGAGATCGGACGCCCAATGACGTTTTCGGCGCATCCCTTGGCAAGCGCGCCGATAGACGCGTTGACGGTCGCCTCCGTGGGGCCATAAGCGTTGACGATCTTTGCGACGGATCCGCTTTCCTCAAACCAGCGCCGCAAGAAGCCTGATGCGATGTTTTCGCCGCCGAGCGCGATCTGGCGGAGCGTGGTGGGAACTTCGCCCGAATGTGAGGGGATCAAAGTTTGCCAGAAGGACGGCGGCAAATTGAGGAATGTCACGCCGTTCTTTTTGCAAAGACTCCAGAATTCGCCTGCGCCGACGAGCCAAGCGTCAGTCCGCAGCACCAGGGCGGCTCCGCACGAAAGCGCGAGGAAGATCTCTTCGACGGACATGTCGAAACCGAATGAGGAGAATTGCAAGAGTCGATCTGTCGAACCGACGTCGTAATCGCGCGCCAGCGCCGTGACGAGATTGCACAGCCCCCGATGTTCGACCATGACGCCTTTTGGTTTTCCGGTCGAACCGGAGGTGTAGATGACATAGGCGAGATTTT
>NZ_JAINDZ010000137.1 GCF_019802345.1 Methylosinus sp. Sm6 | reverse complement strand
TCTTGTCCGTGAATATCTCACAGGCGTGGATTTGACGGCGTGACGGCCGACAATCACCCGCCATCGAGTCGACGCCTTTCTCTTTCGAGTCCCTGGAGTTAGTGAAAATTGGTATGTTTTCCTTAGAATTATGGCGTTCGGCGCCAGAGTTGCGGAGCTTCATTTTGAACAATGGATTCGCTCGAAAGCTATCTCGGCGTGTCGCAGGCGCTCGTGGTCGCTAACCAAGGGAGCATCAAGTCGATGCTGCTCGGATTCTTGGAGTTCGGCAATCGGCGGTGAGCCGGCGAATTCTGACGCTCGAGAACGAGCTCGGAGTGTCACTCTTCGAGCGTCATTCGAATGACGTCCGGCTAACATGGCGGCAAGCGGTTCTTAGGGCTCGCGAGAAACGCGTTAGCGGATATGGACAAAGCATTTGCGAAAGCTGCGGCCGCAGGGCGTGGAGACGAAGGCTGATTCAAGGAGGTCGCGAGACGGACACCATGCGCCATCGTGCCCCTTGGAGAGGTGTAGCAGCGGCGCTCGGGCGCGCGGAGCAGAGGTGTGCCAGGCATGGGCATCGAATTGGAGGTGAAAGTCCTTCGTGGGGCGAGTTGGTAGCAACCACGAGCCG
>NZ_JAINDZ010000136.1 GCF_019802345.1 Methylosinus sp. Sm6 | reverse complement strand
TCGCCGGTGGCCGGATTGCCCTTGCAGCCGGTGGAGCCGACATGCACCATCCAGGTGCGCGACTTGGAGCCGTCGGGCTTGATGACCGGCGCCGGCGGGATCACCTCGAGCGTCACGAAGCGGCGTCCGGCCTGCCAATTCCACGCCATTCCGGAAATATCGAGCGGCGGCGCCGCGGTCTCGACATTGGAATGATTGATGGCGACGGGCTTGCCGTCGACCATCGTCTCGACCGGCGCGCCGACCGAGAAGGCGAGGCCGACGTAACGGCCGCTCGGCGCGGTTCCGACGACGGTGGTGTTCTTGGCCGGATTGCCCGGCGTGCAAGCGGCGTTGCCGCCGCGCGCGTCCTTGAAGTCGATGAGCGCGACATCGCCATATTGCCACTCGCTCTGCGTCAGCGCGATCGGCGTGCGCTCGCCCTTGGCGTCGATCAGCGCGAAGCCATAGACATAGAGCCGCGCCTCATGCAGCTTTCCGGAAAGATGGCCGCTGCCGAGGTCGGCGAGCGGCGCCCCGCAGCCCACCTCCTTGCCCCCCGCCGTCAGCGCGAAGGAAACGGCGACAGGCTGCGTCTTCCCGCCCGCCGCCTTCCCGCCCGCGTTTTTGTCCCCCGCCGCCTGCGCCGC
>NZ_JAINDZ010000135.1 GCF_019802345.1 Methylosinus sp. Sm6 | reverse complement strand
GATCGTGTCCCAGAGCGTGGTGTAGCTGGATCGAGGCGGACACTGGGATTTCCGGCTTTGGCCGGCAGGATCAGGCGGTCACGGCGGACAGCCTGACGATGGGATCATCGCTCAAAGACGCGATGGTTTCCAGCGTCATATAGCGACCGCGCTGCACGGCCCATTCATCGTTTGTCTCGAGCAGGATCGCGCCGACGAGACGGGTGATGGCGTCCTCGTTGGGAAAGATGCCGACGACCTCGGTGCGGCGTTTGATCTCGCCATTCACCCGCTCGAGACCATTCGTCGAATAGATCTTCTGCCAGTGGTCCTTGGGAAAGGTCATGTAGGCGAGCACGTCCTGTTCCGCCTCGTCCATGAGAACGGCGAGCTTTGGCAAGTTGGGCCGGAGCTGATCGGCGACCTTGCGCCACTGCGCTTTGGCGGCGTCGGCGTCGTCCTGCGCGAAAGCCGTGGCGATGAAGGCGGAAACGACCCGGCGGCCGCTCTTGCCGGCATGGGCGAGCGCGTTGCGCATGAAGTGCACCCGGCAACGCTGCCAGCCGGCGTGCATCACCTTGGCGACAGCGGCTTTTATGCCCTCGTGGGCGTCGGAGACGACGAGCTTGACGCCGCGCAGGCCGCGCCGCC
>NZ_JAINDZ010000134.1 GCF_019802345.1 Methylosinus sp. Sm6 | reverse complement strand
TCGGCTCGCTCGACAGCTTCGGCTATCAGATCAGGAACAAGATCTGGGAATCGACCATCGCCCTCAAGGCGACGCAGATCGAAGATGACAGCTACGGCCTGTTCAGGCCGGTGGTCGCGGAGCTCGGCCGCTCGGTCGCGCTGTTCCCCGACGAGCTGGTCTATGGCCTGCTCGCCGCCGGCTTCACCTCCGCCTGCTATGATGGGCAGAATTTCTTCGACAGCAACCATCCGGTGAAGGACGCCAACGGCGACGACACGTTCGTCGCCAATGTCCAGGCCGGCGCCGGCGCGCCCTGGTTCCTGCTCGATCTGAGCAGAGGGCTGAAGCCGATCATCTATCAGCTGCGGCGCCAGTTCCGCTTCGTCGCCAAGACGGACCCGCAGCAGTCGGATCGCGTGTTCGCCTCGAACGAATACATCTATGGCGTCGATGGCCGCTGCAATGTGGGCTATGGCCTGTGGCAGCTCGCCTATGCATCCAAGGCGCCGCTCAATCGCGCGAACTTCCGCGCGGCGCGTCAGGCGATGATCAATCTCAAGGCCGATTACGGCCGTCCGCTCGGCATCAAGCCGACGCTGCTCGTCGTCGGGCCGTCGCTGGAGCAGACGGCGCGCGATCTCATCACCTCGCA
>NZ_JAINDZ010000133.1 GCF_019802345.1 Methylosinus sp. Sm6 | reverse complement strand
TCCTGTGCGGCTGCTCGATGCTTCCGGGCAGCGGTCCGTCGGGCGAATCGATGGTCGAGGCGGGGACGATGGCCGAGGCGGGGACGACGGCCGCGCCCGCCTATGTGGCGGTGGAGATCGACGACGCCAGCCTGAATGTGCTGGCGCGGCGGCCGGAGCCCTCGCTGGTCGGCTCCTTCGGCGATCATCGGCCGCCGGCCTCGCAGCCGATCGGCGTCGGCGACGTCCTGCAGATCACCTTGTGGGAGGCGGCGGGCGGCGGCCTGTTCTCCTCCGGCGGGGCCGACCGCACCGGCCCGGGCTCGCGCTCGGCGACGATTCCCGATCAGACGGTCGGGCGCGACGGCTCGGTGACCGTGCCCTACGCCGGGCGCATCCAGGTCGCGGGCCGCAGCCAGCAGGATGTGGAGGCGGTCATCGTCGAGCGGCTGCGCGGCAAGGCGATCGAGCCGCAGGCGCTGGTGACGGTGACGCGCAACGTCAGCAATATGGCGACGGTGACCGGCGAGGTGTCGCAGGGCGCGCGCGTGCCGCTGACGCTGCGCGGCGACCGGGTGATGGAGGTGATCGCCTCGGCCGGCGGCTTCCGCACGCCGGTTCACGAGACCTTCGTGAGCCTGACCCGCGGCGACCGCACGGCGC
>NZ_JAINDZ010000132.1 GCF_019802345.1 Methylosinus sp. Sm6 | reverse complement strand
ATGCGCCGCAGCTCCGCGGCATAGTCTTGCGCGATCGTGGTCATGCCGCATCTCCTTCTTGGAGCAGCCGGTCAGCTTCCGAGATGATCTCGAAATCGATTCCGAAATCATGGAGCAGGCCATAGCCCTCCAGGCGGCTATAGGGCTCGATCTCGGCTCGCACATGCATGCGTGCGAGATAACAGATGTGTTCGTCCACGCTGTCATAGTTCGTGATCGCTTTCGCGAACTCCGCGAGGAATTCCGGCGTGAACTTCGTTTCGTCGACGATCACGCGGACGATCTGGGTGACTTCCACGTCTCGCGTGATCATCTCATCGCCCTCGGCTTGGTGGCGGCCATCCTCCGCTCGTATTCGGACATGTGCCACATGCTCTCTATTTGGCTGCGGCGCTCGATCAGTTCGAGCCACAGGATCGCGACGCTCCACAGATTGCCCGCGTCGTCGCGCAGCGCCGCATAGTCCCCGCGGATATTCTCGATCAGGCCGACGATCTCGCGGCAGGCGTCGCCTTCGTCGCGCATGTCGTCGCCGGTGAAGCGCACGCGGTCGCCGATGCAAAACGTCGACTCTTCCTCTTTGGCGCTCCCGCCGTCTCGGATATTGATCATGAAATCCTCCTCACGCGGCTGCGAGATCGATGGTGATGGAGCGCCA
>NZ_JAINDZ010000131.1 GCF_019802345.1 Methylosinus sp. Sm6 | reverse complement strand
GGCTGGGAGCGTGTCGTCAGGTTGGGAATGGGAGCCGGCCTTCTCGTCGCCGCAGTGATCTATTTTGGCGCATCGCCCACCGGATGGAGCGTCGGTGGCTTGGGAGCCATGGCGGCTATGTCCGGCCTCTTCGGCTTCTGTCCTGCCTGCGCGATGGTCGGACGTAAGCTGAAGCGCTGACGAAGGACAGTCGATGGCGGCGCGCGCACATCATCTCGTCGTTCTGGCGCAAGGCGGAGACGCCGCGGCGCTCGAGCAGCTGTTATCGGAATGTCGGTTCGACGCTCGTCGCTATGCGGCGAGGCATTGCGTGACCAGCGAGATCGATGACGCGGTGCAGGAGGCCTTGCTGATCGTGGCGCGCCGCCTTCATGCGCTTGAAGCGGCGACGTCTTTTGCAAGCTGGTTGTTCACGATCGTACGTCGTGAATGCCGACGCCTCTCCCGGAAAGTTTTTATACACGAGGAGCTGGACGAAGAGAAATTCGAGGCGAATTTCGCTGCGCGCTCGACGGGCGAGCTTCGATCTGAGTTGCTATACGCATTGGAGTCGCTGCCTGCTCATTATCTCGAGATCATCCTGTTGAGAGACTTCGAGGAAGCGACCATCTCCGAGATTTGTGAACAGCTCGGTATCAGCGTCGCTACAGCGAAGGCGCGCCT
>NZ_JAINDZ010000130.1 GCF_019802345.1 Methylosinus sp. Sm6 | reverse complement strand
ACGCCGACGAGGCTCTCCGCTGCGACGCCGAGCCGCCGCAGCCGCCGCGCCAGACGATTCGCGCGCGCGTTCAGCTCGCCATAAGTCAGATCATTCCCTTCAAAGCGCATCGCGATCGCGTCCGGACGTCGCGCCGCCTGCGCCGAAAACATCTCGTGCAGACGAAGATCCGGATAGGGAGCCGATGTTTCGTTCAGCTCCACGACGAGACGGCGCCGCTCGGCTTCGCCCAAAAGCGCGAGCGCGTCGATGCGCTCCTGCGGATGCGCGACGATCCCTTTCAACAATAGCGAATAATGTTCCGCCAGACGCGCGATCGTCGCGGCCTCGAACAGCGATGTCGCATATTCGAAGCCGCCCTTCAGCCCGTCCTCGCTCTCCGCCAGCGCCAGCGTCAAATCGAACTTCGACGTCACGCTCGGCGTCGTCAGCGCCTCTATGCGCAGGCCCGGCAGCGTCAGCTCGCGGCTCGGCGCGTTCTGCAACACGAACATCGCCTGAAACAGCGGGCTGCGGCTCATGTCGCGAACGGGGCGCAGCTCCTCCACGAGGCGCTCGAATGGCGCATCCTGATGCGCCTGCGCGCCCAGCGTCATATCCCGCACGCGCTTCAGCAAGGCGACGAAGCTCGGCCGCCCGGAGAGATCCGCGCGCAGCGCCAGCGTGTTCACGAAAAA
>NZ_JAINDZ010000012.1 GCF_019802345.1 Methylosinus sp. Sm6 | reverse complement strand
GTCACGGATGGCGCCGGCGAAGAGAGCGACGGGGCCGAAATCAGCTGCGTCGGGCCGCCCTCGCGCTTCGGACTGCCCGGGAAAGGCGCGAAATATACGATCCTGGGCGGCTGGGCCGACGAAGGGCCCGTGCTGCAGGGCGTCTATACGGTGCAGACGATCACGCTGCGCGGCTCGCCCGAGGAAGGCGATCGCATCGCGATCAAGCTGCGGGCCGCCGATTATATCGACAGGCTGAAGGCGCACGGCTCCCGCCATTATGACGAGGGCAGTTTCGGCGAGCTGGTCGGGAAGGTCGCCAAGGAGGCCGGGCTGGAGGCGGCCGTGTCGCCGGAGATCGGCGCCATCAAGCTGCCCTATCAGCTGCGATGGAGCCAGAGCCCGATCGACTTCCTGCGCGACATCGGCCGGCGCTATGGCGCGGTGGTCAAGCCGGCGGGCGGGAAGCTGATCGTGTTGAAGCGCGGCTCCGGGCAGAGCGCGAGCGGGCTGGCGCTGGAGCCGATCGTCATCAAGCGCCGGGGCGGCTTTGGCTATGAGATCGAGACCGAGCCGCGCCCCGAGGTCGGGCATGTCGCAGCCGCATGGCACGACGGCAAGAGCGGCAGGCGCAAGCTCGTCAAGCGCTCCACCGGCCGCGACGGGCCGATTTTCGTGACGCCGCATCTCTTCTCGAGCGAGGCGGAGGCCCAGGCGGCAGCCGATGCCGAAGCCTATGAGCGCAGCAACAACTCGGGCTCCGGCCATTTCGACAGCCCCGGCCTGCCGCGAGCGCGCGCCGAGGCGCCCGTCATCGTCAGCGGATACGGCTGGCCGATCGACGGCCAGTGGAAGGCCGAGACCCTGACGAAGCGGTGGACCGCGCAGGGCGGGTTCGAGACCACGGTAAATGTGAAGGCGGGGCAGGAGCGGAAGGACAAGCAGACGTGATGGTGGCGGGGCCGGGTCGCCCCGGACGCGGGTGAGCCGGCCAAGCACCGCCCGCGCAGCGCATCGACCGATTAACGCTCCCCGCCGCCGCCGTCGACGGCACGGCGCGGGTAGCATGCTCGGGCTTAAGATATGGTGGAGATTTTCGAACGCCGGTCGGTGCGGCCTGTGCGGCCGGCCGCAGGCTATATTGGCGGCAAGCGGCAGCTGGCGGGGCGGCTCTGCGAGCTGATCGCCGAGACGCCGCACGGCATCTACGCGGAGGCGTTCGTCGGCATGGGCGGCGTGTTCTTCCGCCGCGACGAAGCGCCGCGGTCGGAAGTGATCAACGACCGCAGCCGCGATGTGGCGATCTTCTTCCGGATTTTGCAGAGGCACTATGTGGCGTTCATGGACATGCTGAAATTTCAGCTGACCAGCCGCACGGAGTTCGAGCGCCTCTCGGCGCAGGCTCCAGACAGCCTCACGGACCTCGAGCGGGCGGCGCGGTTCATCTACCTGCAGCGGCTGAGTTTCGGCGGCAAGGTCAACGGGCGCTCTTTTGGGATCAGCCGCATGGGCGGCGGGCGCTTCGACACGCGCAAGCTCGGGATCGTGCTGGAGGCGATCCATGAGCGGCTCGCCGGAGTGACAATTGAATGCCTCGATTGGGGGGAGTTCCTGCGGCGGTGGGACCGGCCCGAGACGCTCTTTTATCTCGATCCGCCGTATTGGGGCACGGAGGGCTATTATGGGCCGGGCCTCTTCGCGACCGATGACCACAGCGCCCTCGCCGAGGCTTTGAAGGGCCTTCGAGGCCGGTTCATTCTGACCATAAACGACTGCCCGGAGGCGAGGAGATGCTACCAGGGGTTCGCGCTCGAGACGGCCGAGCTGTCTTACACCGCTGTCGGCCAGGGCCGGGCGAAGCCGGCGGCGGAGCTGATTATACGGGGCGCGTGAGGAAATCGAGTTGCTACAGATTCAAGTGTCCGCTACTCCGATTTCATGTGTCCCGCTACACCCGCGCCGCAGCCAATGACTTGCGTCGCTCTCCCGCGCAGTGGGGGAGGGTGGAGGGAGGGGGCCTTCGCTCTTCAGTTCGAGCGACGCGGGCCGCAAGAACCGCTTTCCGCTCGACTCGAATTGTTCGAGCGATCAGAATTTTCGCCAGCATTCTCGAGTTCGAGCGAATTCTGATCGATCGAACGATTCCGTTCGATCGGAAAGCGCTCTAATGGCTCGGCGGGGCGGCGGCGCGCCCGTCCAAACGAAAGGAAGAGCGGATGCAAGACGCCGACATCGTCGCGCTGCGGGACGGTCACGTGATGCGACTCGTCATCGACCGGCCGAGCAAGCGGAATGCGCTGAACAAGGCGATGTACGAGCGCCTGATCGCTCTGCTCGCCGAGGCCGATGCGGACGACGAGATCCGGGCAGTCGTCGTGACGGGAGCGGGAGGGACCTTTACGGCGGGCAACGACCTCGAGGATTTCCGCAAGCCATTCGACAATATGAAGGAGTTTCCGGCGCTGCGCTTCGTGCGCACGCTCGCCGCGCTGCGCACGCCCCTCGTCGCGGCGGTCACGGGCGACGCGATCGGCGTCGGCGTGACCATGTTGCTGCATTGCGATCTGGTCTATGCCTCGCGCGCGGCGCGCTTCCGGCTGCCGTTCGTCGATCTCGGCCTTCCGCCGGAGGCGGGCTCGACCTTGCTGCTGCCGCATCGCATCGGCCTCGCCAAGGCGAGCGAGATCATGTTGCTGTGCGACGCCTTCGACGCCGAGGAGGCTCTGCGGCTCGGGCTCGTCAATCGGCTGTGCGCGGGCGAAGAGGTCGAATCGATGGCGCTCGAGGCGGCGCGGCGGCTCTCCGAGAAGCCGCGCGCCGCTCTGGCCGCGACGCGGCGGCTGCTGCGCGGCGATGCGGCGGCGGTCGCGCAGCGCATCGAGGAGGAAGGGGCGCTGTTCGCCGCCGCTCTGACGACACGGGAATTCCGCTCGCGTCTCGAAGCCTTCTTCGCGCGGCGCCCGGCGAGCGGCGACGTCTGACCAGCGGCGCGCGCCGTTCTATTCGACGCCTCGACAGCGAGCCAGAAGGCCCGAGGTCCAGGGCCGCGCTCGGAGCGCGAGACTTCGGCCCGCGTCGAAACCGCCGCTATTCGTCGCCATATTTGCCGTAGTTCACGAGCCTGGAGCAGCGGGTGAGAATGGCGCGCATCTTCTCGCCGGCGCGCGCGCATGTGCCGGCGACGCGGCTCAAATCCTGCGGTGCGCCGTGGCGATAGTGCAGCCGCACCGCCGCGACGCTGGCGACGGCGATCGTATCGAGTTCCGCCACATAGGCCTCGAACCGCCGGCGGAAGATCGGATCGAGCCGCTCATAAGCGGCGAGAGCGTTGAGGCGGCCGGACAGCTGCGATCGCTCGAAATAGTCCCGATAGGTCTCGGGGCGCCAGGCGAGGAGATCGTCGATCAGCTCCGGCATCTGCGGGAGCTGCTCCAGCATCATAACCAGCTCGTTGAAGAGATTGAGATAATCATTGGCCAGCCCGGACACCGGATTGACCAGCGGCTTGTCGGGCGGAGCCGGCTCCGAGCGATCGCGTGCGATTGGATCGACAATGGCGAATTGCACGTCAGCTGTCATTTCGAGTCTCGAATGTGGCTGGACCAGCATCGCCGACAATTGATAACAAAATATTGCCACGGATGCGCAACGAATGAGAGAACATCCGTCTTTTCCTCGGCTTCCGTCGAGGCGCGGAGACGACGACGGCAATGTGCGGACGTTATGCGATCACTCTGCCGGCAAAGGCGGCGCGCGATTACTTCGGCTATGTCGACGAGCCGGAGTTTCCGCCACGTTATAACATCGCGCCGACGCAGCCCGTTCCCATCGTCCGGCTGGAGCGGCGCGCCGACGTTTTTTCCCGGCGATTTCAACTCGTTCGTTGGGGCTTCGTGCCGAGCTTCGTCAAAGATCCGCGGGCGTTTCCCTTGTTGTTCAACGCCCGCGCGGAGAGCGCGCCGGACAAGCCGAGCTTTCGCGCCGCGATGAAGCGGCGGCGCTGCCTGTTCATCGCCGACGCTTATTATGAATGGCGGCGCGAGCCAGGCCGGGGCCGGCCGCGCGCCGGCGCGCCGTTTCTCTTCCGCCGCGCCGACGGCGCGCCGCTCGCGCTCGCCGGCCTCTATGAGACCTTGAGCTCCGCCGACGGCAGCGAGGTCGACACCGCCTGCATTCTGACCACCTCCGCCAATGGCGCGACGGTCGCGATCCACGAGCGCATGCCGGCGGTGATCGAACGGCAGGACTTCGACTTATGGTTGAACTGCGGAGACGAGCGCGGCGCTGAGGACGCATGGCGCCTGCTCGCGCCCGCCACCTGCGACACGCTGGAGTTTTTCGAGATTGGCCCCGATGTGAACAAGGCCGAGAATGACGGGCCGTGGATTCAGGCGCCGCACCGGAGCCGGCTGCTGTGATCCGCGTCACCCCTTTCATCTCCATCGACGAGAGCGAGCTGCAGGAATCCTTCATGCGCTCCTCCGGCGCCGGCGGCCAGAATGTGCAGAAGGTCGAGACGGCCGTGCAGCTGCGCTTCGACGCGCGCCATTCGCCGAGCCTGCCGCCGCCGGTGCGCGCGCGGCTGGAGAAGCTCGCCGGTCGAAGGCTGACGAAGGAGGGCGTGATCGTCATCACCGCCCAACGCCACCGCACCCAGGAGCGCAATCGCGCCGATGCGCGCGAGCGGCTTCTGGAGCTGATCCATGCGGCCGCCGCGCCGCCGCCTCCGCCGCGCCGGGAAACGAAGCCGACCTATGGCTCAAAGCTGCGCCGGCTCGAAGGCAAGAAGCTGCGCGCCGGCGTCAAGGCGCTGCGCGGCAAGGTGGAGGAGTAGAGCCGACGAAAAGGGCCCCCGCGCGAAGCGGGCCCGCCTTCTCCCACGAGTGGGAGAAGGGATGCGCGTCGCGGCTTACGTCCGCAGCGCCGCGACGCCCGGCAGCTCCTTGCCTTCCAGCCATTCGAGGAAGGCGCCGCCGGCGGTCGAGAGATAGGTGAATTCCTGCGCCGCATGGGCCTGGTTCAGCGCGGCCACCGTGTCGCCGCCGCCCGCCACCGACAGCAGCTTGCCCTCGCAGGTGAGCCTCGCGGCAGTCTGGGCCACCGCATTGGTGCCTTCGTCGAAGGGCGGCAGCTCGAAGGCGCCGAGCGGGCCGTTCCACACCAGCGTCCGGGTCTTTTCGAGCAGGCTCTCGATATGGGCGACGGATTTCGGCCCGAGATCGAGGATCATGTCGTTTTCGCCGACGTGATCGACCGCGACGATATGCGAGGGCGCGTGCGCCGCGAACTTCTGCGCGACGGTGGCGTCGATGGGCAGCACGATCTCGCAATCGGCGCCTTTCGCCTCGGCGAGAATGGCGCGCGCCTTGTCGATGAGATCATGCTCGCACAGCGACTTGCCGATCGGCTTGCCTTGCGCCGCCAAAAAAGTGTTGGCCATGCCGCCGCCAATGACCAGCGCGTCGACCTTGCGAAGCAGATTGCCCAGCAGCTCGAGCTTGGTGGAAATCTTCGCGCCGCCCACCACCGCCATCACGGGATGCTCTGGATGCTCGAGCGCTCGGGTCAGCGCCTGCAGCTCGGCCTGCATGGTGCGGCCGGCATAGGCGGGGAGAACATGGGCGAGGCCTTCGGTCGTCGCATGGGCGCGATGGGCGGCCGAGAAGGCTTCGTTCACATAGACGTCGCCGAGCTTCGCGACCTCGGCGACGAAGGCCGGGTCGTTCTTCTCCTCGCCCTTGTGGAAGCGCGTGTTCTCGAGCAGCAGAATATCGCCGTCCGCGAGCGTCTCGATCGCTTCGCGCGCGCTCTCGCCGATGCAGTCGTCGGCGAAGGCGACCGGACGCTTGATCGTCTCGGCGAGCGCCGCCGCCACGGGACGCAGCGAGTCCTCTTCCTTGCGCTCGCCCTTCGGCCGGCCGAAATGGGCGAGCAGGATCACCTTGCCGCCCTTGGCCGAAATTTCCTCGATCGTCGGCAGGACGCGGTGGATGCGCGTCCGGTCGGTGACGACGCCATTCTCCATCGGCACATTGAAGTCCACGCGCAGCAGGACGCGCTTGCCTTTCAGATCGGCGGAATCGAGCGTGTTGAAGGACATGAGGAGACTTTCCGCTGCAAAGGGATTCAGAGCAATTTCGCGATCGTCGCCGCCACATCCGTCATGCGGCCCGAGAAGCCCCATTCATTGTCGTACCACGACAGGATGCGCACCAGATTGCCCTCGATGACCTTGGTCTGATCGAGGTGGAAGGTCGAGGAGCGCGGGTCGTGGTTGAAGTCGATGGAGACATTCTTGTCGTCGGTGTAGCCGAGAATGCCCTTCAGCGGCCCATCGGCGGCGGCGATGATCGCCGCATTGACCTCCTCCTTGCTCGTCGGCTTCTCGGCGACGAATTTGAGATCGACGGCCGAGACATTGGGGGTCGGCACGCGGATCGCCGCGCCGTCGAGCTTGCCCTTCAGCTCCGGCAGCACGAGGCCGACCGCCTTGGCCGCGCCGGTCGAGGTCGGGATCATCGACAGAGCCGCGGCGCGGGCGCGGTAGAGGTCCTTGTGAAAAGTGTCCAGCGTCGGCTGGTCGCCGGTGTAGGAGTGGATCGTCGTCATGAACCCCTTCTCGATCCCGATCGCCTCGTTCAGCACCTTGGCGACGGGGGCGAGGCAATTGGTGGTGCAGGAGGCGTTGGAGACGACGAGATGCTCGCTCGTGATCTTGTCGTCGTTGACGCCATAGACGACGGTGATGTCGGCGCCGTCCGAAGGCGCGGAGACCAGCACGCGCTTCGCGCCGGCGTCGAGCAGCAATTTGGCCTTGTCGCGCGCGGTGAACAGGCCTGTGCATTCGAGCGCGATGTCGATGCGAAGATCGCGATAAGGCAGCTCGGCGGGGTTCCGGATCGCCGTGGTCTTGATCGGCCCGAGCCCGACGTCGATCGTGTCGCCCTCGACCTTCACCTCGCGCGGGAAGCGGCCATGCACCGAATCATAGCGCAAGAGATGCGCATTGGTCTCGACCGGGCCGAGATCGTTGATGGTCACGACCTCGAGGTCCGTGCGGCCGGTCTCGACGATGTAGCGCAGGATATTGCGCCCGATTCGCCCGAATCCGTTGATCGCCACTCTCACGGCCATAATCGTTTCTCCTCGAGTCGGTCTCGTCGCGCCGGAGCGCCGTCCTTGCCGGCGACGCGTTTCCTCATGCCGAATCTCCCGCCCAAACAGGCATTCGTGACGGCGCCATGCGCAAAATCTCGTCAGCGTGATAACAGGTCGGGCGCCCCTGTCAACGCGGCGCGCCGCCCTCCGCGCCACGGCCGCGCGGCTTGGGATTTGCGCGATTCGTGCTAGGACTTCGGCACGAATCGCCCGCGGCCGGTCCGCCGGCGACATTTAATCGTTTCCGGCGCGGTTTCCATATGACGAGCTCCAATCGACTCGATGATGCGCTGCAGCGGCTGTCGGCCGCGCTCGACGAGCTGGAGACGACGGTCGCCCGCCGTCTCGAGGCGGAGCTGTCGCACGCCGATCTCGAGGAGGAGCTCGCCGTGATGCAGGACGACCGCAGCCGTCTGGCGCTGGAGCTCGACGCGGCGCTCGCGCACGAGAGCGCGCTGGAGAAGGCGCGGGACGAGGTGCTGACGCGCCTCGACCGCACGAGCGACGGCATTCGCGCCGTGCTCGGCGACGACGGCCCGGCCGAGGATTAGGAGACGCGCAATGGCGCATGTCGTGGTGACGATCGCCGGCCGCACCTATCGCATGGGCTGCGAGGACGGCGAGGAAGCGCGGCTGCACGAGCTGGCCAAGCGCGTCGAAGCCAAGATCGTCTCGCTGAAGGAAGGCTTCGGCGACATCGGCGAGCAGCGCATCACCGTGATGGCCGCCCTCACGCTCGCGGATGAGGCCGATACCGCAGATGGCCGGCTGCAGGCGGCGGAAGCAGCGCTGGCCGCGGCGCAGCGCCGCGAGTCGGAGCTGCGCGAGGCGGAGGCCGCGCTGCAGGAGAAGGTCGCGGGCGCGCTCGAGGAGGCGGCCTCCCGCGTCGAGCGGCTCGTCGGCGATTTGAAGCGCGGCGGCGAGGAGCCGGGGCCGCTTCCTTAGAATAGTGGCGTGATTCAGCCTATTTGACAGGGGGATAAGGGCGCCGCCTGAAGGCTCGCGGCCCATGGACCGCGAGCCTTCAGGCTCGCTCTGCAAGCCGATGCGCGCAATGGCAGTCGGCGAGGTGGTCGTCGATCATGCCGACCGCCTGCATGAAGGCGTAGACGATCGTCGGTCCGCAGAAGGCGAAGCCGCGGGACTTCAGATCCTTCGAGAGGCGGCGCGAGAGATCGGTCTCGGCCGGGACATCGGCCGTGGTGCGCGGCCGATTGACGATCGGCTCGCCATTGACGAAATCCCAGAGATAGGCGCCGAAGCCCTGCTTCTCCTCGATGTCGAGAAAGGCGCGAGCAGAGGCGACGGCGCCTTCGATCTTGGCGCGATTGCGGATGATTGCCTCGTTTTGCATCAGAGCTTCGACTTTGGCGGAGTCGAAACGCGCGATCTCCTGCGGGTCGAAGCCTTCGAAGGCGGCGCGAAAGCCTTCGCGCCGGCGCAGGATCGTGATCCACGAGAGGCCGGCCTGAAAGCCGTCCAGAATCAGCTTTTCGTAGAGCGCGCGCGAATCACGCTCGGGCCGGCCCCATTCCTCGTCGTGATAGGCGACATAGAGCGGGTCGGCGCCCGCCCAGGGGCAGCGCGCGAGCCCGTCGGCATGCACGATCGCCGCCGCGTCGCGCCAGGCGCGGGGATTTTCTCGCTGCTTCGCCATGTTTCGCGCGTCCCGTCTCTTTCCCTCGGCCGAAAGAGCGTTTCATAACATCCTCATTGTGGGCTCGGCGAGCTTGCGGCAGATGAGTCGTTGGCCGAGAATTGGCATAGGCCGTGCTCGCATCGCGGCCGTCGGGAGCCGTTCGCGCCGATGAACCTCTTCGGCCACGGCGCTCACCAGGGGAGAAATTTTATGTCGATCCGTCTCGTCTCTTACGCTGCGGCCGGCGCTGTCGCGGTCGGAATCGCCGCCGGCTCCGCGAGTGAAGCGAAAGCGCAGGCGAATGTTCTCAAGGAATGCGGCGCGCAATATCAGGCCGCCAAGGCCGCCAATGAATTGAAGGGCCAGAGCTGGCAGGACTTCCTGAAGTCCTGCCGCGCCCGCCTCGCCGAGCCCGCCGCCGAGACGCCCGCCCCTGCCGAGCCTGCTCCTGCTCCTGCTCCTGCTCCTGTTCCTGCTCCGGCCCCCTCCGCCGCCGAGCCGCCACCGCCTGCTCCCCCGCCGGCCGCTGCTCCCAAGCCCGCCGAAGCTCCCAAGCCCGCCGAAGCTCCCAAGCCCGCCGAAGCTCCGACCGAGGCCGCCAAGCCCAAGCCCGACACCAAGGCCGCCCAGGCCGCCCGCCAGAAGAAATGCGGCGCCGAGTGGAAGGCGAAAAAGGCCGAGCTGCTGAAGGCCAATCCGAAAGCCACCTGGCCGAAGTTCTGGAGCGAGTGCAACAAGCGCCTCAAGGCGGCCGGCGAATAAGCGGCGCGCGACATCGAGACGATCGACGGCCCGGCGCGATCTGCGCCGGGCGTTTTCGCGTTTCGGCGCCTCTTGCGGCGCGGCGGCGATTCGTGGCACAGGCTGCGGGCCGGACAGGCGCCGCAACCAAGGAGAAGCCGCATTGGACAAGAGCGAGTTGCGCAAGCTGCAGGCGTTCTTGCGCCAGTCTCTCGGGAACGAGGAGATCAGGGTCACGCCCGATCCGAAGAATCCCGATGACGGCGCGGTCCTTCTCGGCGAGCGCAAGATCGCCGCCATCAGCGTCGACGACGAGGACGGAGATCGCTCCTTCGCCTTCTCGATGAAGCTGCCGGTCGGACGCGAAACCCTGCAGTCCTATCTGCGCAAGCTGTTCGAGAACGACAAGCTCACCCTCGCGCCGCATGGCCGCAAGACCGATTCGGTGGAGCTCAACAGCGGCGAGGATTTTCTCGGCGTCATTTCCGCCGACGACGCCAAGCGCCAGAGCTTCACGCTGCAGATCGCCATTCTGGACTTCGATCTCGAGGATTTTTGATCTCGACGATTATCGAGGCGCGGCCTCGATCCGGCGCAGAAAGTCCTGCGTCCCTTCGACGATCCGGCTCCAATGCTCGAGCAGGCTCGGAGAGAAGCGCACCTCCACATCGAGCGCGCCCCGGCGCAGCGCCCACAGGCACGGCGCGGCGCCCATGAAGCCGGCCTCGCGCTTCGGGCAGCGCGCGAAGAACAGCGCGCCGTCGGGCGGCGCGAGATAGAGCTGCTCCAGCTCATAGGGCGAGCCGGCCTCGAAGCGGCGCAGCATCAGCCCGCCGGGCGCCGCCCACACTTCGCTCTCCAGGAAGCGCGCATAGAGATGCGAGGGCCGCTCGGCAGGGTCGATCGTCTCGTCGCGCGGCGCGATCGCGATGAAGACATGGGTCGGGTCGAACGCCTGCGCGTTGCGGCGCTCGGGTTCGGCGCTGGCGGCCGGGGCCGGCGCGAAATCCGGAAAGACGGTCAGAAAGGCGAGCCGTTCGAGCGCGCCGCCCATCCGCGTCGCGCCATCGCGCGCATAGGCGGTGGCGAAGGTGAAGCGTACGCCGTCGACGCTGGCGGCTATGGTCGTCGGTCCGGCGTCGGCGCTCGGCCGCATTGCGCGAAACGCGCCGACGGCGAGAAGGGCGAGGAGCAGGGTGACGAGCGGCAGGCGCATGGATTACAGATTTCGGTGACGAATGCGGCGCGCCGTTCGAGCGAAAGCGCGACGCCATATTATGATCCAGATCGGTCGCCTCACGCTCCGGCGCGGCGCTCGCCACGGAACGTTTATCATGATGAAAATCGATTTCAAAAAATCGCTGAAGCTCTATCGACCTCGCGCCGAGAGCTTCGAGCTCGTCGTCGTTCCCGAGATGCGATTCGTGATGGTCGACGGGCAGGGAGATCCCAACGCCGCGCCGTCCTATGCGCGAGCGATCGAATGGCTCTTTTCCGTCAGCTACGCGATGAAGTTCGCAGCCAAGGCGTCCTTGAATACGGACTATGTCGTTCCGCCGCTCGAAGGCTTGTGGTGGGCGGATGACTTGGCGGATTTTGTCGCGCGTCGAAAGCAGCGCTGGCGCTGGACGATGATGATCATGGCGCCTGAGCTTCTCGACAGGTCGATGTTTACGGCGGCCGTCGAAAAAAGTGAAAAGAAGCTCGGCGCTCGCCCCGAGAGCCTGCGGATGGAGAGCTTCGACGAAGGCCCTTCGCTCCAAATTCTGCATATCGGCGCCTATGACGACGAAGGCCCGACGCTCGCTCGGCTGCATCATGACGTGATGCCGTCGCGGGGCTTCACCTTCGGCGGCAAGCATCACGAAATCTATCTGAGCGACGCGCGAAGGACCGAGCCGGCAAAGTTGAAGACCATCCTTCGGCAGCCCGTTCGAGCCCTCGCGTGAGGACGATGCGAGGATCGGGAGCTTCGCTCGCTCGGCGCGGTCCCGGATCGAGCCGACCGCCGGACGCGGCCGGTTGCCATCGCGCCGCATGGGCAGTAATCGAGAGGCGGTCTTTCGGAGCCCCCGCGCTCGACCGAAAGCACGGCGCGAAACGCGCGCATCCTGAAGGTGCGACCATTTGACTGTCTCCGACGAGTCCGAAACCCTGCGCGCGGCGCTCGCCCATGGGCTGAAGAGCGACGAATATGACCGCATCCTCGCCCTCATCGGCCGCGCGCCGAGCCTCACCGAGCTCGGAATCTTCTCGGCGATGTGGAACGAGCACTGCTCCTACAAATCCTCGCGCATCCATCTGCGCAAGCTGCCGACCAAGGCGCCTTGGGTCATCAAGGGGCCGGGCGAGAACGCCGGAGTCATCGACATCGGCGACGGCGACGCCTGTGTGTTCAAGATGGAGAGCCACAATCACCCCTCCTTCATCGAGCCCTATCAGGGCGCGGCGACCGGGGTCGGCGGCATTTTGCGCGATGTGTTCACCATGGGCGCGCGTCCGATCGCCTGCTTGAACCTCTTGCGCTTCGGCCGGCCGGAGCACCCGAAGACGCGCCATCTCGTCGGCGGAGTCGTGGCCGGCGTCGGCGGCTATGGCAACAGCTTCGGCGTGCCGACGGTCGGCGGCTCGACCGAGTTCGACGCCTCCTATGACGGCAACATCCTCGTCAACGCCATGGCGGTCGGCCTCGCCAGGACCGATGCGATCTTCTATTCGGCGGCCGCAGGCATCGGCAATCCGATCGTCTATCTCGGCTCCAAGACCGGCCGCGACGGCATTCACGGCGCCTCCATGGCCTCGGCGTCGTTCGAGGCCGATGCGGAAGAAAAACGCCCGACCGTGCAGGTCGGCGATCCTTTCTCCGAGAAGCTGCTGCTCGAAGCCTGTCTCGAGCTGATGGCCTCGGGCGCGGTGATCGCCATTCAGGACATGGGCGCGGCCGGCCTCACCTCCTCGGCGGTGGAGATGGGCGCCAAGGGCAATCTCGGCATAGAGCTCGACCTCGACGCTCTGCCTTGCCGCGAGACCGGCATGACCGCCTATGAGATGATGCTGTCGGAGAGCCAGGAGCGCATGCTCATGGTGCTGCGGCCGGAGCAGGAGCAAGAGGCCGAGGCGATCTTCCGCAAATGGGGGCTCGACTTCGCCATCATCGGCGTGACCACCGACACGCTGCGCTTCGTCGTGAAGCACAAGGGAATCATCGAGGCCGATCTGCCGATCAAGGAGCTCGGCGACGAGGCGCCGGTCTATGACCGGCCGCATGTCGCGACGCCGAAGGTTCCCGTGCTCGACCCCGCCTCGGTCACGCCGCCCGTCTCGGACAGCGAGGCGCTGGTCGCGCTGCTGGCGACGCCGGACCTCTGCTCCAAGCGCTGGGTATGGGAGCAATACGACCATCTCATCCTCGGCAACACCGTGCGCGCGCCGGGCGGCGACGCGGCCGTGGTGCGCATCGGCGAGGGGCCGAAGGGCCTCGTGCTGACCACCGACGTCACCGCCCGCTATTGCGCGGCCGATCCGGTCGAAGGCGGCCGCCAGGCGGTGGCGGAAGCCTGGCGCAATATTTCCGTGCGCGGCGGAACGCCGCTGGCGCTCACGGACAATCTCAATTTCGGCAATCCCGAGAAGCCGCAGATCATGGGCCAGCTCGTCGGCTGCCTCGAAGGGATCGGCGAGGCGGCGCGCGCGCTCGACTTCCCGATCGTGTCCGGCAATGTGTCGCTCTACAATGAGACGCAGGGGACCGGCATTCTGCCGACCCCGGCGATCGGCGGCGTCGGCGTCATCGCCGATGTGGCGCTCGCCTCGACGCTGGCTCTGCCGGACGGCGGCAGGACGATCCTCCTCATCGGAAAGACGCAGGGCTGGCTCGGCCAATCGGCCTATCTGCGCGATCTCTGCGGGCGCCGCGACGGCGCGCCGCCGCCGGTCGATCTCGCCGCCGAGCGGCGCAATGGCGATTTCGTCCGCGCGTTGGTGGTCGGCCGTCGCGTCCTGGCCGCTCATGACCTTTCCGACGGCGGCCTCGCTGTCGCGCTCGCGGAAATGGCGATGGCCGGGGGCGTCGGCGCGACCATCGACCGGCTGCCGGGAGGGCTCACTCATGCTAGTCTCTTCGGCGAGGATCAGGGCCGATATCTCATCGTCGCCGAGCCGGCGGAGGCGGCGAAAATTCTCGCCGAGGCGGTGGCCGCCGGCGTGCCGGCGGCGGAGCTCGGCGCGACCGGCGGAACGGCGTTGAATTTGCCCGGCGAGGCGCCGATATTGCTAAGCGTTTTGCAACATGCGCATGAAGCGCCGCTGGCGGCCTATATGGCCGGGGACGACGGCGCCTTCGGCGGGTCTCGAGGAGGTCGACGCGCAAATGGCGATGGAAAGAAGTGAAATCGAGCGTCTCATCAAGGCGGCCATTCCGGACGCCGTGATCGTGATCACAGCTCTCGCCGACGATGGCGATCATTGGGCCGCCGAGGTGAAGTCCGAGGCGTTCCGCGGCAAGAGCCGCGTGCAGCAGCATCAGATGGTCAACAAGGCCTTCGGCGACCGCCTCGGCGGCGAGCTGCATGCGCTGGCGCTGACCACGGTCGCTCTGTAAAATCATTCTGCGTCCGACGGGCTCGCCGGACCACCTGCAACGGAACCTTGAATTCCGCTCGAAAGGAAATCCCCATGTCCGAAATCATCAAGAGTGTGATCAACAGCGCCGATGTCGTGCTGTTCATGAAAGGCGTCCCCGCTGCGCCGCAGTGCGGCTTCTCGATGCAGGTCTGTCAGATCCTCAACCATGTCGGCGTCGAGTTCAACAGCATCGACGTGCTCGCCGACGGCGCCATCCGCGAGGGCGTCAAGGCCTATTCGCAATGGCCGACCATTCCCCAGCTCTATGTGAAGGGCGAGTTCATCGGCGGCTGCGACATCACCCGCGAGATGTTCCAATCGGGCGAGCTGGTCGCGCTGTTCGACAAGGAAGGCATTCCGCACAAGGCGACCGCCAAGGCGTGATTTAAGCGGAATCTCGACGTTCTCCCTTCTCCCGCTCGCGGGAGAAGGTGACCCCGCGAAGCGGGGTCGGATGAGGGTCCTTCAAACTGGCGCATGGTCGGATGGACCCTCATCCGACCCGGCTGCGCCGGGCCACCTTCTCCCGCAAGCGGGAGAAGGAGTCGCTAACCGCCGATCTTCACGCCCTTGACCTGCGCCAGGGCGATCGCCAGCAGCCCCACATGCTGCACATGGATCATGCCGCCGCCGAGCGCCAGCTCCAGCGCCTCGCGCCAGGGCATGCGCTCCACGGCGATGTCCTCGGAACTGTCGAGCTCGAGCGGCGCCACCTGCCGCGCGCCTTCCGCATATAGCACATGCACGCGGTTCGTGTGCGAAGCGGGGTTCGGCGACAGGCGGGTCAAATGTCGGATCGACTCCGCCCGATGTCCGGTTTCCTCCAATAGCTCGCGCGCGCCGGCGGCGATGGGATCGGTCTCGCCCTCGTCCATCACCCCGCCGGGCAGTTCCAGCGACATCTCGCCCGCGCCATGGCGATATTGGCGCACCAGCAGCAGCCGGTCCTCTTCGTCCAGCGCGACGACATGGACCCAGTCGCGATATTCCAGCACATAATAGGGATCGAGCACGACGCCGCGCTGCGTCACGCAATGGTCGGCGCGCAGGCTGATCCAGTGGTCGCGGATCAGCGGCCGGGAGCCGCGCAGCTCCCAGGGCCGCAGCGGCTCGTCGTCGCTCAAGGCGTGGCGACGGGCGTCGAGGACAGCTCGGCGGTCTGCGTCACCAGCGAGCGGCCCTCGTCCGAATCCCATTTGGCCGGGCCCTGCATCAGGCCGATCTGGCAGCCCTTGCCATCGATGAGGAAGGTCGTCGGCAGTCCGAGCGCCTGGCCCGTCTGCTTCAGCTGGAAAAAGATCTCGGCCTTGGGATCGGCGTAGAAGGCGAGGCTCTCGGCGCCGATCTCATGCAGGAAGGTCTTGGGCCGGTCGAGCTTCGACGTATCGATATTGACCGTCACCACCTCGAACTTTTCCGAGCCCGCCTCCTTCTGCAGCCGGTCGAGCGCCGCCATCTCGCTGCGGCAGGGCACGCACCATGTGGCCCAGAGGTTGAGCAGCACGGTCTTGCCCTTGAAATCCTCGAGCTTGCGCGGGGCGCCGTCCGGCCCGGTGAAGGTCAGCTCCGGCATGGGCTCGGGCTCGCTGGCGATCGACATGGCCGCGACCTCGCCCTTGGCGAGCGAGGAGACGCGCTGCGACGTCTCGCGCGAGGCGGCGCAGGCTTCGCCCGAACCCTTCTTGCCGCTCGCGCCGCCGTTCACGTATAGAACGCCAGCGCCGGCGACGAGAAGCGCGGCCGCCGCATAAATCGGCAGGCGGCCTCGGCTCGGTTTGTCAGTCTGGTCGGTCATCGGTCGGTTCTTCCGCGAGGCTTCATGACGAGCAAAATATGGGGTGGCCGCTTCCAGAGCGCAAGCGACGCGATCCTGGAGGCGATCAACGTCTCCATCGACTTCGACAAGCGGCTGGCCCCGCAGGATGTGCGCGGCTCGCTCGCTCATGTCGCCATGCTGGCCGCGACGGGCATCGTGTCGCAGGAGGACGCCGCCGCCATCACGAGCGGGCTAGAACAAATTCGTGGCGAGATCGAGGAGGGGAGCTTCGCCTTCTCGCGCGCGCTCGAGGACATTCATATGAATGTCGAGTCCCGGCTCGCCGAGATCATCGGCCCGGTCGCCGGACGCCTGCACACCGCGCGCTCGCGCAATGATCAGGTGGCGACGGACTTCCGCCTCTTCGTGCGCGACCGGCTCGACGACATCGATGCGCAGCTCGCCGATCTGCAGCTCGCCCTCGCCGAGAAGGCGCTCGAGGAAGCCGGTAGCGTGATGCCGGGCTTCACTCATCTGCAATCGGCGCAGCCGGTCACCTTCGGCCATCATCTGCTCGCTTATGTCGAGATGCTCGCGCGCGACCGCGGGCGCTTCCAGGACGCGCGCAAGCGTCTCGATGAATGTCCGCTCGGCGCCGCGGCGCTCGCCGGCACCTCTTTCCCGATCGATCGCGAGATGACCGCCAAGGCGCTCGGCTTCGCGCGGCCGACGGCCAATTCGCTCGACAGCGTCTCCGATCGCGACTTCGTGCTGGAGACGCTTTCGGCCGCGGCGATCTCGGCGACGCATCTCTCGCGCTTCGCCGAGGAAATCGTGCTGTGGACGACGCCGCAATTCGCCTTCGTCTCGCTGTCCGACAAATTCACCACCGGCTCCTCGATCATGCCGCAAAAGCGCAATCCCGATGCGGCGGAGCTGGTGCGCGGCAAGACCGGCCGCATCATCGGCGCGCTGCAGGCGATGCTGATCGTGATGAAGGGCCTGCCGCTCGCCTATTCGAAGGATATGCAGGAGGACAAGGAAGGGACCTTCGACTCGCTCGACAATTACGCGCTCTGCGTCGCGGCCATGGCCGGAATGGTGCGAGACATGAGCGTCGATCGGCCGCGCCTGCGCAAGGCGGCGGGCGCAGGCTATGCGACGGCGACCGATCTCGCCGATTGGCTGGTGCGCGCGCTCGGGCTTCCCTTCCGCGAGGCGCATCATGTGACCGGCCGCATCGTGGCGATTGCGGCGGAGCGCAACATCGGCCTCGACAAAGTGCCGCTCGATGCGATGCAGAGCGTCGACGCGCGCATCACCGAGGATGTGTTCAGCGTGCTCGGCGTGGACAAATCGGTGCGGAGCCGCACGAGCTATGGCGGCGCGGCGCCGGAGAATGTGCGCGAGCAGGCGAAGCGCTGGCTGAAGCAGCTGGCCAAGGAAGAAAGCTAGAGGGGCGGAGCGCCCCTTCGCCTGTCGAGAAGGGGCGCTCGGTCGCGTCAGCCCGCGAGCTGACGCAGCACGTAGGGCAGAATGCCGCCGTTCTTGAAATATTCGAGCTCGTCGAGCGTATCGATGCGGGCGAGCAGCGGGACACTCGTCGTCTTGCCGTCCGGATAAGTGATTTCCGCCTGCAGCGTCTGGCGCGGCGTCAGCGTGTCGCCCGCGAGGCCGCGGATCGTCACCGTCTCCGCGCCGGTGAGGCCGAGCGAGGCCCAGCTCGTCCCGGCGTCGAAGGTCAGCGGCAGAATGCCCATGCCGACGAGATTGGAGCGATGGATGCGCTCGAAGCTCTGCGCGATGACGGCGCGCACGCCGAGCAGCATCGTGCCCTTGGCCGCCCAGTCGCGCGAGGAGCCATTGCCATATTCGGCGCCGGCGAAGACGACCAGCGGCGCGCCCTCCGCCGCATATTTCGCCGCGGCGTCATAGATGGAGAGCGTCTCGCCGTCGGGGAAATGCTTCGTATTGCCGCCCTCCGGCACATTGCCGGCTTCGTCGCGCAGAATATGGTTCTTGATGCGGATATTGGCGAACGTGCCGCGCATCATCACCTCGTGATTGCCGCGGCGGGTGCCATATTGATTGAAATCCGCCGGCGCGACCTGGCGCTCCATCAGCCAGCGCCCCGCGGGCGAAGCCGCCTTGATCGAGCCCGCCGGCGAGATGTGGTCGGTGGTGATCTTGTCGCCGAAGAGGGCGAGGATGCGCGCGTCGACGATGTCCGCGACCGGCCTCGGCTCCTTGGTCAGCCCTTCGAAATAGGGCGGATTGCGCACATAAGTGGAATCCATCCATTTATAGGTCTCGCCCGAGGGCGCATCGACCTTGCGCCAATGCTTGTCGCCGTCGAACACGTCCTCGTAAGTGTCGCGGAACAGCGAGCGGGTCACATTCTTGCGGATGTATTTTTGAATTTCCGCATTGCTCGGCCAGATGTCGCGCAGGAACACCGGCTCGCCCTGCTTGTCATGGCCCAGCGGCTCCTTGGTCAGATCCTTGGTCACCGAGCCGGCGAGCGCGAAGGCGACGACGAGCGGCGGCGAGGCGAGATAGTTCGCCTGCACGTCGGGATTGACGCGGCCCTCGAAATTGCGATTGCCCGAGAGCACCGCCGCCGCGACGAGGTCGTGGTCGTTGATCGTTTTGGACACCGGCGCCGGCAGCGGGCCGGAATTGCCGATGCAGGTGGTGCAGCCGAAGCCGACCAGATTGAAGCCGAGCTTGTCGAGATCCTTCTGCAGCCCGGCCTTGTCGAGATATTCGGCGACGACGCGGCTGCCCGGCGCCAGCGAGGTCTTCACCCAGGGCTTCGTCTTCAGGCCGCGTTCATGGGCGTTGCGGGCGATGAGGCCGGCGCCGATCAGCACACTCGGATTGGAGGTGTTGGTGCAGGAGGTGATCGCCGCGATCACCACATCGCCATGGCCGAGGTCGTAATTGGTTCCCTCGACCGAGAAGCGCTGCGTCCCATCGCCGGCCTTCTTATATTCGGTCGCGAGCGCGCCCGCGAAGGCCGAGCCCACATCCTCGAGCGCGACGCGTCCTTCCGGGCGCTTCGGCCCGGCGAGCGAGGGGACGACGCTCGCAAGATCGAGCGAGATCGTGTCGGTGAATTCCGGATCGGGCGAATCGGCTTCGCGGAACAGCCCCTGCGCCTTGGCGTAGGCCTCGACGAGATCGATGCGCGAATTGGAGCGGCCGGACATTTTCAGATAGTCGAGCGTCTCCGCGTCGACCGGGAAGAAGCCGCAGGTCGCGCCATATTCGGGCGCCATATTGGCGATGGTGGCGCGATCGGCGAGCGAGAGATGCGCGAGGCCCTTGCCGAAGAACTCCACGAATTTGCCGACCACGCCTCGTCTGCGCAGCATTTGCGTGACGGTCAGCACGATGTCGGTGGCGGTCACGCCCTCTTTCGGCTCGCCGGTCAGCTCGAAGCCGACGACTTCCGGAATGAGCATCGACAGCGGCTGGCCGAGCATCGCCGCCTCGGCCTCGATGCCGCCGACGCCCCAGCCGAGCACGGCGAGGCCATTGACCATGGTGGTGTGCGAATCAGTGCCGACGAGCGTGTCGGGGAAGGCGTATTCGATCGTCTCCTTCTTGCCGTCGACATTGCGGGTCTTCTCCTTCTTCGTCCACACGGTCTGGGCGAGATATTCGAGATTGACCTGATGACAAATGCCCGTGCCCGGCGGCACGACGCGGAAATTGTCGAAGGAGGACTGGCCCCATTTCAGGAAGCGGTAGCGCTCGCCATTGCGCTCGTATTCGCGCTCCACATTGGCGTCGAGCGCTTTCTTGGTGCCGAATTCGTCGACGATGACGGAGTGATCGATGACGAGGTCGACCGGCACCAGCGGATTGATTTTTTGCGGATCGCCGCCGAGCGCGACAAAAGCGTCGCGCATGGCGGCGAGATCCACGACGGCGGGAACGCCGGTGAAATCCTGCATCAGCACGCGCGCGGGGCGGAAGGCGATCTCACGCTCGGCCTTGCCCTTCTCCGAGAGCCAATTCGAGAAGCCCTCGATATGCTCTTTCGTGACCGAGCGGCCGTCCTCGTTGCGCAGCAGATTCTCGAGCAGCACGCGCAGCGAATAGGGCAGGCGCGACACGCCGGAAAGGCCGTTGGCCTCGGCGGCCTTCAGCGAGAAATAATGGTAGGCGTCATCGCCGACCTTCAGCGTCTCGCGGGCTTTGAAACTGTCGAGCGACGGCATGGGAATTCCTCGCAGAGAGCGAACCGAGCGTTTCGCGTCTTGTAGGAAATTCCATGCCGGACGGCTATTGGAAAAAACCAGGCCTGTCGGCTGGAGCGCTGTGGGCGCGCCGTCGCTCGCGCATCGGCGCACCCTCTGTCTTCGGTCGCGGAACCGCTGCGTTCGGGTGACGGAAATCGTCACCCGAACGAGCTCACGGCAGAGCCGTGATCGCTTCGCCTTCACCGCCCCGAAGCGCGGCGGCGCCGGTCACGACAGATAGAAGTAGCCGTACACGTCGCCGGAGAAGTTCCGCGCTCCCTGCTGCCAACGGGCGGTTTGCGTGAGTGCGATGAGCGTTCCGACCGGCGTAAAATTCTCATAGACATAGATCGTCCCCGAATAGGGGGTGATCTCGATATGCAGGCGAACCTGCACCCCCACCAGGCTCTCGGCCGGCGGCAGCTGTCCCGAGAAATAGACACTGGACAGATTGATCGCGTCGGGCTGGAAATTCGCGCCCGTTCCGGTGAAGGTGACGTTCCTGCCGCCGATGCCAAACGGGCCGGCGGTCACGACGATATTTCCCGGCCCGCAGGCGCATGGGCTGGCGTTGATGCAGAAATAGCCGCAAGCCTGCACTTTCGGGAGGCAGCCGCATGCGGACGCCGGCTGCGATTTCAGCAGGGTCCCGATCGCGGCGTTTTGCGTCGCCGCGGCTTCGCTGCGGGCGATTTCCTGATCGAGCGCGGTCTTCGACAGAATGGTGAGAGCGTCGGCGTGTTCCTTGCTGACGTCCTGGAGGGTATTCGACATGTTTCACTCCGATGCGAATATTTGAAAAAACGGCATCTTCCGAAAAATAGGCCCGCACCCCCGCTCTCTCGCGAGACACAGCGGCAGAGGACCGTGTGACACACGCATTTGTTGTGTCGATTGCAATATCGCCAGCGAGGCGCGTTCCGGCAATTGGTGCGCGGCCGCATCGCGAAATGTTTTATTCCCTAAGGGCCGGCACGCGGAAAAAATCGCCTCCGGAGCGCCTCGGCGTTGGCCCAACGCCGAGGGGAGCGGCGAAGCCGCGCCGCGCTCGGCGTCCGAGCCGCCCGTCGGCTCCGGCGCTCACCCGGCCTTCATCGCCTCGGGCTTGGTCTTGGCGCGCTTGACCATCAGCCGATTCAACGCCGCTACATAAGCGCGGGCGGAGGCGACCAGCGTATCGGGATCGGCGCCGCGGCCGGTCACGGACTTGCCGTCCTCCGAGAGACGCACGGAAACCTCGGCCTGCGCGTCGGTGCCTTCGGTGACGGCATGGACCTGGAACAATTCGAGCGCCGCCTCATGCGGGGCCAGCGCCTTGATGGCGTTGAAGATGGCGTCGACCGGGCCGTTGCCGGTCGCCTGATGCGTCCGCTTCTCGCCGTCGATATCGAGCGTCAGCGCCGCGGTCTGCGGCCCGTTGGTGCCGGCGATGACCGTCAGCGCCGCGACCTTGATATGGTCCTTGGCGGCGCCGATCTCGTCGTCGACCAGAGCGACGATGTCCTCGTCATAGACGAGCTTCTTGCGATCGGCCAAATCCTTGAAGCGCTTGAAGGCGTCTTCCAGCGCATTGTCGCCGAGGTCGTAGCCCAGCTCCTTCAGCTTCTCCTTGAAGGCGTGGCGGCCGGAATGCTTGCCCATCACCAGCGAGGTCTTGGACACGCCGACGCTCTCCGGCGTCATGATTTCATAGGTATGCGCATTTTTGAGCATGCCGTCCTGATGAATGCCGCTCTCATGCGCGAAGGCGTTCCGGCCGACGATCGCCTTATTGTATTGCACCGGGAAGGAGGTCACGGCGGACACGAGCTTCGACGCGCGCGTCAGCATTTTCGCGTCGATATGGGTGTTGAAAGGCAGCGCGTCGGCGCGCGTGCGCATCGCCATCACCACCTCTTCCAGCGCGGCGTTGCCGGCGCGCTCGCCGATGCCGTTGATGGTGCACTCGATCTGCCGCGCGCCGCCGCGCACGCCGGCCAGCGAATTGGCGACGGCGAGGCCGAGATCGTCATGGCAATGGACCGAAAACACCGCCTTGTCCGAATTGGGCACGCGCTCGCGCACCATGCGGAACAGGGCCTCATATTCCTGCGGCGTCGAATAGCCGACCGTGTCGGGAATATTGATCGTCGTCGCGCCGGCGTCGATCGCCGTCTCGACGCAGCGGCACAGGAAATCATGCTCGGTGCGGGTGCCGTCCTCGGCCGACCATTCGACGTCCGCCACGTGATTGCGCGCGCGAGAGACCGAGGAGGCGATCATCTCCAGCACTTTTTCCGGCTCCATCTGGAGCTTGTATTTCATATGGACCGGGGAGGTGGAGATGAAGGTGTGAATGCGCGCGTTGCGGGCGGGACGCAGCGCCTCGGCGCAGCGGTCGATGTCCTTGGCGCTGGCGCGGGCGAGGCCGGCGATCGTGGCGTTCTTCACCCTTTTGGCGATCTCGAGCACCGAGTCGAAATCGCCCTGGCTGGCGATCGGAAAGCCCGCCTCGATGATGTCGACGCCCAGAGTGTCCAGAATATCGGCGACCTCGAGCTTCTCCTCGAAGGTCATGGAGGCGCCGGGCGACTGCTCGCCGTCGCGCAGGGTGGTGTCGAAAATGACGACGCGATCGGCGTCGGAGGCGGGGATGACGGAATGGGTCATGATCTTGTCCTGAACTGCTGCGTCCGGCGGCTACGGCCGGCTGTCGAAAAGAAATTTCCCGTCTCGATCCCCTGAACGCCTGGGCGCGCGGCCCTGCAGGCTTTCAGGGGCGACTAAGAAGCAGCAGGCCGGGAAGACGCGCGTCGAGCCGCGCCGAGGAGCGCGTCGCGTCGATCATTCTGGTGGCGGGAATCGCCAAAGCTTTTTAGTCCTCGGTCTTTCGGCCACCGGCCGGGTCGAGGCCCAAGATAGCCGCCTTCCCGTGGTCTTGCAAGAAAATGTCGCGCTGGCGGGCTGCGTCAGCCGATTTGACGATGCTAGAAAAGCGAGCCTTCAGGCTCGCTTTTCTAGCATCGTCAAATCGGCTGAATCACGCCACTAACGCAGCTTGAACGCCGAATGGCAGGCGGCGCAGTTCTCGGTCACAGTGGCGAGGGCGGCGAGAGCCGGCTTCAAATCGCCGGTCTCGCGCGCCTTGGCCGCCACGGCGGCGAAGGCGCTCGCCGAGCTGTGCATGGCCATGCCCATCTCGCGCATTTGTGGCGGCATATGCGCGCCCATCATGGCCGCCATTCCGTCGCCGCCTGTCGCTCGGGACGGATCGCAGGCCGCGGCCCCCAACGCGCCGAGCCCCAGCCGCTTCTCGGCGATGTCGCCGGCCTTGCCCGGATTGCCGGCGCCGAGCGCGGCCAATATCGCCTGCAGCGCCTCGAGATGAGCGCGCATTTGCGACAGCATGTGCTGGCGCATGGGCGGGGGGAAATCGAGCTCGCTTCGCGCGTCTTTTTGCGTCATGTGCATGTGGTCGTGCGCGGGCGGCGACGCTTTCTCCTGCGCGAGGGCGCCCGCGGCGACGAGACAGGCCGAAAAAGCGATGACGCGCGCGCATCCGAACATCGGCTTCATTTGATAGAGCTCCTTTTCGATCATCGCTCGATCCTCATCTCGCATCGGCGCGGAGCGAGAACAAGATCGCGCGCCGCGCGCCAATCGTCGCATCGGCCCCATGACCGAAAAAAGCGGAATTCCTGCAATGCGCCGCGCGCGGCGCTCGTCTATTCGTAGCGTCATGAAACGCGCCGCACGCCCTGTCGCGCCGCGGGACTTCAGCCTTCCGGCGCCAGTCATCCTCGAGAGAAAGGACCCGTCCATGAATGTCGAAATCATCGAGCAGGCGGCGATCCGCGCTCACGCTCTGGCGCATGAGGGAGCTGTCGCCTCCATTCCAGAGACGTGGGCGCGGTTGTGGCGCTGGCATGAGCAGGCCGGCCTCGCCGGCTGTTCTCTCTATCCGATTGGCGTCTGCTATGGCGATCCGGAGGCCGAATGCGGCTTTCGTTATTATGCCGGCCTCGTTTTTTCCACTGGCGTCGAAGGCGCCGGCGACCTGCGCATCCTCGACATTCCCGGCGGCCGCTACGCCTCCTATCGGCATGTCGGCCCCTATTCCGACATCGCCGGCGCCTTTCAAAGCCTCTATGGCGAGTGGCTTCCGTCGAGCGGCCATGAGCCGGACGATCGGCCGGCGCTCGAGATCTATCGCAACACGCCTTGTGACACTCCGGCGGAAAGGCTCGCCACCGATCTCCTCATTCCGGTGAGGTAACGGCGCCGATGAGGGGGCCGGAGGGATAATTGTCGCCGCGCCCGCATTTCGGTCTATAGAGGCCGGGCATCGAAAGCGACAGACGAGCCGACACGTGACCGCCGCACCGACCTCCCTGACCGAAGCTTTCGCGCCGATCTCCGCCGGAGCCGGCGTCGTGGGCGCCGCCTTTCTCGGCGATGCGCCGGCCTTCGCCCTCGCCGACGGGCGCCTGCTGATCGCCGGGCCGGGCGAGCCGCGCAGCGTCGTGGCGCATGCGGACGGGGCCATATTGGTCGCGGCGAGCGACGGCGCCCGCCTGCTGACCGGCGGCGACGACGGCCGCGTCGTCGCGACGGACGCCATGGGCGCGACCGAAGACGTCGCCGATGAAAAAGGCCGCTGGATCGATGCGCTGGCGGCGCGCGTCGACGGGACCTTCGCCTGGTCGGCGGGGCGCGAGCTGCGCGTCCGCTCGCCGAAAGGCGAGGTCAAGACGCTGGCGCTGCCCTCGACCTCGCGCGGGATCGCGTTCTTTCCCAAGGGCTATCGCCTCGCCATCGCCCATTACAACGGCGCGAGCCTGTGGTTCCCCAACGCCGCCGCCGCGCCCGAGGTCCTCGAATGGAAGGGCTCGCATCTCGACGCGGCCGTCTCGCCGGACGGGAAATTCGTGCTGACCTCGATGCAGGAGAACATGCTGCACGGCTGGCGCGTCGCCGACGGCAAGAATCTGCGCATGGCCGGCTATCCCGGCAAGACGCGCTCTTTGTCCTGGTCGCCGGACGGCAAATGGCTCGCCACCTCCGGCGCCGACGCCTGCATCGTCTGGCCGTTCCAGGGCAAGGACGGGCCGATGGGACAGTCGCCGCGCGAATGCGGCGTGCGCGCGCAGGTCAAGGTGTCGCGCGTCGCCTTCCATCCGACAGCGCTCGTCGTCGCGGTCGGCTATGAGGATGGCATGGTGCTCTTGTGCCGGCTGACGGACGGCGCCGAGCTGCTCGTGCGGCGCAACGGCGAGGGGACGGCGCAGCGCATCTCGACCCTCGTCTGGGATGCGAAAGGCGCGCGCCTCGCCGTCGGCGACGAGACTGGCGCGGCCGGCGTGCTGACTCTTCCGCGCGGCTGAGCGCTCACTCGGGAGGCCGGCATGGCGCCGCGAATTCCCAAGGTCCTGTCGATCGCCGGCTCCGATCCGAGCGGCGGCGCCGGCGTGCAGGCCGACATCAAGACCTTTTCCGCCCTGCGCTGCTACGCCATGGCGGCCGTCACCGCGCTCACCGCGCAGAACACGCGCGGCGTGAGCCTCGTCCACGCCGCGCCGCCCGGCGTCGTCGCGGCGCAGATCGATTCGATTTTCGCCGACATCGCCGTCGACGCGGTCAAGCTCGGCATGCTGGCCGAGCCCGCCATCGCCGAGGCAGTCGCCGGAGCGCTGGAGCGCGGCGCGGCGCGCTGCATTGTTTTCGATCCCGTGCTGGTCTCCACCCATGGCGACGCGCTCGCCGGGCCCGGCCTCGTCGCGGCGGCGCAGGCGCGCATCGTTCCGCTCGCGACGCTCATCACCCCCAATCTCGACGAAGCCGCCGCTCTGCTCGGCGGCGGACGGGCGCGCGACGGCGCCGCCATGGCGGAGCAGGCGCGCGCGCTCGTCGCGCTGGGGGCGCGGGCGGCGCTGGTGAAGGGCGGGCATCTTGCAGGCGCGCCCGTCGATATTCTGTTCGACGGAACGCAGATCCACGAATTCGCCGGCCGGCGTGTCGCGACGCGCAACACCCATGGCACGGGCTGCGCGCTCTCCGCGGCGATCGCCGCCCGTCTCGCCCATGGCGCCGCGCTCGTCGCCGCCGTCGCCGAGGCCAAGGCCTGGCTCGAGGGGGCGCTGGCGGCGGCCGATGAGCTCGCGCTCGGCGGAGGCGCCGGCCCGCCGCACCATTTCTACGCCGCCTGGCGGGAGTGACGGCGGCTGGCAGGAGCAAAGTGGCCCTCAATTCAGATGACACAGAACGCTAGCGGGGCTGCATGCCCCTTTTGCCGACGCGCCGGTCCCGCTCTATGTAGAGTGCGGGCGTCCGCCGTATTCTCGCCGCCCGAAAGAGGAGGCTCGCGCTTGTCTCTCACCTTCGCCCCGCCTTCGCCGCGCGCCTTCGGCCTCGCCGTCGCTCTGGCGGCGCTCGCGCTCGACCAGTCGCACAAATATTTCATGCTGAATGTGTTCGACATCGCGCAGCGGCAGCCGCTTCACGTCGCGCCTTTCCTCGATGTGGTGCTCTCCTGGAACGCGGGCGTCTCTTATTCTCTGCTCTCCTCTAAGACGGCGGGGGCGCGATTGCTGCTGATTCTCTTCCAGGCCTCGGTGGTCGGCTGCCTCGGCTACTGGTTGTGGCGGGCGCCGCGCCGAATGACCGCGGCGGCGCTCGGCTTCGTCGTCGGCGGCGCGCTGGGCAATGTGGCGGATCGGATGCGTTTCGGCGCCGTCGCCGATTTCTTCTTCTTCCACACGGCCTTGCCGGTCGGGCCGCTGGCCAATTATGTGTTCAACGTCGCCGACGCGGCCATTTTCCTCGGCGTGGTTCTGCTTCTGCTCGAGGGCCTCGCCGCCGGGCCGACGGCGAGCGCGAGCGCCGCGGAAAAATAGCGGCGGTCCGTCACGGCCCCGATGCGCGAGCCCAAACTTGCGATCTTGCCCTCCAGACATTATGTAGGAAATGTTCCGTGGAAGGGCCGGCGCCTCAGCGCCCAAGCCTTTGACGACAAGCCGCGGACCGCTCCGACGAACGGAGCGGGCATAAGCTGCGGCGCAAACAGCTCAGGTCGCGCTTCTCGCGAGCGCTGATCGGGACAAGCGGGCGCCTTCGAACGGCGCCGCGAAACAGGTTTTTGTAACGAGCTCATGGCGACGTCCATGACATGCCGCGCACCGACCCCTCGCTTCGCGCTCTTCGCGCGGACGGCGGACGCGTCGGTGCGCGCTGCTTTCCATGGACGCCGTCCCTGCGGCTCCGGATCCGGCTCGCCGGATCCGCTCCTCGTTTGGTCCGCCGGCCGCAGGGCCGGCTCGCGTTCCCGAAGTTTCGCGATCTGCTCCTCTCACTCGCAAACACGCGTCGGATCGCCGACGCTTCGCCGGATCCCGGTCGCATCGTCCTCGCATGGGCATTCGTTCCGACCGCCGGCGTCGCCTCGCGTCACGCGGCAAAGAGTTTCTCATGGCCAACAAAATGCTCATCGACGCATCCCACCCGGAAGAGACCCGGGTGGTGGTGCTGCGCGGTAACCGCGTTCAGGAATTCGACTTCGAAGCCGCCGACAAGAAGCCGCTGCGCGGCAACATCTATCTCGCCAAGGTGACGCGCGTCGAGCCGTCGCTGCAGGCGGCCTTCGTCGACTATGGCGGCAATCGTCACGGCTTCCTCGCCTTTGCCGAGATCCATCCCGATTATTACCAGATCCCCGTCGCCGATCGCCTCGCCCTCCTCGAGGAGGAGAGCCGGGCGCATCAGCAGGAGGAGGAGGAGCCGCGCCCGCACGGCCGCCGCCGCTCCCGCCGCCGCCATGGCGACAGCGCCGAGAAGCGCGCCGCCTCCGGCGACAGCGTGACCTCGGAGACCGCTCCCGACGAGGAAGCACGAGAGGCGCCAGAATTTTCCACGGCGCTCGCTCCGGCGGAACCGCCGCTCGAGCCGTCGGAGGGCGATCTGGCGTCCGAAGCCGCGAGCGTGACCGAAGCGCTCGCCGCCGACGAGCCGTCGCCGCCGAGCGAGCCCGCATCCGAAGAGCCGGCCGCGGCGGTCGCGGAAGCGGCCGAGCCGGCCGAGGCGGCGGCGCTCGGCGAAGCGGCGGAAAACCCGATCTCGATCGACCCGGAAGGGTTCGGCGTCGTCGAGACGGGCCATCTCGAGGACGCCCCGGCCGAGCTCGAGCGGGACCACGAGCTCAAGGCGCGCCGCAAGGACGAGCGCGACGAGGAGCATGAGCACGAGCGCGAGGACGCGCGCGGCGACGAAGAGCACGAGGAAGACGAAGAGCACGAGGACGAGCAGGTCGAGCATATCGGCGGCGACGCCATGGACGAGGCGCCATATCGCGCCGCGCGTCCGCGCCGGCAGTATAAGATTCAGGAGGTCATCAAGCGCCGCCAGGTGTTGCTGGTGCAGGTGGTCAAGGAGGAGCGCGGCAACAAGGGCGCGGCGCTCACCACTTATCTGTCGCTCGCCGGCCGTTATTCCGTGCTGATGCCCAATACCGCGCGCGGCGGCGGCATTTCCCGCAAGATCACCGACGGCGCCGACCGCAAGCGCCTCAAGGAGATCGTGCAGGAGCTCGAGGTGCCGGAGGGCATGGGCGTCATCCTGCGCACCGCCGGCGCGACGCGCACCAAGGCCGAGGTCAAGCGCGACTTCGAATATCTGCTGCGCATGTGGGAGAGCGTGCGCGAATTGACGCTGCGCTCCAGCGCCCCGACCCTCGTCTATGAGGAGGGCTCGCTGATCAAGCGCGCTATCCGCGACCTCTACGGCCGCGACGTCGAGGAGGTGATCGTCTCGGGCGACGAGGCCTATCGCGAGGCCAAGGACTTCATGCGCATGCTCATCCCGAGCCATGCGAAGAATGTCCGGCTCTATCGCGAGCCGACGCCGATCTTCGCGTCCGCCGGCGCCGAATCGCAGCTCGACGCGCTGTTCTCCAATCAGGTCACGCTGAAGTCGGGCGGCTATCTCGTCATCAATCAGACCGAGGCGCTGGTCGCCATCGACGTGAACTCGGGCCGCTCCACCAGGGAGCACAATATCGAGGACACGGCGCTGCGCACCAATCTCGAGGCGGCCGACGAGGTCGCCCGCCAGCTGCGCCTGCGCGATCTCGCCGGCCTCATCGTCGTCGATTTCATCGACATGGAGGAGGGCCGCAACAATCGCGCCGTCGAGCGCCGCGTCAAGGACGCGCTGAAGAACGATCGCGCCCGCATCCAGGTCGGCCGCATCTCGCATTTCGGCCTCTTGGAAATGTCGCGCCAGCGCATCCGCGCCGGCGTGCTCGAGGGGTCGACCGTGCCTTGCCCGCATTGCGCCGGCGCCGGCACGGTGCGCTCCACGGCCTCGATCGCGCTGCATGTGCTGCGCGTGCTCGAGGATGCGCTGATCAAGAGCTCGGCGCATGACATCATCCTGCGCACGCGCGCCGTGGTCGCGCTCTACATCCTCAATCAGAAACGCACGCATCTGCAGGCGCTGGAGCGTCGCTTCGGCGTCGCCATCACCGTCGCCGCCGACGACAGCCTGACCGGCACCGCCTATCACGCGCTGGAGCGCGGCGAGCCGGCGAGCGGCGTGCGCGAGCTTCCCGCCGCCTTGCAGCCCTTGCGCGCCGGCGCGCCGCCGGTCGATGTCGAGGAGGAGATCGAGGAGATCGAGGAGATCGAGGAGATCGCCGAGGCCGCGCCGGAGGGAGAGCAGCGCCCGCCCGTTCAGCGCCTGCCGCAGATCGGCGGCGAGGAGGCCGGCGACGGCCAGCAGCGCTCGCGGCGCCGACGTCGGCGCCGGGGACGCGGCGGCGTCGGAAACGGCGACGCCGCCGAGGCGCAGCCGGGAGCGGAGCAGCCGTCGGACGAAGGGCTTGCCATGGTCGCCGAGATCGACGGGGTTCCGACGCAGTCGAGCGACGGCTCGCGTCCGAACGAGCGGGGAAGCCGCGGCGGGCGTCGCCGCGCCGGACGCTGGACGCGCTCCAGCCCTTTGCCGGCGGAGTTTGTCGAGCAGGGCGCGGCCGCGCCGGAGGGCGAGGTCGCCGACGAGGCGAGGGCCGATGGCGTCGCCGCCGAGACGCCGGCGCCGGTCGAGCCGCTGGCGGAAGCGCCGCCGGCCGCGGCCGCTGTGGAGTCGTTCGCGCCTCCGCTCCCGGCCCCTCCGGCTGCGGAAGCGCCGGTCGCGGCGCCGAGCGCCGAAGCGCCTTCCGCCGAGGCGCCGCCGCCGGCGGCCGCCGAAGCCGAGGCGCCGCCGGCGCCCATCCATGAAGCGGCTGCGCCGCCTCCGCCGCGCGAGCCGACCGAGACGATCATCACCCACGCCGATCCGAGCCGGCCGAAAAAGGGCGGCTGGTGGCAACGGGCGAAGGCTTCGCTCGGCGGCGACTGACCGCGGCGCGCGGCGGCTCGGTCCGCCGCGCCCTCTCGCTCACCAGCTGCCGGAGTTGGGCATGGAGGCCCAGGGCTCGGCCGGGGCCAGCCGCTCGCCGGCCTGCAGCAGCTCCACCGAAATGCCGTCCGGCGTGCGTACGAAGGCCATATGGCCGTCGCGCGGCGGACGGTTGATGGCGACGCCGGCGTCCATCAGCCGCCGGCAGGTGGCGTAGATATCGTCGACCTCATAGGCCAGATGGCCGAAATTGCGGCCTCCGCCATAGGTCTCCGGCGCGCCGCCCTCGGGCGGCCAATTATAGGTCAGCTCGACCTCCGAGCCCGGGCGGCCCTGGTTCTGCTTCACATCCTCGGGCGCCGCCAGAAAGATCAGCGTGAAGCGCCCGGCGGGATTTTCCATCCGCCGCGTCTCTTGCAGCCCCAGCAGCTCGAAGAAGCGGATCGTCGCATCGGGGTCGCCGACGCGGATCATGGTGTGCAGATATCTGGTCATTCAGCCGCCCCTCGGCGCCGCAATGGGCCCGGCTCGGCCGGCGCCGGTCGCCGAAGCCGGAGCGTTCGCCCCGCGACGCCATTATAGAACGACCCCTCGGCCGGGCGAAGCGCGCGCGGTTGTCGGCGGTGATCGGCGGTTGTCGGGTGTCGGAGTTCCGCGCCGAAACCGCCGCGACGCGGTCAGGCGAACTGAATCTGGCTCGCGGTCAGGCTGGCGAGGTTGAAATTGTCCAGCGTGATCGTCTGGGTCGCGCTCGAGGTGAGGACCGTGTCCGCGCCGACCTGCCGGGCATGACTCAGCAGCGTCGTCCAGTCGGCGAAGATCGTGCGGTCGATCCGCAGCTTGTCGCTCGAGGTGAAGTCGGTGACGACGTCGCGACCGAACGCCGGCGCGAAGACGAAGATGTCCGCGCCGCCCGCGCCTGTCAGCGTGTCATTGCCGCCGCCCCCGACAAGCCTGTTCGCCAGTCCGTCGCCGATGAGCGTGTCGGCGCCCGAGCCGCCCGTCACATTCTCGATGTTGCGGATCTTGTCCTCGGCGACTCCGCCGACCGTCACCACTGATTGCGTCCCGCCGTTCAGCGTCACGATGACGGAGGCCGTCTTGTCGCCATAGTCCGCGGTGTCGACGCCGCGGCCGCCGTCCAGCACATCCTTGCCGCCGCCGCCGCGCAGCACGTCATTGCCGGAGCCGCCGGAGAGCGCATTGGCGAGGCTGTCGCCGAACAGCGTGTCGCTTCCCGCGCCGCCCGTCACATTCTCGATGCTGCGGATCGTGTCCTCGGCGATCCCGCCGACCGTCGCCACCGTATCCGTCGCGCCATTCAACGTCACCATGACGGAGGCCGTCTTGTCACTATAATCCGCCATGTCGACGCCGAGGCCGCCGTCCAGCACGTCCTTGCCGCCGCCGCCGCGCAGCCGGTCATGGCCGAAGCCGCCCGAGAGGCTATTCGCGAGGCCGTCGCCGAAGAGCGAGTCGGCGCCCGCGCCGCCGGTCACATTCTCGATGTTGCGGATCGTGTCCTCGGCCACGCCGCCGACCCATACTGTCGCATCCGCCGAAGCAGCGCAGCACATCGTCGCCGCCGCCGCCCGAGAGCGCATTCGCCAGATTGTCGCCGCGCAGCGTGTCGGCGCCTTCGCCGCCGATGACATTCTCGATGTTGCGGATCACATCCTCGGCGACGCCGCCGACCCTCACCGTCGCGTTGGCCGCGCCGTTCAAGGTCACCGCGACCGCCGCCGTCTTGTCGCTATAGTCGGCCGTGTCGACGCCGGCGCCGCCGTCGAGCACGTCACGGCCCGAGCCGCCGGACAGAATGTCGTCGCCGCCCTGGCCGTTGAGCAGGTCGGCGCCGGCGAAGCCGCTCAGCGCATTGGCGCCGTCGTCGCCCGAGAGCGAGTCGGCGAAGGCGCTGCCCCAGACATTCTCGAAGTCGAAGATCTGATCGTCCTGGGCCGAGCCGCCCGCGGCGGTCCCGGCGGCAAGATCGATCTGCACGCCCGCGACGCTGTCGAGATAGTCGAGCGTGTCGACGCCCGCGCCGCCGTATAGATAATCGCCGCCGGAGCGGCCCTGGATACGGTCGTCGCCGTCCACTCCCCAGAGGACGTTGTACGCGCCATTGCCGATGAGGACGTCGTCGCCGAAGCTGCCGTACACGTTTTCGACGAAAAAATATGTATCGCCCTCAGCCCATCCCCCCGAGCCCTTGCCTGTCAGGAGGTTCACTGTCACGCCGCCGGGGGAGGAAGAATATCCCACTTCGTCCTCGCCCAGCCAGCCGTAGATCCGATCTTTTTGCCCACCCGCTGATACGATATCGTCTCCGGCCCCCAGATTGATGTCGTTCGTCGCAGCGAGACCGAGCCCGTTAAAATTTACCCGGACATCGTCATCGCCAGGCCCTGCATATATTACGTTATTTCCAGACACATCTTCGATAAAATCACCACCGTCGTCCGCATATACGAAGTCGTCTCCTTCTCCTCCGTACATATAATCCTTCAAAACTCCGCCATAGATATCGTCGTTTCCGGCATTTCCGAAAATAGTGTTGACGGCGCCCAGTTCGCCGGAAAAATGATCATTCAGATCTGTGCCATAAAAAGCTGCCATATCCGACGCTCCATCATCGGTGTCATCGCCGCCAGAGCCGCCCGTTGCCTCGATCCCGTCGCGCGACGGTGACGCGTCGCCCCGACTTTCTCGAAATCGGCCGCGTCGCATTCGAGACGCCGAAATTCGGAGCGCCCGTCGCCGCGCTGATCCATAGACGACGACAGCCGTCGCCTCCTCCTCCGTTCGGGGGACGCGCCGCGCGTTTTGCGCGATTTCTCGACGAAGACGATCGTGGCGGTCGTCAGCCGTCGGCGAGCCCCTGCGAAGAGCCGAGGCGCATCGGACGGCCCGCTCAGACGAACTGAATCTGGCTCGCGGTCAGGGCGGCGAGGCTGAAATTGTCCAGCGTGATCGTCTGGGTCGCGCTCGACGTGATGACCGTGTCCGCGCCCACTTGCTGGGCATGGCTCAGCAGCGTCGTCCAGTCGGCGAAGATCGTGTGATCGATCCGCAGCGTATCGCTCGACGTGAAATCGGTGACGACATCGCGCCCGAACGCCGGCGCGAAGACGAAGATGTCCGCGCCGCCTGCGCCCGTCAGCGTGTCATCGCCGCCTCCGCCGAGAAGCGTGTTCGCCTTTCCGTCGCCGACGAGCGTGTCGGCGCCCGAGCCGCCCGTCACATTCTCGATGCTGCGGATGGTGTCCTCCGCCACGCCGCCGACCGTCACCACCGCATCCGCCGCGCCATTCAGCGTCAGAACGACCGAGGCCGTCTTGTCGCTATAATCCGCCGTGTCGACGCCGATGTAGCCGTCCAGCACGTCCTTGCCGCCGCCGCCACGCAGCACGTCATTGCCGAAGCCGCCCGAGAGCACATTGGCGAGGCCGTCGCCGCGCAGCGTGTCATCGCCAGAGCCGCCGGTCACATTCTCGATGTTGCGGATTCTGTCCTCCGCCACGCCGCCGACCATCACGACAGAGGTCCTCGCCCCGTTCAAGGTGACGACGACAGGGGCGGTGATGTTGCCATATCGCGCGGTGTCGACGCCCGCGCCGCCATCCAGGACATCGGCCCCGCCGCCGCCTGTCACATTCTCGATGTTGCGGAGCGTGTCCTCGGCGACGCCGTCGATCGTCACTGTCGCATTCGTCGCGCCGTTCAGCATCACCAAGACCGACGACGTCTTGTCGCTGTAATCGGCCGTGTCGACGCCCGCGCCGCCGTCGAGAACATCGGCTCCGCCGGCGCCGCGCAGCACATCATTGCCGCCGCCGCCCGAGAGCGCATTGGCGAGATTATCGCCGTGCAGCGTGTCCGCGCCCGCGCCGCCGGTCACATTCTCGATGCTGCTGATGGTGTCCTCCGCCAGGCCGCCGACCGTCACCACCGCATCCGCTGCGCCATTCAGCGTCAGAACGACCGAGGCCGTCTTGTCGCTATAATCCGCCGTGTCGACGCCGATGTAGCCGTCCAGCACGTCCTTGCCGCCGCCGCCACGCAGCACGTCATTACCGAAGCCGCCCGAGAGCACATTGGCGAGGCCGTCGCCGCGCAGCGTGTCGGCGCCCGAGCCGCCGGTCACATTCTCGATGTTGCGGATTCTGTCCTCCGCCACGCCGCCGACCATCACGACAGAGGTCCTCGCCCCGTTCAAGGTGACGACGACAGGGGCGTTCGTGTAGCCATAATCCGCGGTGTCGACGCCCGCGCCGCCGTCCATGAGATCGGCGCCGCCGCCGCCACTCAGTAAAGTCGTAGCCGCCGCCGCCGAGCAGAACATTGGCCAGCCCGTCGCCGATGAGCATATCGCCCCCGCCGCCTCCTGTCACATTCTCGATGTTGCGGAGCGTGTCCTCGGTGACGCCGCGGACCGTCACGGTCGCGTCGGACGCGCCGTTCAGGACGACCCTGACCGGGAACGATTCCAGATAGCTGTAGTCGGCGGTGTCGATGCCCGCCCCTCCGTCGAGAACATCGGCCCCGCCGGCCCCGCGCAGCACATCGTCGCCGCCGCCGCCGAAGAGCGCATTCGCCAGATTATCGCCCCACAGCGTGTCCGCGCCCGCGCCGCCCGTGACGTTCTCGATATTGCGGATCACATCCTCGGCGACGCCGCCGACCCTCACCGCCGCATTCGTGTCGCCGTTCAAATTCACCACGACCGCCGCCGTCTTGTCGCTATAGTCGGCCGTGTCGACGCCGGCGCCGCCGTCCAGTGTGTCCTTGCCGAGTCCGCCTTTCAGAATGTCGTCGCCGCCCAGGCCGTTGAGCAGGTCGCCGCCGGCAAAACCGTTCAGCGCATTGGCGCCGTCGTCGCCCGTCAGCGAGTCGGCGAAGGCGCTGCCCCAGACATTCTCGAAATTGAAGATCTGATCGTCCTGGGCCGAGCCGCCCGCGGCGGTCCCGGCCGCGAGATCGATCTGCACGCCCGCGACGCTGTCGAAATATTCGAGCGTATCGACGCCGTCGCCGCCGTCCAGGTAATCGCCGCCGGAGCGGCCCTCGATGCGGTCGTCGCCGTCCCTTCCCTCGAGGACATTGTAAGCGCCATTGCCGATGAGGAGGTCGCCTCGATTACTGCCCGACACGTCTTCGACGAGCCGATATGTATCGCCCTCCGCCGACCCTCCCGAACCCTTGCCAGTCAGAAGATTCACCGTCACCCCATCAGCAGACCAATAATAACTGACGCTATCATCGCCTGGGCCGCCGTCGATCAGATCCTTCTGGCCGCCGGCCAATACCCAGTCATCTCCGCTGCCGAGAGATATCTTGTTCGTCGCTACAAGGCCTAGACCGACCTGACCCACCCAGACAGAGTCATCGCCTCCACCCGCGTATATGATATTGTTCCCAGACTTATCATAAATCACATCGTCTCCATCGAAAGCGTATATAGAATCATCTCCTTCGCCCCCATCCAATTCATCAGACAAAATTCCTCCATCTATGCTATCATTTCCGCCGTAACCGAAAATTTGATTTGCTTGATATCTATCGCCAAACAGATATAGATCATCTTGGTCAGTGCCCCTGATGAGCGCCATTTTCAATACTCCAAGACCTTGCGTCCACAGACACTTTCGAAATCGACCGCGCTTCATCGAGAAGCCGTTCGCGCTCGACGGAAACCAAGTTGAGGAGTGAACCAAGACAGTCGTCTATGCCTCCCCCATTTGGAGGAGGCGCCGCGATTTTTTCGGCAATGATGCGAATCGAGGCCGCCGTCAGTCGACCGCCAGCGCCTGCGCCGACGGCACGGCGAGCGTCCACCGAAAGCCGTCCGGCGCGAAGCCGACCGTCGACTCGCCGCCGAGCGCCTGCGCCACGAGGCGCTTGATCACCTTGTAGCCGAAACCCTCGCGCGGCGCGTCGTCCACCGGCGGGCCGCCGAACTCGCGCCATTCGACGAGGAAGCGATCGCCCTCGACGCGCCAGCGCAGCTCGACGCGTCCGCCCGGCTGCGACAACGCGCCATGGGTGAGCGCGTTCACGGCGAGCTCGTGCAGAGCGAGGCCGATGTTCTGCGCCGCCTCCGGCTTCAGCATCACGCGCTCGCCTTCGATGCGCGTGTCGACGCAGTCGAGATCGAGGCAATAGCCGATCTGCGCGCTGGCGAGCTCGCGCATGCAGGCGCCGCGCCACTCCTGCGACACGAGCAGATCATGCGCCATGGCCAGCGCCTGCAGCCGCGCGGCGAACTTGCGCTGGAAATCCTCGAGCGACGGCGAGCCCGCCGCCGTCTGCCGCGCCATCGCCTGCACCACGGCGAGCAGATTCTTCGAGCGATGCACCAGCTCGCGCAGCAGCACATGCACATGCTGCTCGCGGCGCTTGCGCTCGGTGATGTCGCGCGCCGTGCCGATGATGCGCGCGGCATGTCCGTTCTCGAAGACGGTGCGGCCGCGCACGGCGACCCAGCGCTCGATTCCGTCGGTCTCGCCGATCACGCGATATTCCGCCTCGTAATCGCCGACGTGGGCGGGATCGAGCGCCGCCTCGACGGCCTCGCGCGTGCGCTCCTTATCGTCGGGATGCAGCGCATTGCGGAAAATCTCGAAGCTGCCGGGCGCGCCTTCGGGCAGCGCCCAGAGCGCGCGCACGCGATCGTCGAGATGAACCTCGCCGGTGACGAGGTCCCAATCCCAAATGCCGGTGAGGCTGGCGTCGAGCGCCATGCGCATGCGCTCCAGCGCCAGCGCCGAATCGCTGTCGCGGCCGTTCCCATCGGATGCGATGCGCCTCATGTCGATATCGGCCAAGAGCTCGTCCCTCTGCTCGACGCGGTGATCGGGCCAATGTCGAACACAAATGCTCGAATGAAGACATATGGCCCAGTCATCCTCGTCCTTCGAGACGCCGCCTGCGGCGGCTCAGGAGGGTGAGGGGATTTTTTCCTTCAGGCGATTCGTTCCGCTTCGCCCAGGTCCACCGACAGCTGCGCCTGCGCATGGCAAACGTTCGTCGCGCGGCAAGGTTCCGCTCACACGTCGAGCTCTGTGGCGAAAGGCGCGCGCTCCTGGATGAAGGCGAAGCGCGCCTCGGGCTTGGTTCCCATCAGCCGCTCGACGCAGTCGGCGGTCTCCTCCCGCTCCTCGCCGGCGATCATGACCTTGAGAAGCGTGCGCTTCCTCGCATCCATGGTCGTTTCCTTGAGCTGATCCGAACGCATCTCGCCGAGGCCCTTGAATCGGTTCGTCTCGATCTTGCCCTTGCCGGTCAGCACTTTCTTCACCAGCTCGTCGCGATGCTTGTCGTCGCGCGCGTAAACCGTCTTCGGCCCTTGCGTCAGCTTATAGAGCGGCGGCACCGCGAGATAGAGATGGCCGCCGTCGATGAGCTTGGGCATTTGCCGGAAGAAGAAGGTGATGAGCAGCGACGCGATATGCGCGCCGTCGACATCGGCGTCGGTCATCACGATGATCTTGTCGTAGCGCAGATCCTCGTCGCGATAATGCGAGCCGACGCCGCAGCCGAGCGCCTGCACGAGATCGGCGAGCTGCTGATTGGCGGCGAATTTCTCCTTGCCGGCGGAGGCGACATTGAGAATCTTGCCGCGCAGAGGCAGCACCGCCTGGCTGGCGCGGTCGCGCGCCGATTTGGCGGAGCCGCCGGCCGAATCGCCCTCGACGATGAACAGCTCCGACCCCTGCGCCGAGGTGTTGGTGCAATCGGCGAGCTTGCCCGGAAGGCGCAATTTGCGCGTCGGGGATTTGCGCGCCTGCTCCTTCTCGGCGCGGCGGCGCAGGCGCTCCTCGGCGCGCTCCACCGCGAAATCGAGCAGCTTGGTCGCCTGCGAGGGCGCGCCGGCGAGCCAATGATCGAAGGCGTCGCGCACCGCGCCCTCGACGAGGCGCGAGGCGTCGACATTCATCAGCCGCGTCTTGTTCTGGCCCTGGAACTCCGGCTCGCGGATGAACACCGATATCATCGCCGCCGACTGGCCCATCAGATCCTCGGCCGTCAGCAGCGCGGCGCGCTTGGCTTGGCCGATGCGCTCGGCGTGATCCTTGAGCCCACGCAGCAGAGCGAGACGGAAGCCGGCTTCATGCGTGCCTCCGTCCGGCGTCGGAATGGTGTTGCAGTAAGAGTGCGAAAAACCGTCCTCATTGGCGAACCAGGCGATCGCCCATTCGAGCGAGCCATGGCCGCCCTCGCGCTCCACCTTGCCGACGAAGGGCTGATCGGCGACGAGCTCCTTGCCCTCGGTCTCGCGGGCGAGATAGTCGCGCAGCCCGCCGGGAAAGCGCAGCACCGCCTCGGCCGGCACATCCGAGCCCGGCTCGATCAGCTCCTTGGCGCAATGCCAGCGGATTTCGACGCCGCCGAAGAGATAGGCCTTGGAGCGGGACATGCGGAAGAGCCGCGCCGGACGCCAATGCGTGGCCGGGCCGAAAATCTCGGCGTCGGGCTTGAAGCGGATTTTCGTGCCGCGGCGATTGGGCGCCCGGCCGACCTGCTCGAGCCCCGTCTGCGGTAGGCCGCGCGCGTAGATTTGCCGGTAGAGCTGCTGGCCGGTGGCGACCTCCACCTCGAGCCGCTCCGAGAGGGCGTTGACCACGGACACGCCGACGCCGTGCAGGCCGCCGGAGGTCTGATAGGCCCCCGAGTCGAACTTGCCGCCGGCATGCAGCACGGTCATGACCACTTCCAGCGCCGATTTCTTGGGGAATTTCGGATGCGGGCCGACGGGGATGCCGCGGCCGTTGTCGATGACGGTGAGCCAGCCGTCCGGCTCGAGGCTGACCTCGATGAAGCTGGCGTGGCCGGCGACGGCCTCGTCCATGGAATTGTCCAGCACCTCGGCGAAGAGGTGATGCATGGCGGCCTCGTCCTTGCCGCCGATATACATGCTCGGCCGCCGCCGGACGGGCTCCAGCCCCTCCAGCACCTCGATGGAGGCGGCGTCATACTCCGCCGGCGCCTTGGGCGCTTTCGCGGCGGGAGCGGCGGCGGCAGGCTTGCGCTGAGCGCCGCCGAAGAGATCGTCGGATTTGGCCATGAGGGGGATTTTAGCGATTCGCGGGGGCGGGGGCGAGGGGGCTTGCGCGATAGGCTGACAACTCCAATCCGGCGCGAGACGTCCGCAAGGGGGCGATTCTCGATCCTTTGGGCTCGCCTCGCTGCGTGTCACGCCTTGACGAAGCGATATCCGACGCCCGGCTCCGTCAGCACGATCCTGGGCGCGGCGGTGTCGTCCTCGATCTTGGCGCGCAATTGGCCGATGAAGACGCGGAGATAGTGCGTGTCCTGCCGATGCGCGGGGCCCCACACGGCCGAAAGGATTTGGCCATGCGTGAGCAGGCGGTCGGGGCGCCGCGCGAGGGTCGTCAGGAGGTCGTATTCCTTCGGCGTCAGCTTGATCGGTTGGCCGTTCTTCGTCACCAGACGTCTGTCCATATCGACGCGCAGACCACAGCTCTCGATCTCTCTCGGCTCGTCCGCGGCGCGTGAACCATGCCGCAGAGCGGCGCGCAGCCGCGCCATGAGCTCGCCGGTCGAGAACGGCTTTTCGATATAGTCGTCGGCGCCGGAATCGAGCGCGGCGATCTTTTCGGCTTCGCGATCGCGCGCCGAAAGGATCAAGATCGGGACTTGCGAAAAGGCGCGGGCCCGCGCCAGCACGTCCTTCCCGTCCATATCGGGAAGCCCGAGGTCGAGCACGACGACGTCGGGCGCCGAGGCGGCGATCGCCTCGAGCGCGCCTCTGCCCGTCTCCGCCTCGATCACCTCATAGCCGCAGGCGGCGAGAGCGGGGCGCAGGACCCTTCGCAGCTGCGGCTCGTCATCGACGATGAGAACGCGACGCTCGGTCATGTCGCCGCTCCTCGCGAGACGCGGCGACATGCGAAATTCGGCCATTCGGTTTGCAAGTCGAATTCAGTTTGCACGTCGAATTCCTGGGAGCGTCAGGACGAGGGTTGGGGATATAGTCCTTCACCCGATTGCCCTGCTGGGAGCGTGGTCGGCGGACACAAGATGGAACAATGGACGCCGCGCGCGCAAGGGCGTCGTGGCGAGAATTTGCGCATCCGAGCGACTCCTTACGCCGTCCTTATGCCCCGAGGCGAAAATCCGAATAGCGCCCTTATGTGCTTTGCACGCATACCGCCGACGCATTGTCGATCTGGAGACAGACCATGCTCGATCTCGTCTATGTCGGCCTCGGCGTCTTTCTGTTCGTGCTGATGGGCCTTTACGCGCGCGCCTGCGGGCGCCTCTGAAACGGGAGCGAACGATGTTCGAACCGATCATCGGCCTCAGCGTCGCCGTGCTGCTCGGCGCCTATCTCGTCTACACGCTCCTTCATCCCGAAAAATTCTGATCCGAGCGCCTCGGGTTCCGCAAAGGACATTTCTCATGAACGCCATTGGCTTGGCGCAAATCGCCGTCGTGCTTACGGCCGTCGTCGTCGCGGCGGTTCCGCTCGGCGCCTTCATCGCCCGCGTCCTCGCGGGCGAGCGCACATGGTTGACGCCGGCGCTCTCGCCGGTCGAACGCGCCTTTTACAAGCTCTCCGGCGTCGACCCGGCGCGCGAGCAGAGCTGGCTCGCCTACGCCATGGCCGTGCTCGCCTTCGGCCTCGTCGGCTTCGTCTCGCTCTACGCTCTGCAACGGCTCCAGAATATGCTGCCGCTCGACCCGCAGGGCTTCGACGGCGTGCCGCCCGATCTCGCCTTCAACACGTCTGTCAGCTTCGTGACCAACACGAATTGGCAGAATTATAGCGGCGAGACGATGATGAGCCATCTCGTCCAGATGCTCGGCCTGACCGTTCACAACTTCGTCTCGGCGGCGACCGGACTCGCCATGGCCTTCGCCCTGGCGCGCGGCTTCTCGCGCACGCAGTCTCCCACGATCGGCAATTTCTGGGTCGATCTGACGCGCTCGACGCTCTATGTGCTGCTGCCGCTGTCGATCATCGTCGCGCTCGCGCTCGTCGCAATGGGCGTTCCGCAGACGCTGCGAGGCTCCGTCGAGGCGACGACGCTGGAAGGCGCCGCGCAGATCGTCTCCATCGGGCCGGTGGCCAGCCAGGAGGCGATCAAGGAGCTCGGCACCAATGGCGGCGGCTTCTTCAACGCCAACTCCTCGCATCCGTTCGAAAGCCCGAACGCCTGGTCCAACATGCTGGAGATCTGGGCGCTGCTGGTCATCCCCTTCGCCGCGGCCTTCGCCTTCGGACGAGCGGTCCTCGATGTCCGGCAGGGACGCGCGATCGCCGTCACGATGCTGATCGTTCTCGCTGGCGGCGTGCTCGTGGCCTATTGGGCCGAGGCCAATGGCAATCCGCTGCTGACGTCGATCGGCGTCGATCCCTCGCCCGGCAATATGGAGGGCAAGGAGGTGCGCTTCGGCGTCGCCGCCAGCGCGCTCTTCGCCGCCGCCACCACCGGCACGAGCTGCGGCGCGGTCAATGCGATGCATGATTCATTCATGCCGCTCGGCGGGCTCGTTCCGCTGTTCAACATGCTGATGGGCAGCATCGCGCCGGGCGGCGTCGGGGCCGGGCTCTATGGCTTCCTCGTGCTGGCGGTGATCGCCGTCTTCGTCGCGGGCCTCATGGTCGGCCGCACGCCGGAATATCTCGGCAAGAAGATCGAGACGCGCGAGATGAAGCTCGCCATGCTGGCGGTGCTGATCTACCCGCTCTGCGTGCTCGGCTTCTCGGCTGCGTCGGCGCTGCTGCCGAGCGCTCTCGCCAGCCTGAACAATGCGGGGCCGCACGGCCTGTCGGAAATCCTCTACGCCTTCGCCTCGACCACGGACAACAACGGCTCGGCCTTCGCGGGGCTCAGCGGCAACACGCCCTGGTACAACGCCACGCTCGGCGTCGCGATGACGCTCGGTCGCTTCGCCTTCGTCATCCCGGTGCTGGCGCTGGCGGGCTCATTCGCCGCGAAGAAGAAGGCGCCGGCCTCCAGCGGCACGTTCCCGACGCATGGTCCGCTGTTCGTCGGACTGCTGATCGGCGTCATCGTCATCCTCTATCTGCTCCAGTATTTCCCGGCGCTCGCGCTCGGTCCTGTGGTCGAGCATCTGCTGCTCGATGCGGGCAAGACCTTCTGAACGGAGTTCCCTCATGTCATCGAAAGTCGCTGCCCCCGGCCTGTTCGATCGGGCCATCATCGGCCGCGCGGCGATCGACGCTTTCGCCAAGCTCGATCCGCGCAGGATGGCGCGCAATCCGGTGATCTTCGTCACCGAAGCGGTCTCTGCTCTGGTCGCGATATTGTTCATTCGCGATCTCTTCGCGCAGGACGGAACGGCCCTGTTCTCCGGCCAGATCGCGGCCTGGCTTTGGTTCACCGTGCTCTTCGCCAATTTCGCCGAAGCCGTGGCGGAAGGGCGCGGCAAGGCGCAGGCCGACGCGCTGCGCCGCACGCGCGCCGACGCCGAGGCCAAGCGGTGGAGAGCCGGCGCGGTCGAGCTCGTCTCCGCGCTCGATCTGAAGGTCGGCGATATCGTGCTCGTCGAGGCCGGCGATCTCATTCCCGGCGACGGCGAGGTCGTCGAAGGCGTCGCTTCCGTCAACGAGTCGGCGATCACCGGCGAATCGGCGCCGGTCATTCGCGAGGCGGGCGGCGATCGCTCGGCGGTGACCGGCGGCACTACTGTCCTGTCCGATTGGGTGCGGGTGCGGATCACCGCGGCGCCGGGCTCGACCTTCATCGATCGCATGATCGCGCTCGTCGAAGGCGCCGAGCGGCAGAAGACGCCGAACGAGCTCGCGCTGTCGATTCTGCTGTCCGGCTTGACGATCATCTTCCTGATCGTCTGCACGACGCTGTGGCCGCTCGCCCGCTATTCCGGAACCGTGCTGTCGCTCACCGTGCTCGTCGCGCTGCTCGTCTGCCTCATCCCGACGACCATCGGCGGGCTGCTGTCGGCGATCGGCATCGCCGGCATGGACCGCCTGATCCGCTTCAACGTCATCGCCACCTCGGGGCGCGCGGTCGAGGCGGCGGGCGACGTCGACACGCTGCTGCTCGACAAGACCGGAACGATCACATTCGGCAACCGCATGGCGGACGAATTCATCCCCGTCGGCGGCGTCGGCGAGCGTGAGCTCGCCGAGGCGGTGCTGCTCGCCTCGCTCGCCGACGAGACGCCGGAAGGACGCTCGATCGTCGCTCTCGCCAAGAGCCGCTATGGCCTTCCCGCGCCGGAGCTCGGCGGCGATGCGCGCATCGTGCCCTTCTCCGCGCATACGCGCATTTCGGGGCTCGATCTGCCGGGTCGAGCGCTGCGCAAGGGCGCGGTCGACGCCATTCTCGCTCAGACGCAGCCGGTCGCCGGCTCCGTCGAGCGCGGCGGCGGCGCGGTCGCGGACATTCTCGAGCGCGCCGGCGTCTCGACGCTGCGCGCGCCCGAGGATTTCACGCGCGCCGTCGAGCGCATCTCGCGCGCCGGCGGCACGCCGCTCGCCGTCGGCGAGAACGGCCGCCTGCTCGGCGTCGTGCATCTCAAGGACATCATCAAGCCCGACATAAAGGCGCGCTTCGCCGAGCTGCGCGCCATGGGCGTCAAGACGGTGATGGTGACGGGCGACAACCCGGTCACCGCCGCGGCGATCGCGTCCGAAGCGGGCGTCGACGATTTCATCGCGCAGGCGACGCCGGAGGACAAGCTCGCCTACATCCGCAAGGAGCAGCAGGGCGGACGCCTCATCGCCATGTGCGGCGACGGCACCAATGACGCGCCGGCGCTGGCGCAGGCCGATGTCGGCGTCGCCATGCAGACCGGAACGCAGGCCGCGCGCGAGGCCGGCAATATGGTCGATCTCGACAGCGATCCGACCAAGCTCATCGAGATCGTCGCCATCGGCAAGCAGCTGCTGATGACGCGCGGCTCGCTCACGACCTTCTCCATCGCCAATGACGTCGCCAAATATTTCGCGATCATTCCGGCGCTGTTCATGGCGACCTATCCGGAACTCGGCGCGATCAATGTGATGAAGCTCGCCTCGCCGCAGTCGGCGATCCTCTCGGCGGTGATCTTCAATGCGCTCATCATCATCGCGCTGATCCCGCTGGCGCTGAAGGGCGTCGCCTATCGGCCGGTCGGCGCCGCCGCGCTGCTGCGGAGAAATCTGCTGATCTACGGCCTCGGCGGCGTCATCATTCCTTTCGTCGGCATCAAGCTGATCGACATGATCGTGTCGACGCTGCATCTCGCTTGAAGGAGCTCGTCCATGCTCGCGCAAATTCGTCCTGCGATCGTCATGATCGTCCTGCTCACGCTGCTCACGGGCCTCGCCTATCCCCTCGCGATCACCGCGATCGCGCAGCTCGCTTTCCCCGACGAGGCGAATGGAAGCCTCGTCGAGCGCAAAGGCGTGATCGTCGGCTCGCGGCTGATCGGCCAGAATTTCGCGGCCGCGCATTATTTTCACGGCCGCCCCTCGGCGACGAGCGCGCCCGACCCGAATGACGCGGGCAAGACGATCGACGCGCCCTATAATGCGGCGAATTCCGCGGGCTCGAATCTCGGGCCCACCTCGAAAAAGCTCGTCGATCGCGTGAACGCCGCGATCGAGGCGGAATTCGCGGCGGGACGCATCGATGTGGTGGCGGCGGACGCCGTCACGACCTCGGCCTCCGGGCTCGATCCGCACATCTCGCCGCAATTCGCGCTGGCTCAGGTTCCCGCCGTCGCCGCTGCGCGCAGGCTGCCCGAGCCCCGTGTCCGCGCTCTCGTCGAGGCGCACATCGAGCAGCGTTTCGCCGGCTTCATCGGCGAGCCGCGCGTCAATGTGCTCGCGCTCAATCTGGCGTTGGACGAGCTCCATTGATGAGGCCGGCGTCGGACTGCGGACCATCGACGAACATTGTTCCGGGCTCGGGACGATCAGAACTCCACGCGCAGAGAGCCGAGAACGGATCGCGGCGCGCCGGTCTGGATCGTCGTACGGTTCGACGACGTCGGATAATAGATCGTATCGGTGGCGTTCTTGACGTTCAGCTGCGCTGTGACGGTGAAGCGGTCGATCTGGGTCGTGTAGGCGATCATTCCGTTGAGCAGCGTATATCCGGGCAGGATGAAAGAGTTGGCGTTGTCGCCGAGCGAGCTCTCGACGACGGAGACGCCGCCGCCCACGCTCAGTCCGCGAAACTCTCCGTCGGCCTCGTATTTGACCCAGAGGTTGCCGTAATTGCGCGGGCTCGCCGGCAGCTTGTACCCGGCGACGGCGAGCTGTGTCGTCATCAACGTGGAAGGATTGTACGAGGGAGCCCCTTGGATCGTGCGGACGTCGTCATGCGTGTAATTGGCGATGACGCTCCAATTGTCGTCGATGCGGCCGGTCAGGTCGATTTCGACGCCCTGGCTGCGAGCCTGTCCGATGACCAGCGTATTGAGCGGATTGGCCGGGTCGGGAGTGGCGATATTCGTCTTGGTGATGTCGAAAAAGGCGAAGGTCGCGATGAGGCGCTTGTCCAGGAGCTCCGCCTTCACGCCGCCCTCGAACTGCTCGCCTTTCTGGGGCGGCAGCGGCAGCCCGAGGCTCGTCGTGTTGTTCAACCCGAACGATCGCGTGAAATTGCCGTAGAGCGACAGCCACGGAAGCGGCTGATAGACGAGGCCGGCCCGCGGGCTGAACGCCTTGTTGTAGTCGGTCGTGTAGGTCGACATCGCGCCGGCATAGGACGAAGTGTTCTTGTTGCTGCTCGTCTCGGCCCAGTCGTAGCGGCCGCCGAGCAGAACATGGACCGAATCGTCGAAGAAGGAGATCAGGTCCTGCGCATAGACGCCGGTCCATTTCTGCGCTTGGCGGACATAGAGGGGGGCGCCCAAGGGATTGTCGAGCGTCCAGTAATTGGGCGCGTAGATGTTGATCGAGCTCAATGATCTGAAGATCGTGTTGCTCATCGGCATGCGTGTGCTGAGATGATCGAAGCCCAGCAGGGCGGCATGCGTCAGCGGACCGGTTTCGAAATGTCCATGGAGGTCGACATTCGTCGCGAAATCGATCTCCTTGCCGCCGCCGACGCTCGTCGTATTGGTCAGAGAACGACGGAGGTCGCCGGTGACCTGATCGACGCTCAGCGCGAGGCTGTTGGTCGTGCTGTCGGCCGAAGACATGTAGCTCAGGCGATTCGTCAGGCTCCAATTCTTGTCGAAAGCGAAGGTCCAGTCATAGGCGATGCGCTTCTTGTCGAACTGGACGGGAGAGCTGGTGGTGAGCAGCGGCGGCTGGAGATAGCGAGAGATCGGAATTTGCGCAGGATAGCCGCCGATGGCCGGAAGATGCGGATAATCGCTGACCGCAGTGCGGTGCTGATATTCGAAATCGATGTTCAGCCTGAACTGTTCGATCGGGTGAAAGCTCAGGGTCGGCGCCAGGAAGACATTCTGGTCCTTGACGAAATCGCGATAGGAATAGGAGTGATAGAACTCCCCGTTGAAGCGGTAGAGCACGGACTTGTCTGCGATCAGCGGGCCGGTGGCGTCGAGCGTCGTGCGGGTCATGCCGAAGGAGCCGTTCTGCTGCTGGACGGAATAATAGGGCGTCTCGAGCGGGCGCTTGACCACGAGGTCGATGAGGCCGCCGGGCTCGACACGGCCATAGAGGATCGCCGCCGGCCCCTTGAGCACCTCGATCGATTGAAGGTTGGTCGTGTCGAGATTGCGCATTCTATATTCGACCAGGCCGTTCTTGTAGGAGCTGGCGTAATTGGTGAAGCCGCGGACCTTGTAGGCTTCGTAGAAGTTCGGCGTCATCTGCACGCCGCTGACATTGACGACGATGGCGTCCCCGACGCTGATCGCCTGCTGATCGTCCATCGTCTGGCGCGTCACGACCTGAATCGCCACGGGCGTCTTCAGGAGCGGCGTGTCCATTTTCATCGCGCTCGAGGCGCTGTCGGCCTTGTAGCCCGTGTATCTGTCGCCGGGCCCCTGCGGCGACCCGCCGGCTCCGCGGCCATGATTCTCCTTTTGCTCGTGACCGATGTCGATCGGCGGCAAGGGCGTCGCGCCGCCCGCGCTGGCGTCGTTTCGCGTGTCGCCGGCCTGCGCCAGCACGATCAGCGCGGATTTGCCATTAGCGGACAGTTCGAAATGCAGTCCAGTGCCCGACAGAAGCTCCGCGAGCGCCTCGGCCAGCTTGTGGCGGCCCGTGAGCCCTCTCGAACGCACAAAGCGCGTCAATCTCGAGTCGTAGACGATGCGCACGCCGCTCTCGTCGGCGAGGCGGTTCAGCGCTGTCGAAACGGGACCCGCCGGAATGTCGTAGCCGCGCACGATCTCGGCGATTTCCTTCTCCGACATCTGCGCGTGCGCTTGCGCGCGGTCGGCATTCCCTGCGAACGCGAAGACCCCCATTGCCGTGACGATGGCCGTCGCGCTCAACATCCTTCTCCTCGCCGACTTGCTCTCGTCAGGAATCCGCTTCGACATCTACTGGCCCCGTCCTGTCTCTCGGCGGCAGGCAATGCGCCCCCACTTTCACAAGGACGGGCTTTCCTTCCTCCGGGGATGTCGGCGACCAAATTTTTTTTCTCATCCGCTGAGCGCGACGACATAGCCGAGATCGAATGCGTGCAGGCTGAGCGCCTTTTCGATCGCGGCGATCGCGGCCATCGGCTCCGATGCGTCGAACACGCCGGTCACGCGCCTGTCCCGGATGGAGGGATCGACGATCAGAATATATCCGTGGACGTAATATCCGAGCACCGAAACCACCTCCGAGAGCGGCCTGTCGTCGAAGATCAGCTTTCCGCGCCGCCACGCGGCGACGTGATCGACCTGCACCCGATAGGGGGCGACCGCGGCGACGCCCGGGGCGAAAGCGCTCTGCTCGCCGGCCTCGACGATGATCGGCGGCCCTTCCGTCACCACGCGCACGCGGTGCTGGGCGACGGTGACCTCGGTGCGGCCGCGCGTGGTCGAAACGTTGAAAGTGGTGCCGAGAGCCGTCACGGAGCCGCCCGGAACGAGGACGGAGAACGCCCTTCCGGCGTCCGGAGCGACATCGAACCAGGCCTCGCCCGTCAGCAGCGTCACATTTCTCTTTCGCTCGTCGAAATCCACCGCCACTGCCGAGTGAGGGCCGATCTCGATCCGCGACCCGTCGACGAGCTGAACAACCTGCGTCTCCGCGACGCCGGTCCGGGCGTTCGCTCGCAACATGATCCAGACATCGTCGAAGAAGACGAAGGACAAGACGGCGAAAGCGAGAGCCGCGAGGCCGGCGGCGATGCGATAGCGGGACGGCCGGCGCGGCGGGGCCACCTCGAAGTCCTCGAGGAAAGGCCGCAGCTGCTCGAGATCGCCCCAGATACGGCAAACCCTCTCGAACGCCTCACGGTTCGCCGGATCGCGCGTCAGCCAGCGAACGAACGCCTCCCGCTCCTGCGGGGTCGGGGCTCGGCAGTCGAGTCGCGTCCACCACTCGATGGCCGCCTTGCGGCAGCTCGCTCGGTCCAAGGGCGCGTCATCCTCTTCCATGGTCGTACCGTTCTGTCGCTGGGTCCGCCGCCGTCGGTCCTCAGAGTAGCAAGACGAACGCCGAGGGCGATAGGGAGGTCGCCTCGAGCAAAAATTCAGTCGAGCGCCGCATGGCACCGCTCCAGCGCCAGCCGCAGATGCTTCAAGACCATGTTTCGGGAGATGCCCAGTCTTTGAGAGATCTCGTCCGGCGAGAGATCATGGAAGCGCCGCAGGATGAAGACCTCCCGGCACCTCGGAGGGAGGCTCTTCATGGCGGCGTAGAGCGCCCGGACGCTCTCCTTCGCTTCGCAGGTCTGGGCCGGATCGAGGGCCGTTTCGACGATGTCCGCGGAAATGTCCCCCGGCGCGACGTGCTTGGCGATGGTGCTGTTATAGCGGGCGAAGTCGCGTGCGAGATTGATCGCCGTCGTGCGCAGATAGGCGTCCTCGTCGACGATCGCTCCGGTCTGCTTGCGCTGCAGCATCCGCACGAAAGTCTCCTGCAGCAGGTCCGACGCGTGGTCGGGACCGACCCGACGCGTCAGGCAGTCGAGGAGAACGCGCTTATTGCGCTCGAAGAGTTCGCCGATCGAACGGCTCTTGATCTTGGACATGAGCCGGCTTCTACTGGAGCCTCGGACCCGCGATGGCGCCGAAGCGAGAAAGCTCCTCGGCGCCTGCCACGCATGCTCTCTCCTTGTTGCGCGGAGAGGTGCGCGTTCAGGACAGCGGCGGCGCGCGGGACGAGTGCGAACGCGCCGCTACCGTCGGCGGCCGAAGCGAGACGTCGGCGGCGCGCACATGGGCAGGATCGGTCGAGGGGGAAAGCAGCGCGAAAACGGCCGCGAAAAGGAGTGTGGGCAGATCGTCCCGCCCGGCGGACGAGCAGAGCGCGCAGCATTGATCGCTCGCGCGCCGTTGCTCAGCCGGCGCATCTCGATCCGCTGATGGGTCGGGTCGGCAAGTCTGATAATATGATGCAGCAGCGGAGGCGAGGCCGTGGGCGGCGCGCAAGTCGCGCGCCTGCGAGCTGACGCTCTGCAGGGCGAAAAGGCAAACGAGAGCGCTGATGATGGCGCTCGTCGACAGCTCCCGCCATGAACCCCGCTTTGCCATTTTCGATCTATAGGCTCACGCTTCTTCCTCGGTCAAGCTTTGAAGTCCGGCGTGTTCCGGTGCGAACGGCGCGAGGGAGGCGGCGCATGACGCCATGCACAGGCGATCTTTTCAAAGGCCGGCATTCGAACGTGAGATCATCTTCTCTGCGTGCGCTCATATCGCGAACGCGATCACGCGGGCGTTGCTCCCGACACGGACGCGGCAAATAATGCGCCATGACGCTCGGGGCGAGCAGCGCTCGCGCGGCGCCGTCAATCAGACAGGGACGGGACATGCGCCTCGGCGGCGAGGGGACGTTCAGCTGTCTCGACAGTTGCGAGACATGATTGCGCACCGTGAAATGCGACAGCTTCGAGCGCCGGCGGATCTGCTTGTTCGGCCGGCCGTGCATCGACAGCCGCAGAATGTCGCGTTGTCGCTCCGTCAGCGTGGACAGGCCGTGCGCCGGCCGCTTCGCGCTGCGCGTACAGCACGCCGCCCTCCGGCGGCATGTGATGCACGCGAAGCGGAGGAGCGTTAGGGAGGGGGCGTCGAACACCCTTCATTATTCATTGACGCAAGCCACCAACGCCTCGCTTCAGTCAATTTGAAAAGGGCGCCGCATCGGAGTTTCCGATGCGCTTACGCCATCCGTCGATCGTGACGAACCAGAAGATGCCGACGCTCGGCGTCTTCTGCGCGTCCAGGTCCGCTGTCGGCGCTGTCGAGCGTCGATCGCAGGGCGAGAGGTCATATCGCAACCTCATGGACGTCGTTCGACGCATTCGCGGTAACAATTGCCGCGCGCCGGCCGAACTGCGCAGAGTGAGCGCGCCGGCGCCGTCACGCCGGCGCGCCAAAGACGAGGTTCCGCAATGCTGATCGTCCCGCCGCGGGAGATTCCCGCTTCCGAGATCACGCCGCCCTCCGCCTATCTGCGCCGGCGCGAATTTTTGGCGGGCGCCGCCGGCCTCGGCCTCGGCGCGCTGCTCGGGCCCGCCGCCGCGGCGCCTCTCGCCGGCGCAAAAAGCCCGTTCTCGACCAATGAGACGCCGACGCCGCGCGCCGATGTGACGTCCTACAATAATTTTTATGAATTCGGAGGCGGCAAGAGCGATCCCGCCGCGCGCGCGGGCTCGCTCACGACCTCGCCCTGGACCGTCGAGATCGACGGCCTGGTGGCGAAGCCGGCCAAATATGCGCTCGAGGATCTGATCCGCCCGTCCGCGCTCGAGGAGCGGGTCTATCGCATGCGCTGCGTCGAGGGCTGGTCCATGGTCATCCCCTGGATCGGCGTTCCGCTCGCCGCCGTGCTCGCCCGCGCCGAGCCGCTCGGCGCGGCGAAATATGTGGCTTTCGAGTCTCTGGTGCGGCCGCAGGAGATGCCGGGGCAGAAGGGTCTGCTGCAGCTCCTGCCCTGGCCCTATGTCGAGGGGCTGCGGCTCGACGAGGCCCTGCATCCGCTCACCCTTCTCGCGGTCGGGCTCTATGGAGAAACCCTGCCCAATCAGAACGGCGCGCCGCTGCGGCTGGTCGTCCCCTGGAAATATGGCTTCAAGGGGATCAAATCGATCGTGCGCATCTCCCTCGTGGAGACAGAGCCCAAGACCTCCTGGAACCTGCAGAACCCGCGCGAATACGGCTTTTATTCCAATGTGAACCCGCGGGTCGACCATCCGCGCTGGAGTCAGGCCACGGAGCGCCGCATCGGCGAGGGCGGCCTGTTCGCCAGGCGGCGGCCGACGCTGATGTTCAACGGCTATGCCGATCAGGTCGCCGGCCTCTATGCCGGAATGGATCTCGGGAGCTATTTTTGATGACGCGCGCCCCGCTGCAGCTCCGCAGGCTCGCGATCTATGTCGTCGGCCTCGCGCCGGCCGCCTCGCTGTTCTGGCTCGGCGTCGAGGACCGGCTCGGACCGGAGCCGATCAGGGCGCTGGAGCAGGGGCTCGGCCTGTGGGCGCTGCGCTTCCTCATCGCCTGCCTCGCCGTGACGCCGCTGCGACGCTTCGCCGGCGTCGATCTGCTGCGCTTTCGGCGCGCGCTGGGCCTGCTCGCCTTCTCTTACGCCTTTCTGCATCTTGCCGCCTATGTCGCGCTCGATTTCGGCTTCGACTGGGCGGCCGTCTCAGCCGATATCGTCAAACGTCCCTATGTGACGGTCGGCATGGCGAGCTTCGCCATTCTGGCGCCGCTGGCGGCGACCTCCAATGCTGCGGCTATCCGCCGCATGGGCGGCAAGGCCTGGGCGAAGCTGCACCGCCTGGTTTATCTCGCGGCGCTCGCCGCGGCCGCGCATTTTCTGCTGGTCGTCAAATCCTGGCCGGCCGAGCCGCTGGTCTATGCCGGGCTGACCGCGGCACTGCTGCTGACGAGGCTCGCGCCCGCCCCCTCCCGGCGCCGGCGGGCCCCGGTCTCGGCCTGAGCCTTGAAGTTCGCGCAGCGCGAAAGATAGAATGGCGAACTTCGCGATGCGACCATCCCGGCGATGGGATGGCGGAGCGACGACCGCCTCTATTTCGAGCCCTACGGAAAGATCGCGGACACCGCCGTGGTCTCGGCGAAGGGGAGAGGCGATGTCGGCGTGTCCATGAGTCGCGATCTCCCCTCGTCGAGGACCAGCTCGAGGGGCGGAAGCCGGATCCGAACGTCCTCGCGAGGGCGAAACGGGAAAAATCGGAAAAACAAGGCGATCTGGATTTGTAACGGCTTCGATACGAAGGGCGCGCAAAAGGGGCGGGCCGCGTCGGGGCCGGCCTTTCCGGCAACAAATTCGTCGCCATAGTTGGATTCATCCCGCGTTCAGCGGATGCGGGATATTGCCATGCTCGGCTGCGACGCTTTAATGAGCGCGAGGCGCGCCGACCCGCGGATAAGTGATGCAAATGAATGAGTTGAGCCCGCATTTCCGGCACGCCTCCCCGCTGCTCGCGGCGGGCGCGCCGTCCGGCTATGTTCCTCGAGGCGCCGTGCTGCGCGGCGCCGACATGCCGCATCTTCTGCGCGACGAGACGCTATCCGAGATTTTCGCCGCGCGGGTCGCCGCCAGCCCCCATGCGCTGGCGATGTCGACCCTGGAGCGACGCTTCACCTATCGGGAGGTCGACGCCCAGGCCAACGCCATCGCCCATGGCCTCGTCGCGCGCGGAATCGGCCCGGGCCAGGTGGTCGGCCTGTGGATGTCGCGCGGGCCCGAGCTGCTGATCGCGCAGATCGCCATCGCCAAGACGGGGGCCGCCTGGCTGCCCTTCGACGCCGACGCGCCCGTCGAGCGCATCGCCGTCTGCCTCTCCGACGCCGACGCCAGAGGCCTGCTCACATCCGTCCACTTCGCGGTCAAGGCCGCGGGCGTCGGCGTCGAGATTTGGGTCGACGCCGAGATCGCCTCGCTTCGGGACGCCCCTTTGCCGGACCCGCGGCTCGCCGGCGCGAGCGCGGACGACGCCGCCTATCTGATCTACACATCGGGCTCGACCGGAACGCCCAAGGGCATCGTCGTCACCCAGCGCAACATCTGCCATTATCTGCGCTCCGCCAACGAGATTTACGGGATCACGTCCTCCGACGTCGTGTTTCAGGGCGCATCCGTCGCCTTCGACCTCTCCATGGAGGAGATCTGGATTCCCTATCTCGCCGGCGCCTCGCTGTTCGTGGCGACGCCGCAGATCATCGGCGAGACCGAGGCCCTGCCCGACATTCTCGAGGAGGCCGGCGTCACCGTGCTCGACACGGTGCCGACCCTGCTCGCCGCGCTGCCGCGCGACGTCGCGACGCTGCGCAAGATCGTGCTCGGCGGCGAAGCCTGCCCGCCGTCCGTCGCCGAGCGCTGGACGCGCATCGGCCGCACCATCTTCAACAGCTATGGTCCCACCGAGGCGACTGTGGTCGCGACCGTCTCGGAAGTCTGGCCGAACGAGAAGGTGACGATCGGCAAGCCGATCCCGAACTACAGCTGCTATGTCGTAGACGAAAATCTCGAGCTGCTGCCGCCGGGCGCCGAAGGCGAGCTGTTGATCGGCGGCCCCGGCGTCGCGCGCGGCTATCTGCGGCGCGACGAGCTGACCGCGGAAAAATTCATCGCCAATCCTTTCTGTGACGACGGCTCCGATCCGATCCTCTATCGCTCCGGCGACGCGGTCGCGTTGGACGAGACCGGCAATCTGGCCTTCCGCGGCCGCATCGACGATCAGGTCAAGATCCGCGGCTTCCGCGTGGAGCTCGGCGAGATCGAGTCCGTTCTGTCCACGCTCCCCCACATCCGTCAGGCGGCGGTCGTGCTGCGCAACGAGGACGGCCTCGACGAGCTCGTCGCCTTTCTCGTCGGCGCGACGGCGGTCATTCCCGATCCGCGCGAGCTGCGCGCCAAGCTGCGCGAATTCCTGCCGTCTTATATGGTCCCGGCCCGCTTCGAGGTGGTCGCGTCGCTGCCGACGCTGTCCTCGGGCAAGGTCGACCGCAAGGCGCTGAAGCGCGCGCCGCTGAGCGCCCCGCTGCTCGACGCCGAGGCGCAGGAGGAGCCGCGCAGCGACACCGAGGCCAAGCTTCTCGACGCCGCGCGCAGAGTCCTGCCGCCGGGCGCCATTCCGTTCGACGCCGATTTCTTCACCGACCTCGGCGGCCACTCGCTGCTGGCGGCGCGTTTCGTCTCGGTGGTCCGCGAGACGGAGCGGCTCGCCTCGATCACGCTGCAGGACCTCTACGCGCAGCGCACGCTGCGCGCGCTCGCCGCCCATCTCGACGGCAAGGCGGCGGCCTCGCCCGCGCCGCGCGATCTCTCCTTCGCGCCGCCGCCGCTACTGAAGCGCTTTCTGTGCGGGCTCGCCCAGGCGGCGGCGCTGCCCTTCATCCTCGCCTTCGTCACCTCGCAATGGCTCGGCGTGTTCGTCTCCTACATGCTGCTCACCTCGCCCGACGCCAGCATCGTGGAGGAGGCGGTCGCGCTGCTCGGCGTCTATATGTGCGTCAACATTGCCACTGTGGCGGTGTCGATCCTCGGCAAATGGCTGGTCATCGGCCGCACGCGGCCGGGGCGCTATCCGCTGTGGGGCGTCTATTACTACCGCTGGTGGCTGGCGCAGCGCCTCATCGGCCTCACCCACGCCAAATGGTTCCAGGCCTCGCCCTTGATGCGCCTCTATCTGCGCGCGCTCGGCGCGAGGATCGGCGAGGATGCGATCATCGGCGAGCTCGATGTCGGGGCGATCGATCTCGTCTCCATCGGCGACGGCGCGAGCCTCGGCGGCAAGCTGAAGCTCGCCAACGCCCGCGTCGTGGGCAATGAGCTGATCATCGGCCCGATCGACATCGGCGCCGACGCCTATGTCGGAACCTCCTGCGTCATCGAGGAGAATGTCGTGCTCGAGGAGGGCGCGGCGCTCGAGGATCTGAGCTCGGTTCCGTCCGGCGCGCGCATCGGCGCCCGCGAGATCTGGAACGGCTCCCCGGCGCGCCATGAGGGCCGGGTGAACGCCGAAGCGCTCGATTCGCCGTCCGCCGCCTCGGCGCTGCGGCGGGTCGTCATGAGCGCTCTGTTCGCCATGGTGGCTCTCGCGCTGCCGCCGCTCGGCCTGCTGCCGATCTTCCCCGCCTTCTGGGTGTTCGACAAGCTCGACGCCTGGCTCGGCCTCGTCGATGGCGAGCACGCTTATTATCTCGCCGCGATTCCGCTGTTCGCCTGGCCGACGGCGTTCGTGCTGGTGCTCGTCACTGTCGCCTTCATCGTCGCCTTCCGCTGGACGGTGCTGCCGCGCGTCTCGGAGGGGACGTATTCGGTCTGGTCCTGGTTCTACCTGCGCAAATGGGCGGTGGGGCTCGCGACGGAAGTCACCCTGGAGACGCTCTCCTCGCTGTTCGCGACGCTCTACATGCGCAGCTGGTATCGGCTGATGGGCGCCAAGATCGGCAAGGATTCGGAAATCTCCACCAATCTCTCCGGGCGCTACGACCTCGTCGAGATCGGCGAGAAATGCTTCATCGCCGACGAGGTGGTGCTCGGCGACGAGGACATGCGCCGCGGCTGGATGTATCTGAGGAAGGTGAAGACCGGCTCCCGCGTGTTCATCGGCAATGACGCCGTGGTTCCGCCCGGCTCGGAGATCCCGAACGGCGCGCTGATCGGCATAAAGTCCAAGCCGCCGGCCAATAGTGAATTGTCCGAGGGCGACACCTGGTTCGGCTCGCCGCCGATCCGGCTGCCGGTGCGCCAGACCTTCGACGGCGGCGGCGCCGCGTGGACCTATCAGCCGCCGTTCTGGAAGAAGGCCGCGCGCGCCGCCTATGAGGCCATCAATGTCTCGCTGCCCACCATGCTGTTCATCACCTTCGGCACCTGGGCGGTCGAGAGCTTCGCGCAGAAGCTGATCGACGGCGAATATGGCGCGGCGTTCTGGCTGTTCGTCCTCTGCTCGACGCTGATCTCGCTCGGCATGACGCTGGTGGTCGTCGCGGTGAAATGGCTGACCATGGGCCGCTACGAGCCGCAGGTGAAGCCGATGTGGTCGTTCTGGGCCATGCGCACGGAGGCCTGCGCCGTGCTCTATTGGGGCCTCGCCGGCAAGATCCTGCTCGAGCATTTGCGCGGCACGCCCTTCCTGCCGTGGGTGCTGCGCCTGTTCGGCGCGAAATTCGGCAAGGGCGTGTTCGCGGACATGACCGACATCACCGAATTCGACTGCGTCAGCGTCGGCGATTACGCCGCCCTCAATCAGGTCGCGGCCCTGCAGACCCATCTCTATGAAGATCGCGTGATGAAGGTCGGGCGCGTCATGATCGGCCGCGGCGTGACGGTCGGCGCCGGCTCCACCGTGCTCTACGACACCCATGTCGGCGATTTCGCCCGGCTCGGGCCGCTCACCGTGGTGATGAAGGGCGAGACGATCCCGCCCCATTCCGAATGGGTGGGCGCCCCGGCCGAGCCGGCGCGGAGCGCGCCGGCGCCCGCCGTGCGGCAGGCGAAGGCGGCCTGACGGGAGCGGCCGCGCGGTTTCCGAAGCGTGCAATGTGCGACAGCGCACATGCGGGCTCATGCCCCCCTGCTAGCTTGCGCAACGACAAAGGCGATCGGCTCGCGACCAGAGCCGAATTCTCTCGCCTTGGTTGATCTTCGAGACGAGCTCGAAGATACTCGTCGAAGCCATATGCGCATTGGGGAGGGTTTCATGTCGAAATCGGAGCCGCGCCTCGGCCGCAGCGCGATGTTGGCGGCCGCCATATTGTTTTCCGTCCAGGGTCTCGCCTCGGCCCAGGACGCCGCATATTTCACCAGGATGCTGTCGGCGCCGGCGACGCGCGGCCTGACGACCGAGCCGTCGGTCACGCCGGAGCATATCGCCGAAGAGCAATTCGTCCGCGGGCTCGGCAAGCGCCATGCCGACCGCTCGCTCTCCGTCTCGGACGTCTCCAAGCTCGACGCCATCGTGGCGACGCGCCGGGACGTCGACTTCGAGGTGCATTTCGCGCTGAATTCGGCCGATCTGCGCGGCAAGGACCGCGAGGTGGTCGAGCAGCTCGGCGTGGCGCTCGGCGGTCCGGCGTTCAAGGACAGCACCTTCCTGATCATGGGCCACACCGATAGCCGGGGCTCGGCCAAGGCCAATCAGAAGCTGTCCGAGCGTCGCGCGGAAGCGGTGAAGAAGGTGCTCGTCGCCGAATATGGCGTCGCGCCCGAACGGCTCGTCACGGTCGGCTACGGCCAGACTCATCTCAAGAACGAGAGCGAGCCGACGGCCTCCGAGAACCGGCGCGTCCAGGTCGTGAACATCATGGCCTTCAAGGCGGCGAAAAATTGATCCGGACGGGCGCGCCAGGGCCTCGGCGGCGGAGCTCGAGCCGCGACGGAACCAGCGGGCGCGCGCGGAAGCGCTGCGCGCTCGCGGCGTTGCTGGCGCTCGTCGCGCAGGGCGCGGGCGCGGCGGAGCCGGCGCCTGCCGCCGGCCAGAACATCGGCCGAGTGACGGTCGCGACGGTGCGCGCGAAAGAGGCCTGCGTCAAAGTCGATGCGCGAGTGACCGGCTTCGCCATCGCGCGCGAGGAAACGGGCGTCACTGCGCCGCCCGGCTATCGCATCACCGAAATTCTCGCCGGCGAAGGCGACCGTGTCGCCGCGGGCCAGGAGCTGCTGCGCGGCCTTCGGGAGGCCGAATCCGCCGCGCCGCCGGCCGCCCCCCCGACGCGGGGCGCGGGAGGGGCCGCCGCTGGCGCCGCCGCCGCGGCCGGAAGTCTCGGCTCGACGATCGCGCGCGCGCCGATCGCCGGCGTGGTCGTGCGGGTCAATATTCGCGTCGGCGATGTCTCCGGCGCGCCGCAGGCGGCGGCGACCGCGATGGCGGCGCAGGGCGCGCCGCCCGACCCGCCTTTCGTCATTTCCGCCGGCTCCAATGTCGATCTCGTCGTCGACATTCCGAGCCTCTATGTCGGCCAGATCCGCAAGGGCGCAGTCGCCAAGGTGACGAGCGACGAGGGCGTCGCGGCCAAAGGCGTCGTGCAATCGCCGGCGAGCGAGGTCGATCCGGCGACGCAGCTCGGGCGCGCGCGGCTCTCGATCGAGCCGGCCTCGGCGATCCGTCCGGGACAATTCGCCAGCGCCGTCGTCGAGACGGCGCGCGATTGCGGCGTCGTCGTTCCGACGTCCGCCGTCAGCTACCGCAATGGCGAGGCGACGGTGCAGATGGTGAGCGGGGCCGCGGTGCAAATCCGCCCGGTGCGCGTCGGTCTCTCCGACAGCGGCAAGATCCGCATTCGCGACGGGCTGGGGGTCGGCGAGGAGATCGTCGCGCATACGGGCGCCGCCCTGCATGCGGGGGATCGAGTCAATGCGGTTCTGATCGAGGGGGCGGCCGGCGCCGGACAATAATTTGCGGCGTCGAGGCCGAATGATTCGCAGATAGGGGCTGCTAGCCGATGTCCTTCAATGTCTCCGCGCTGGCCATCAAGCGGCCGCTGCCGTCCATCGTCTTTTCCATCATTCTCCTGTTCCTCGGCTGGACCAGCTTTCTGCAGCTGCCCATCACGCGCCTCCCCAATGCCGACATTCCGATGATCTCGGTCGTCGTCCCGCAGTTCGGCGCGGCTCCCGCCGAGATCGAGGCGCAGGTGACGAAGACGATCGAGGACGGCGTCTCGGGCGTCGAGGGGGTGCGCCACATCTCGTCCTCGATCACCGACGGATTGTCGGTGACGACGATCATCTTCCGGCTCGAGACCAATACCGACAAGGCGCTCAACGATGTGAAGGACGCGGTGACGCGCGTGCGCTTCAACCTGCCGCGCAACATCGAGGAGCCGCTGGTCCAGCGCGTCGACGTGGTCGGCCTGCCGATCGTGACCTACGCCGCCTCCGCCCCGGGCAAGAGCCCGGAGGAGCTCTCCTGGTTCATGGAGAACACGGTCAAGCGCTCGCTGCAGGATGTGAAGGGCGTCGCCCAGGTGGAGATCATCGGCGGCGTCTCGCGCGAAATCCTCGTCTCGCTCGACGCCGACCGCCTGCAGGCTTTCGGCCTCAGCGCCGTCGACGTGAGCCGGCGCCTGCGCGGCACCAATGTGACCGTCACCGGCGGCCGCGCCGAGATCGGAGGCCGCGATCAGGCGATCCGCACCATCGCCTCCGCCAGGACGCTCGAGGAATTCTCCGGGCTGATGATCGCTCTGCCGACCGGCGGCGAGGTGCGCCTGCAGGATCTCGGTGCGATCGCCGACACCATCGCCGAGCGCCGCACCTTCGCCCGTCTCGACGGGCGGCCGGTGGTCGCCGTCGGCGTCAAGCGCGCCAATGGCGCGAGCGACGTCGACGTCGCCTCGGCGGTGGAGAAGCGCATCGCGGGGCTGCGCTCGAAATATCCGGAATTCGATCTGAAGCTGATCGACACGTCGGTCGAGGTGACGCGCGGCAATTATGACGCGGCGATCCACACTCTTTTCGAAGGCGCCTTTCTCGCCGTCGTGATCGTCCTCTTGTTCCTGCGCGATCTGCGCGCGACGCTGATCGTCGCCATCTCGCTGCCGCTCTCCATCTTCCCCGCCTTCTGGGTGATGGACGCGCTCGGCTTCTCGCTCAATCTGGTGAGCTTTCTCGCCATCACGCTCAGCACCGGCATTCTCGTCGACGATTCGATCGTCGAGATCGAGAATATCGTGCGCCATATCCGCATGGGAAAATCGGCGCTGCAGGCCGCTTCCGACGCCGCGGACGAGATCGGCCTCGCGGTGATCGCCATCAGCCTCACCATCGTGGCCATTTTCGCGCCGGCGAGCTTCATGCCGGGAATCGCCGGCCAGTTCTTCAAGCAGTTCGGCGTCACCGTCGCCGTGCAGGTGCTGTTCTCGCTGCTCGCCGCGCGCCTCGTGACGCCGATGCTCGCCGCCTATCTCTTGAAGCCGCATCAGGCGGAGGAGAAGCCGCCGGGCGCGATCCTGCGCGCCTATGAGCGGCTGGTCGCATTCTCGGTGCATCATTACAAGGCCACCGTGCTCGTCGGCCTTCTGTTCTTCGCCGCCTCGATCACCAGCATCAGCCTGCTGTCGAAGGGCTTCCTTCCGGCGCAGGATTCGTCGCGCTCGGTGATGATGGTCGAGCTGCCGCCGGGGTCGCAGATCACCGACACGGAGACGACGACGGAAGAAATCGCCGCCGTCATCCACGAGCTGCCGGAGGTGCAGAACGTCTTCGTCGACGGCGGCCGCGTGTCGAACGGGCCGATGGAGGCGCGGCGCGCGACGCTGATCGTCGCCTACACGCCGAAGTCGGATCGCAAGATCACCCAGCGCGATCTCGAGCAGGAGATCGGCCGGCGCCTGCGCAAGGTTCCCGACATCCGCTATTATTTCGTCGACGAGAACGGCCTGCGCGCGATCTCGCTCGTGGCGCAGGGCTCCGAGCCGCGCCGGGTCGCGACCGTGGCGAATGAGCTGGCGCGGCAGATTCGCCGCCTGCCCGGCGTCGACAATGTGATCGCCGACACGACGCTCGACCGTCCCGAGCTGCTCATCCATCCGCATCTCGATCTCGCGACCCGCCTCGGCGTGACGCCGGAGACGCTGGCCGAGACGATCCGCGTCGCGACGATCGGCGACGTCGGCCCGGCGCTGGCCAAATTCGTCGACGGCGACCGGCTCATCCCGGTGCGCGTGCAATTGGAGGATCGCGCCCGCTCCAACAAGAATGTGCTCGGCCAGCTGCGCGTGCCGATGGGCCTTTCCGGCAGCGTGCCGCTCTCGGCCGTCGCCGATCTGCAATTCAGCCAGGGCCCGACCAATATCTCGCGCTACGACCGCAATCGCCAGGCGACGGTGGAGGCCGATCTCGTCGGCTCGGCGGCGCTCGGCGACGTGCTGGAGGCGATCGAGCAATTGCCGGTGAAGAAGTCGCTGCCGCCCGGCGTGACCGTCGGCGAATCGGGCGACGCCGAAAGCCTCAACGAATTGTCGGACGGCTTCACCCAGGTGCTCGGCGCAGGCCTGCTGATGGTCTATGCGGTGCTGGTGCTGCTGTTCAGCAGCTTTTTGCAGCCGATCACCATTTTGTTCTCGCTGCCGCTCTCCATCGGCGGCGCGGTGTTCGGCCTGATGCTGGTCGGTAAGCAGCTCACCGTTCCGGTGTGGATCGGCATTCTGATGCTGATGGGCATCGTCACCAAGAACGCGATCATGCTGGTCGATTTCGCGCTCGAATCGGTCTGGCGCGGCGAGCCGAAGGACCTCGCCATCATCGACGCCGGCCGCAAGCGTGCGCGGCCGATCGTGATGACGACGATCGCCATGATCGCCGGCATGACTCCGAGCGCTCTCGCCTTCGGCATTGGCGGCGAGTTCCGCTCGCCGATGGCGATCGCGGTGATCGGCGGCCTCGTGTTCTCGACGCTGCTGTCGCTGATCTTCGTGCCGGCGGTGTTCATGATGGTGTCGAGCTTCGGCGAAAAGCTGCGCGATTTCGGCCCGTGGAAGGCGCATCCTCCCACCCCCGCGAACGCCGACCCGTCGGCGACGCCGTCGGAATGACCGCCAGCGGTCCCGTTCGGGCGCCCGCGCGGTCTCGGGCCGGGGATTTGCGCGGAAACCGGACACGCGGCTTGAAATCGGCCGTCCACACGGCTAAGAGAAGCGCCGCCAAGGTCGGCCGCAGGCCGATCCGCCGCAATAGCTCAGCTGGTAGAGCACATCATTCGTAATGATGGGGTCGGGGGTTCGAATCCCTCTTGCGGCACCAATAAAATCAAAAGGCTGTAGGCATAAACGACGGGACAGAGGCGCGGTCTCGGCTTCGCAGTCGCCACGGCGACGAAAGTCGGCGCGCCGATCGCCGCCATCTCGGGCGCCGCGGTCGACTGATGCTTGAAAGGCTGAGGCTCGACGGGCGATCGGCTCACTTTGCCTCCGGCGATGAAACGCCGAGGATTACTCGACGCGCCGAATGCGCCGGTCGAGGTCGCGAAGGCGCACGCCATATCCGATCGCCGTCGCGTGATATTCCGCCAAGGCGCGGCCCAGTTCGTCGATTCCTCGGCGAGGCGTTTCTCGGTAGAATCACCGCCTTCAGCTCCATCGACGACGCCCAGCTCCATCGACGACGCCGATGCTCGTCTGATACGGTGACGCGCTCGCCCCCGAGCCGGTTCGCCTTCTCTCATGTCCCCCTCGCTCATCCCCGTTCTGACGCCGCATGGCGCTCTGCGCCTCGAGGCGCGGGAGGACGAGGCGCCGCTCGATGATGCGGTTGCGGCGCGACTAGGCGCGTATTTTTCGCGCGGCGATGGGCATGGTCTGCTGCATCTCGGTCTCGCGGAAGTGGGAACCGACCTGCCGCCCGGTCTCGCCTTTTGGCGCGGCTTTGCGATGCGCTTCATGCGCATGCTGTGCCTGTCGCTCGAGGCGGCGAGCGAGCCGCTGTCGGCGGGCGTGCTATCGGAGCTGGTCGACGCCGCGCCGCCGATGGCGGGAGGCGAATATCTGACCGTGCAAATCCTCGCCGCGGCGTGGGGGCGGATGGCGGAAGCGCTTCGCGTCGAGCTCGCGGAGCGCGGCGTGTCGCTCCGGGATTTCATGGGCAGCGCGGATCGACGCTGGCGGCTGGTCGGGCGCGTGCATCTCAATCTCGCCGAGAACCGGCGCGATCCCGATTGTCCTTTCGCCTTCATGGCGACCTATGCGGCCTCGCTCGGCGAGCAGGGCGGCTTGCGCCATGCGCCGCTCGCGCAAGCGCTGCGCGATCATGCCGACGACAAGCGCAAGCTGCTCGAGCTGCTGGAGCCGGTCAGCCATGCCGCCGAGCGGCTCGATTGGCTGAAGGAGATCGTCGACGCCGGCGAGATTTTTCATCCGCTGCGCTGGACGCCGAAGGACGCCATGCGCTTTCTCGAGAGCGTCGAGACGATGGAGGCCTCGGGGCTGATCGTGCGCATGCCGGCGAGCTGGCGCATGAATCGTCCGAGCCGTCCCGAGGTCGAAGCGACGATCGGCTCCAATGAGCCGTCGCGCGTCGGCACCCAGCAGATGCTCGATTTCGACATGCGCGTCACGCTCGACGGCGAGCCGCTGACGCAAGAGGAGATCGAGAGCCTGCTCGAATCGACCGCCGGGCTCGCTCTGCTGCGCGGAAAATGGGTCGAGATCGACCGCGAGCGGCTGACGGCGACGCTCGAGCGCTTCGAGGCGGTGGAGCGGCTCGCCGATCAGGAGGGGCTGAATTTCGCGCAGGCGATGCGGCTCGTCGCCGGCGCCGACATCGGCGCCAAGGCCGCGCCGGCGGATGCGAAATGGGGCCATATCGACGCCGGCCCCTGGCTCGCCGAAACCCTCCGCGCCTGCCGCGATCCTCAGGCGGCCGGCGAGGCCGATCCGGGCGCCGCGTTGAAGGCGGATCTGCGCCCCTATCAGAAGGCCGGCGTGCAATGGCTGGCGCTGCTCACGCGCCTCGAGCTCGGCGCCTGCCTCGCCGACGATATGGGTCTCGGCAAGACCATTCAGCTGCTCGCGCTGCTCCTCACCGCGAAGCAGCGCGCGCCGGAGGGCGGGCCCAGCCTTCTCGTCGCGCCGGCCTCGCTGCTGGCCAATTGGGCCTCGGAGGCGGCGCGCTTCGCGCCGAGCCTGCGCGTCGTCGTCTGTCATCCGGCTTTCATGGCGCCTGCAGAACTGAAGGCGGTTGCGCCGGACAGTTTTTCAGCCGCCGATCTCGTCGTGACCAGCTACGCGACGCTCTTGCGCATAGGCGCCTTCGTCGAAACCAAATGGCGCTTCGTCGTGCTCGACGAGGCGCAGGCGATCAAGAATCCCAACGCCAAGCAGACGCGCGCGGTCAAATCCTTGCGTGGGCAGGCGCGCATCGCGCTCACCGGCACGCCGATCGAGAACAATCTTCGCGATCTGTGGTCGATCTTCGATTTCATCAATCCCGGCCTGCTCGGCACCTCCAAGGCCTTCGCCGATTTCGTGAAGCGCCTCGCGGCTGCCGAGCCGCCCTCCTATGCGCCGCTGAAGCGGCTGGCGGCGCCCTATATCCTGCGCCGCCTCAAGACCGACAAAAGCGTCATCGCCGACCTCCCGGACAAGACCGAGGTCCCCGCCTTTTGCGCGCTCTCCAAGAAGCAGGCGGCGCTCTATGAGGTCGCGGTCGACGAGCTGGAGCAACGTCTGAAGCAGGCGGATGACGATATCGCCCGGCGCGGGCTGGTTCTGTCGATGCTGATGCGCCTGAAGCAAATCTGCAATCATCCCTCGCAATGGCTGTCCGACGGCGCCTATGAGCCGGCGCAGAGCGGCAAATTCGCGCGGCTCGCCGAAATCGCCGAGACGGTCGCGAGCCGGCAGGAGAAGCTGCTGGTCTTCACCCAGTTCAAGGAGATCATCCCGCCGCTCGAGCGTCTGCTCGCTTCCGTCTTCGGCCGCTCCGGCCTCGTGCTGCATGGCGACACGCCGGTGGCCAAGCGCAAGGACCTCGTGAAGAAATTCCAGGAGGACGAGACCATCCCCTTCTTCGTCCTGTCGCTGAAAGCCGGCGGCTCGGGCCTCACCCTCACCGCCGCCTCGCATGTCGCGCATTTCGACCGCTGGTGGAATCCGTCTGTGGAAAACCAGGCGACCGATCGCGCTTTTCGCATCGGCCAGAAGCGCAATGTGCTGGTGCATAAATTCGTCTGCCGTGGCACGATCGAGGAGCGAATCGACCAGCTGATCGAGTCGAAGCGGCAATTGGCGCAGGATGTCCTCGGCGGCGGGCAGGAGATCGACCTCGCGGGGATGAATGATCGCGACCTCATGGCGCTGGTGCGGCTCGATCTCGACGCGGCGATGAAGGAAGCGTGAGACATGTCCTTTTGGCGCTATGCTCCCTATGTCCCCGTCGCCGAGCGCCGCTCCCAGGCGGTGAAGGAAATCGCGACGCTGAAGAAGAAGGGGCGCGTCGTCGCGCCCGTCGTGATCGAAGGCCGCAAGATCGCGCAGAGCTTTTGGGGCAAGGCCTGGTGCGATAATCTCGAGCGCTATTCCGATTATGAGAGCCGCCTGCCGCGCGGGCGCAGCTATGTGCGCAACGGCTTCGTGCTCGATCTGCAAATCGAGAGGGGACGGATCGGCGCGCTCGTCAGCGGCTCCGAGGTCTATACGATCGAGATCGCCGTCACGCCGACCAAGCCGGATCGCTGGAAGGCGATCTGCCGCGACTGCGCCGGCTCCATCGGCTCGCTGGTCGAATTGCTGAAGGGACGGATTTCGAAGCACATCATGGAGCGCGTCTGCCGCGAGGGCGACGGCCTGTTCCCCTCCCCGCGCGAGATCAAGATGTCGTGCTCCTGTCCGGATGGGGCGCGCATGTGCAAGCATGTCGCGGCGACGCTCTATGGCGTCGGCGCGCGCCTCGATGCGCAGCCGGAGCTGCTGTTCCTGCTGCGCGGCGTCGACAGCGCCGATCTCGTCTCCAACGCCGACACCGCGGCGGCGGCGATGCGCCCGAATGAGAGCGAGCGCATTCTCGCCGCGGATGACGTCGCCGCGCTGTTCGGGATCGACATGGCGCCGGCGGCGCGGGAGCCAGTGGCGATCACAGGCGGGGAGCAGAGCCCCGCGCGTAAAGCCGGGGCTGCAAAGGCGCCGGCGTCGAAAAGCCCGAAGCCCAGCTCGACGAGCCGGGGCGCCGCGAGCGCAGGCCCGGCGGCGCCGGCGCCGAAGACGCGCGGTTCGAGGAAATCCAAGGCGCCCGCTGCGCCGTCCCCTGCGCCTATCGTCGCAGCAGAGGCAAAGGCGCGATCAAAGACCGATACCGGCGCGACGGCGCCAAAGCGGCGCGCGAAAGCGCCACCCGCGATCCTCGACGCGGTAGAGGCGCCGAAACAAGCCTCGGGAACGAAAGGCAAGCGCGCCGCCCTCCGGTCCCCTGTGGCGCCGCCGAAGGCGACGTCGCCCACACAGAAGCCCGCACCGTCGCTGCGCGCCGCCGCCGCTGAGGGAAGCAGGCCGTCTTCCCGCCGTGGGATGGAATCCGACCGCCGAACGCGCGCGGCGAAATGGATCGGCGCGAAAGCTAAAAAGAGCCGCGGCTGATCCGTCCGTGCCTGTCCGGTTAAGACAGCCACAACATATAGGGATGCCGTCGCCATTCTTTCTGCGGCGGCTATGCGCCAGAAGCGCCAAAAGCGGAAATTCGTTTTGAGGCGCCTTTTGGTAAGAGCCTATTTCCTCATCCTTGGCGTCGTAGCCAGCCAATTGCCGCGCCGAAAAGGCAGAGCGCCGACATGTAATAGAAGGGCGCCATGGGAAGGGCGCTCTCCCCGACCAGGAGGGCCATTAAAGGCGGAGTCGTTCCGCCGAGGACGGCGTAGGCCGTGTTGTAGGACAAAGCGAATCCCGTGAATCGCAGTTCGGGCGGGAAGCTGCGGATGATCAGATAGGGGGTGAGCGTGATCGTCCCGATCGCGAAACCGCCGATCGCGTAGAGATATAGCGCCCACGCATCGCCGTCGCCGAGGGAGAAACCGAGCGCTGCGACGACCGCCGCCATCGCAGCGCCGCCGATCGCATAGGCTTTCCCCCCGCCGATGATATCCGTGACGCGGCCCACGAAGACGCTGCCGAGGATCAGAAGCGATATGGACCAGCAGTTGGCGGTGAAGACATCCGCCGCCCGATAGTCGAATTGCGACTGCAGATAAGTCGGCAAATAGAGAAAATAGGTCACGAAGACGCCGGCGAAAACCCAGGTCGCGGCCATGGAGACGAGAACCTCGCTCTTGCAGCGCGCGAAGACGAGCGAGATCGGCAGTCGTGCGTCGGCTGCACGCCGCTCGCGCAGCGCCTCGAAGACCGGCGTCTCCCGTAAATGTTTCCTCAGATAGACGGAGATCAGGCCGAAGACGCCGCCGATGATGAAAGGAATGCGCCAGCCCCAGGCGACGAGATCGTCGGCGGCGAGGCTCGACGTCAGCACTTTGGCGGTGAGCGCGCCCATCAAAATGCCGCAGCAGAGACCGCCCATCAGCAGCCCGCAGGCGAAGCCCACGCGGGATTTGTGGACATGCTCGGCGCAGAAGATCCATGCGCCGGGCACTTCTCCGCCCACTGACAGCCCTTGCAGCAGCCGGCAGAACAGGAAAAGGAGGGGGGCAGCAAGGCCGATCGTCTCGTAATCGGGCGTCAGGCCGACGAGCAGCGTGGGAAAGGCCATCAGGAACAGACCGAGCGCGAACATTCTCTTGCGGCCGACGCGGTCGCCGAAATGCGCGAAGACGACGCCGCCGATCGGGCGCACGAGATAGCCGGCGGCGAATATGCCGAAGACCTGGAGTTGCGAGAGCCATTGCGGGCTGTCGTGCGGGAAGAAGACCGCGGCGAGGGTCTTGGCGAAAAAAACGCCGACGATGAAATCATAATATTCGAGCGCGCCGCCGAGAGAGGCGAGCGCCAGCGTCTTCGCCTCTTCGCGTGAGAGACCGCGCTGCGCTTCGATCTCGCCGGCCGCGGAAGGCCGGAATTGGACTGTCATGGGTCTGTTCCGATTAATCGAGGTCGCGTGCCGTGCTCAAAGGTTTCGTCGCCGTCACCAGCTTATCGACGCCCTCGCGATAATTCGATTGCACATCGGCGAAGCCGAGAGCGCGCATCGTCGACAGGGTTGCCGAAGAATACATGAGGCGATCGGCGGATTCGTCGCTGAACAAATGCACGATCCAATCCTCGAGGAGATCGTAGCGTTTCGCCTCGCCGAAGACCTTGAACCAGTGGCGGACGTCCGCCTGGGTGGAGGCGAGCTGAAGGTCGTGATCGTCCAGCGCGAAGCGATCGCCGTTGACGAACAGGCCGCCCGGCTCGAGGACCCGCAGGATCTGCGCGAAAACCTCGCGCCTGTAGCGATGATCGAAATTGTGGATGGCGTAATTGGAGGCGACGAGGTCGATGCTCGCGTCGGGCAGCGCTCTCAGATAGGCGAGCGCATCGCTCTCGATGAATTCGACGCGGCCGGCGCGCGCATAGGAGGCGAGATTTTCGCGCGCCTGATTCAGCATCGCCGGCGAGGCGTCGACAGCCCGAAGGCTCAGATCATCGCGCTGCGAGAGCAGCGAGCGCGTGCTGGTTCCTGTGCCGCAACCGATCTCCAGTCCCCGCAGGGCGACGCCGGGCCGCCAGGCCGCGACAGTCGCGCCGAGATTCTTCGTCACCGTCTCGATGTTGGGGCAGATGATCGGGAGGAAATCATATTCCTCGCCGATAAGGCCGGTAAACAGATTGTCGTCGCACGCCGGAGCCATGATCGTCGTCCCTTTTGCCCGTCTGCTTTTGCCGCAGACGCCTCCCGACGCCTTTTCCGACCCGATCGCGGTGAGCCAGGACGCTCGTTCGCGAGCCGTCTCGATATCGACTCTCCTTGCGAGGCGTCGACATTCTATTCATCGGTTGATAGGATCATCCTATGTTTATGCGCAGCCGTCAAGTTCTCGACAGCTCGCGACCGCCTCGTCATCGACTTGGGGAGGATCGGCGTCTTCTGATATGAGGTCGAATATGTCGTCCCCGGCCACGATTCCGCAGGCGCCTCGGCGTTCGCTCGTCGAGTCCACAATCGATCTGATCCGCGCTCAGATCGAAAGCGGCGCGTGGAAAGTCGGCGCGAAAATCCCAAACGAGCTGGAGCTCGCCGACATGCTCGATGTGGGCCGGAACACGGTGCGCGAGGCGATCCGCGTTCTCTCCCACGCGCAGGTTCTCGAAGTCCGCCAGGGCGACGGCACTTATGTGCGAACGAACGTGGACGCGGCCGAGACCATGCGCCGGATCGGCCGCTCCAGCCTGCGAGAGCATTATGAGCTGCGGGCGATGCTGGAAGCCGAGGCGGCTCGGCTCGCCGCGACGCACCGCTCGGAGGCCGACGTCGTATTCTTGAGAGAGCTGCTGAGCCGGCGCGGCGAACGCAGGGACCACGCAGCGCGCGAGGATTTCGTCGACGCCGACATAGAGTTCCACGGAGCCATCGCGCGCATGTCGGGCAATGCGGCGCTCGCCGAGCTCTATCGCTATTTCGCGGGCTCCGTGCGCGTCTATATGTCGGAGGCGTTGGGTGAAGGCGACCTGCCGAATCCAGGACTCGACGTCCATGCTGTCATCATCGACGCGATCGAGCGTCGCGACGGCGACGCGGCGGCCGCAGCGGCGCGCGCGGTTGCGGCTCCCGTGATCGCCGCGCTTTCGACGGGCGGGGCGGAGCCCTCGAAAGGGTGAGGGTGCTTCGGGACGAACGATAGATTGATGCTCGAGGCCGCTCCTGATTTCTTAACGGATCCAGATGCGGTTGAAATGCGCCTTGAAGGCTCGATCGACTGCAGCCTCTCTCGGAGTCCGCGATCATTCGACGACCACCGCGTAGCGGCGGCGGAACGACAAGCTGCCGATGGGGGGCCTGGCCGTCGACGATCAACTCTCTCGGAAAGGCTCCGCCGGAGCATAGGCGGCGAGAAAAACCCCGACTCCGGTAGTGATCGCGCGGTGGCGCTCGGTCGCCGACAATGCCGACTCGTCGCCGAGCATGGCGCGCAACTGAAGGTCGCCACGGATCAGGCCGATGAAATGCTTGGCGACGTCGCGGGGAGCGGACCGGCGGAGCGAGCCTGCAGCCATTGCGGTCTCGAACACCTCCGCCAGCCGCGCGATCAGCCTGTCCGGCCCGTTCTCGTAAAATAGCTTGCCGAGTTCGGGAAAGCGCCGGGCCTCGGCTGCGACGATCCGGTTCGCGGCCACCACGTCGGGCGACAGCAATAGATCGAGCACCGCGCCTGCGAGACGCTCCATTTTGCTTCTCAAATCCGCGGCGCCCGTCACCCCCGACACCAGGCCGGTTGAAAACCGGTCGCCAGCCGCCCAGATCACAGCCGTGAACAATTCATCCCGGCTGCCATAGTGCGCGTAGAGCGTCGCCTTGCTGACGCCGGCCTCCTGGGCGATCGCCTCCATCGACGTCTCGGCGAAGCCTCTGCTGAGAAACAGCCGGTGAGCCGCCTCGACGATGCGCTCGACCGTTCGCGGCCCTCTCGTCCTTACTTTCGGCCTGCCGGGCTCCGCCATTGCGGTCCTCATTCCTTATCCGTAACTGAACGATATCGTTCAATAGTTGACGGATGACTTGGTTATTGATAGCCTTTTGCAGTGGAAATACAAAACCCACCCGTTCATTTGAACGGGGCGCGATGTTTCGGGAGAGATGGTCGCGGCGCTGTGCGCGCCCGTCCAATCCCATCCCACAAAGGACGCCGTCGCCGTCAGGGTAGGCGAGAGGGGATCATTGACCAACATTGTCTGCGACAAGCTCGGCATTCGCTACCCGATTCTTCAAGGGCCAATGGCCTGGGCGTCGGACAGCAAGCTCGCCGCAAGCGTTTCCAACGCCGGCGGGCTGGGGATCATGGGGCTCGGCTTCTGCCCGCCGGCCGTCTTCGAGGCCGAGATCCGCGCGGCTCGGGCCCTGACGGACGCGCCCTTCGGCCTCAACATCATCACCTGCCTGCCCGACGCCGACAAGCTGCTGGAAATCACCCTGCGCCAAGGGATCAGGGTCGTCGAGATCGAGACGTTTCCCGCCTATTTCGACACGCTTCCGCGTTACGTCGAAGCGCTCAGGAGCCACGGCGCCGCGACGATCGGCAAGGCGTCCTCGGTGTCGGAGGCCAAAGTGTTCGAAGCGGCCGGGGTCGATTTCGTCTCGGTCAAGGGTTACGACGGCGGCGGTCACATCTTCGGCCTCACCGGCACATTCTCCCTGATACCCCAGGTAGCGGACGCCATTTCCATCCCCGTGATCAATTCGAGCGGCGTCGCCGATGGACGCGGAGTCGCCGCTTCGTTCATGCTCGGCGCGGCCGGCGTGGAGGTCGGAAGCCGCTTCCTGGTAGCCGAGGAATGTCCGATCCACGCCAACTATAAGAACGCCATCGTCGCCGCCGGGGAAGGCGACACCGTTCTGACCGGCGTCAGCGCCGGCGACGGGGTGCGCGGCATCCGCAACCGGCTGACGGATGAAATGCTGCGCCTCGAACGGGAACTGCCGCCCGAAGAGGCCGCGGAGCGCATCCGCGAGATCGGTCGTGGCGTCTTGCGCGGGGCGGCCGTCGACGGCGACGTCGAGAACGGCAGCCTTGTCGTCGGTCAGAATCTCGGGCTGCTCGACGCCATCTTGCCTGCGAGCGTCATCATGCAGGAATTGATCGCCGGCTATTCGAGGGTAGCGCCCTGAACAAGGGAGCTCGGCAGGCTCGACCAAGCCGCCTCACCAACGATAGAACATCGACCCGACGATCGAGCGCTCTGCGCCCCATTGGCAATTCGTCGTCGCTGTGCAGACGATATGCCGCCTGTCGAGCAAATTATTGATGTTCAATTGCAGCCTGAAGCGCTCGAGCTCCGGGATATGATTCGGCTCATAGTGCAAGGTGAGGTCGACCAGCGTGTAGCCCTTGTTCTGCACCATGTTGGCGGCGTCCGCATAGGTCGGACCTATGGCGCGCACGCCCGCGCCAAAACCGAAGCCTCTCGCAAGCCCGTCCTGAATCGAGTAGTCGCCCCAGATCGAGCCATAGTCTTTGGCGATATAGGCCGGGCGCCGGCCGACGAGGCTCACGCCTTGAGCGTTCGAATTGTCCTTGGTCACGCGCACCGGATTATGCGTGAAAGCGGCGATGATGTCGAAGCCGGGCGCCGGGTTCAGCGTTGCTTGAACCTCGAGACCGTTTGAATTCACCTCGCCCGTCTGCACTTTAAAGGTGGTCGCCGGCCGCGCCGGGTCCGCGGTCAGAACATTTTGCTGCGTCAAATCGAAATAGGCGATCGTGAACATGCCGGGAAAATCGAGAGGCTGATACTTGAGGCCGCCTTCGAACTGCTCGGCGAAAGTCGGCTTGAAAGGATTGCCGTTGAAATCCGCTCCCGCCGTCGGCAAGAACGCGCGCGAATAGCCGACATAGGGAGTGAGGCCAGAAGCGAAGAGATAGTTCAGACCGACGCGGTAGCTCGGCTCATTGTCAGTTTTGATGGCGACGGCGCTGGTACGATAATTAGTCGTCGTCGAGCGAGCGTCATCGTAGCGCGCTCCGACGGTCAGCACGAAATCGTCGAGCTTGATCTGGTCCTGGCCATAGAATCCGAGCTGGGTCGCGGTCTGATGCGCATAGCTGGTGACGCTCGTCGGCGGCGTCACGAACTGCCCGTAGACAGGAGAGAGCAAGGAGAGCGTCGGACCGACGCCGGCGCGCGTGCGCGTCGTGTAGGTCGTCGATTGATAATCGATGCCGACGATCGTCGTATGCGAGAGCGGACCAGTGGCGAATTTCGCCTCGGCGACATTGTCGAGCGCGAAGGAATAGATCTGTTCGTCGATCATCGACACATTGCGATTGAGGACGCCCGCAGCCGTCAGGCTCGAGACGGTCATATTATTGTATTTCAAGTCATGCGCGCCGTAGCGCAGGTTCTGCCGGAACGAGAGCGCGTCGTCGAACCTATGCTCGAAGCGATAGCCGACCGTTCCTTGCGTGAACTCGCTTTTGTTGAAGCTCGGATCGCCGGTCATGATCCGCGTATAGGTTTGATTGGCCAAGGTGAGAGTGAAGGGACCGGCAGTTCTGTTGTGCAGCCAGTCGCCCAGAATGGTGAGCTGCGTGTCTTCCGAAGGCCGCCATGTGAACGAGGGCGCGACATATTGGCGTATATCGGGAACCGCCTTGTCGCCGTCATATCGGAACTGCGTATCGCTGTCGCGCGCCATGCCAACAAGGCGATAGAGAAACCTCTTATCCTCGTCCAGGGGACCACTGAAATCCAGAGCTCCTTGCTTGCGGTCGAAGCTTCCGCCCTGCATGTAGACTTCGCCGCGCGCGTAATCCGTAGGCTTCTTCGTGACCTTGTCGATGACGCCGCCGGGTCCGCCTTGTCCGTAAAGCACCGAGGACGGCCCTTTCAGCACATCGATGCGCTCGAGACCATAGAACTCGGTGAGGAAGCGACCCCAGACGCCATTGGCCTCGCGCAGGCCGTCGCGATAAAGTCCGTTTGTAGTGGTTTCGAACCCGCGGATGTTCGGCGCGTCGAACAGCGGGCGCGGATCGGCGCCGTAAGGCTCTGCGAAGACGCCCGCCGTGTAGCGGAACGCCTCGCCCTCGCGCTGAACATTGCGCACATCCATCTGTCGGCGCGTGACGACCGAAATCGACTGCGGCACTTCGAGAATTGACGCATTGGTCTTGGCGCCGACGGAACTCCGGCTCGCGACATAGCCTTGCACGCTTGTCGCTGCGCCGCTCGGCGCTCCGCCGACTGTCACGGGACCACCGTTCGTCGTCGAGGAAGGGCTTTCCCTTCTCTGCGCGGCCTGCGATGGCGCGCGAACCGGACGCCGCTTCCCCGCTCGCGCAATGGCGCGGCTCGCAGCTCCGCTTTGCTGCATCTTTTGCTGCGGCGCGTCCACCCTCACGGCTGGCAAGACCGATGGCGCTGCTTCTTGCCCGAGGGCTGCCTCGTTCGAGAGTGTGGTCGTGGTCAGCAGCGAGGCGACGCCCCAGATCGCGTGACGAAGCAGAACAGACATCGGACAGGGCCTCCGGCCAAATTTTCGTCCGGCTCGCCAAACGCTTGGAGGCGTGGCTGCCGATCGGGACAGCCATGGTTACGCTTATGAACCTTACACCAATCTGCCAAGGTGAAGGCTTCGGAAAGTTTCCAGAATGAAGGGTCTCGGGTGGCGAAGCGAAAAGTGGCGCTCTAGTCTGCGCTTGGTTTCGAGTCCGAGTGGACTGCCGCCGGGCAGCGTGCGAATGCGAATTTTGATCGTCGAAGACGAGGCCGATATGGCGCGCCTCATCGGCAAGCGGCTGGAGAAGGCCGGATATGCTTGCGACCATGTCGGAAATCTCGCCGACGCTGTCGAGGCGCTGAGGCAATTTCCCTATCGACTGACGCTGCTCGATCGACGATTGCCGGATGGCGACGGCGTGGAGGCGCTCCCCGCCTTGCGCGAATTGCGGCCAGGCTTGCGGATCATGATGGTCACGGCGCTCGATGCGCCTCGCGAGCGCGTGGAAGGGCTGGACGCGGGAGCCGACGATTATCTCGTCAAGCCGTTCGATGGGGAAGAGCTGATGGCGCGCGTGCGGGCGCGTTTGAGGTCGCCGAGCGGCTCGAGGTTGCCGGAGGTCACGGCCGGCGCCTTGTCCTTCGATCCGAGCGACCAGCAGTTTCGCGTGGCCGAAAATCCGATGAAGCTCCACAAGCGAGAATTCGCCCTCCTCGAATCGCTCATCCTCCGCATCGACCGCGTGGTCGCTCGCTCGATCTTGATGGAAGAAGTATATGGTTTCGACGACATCGTGTCGCCGGGAGCGCTCGACACGCTGGTTTCCCGCCTGCGCAAGCGGCTCGAAAGCGCCGATGCGCGCGTCGAGATTCATCTCGTGCGGGGGCGCGGCTATCTTTTGAGCGAGGCCAGCGCATGATCCCGTTCCGCTCGGTCGCGGCGCGGCTCTCGGTCTATGTCGCGATCGCGCAGGTCGCCGGCTATGTCGTGACGCATGTCGGCGTTCATATTCTCGGCGCGTTCGGCGTGATTCCCGGTGGACCCGAATATTGGAACGACCTCGCCTTTCCGAAAATCCATGCGCTGGCGGCGGCGTCCGTCACGCGTGTGCCCGACGGAATTTTGCGTCTCGATCCGACGCCGGAATTGCGGGCGTCCATGGAGCTCATGCCGTCTCTTCGCATAGCGGTCATCGACCCGAGAACGGCGGCGGAATTGCCGGGATCGTCGCCGGAGCTCGTGTCGCGCATCAAGGCCAAGGACGGCGTCAGGCCGATCAGCCTGTCCTATCGGATCGATGGCGCGCCAGGAACTGATTTCAAAGGCGCCCTCGTTCTGACGAATACACGACATGGCTCCTTGGAGATCGCGACCTATGGATACGTATCGTCATGGCGCGATTTTCCATACTGGATGTATGTGGCCGGGCTGGGAGACATCAGATATCATCTCATCGAGATCATCGTCGTCGCGATCATCGGATGGGTGACGCTGAAGCGCGGACTCTCGTCCTTGGATGCGCTCGTCGGACAAGCCAAGCTGATCGATCTCGAGTCGCTCAACCGGCGCCTGTCGCTCTCCAAAACGCCATCCGAAATTCGGCCGCTCGTCGCCTCGCTGAACGAGGCGCTCGAACGCCTCGACGACGACATCAAGCGCCAGCGCCGCTTCCTCGCCAACGCCGCGCATGAATTGCGCACGCCGGTCGCTATTCTCACCGAACGGCTGAACCATCCCGAGGAGGCCGGGTTCATCGGCGACATGAAACGCGATGCAAGGCGGATTCGCTCGATAGTGGAACAGCTTCTAGCGTCTGCACGCTTGCAGGGCCGATCCGAGGCGGCGACCTCGGTCGATCTCGCCGAAGTCGCGCGGGCGGCCGTCGACGATTATGCGCTGCTGGCGCTCAAGAACCGGCGCCATCTCGCATTTGAGACGACGCCGGCGTCGGTCGTCGTCGTCGGAGATCGGCAGGCGCTGGAAAGCATCATCTGCAATCTCATCGACAATGCGCTGCGCGCCGAGCCGGAAGGAGGCACAGTGCTCGTGCGCGTCGACCGCGACGCTACAGTAACCGTGATCGATCATGGAGAAGGCGTGGCCGCGGCCGATCGCGAGCTGATCTTCGAGCCGTTCTGGCGCAAGACCGATGCAAAGCCCGGCGCCGGGCTCGGTCTCGCGATCGTCAAGGAACTGATGGAGGCGCATGACGGCGGCATCATCCTCGAGGCGACGCCCGACGGCGGCGCGACATTCAAATTGTCCTTTCCGGCGGCGGATATCGAGTAGGCCATTTCATTTGTTCGGCTAGGCGGGAGCGATCACCGTGCGCGGCGTTTCAACGTGGTCGTGACCTGTATGGCGCGGAGCCGAGCGTGGAAAATGGTGAAGTCTGTATGTTTTCCGCACTCACGCGGGCTCTATGATCGCGGTCGCTTGTGCTTTCGACGACGACAGCCTTGTTCCAAGGGTGGCGCCGCAGGCGCTTCACCAACGATAGCGCAACGTGGCCACGAGCTTGCGTCGCTCGCCATAGAAGCACTCCGGCGCGCTGTAATAGCAGGCGGCGACATAAGCGTTGTCGAGAAGGTTGGAGACGTTCAATGCGAGACGCCAATTGTCGCGCTCATATCCGATCATCGCGTCGAGCACCGCATAATCCGGGACCCGGTAGACAACGCCGGGGGCGGCGAGTGGCGGCGAGAAGCTCGGGCCGGTGTAGCGCAAGCCGGCGCCGAGGCTCAGCCCTTGCAGCAGCTCGGCTTCTCGCGCGGCGAAGTCCGGCCGATAATTGAACCAGACCGCGAAAGCGTTGCGGGCGACGCCCGGCATGGACTGCCCCTGCGTGCCGGTGGCGCTCTGCATGATCTTGTTCTCGGTGAAAGTGTAGGAGCCGATGAGATCGAGATTTCGATCGACCGTCGCCTTGCCTTCGAGCTCGAAGCCGCGCGAGCGCACCTCGCCGATCGATATCTGCGCCGACGGATTGATCAGACGATGGGAAGCGTCGGGGTCGGCGCTCGGGACATTCTGCTGCGTCAGCTGATAGGCGGCGAAGCTCAGCATATAGTCGGAGCCCGGCGGCTGGAGCTTGAAGCCGAGCTCATATTGCTCGCCCGTCTTCGCCTTCAGCAGCGCGCCTGTGTAGTCCATCGCCGTCTGCGGCTCGAAAGAGCTGGAGTAGCTCGCATAGGGCGAAACGCCTTCGTCGAAGAGATACATGAGCGCTGCGCGACCGGTGAAGGCGTCCTGATTGCTCGGCGTGATCGTGCCGGCGCGATAGGCGTAAGTGGTCTGCGTCGTCCAATCCTGACGACCGCCTCCGGTGATGAGCCAGCGCCCGTCGAGCTTGATCTGATCCTGGAAATAGACGCCGAGCTGATCATTCAGAATCAGACTGTCGATGTTCGGCGTCGAGTTGAGGACGACCGGCGAGCCATAGACGGGGTTGAACAGATCGAGCGCCGCGACCGTTCCGCGCCAGGTCTTGTAATTCCATCGATAGTTTTGATAATCCAGTCCGACGAGCGCCTTGTGCTCGAGCGGGCCCGTGTCGAAGCGCGCCTCGATCTGATTGTCGACGGTCCAGCTGCCGTAGGTATCGCGGCGGCTGTAGCCGAAGCGGTTGAGATAGCGCCCGTTCGCCTGTAGCGAACTGCCATAGGCCGAATCCCATTCGAGCGCCGATCCCCAACGATTGAAGTTCTGTCGTACCGTGAACATGTCGCTGAAGCGGTGCTCGAACTGATATCCGACCGCATAGACCTCGGTCGTGTATTTGTCGAAATTGGGCTCTCCCGTGAAGCCGTGCCGCGGCAAGACGCCGTTGAGGTTGTACGCGACGCTTCCGGCCGCCGGCAGGCCCCAATTGAACGCGGTGCGACTGTCCTGATAGCGCGCGAGAAGCGTCAGTGACGTGTCGGACGAGGGCTCGAATCGCAGAGCCGGCGCGATGTAGCGGCGATCGTCCGGAACATGGCTCACCATCGTGTCGCTGTCGCGGAAGAGGCCGGTCAGACGATAAGACCAGACGCCTGCGGGGTCGATCGCGCCGCGAAAGTCGCCGGATATCTGCTTGCGATCGAAGCTGCCGAGCTGCACTTCCAACTCGCGGAGCGGCTCCGTCGACGGACGCTTGGTCACGAGATTGATGAGCCCGCCGGGCGCGATCTGGCCATAGAGCACCGAGGCCGGGCCACGAATCACCTCGACGCGCTCCAATCCGTAAGGTTCGGAGGGCTCCGCGTAAGTGCCGCCGAGCTGCTTGAGTCCGTCGCGATAGATCGCCATAGGCGCGCTCGCGAGACCGGCGGCGAAGCCGCGCAGATTGAAGGAATCGTCGGTGAGATTGACGCCGCGCTCGCCGCCGACTCCGGTCGTGTAGCGCAAGGCGTCGTAGATCGTCGGCGAACCTTGGAGATCGAGCTGCTTGCGCGTGACGACCGTCACCGATTGCGGCGTCTCGAGCAGCGGCGTGCTCGTCTTGGTGGCGGCGGAGCCGCCTCTTGCGACAACAGCGGAATTATCGTCGGTCTTGCGCGTCTCACCCGTTGTTCGCTCGGCGCCGATATCGATCGCGTCCAGAGCGATCGGCTGCTCTTCCGCAAGGACCGGCGTGACGGAGAGAATACCGATCGGCAGACAAGCGATCGCGATGGATTCGAGACAGTGTCGACGCTCGAGCGCGCGGATGCGACGCGATGTGATTAGGGACATGGCGCAATACTCCCCCGAGATTGCGTGCGCGTCGAAGGCGAAGGCGCGAACGACGCCGATATGGCGGAGATCACGCTCTATCACGAGCGATGACGATCACGATCGAGGAATGCTTCCAAGCTATGAATCGAAAGGCCTATTACGGAACTCTTCCAAACAAGCTGCTTCGCACGATCATCGGTGGCGCAATCGTTGGAATTCTGCGCTAGGCTCACGATCATGGCGAAGCGCACAAGCGCGCGCTTCGTGTTTCGCCCGACTATCGAAAACGTGTCGCCTTCGTTCACGAAAGGCGAAGCACGAATCGAAGGAGTGAGCGCGTCTTGTCGAGATTGCTTCATCGCGTGGCGGCAAAGCGCCGGTTCGAGATTTTTTCTCGAACTGTTGCGGCGGTCGTCGGCGGCTATGCGTTCGCCTCGCTGTTCGTCGTCGCTGTCTCCATTTCCTCCCGAGACGCCCGCGCCGACGCCGTGCTCACAGGCATGATGACGAGCTTCGTCGTCTATGTCGGCGCGTTCCTCTGGTGTTTTTCGGCGTCGAGCGCGCTTCGCGCATGGCTCGGGCTTCTGCTCTGCGCGCTTCCGTTCGCCGCGGCGGCGCTCTCAGCGTCGCGGAGCGTGTGGTGAACGGATCGTTCTTTCGTTCGATGCTGTGGCTGCACGGCTGGGCCGGCCTGCTGGCGGGCTGGCTTCTCTATGCGATTTTTCTCACCGGTAGCGCGACCTACTTCCGCTCCGAGATTTCGCATTGGATGAGGCCGGAGCTCGGCTTCACCGCCGATGCGAAGGATGATGCGCAAATCGCCGATGCAGCCTTGCGCCGTCTTCGAGCGATCGGCGGCGACGCCGAGCGATGGCGCGTGACCTTGCCGAATGCGCGCGAGCCGGCGACGGAGATTCATCTCTGGCGCAAATCCGGAAAGGAGCCGAGCTTCGTTCACGAATGGCTCGATCCTGCGACCGGCGCGCCCTCTCCGGCGCGCGCGACGCTCGGCGGCGACTTTCTCTATTATTTCCACTTCGATCTTCGGATGCCGTCGATCTGGGGACGATTGCTCGTCGGCTTCGCGGCGATCGTGATGCTGGTCGCGCTCGTCAGCGGCGTCGTCGCGCATAAGCGAATATTCGCCGACTTTTTCACCTTTCGGCCCGATGCGACGCGTCAGCGCGCCTGGCTCGACGGCCATAATATCGCCGGCGTGCTGGCCTTGCCCTTCCATCTCGTCATCACCTATACGGGATTGGTCACTTTGATGTTCCTCTATATGCCCTGGGGAATCCACATCGCTTATCAGGGACGCGCGCAGGCGTTGCTCGCCGAAGCCGGTGTCGTCGCTCCGACGCCGGCTGTCTCGGACCCTGCGCCTCTCGCGCCCATCGCGCTGCCGCTCGCGGAAGCGCGGCGGCGTTGGGAGGGCGGTCGCGCCGGAGTGATCGATATCTATCGGCCGGGCGAGATCGGAACGCTCATCGAGCTGACACGCGACGCGTCGGAAACATTGGCCTATCGCTATGACAAGCTGCGCTTCATCGGACCGGATGGGAGATCGATTCCGCAGTCGCCGCCTTCGTCGGTCGTCGCCACTCAGATGACGATGTATGGTCTGCATGTCGGTCGCTTCGCCGATGCGGCTCTGCGGGCGGGCCTGTTCGTTTGCGGGTCGACAGCGACAGCGACGATCGGAACAGGTCTCGTGTTGTGGTCGGTCAGCGCGCGCCGACGCGATACGTCGCGCATCGGAATGTTTCTCGTCGAGAGGCTGAATCTCGGCGTGATCGTCGGATTGCCGATTGCAGTGGCGGCGTATTTCTGGGCGAACAGGCTGTTTCCTTCCGCCTCCCCTGATCGCCTGCTGGGCGAGCCTATGATGTTTTTTTCCACATGGATCGCCGTGTTCCTCGTCTCCCTTCTCCCGTGGCGCCGCGCGCCCTGGGCGCCGATGCTGGTCGTCGCCGCCGGCGCCTTCGCCGCTTTGCCGATCGCCGACGCGGCGGCCTATCGCAGCGGCGAGATCGCATCCTACGATCGAGTCTTTCTGGGATTCGACGTCACCATGGCGGCAATCGGATGCGCATTCGCAGCGATCGCGACAAAGCTGCGCGAAGAGCGCCCGAGCGCGAAAATCATCGATCAGACGCCTAAGAGAGAGTTCGTCCCATGACTCCGAGTGTTTTCGTTCTCGGCTATTGCGGCTCTTTCGCCGCGGCGCTGGCGATGGACCGTCACCACCGGCAGGTGTTCGGACGGCGCGCCAGCACGACGGACAAGATCGCGGCGCGATGTGTGAGCGGCGCGCTGTTCGTCTGTGTTTTCGCCTTGGCGACATTGTCGCGGAGCGCCTCGATCGGCGTCGTCGCATTCGTCATCGCAGCCTCCCTCGGAGCGCTGCTGACGGCCGTTCTGCTCGCCTATGCTCCCCGATTTGCGGCGGCCGTAGCCTCGTTGGCGGGTCCGATCGCAATTCTCGAGATGATCTTCGACACAGCGTGAGGTCGATGCAATCGTCGAGTGCGACGATGATTCCCTACCGCAGACATGGTCGCCTAACTTGGTCGCACGTGTGTGTTCCTCTCGTCGGCGCGTTCGTGCGGCCTTCCAGATAGCAACCGATGAAGGCGACAAAAGCGTTTTCTCTATTGCAGAACGGCAATATGAAGGAGGGAAAAGGGACACTGTTCTGGCAGCCGCTGCATGACGCCCGGCCCGGGAATGGCGCCTTTCGGCGTAACCAGACGCTGGGCCTATCGGCGCGATAGGGCTGCGATGGGTCACGTCCGGCCAATCGGGCGGCGTCGGCGCGGCGCCCCCGCCGGCCTATATGTAGTGGGTGTCCATCTTAACCGGACAGGGGCTGATCGATCGACAGCTGCAAAATGTTCTTTTTTTGTTCTCACTCTTGCGCTAGGCTGAGGTCTCTGTTCGATTCGGCATGGCGCATGGCGACACTTATCATCACGGAAAAATCCAGCCAGGCGAAGGACCTGCGCGCGGCGCTCGGCACCCGCTATGGGCAGATTCTGCCGGCCGAAGGCCATCTGCTTCGTCTCGCCGAGCCCGACGAAATCAATCCCGCCTGGAAGAGTTGGTCCTGCGTCGTCCTGAAGCCTGACGGGCTCTATCCGACCCGCGCCGCCGCGCAGGGCAACAAGCCGGCGAAGCTCGCGGCCATCGCGACGGCGCTCTCCGCATGTGACGATGTGATATTGGCGACCGACTGCGACCGCGAGGGCCAGCTGATCGGCCAGGAAATCCTCGATCATCTCGGCTATCGCGGGCGCGTGCGGCGAGCCCTGTTCACCGCCCAGGACCCGAAGACGCTCCAGCAGGCTTTCGCCCGGCTGAAGCCCAACGCCGAGATGCGTCCGCTCTATGAGGCGGCGGTGGCGCGCCAGCAGGCCGACCAGATCTTCAATCTGTCGCTGACGCGAACCGCGACGAAGACCTTGCTCGCGCCCGGCGTGCGGGGCGTGATCGGGATCGGCCGGGTGAAGACGCCGACTCTGGCGATCGTCTGCCTGCGCGAATTGGAAATCCGCAATTTCCGGCCCGAGGATTATTTCGAGATCGTCGCCACGGCGACCGTCGAGGGCGGCGCCTTTCTGATGCGTCACGCGCCGCCGCCCAAGATGCGGATCAAGAAGCGCGCCGAGGCCGAGACGATCGCCGCGGCCGCCGGCGGCCATCGGGGGCCCCTCGGCGTCACGGTCGACGACAAGCGTCAGGTGCCGCCGCGTCTCTTCGATCTCCCGTCCTTGCAGAAGACCTGCGGCCAGCGCTGGGGCTGGACGGCGGACAAGACTTTGTCGGTCGCGCAAGAACTCTATGACGGCGAAGGCAAGAAGCTGATCACCTATCCGCGCGCGGAGGCGCGCTACCTCACCGAAAATCAGATCGGCGACATCCCGGCCATCGTCGCCGCTCTGACGCGCCTGCGCGGCTTCGCCCCGCTCGACATCGCCTCACCGGTGATCCGGCGCGGAAAATCCGGCCATTTCTGCGACAAGGCGCTGGAGGGCGTGTCGCATCATGCGATCGCGCCGAATGTCAATGTTCTCGACGATCTCGAAACGCGGTTGACGCGGCTCGACGACGACGAGAAGCGGCTGTTCGCGCTCATCTGCCGTTCCTATCTCGCCGCGGTGATGCCGGACTACGAATATCGGCAGACCGTGGTCACAATGGCGGTTCCCATTCCCGGCCGAGCCGCAGCAGAATTCCGCGCCGCGGGGCGGATTCCGCTGCGGCTCGGTTGGAAGGCCGTCTATCAGGCGAATGAGCCGGACGCCGAGACCGAAGCGGAGCAGACGCTGCCCGCGCTCCGCGACGGCGAAAGCGCGGTTCTGTCCGACGCGCGAGTTGAAGCGAAGCGAACGCAGCCGCCGCCGCGCTACAACGAAGGCACGCTCGTGGATGCGATGCAGAATGCGTGGCGCTTCGTCGAGGACGCCGCGCTTCGCGACCGGCTGAAGGAAGCCAAGGGCATCGGCACGCCGGCGACCCGGGCGGAAATCATCAAAGGATTGAAACGGCAGAATTTGCTGACGGCGGATGGCAAGCTCGTCGTGCCGACCCCGGCCGGCTTGCAGCTGTTCGAGCTGTTGCGCGGCGCCGCGCCGGCGCTCGTCGATCCCGCCACCACCGCTCTCTGGGAGATGCGCCTCGACGAGGTCCTCGTCGGCAAGGCCGACTATCATGCGGTGATCGACGGCGTCGCCACCGCCGCTCGCGAGCTGATCGAGGCGCTGGTCGAAAAATCGATCGGCAAGGTCGAGCTGGCGACCTCCGCGCCGGCGCGTCGACGCCGGGGCGGTCGTGCCGACGGCGCCGCCGCGGCGAAGACCGCCGGCTCGGCTCCGCGTCGTCGTGGATCGAAGGCGCAGCGCGCGCCGAAGGCGAAACCGACCGAGAGGGACAGCAATGAGCACGCCGGTCGTTCGAAAGCGCCGACCGACAAGATGGTCGCCTATGCGGAAAATCTCTCGCGCGCCAAGAAAGTGAAATTGCCCGACCTCTATCGACAGGACTTCGACGCCTGCCGCAAGTTCCTCGACGAGCATGCGAGATAGCGTATTGCCGCCTATGTTCCTTTCGCGATACACTTCACGATAGCCGAGCCGCCGTGACGCGCGTCCATCCCGAACGCTCGCCCGTCACGGCGCGAACAGCAGGTCGAGATCAGCCTCGGTCAGAGCGAGGGTCGGGGTTCCGTCCGGGTCGAACAGGCTCTCGGCCAGCGCGCGCTTCTTCTCTTTCAGCGCGCTCATCTTCTCCTCGATCGTGCCCGCGACCACGATCTTATGCACGAATACCGGCTTCTCCAGGCCGAGGCGATGGGCGCGGTCGATCGCCTGGTCCTCGACCGCCGGGTTCCACCAGGGATCATAGAGGATCACCGTATCGGCGGCGGTGAGGTTGAGGCCGACGCCGCCGGCCTCGAGGCTGATGAGAAAGATCTTCGTGCGCCCATCTTGAAAATCGTTAATCGCCCCGGCGCGGTCGCGCGTGTCTCCCGTCAGCAGCGAATAGGCGACGCCGCGCGCGTCGAGCTCGGGGCGGATGAGATCGAGCATGGAGGTGAATTGCGAGAAGACGAGCACGCGGCGGTTTTCGTCGAGGAGCGCGTCGAGCAATTCCGTCAAGCGCTCGAGTTTCGCGGAGCGCGCCTTGGCCGAGGCTTTGGCGGAGAGCTTCAGCAGGCGCGGATAGCAGCAGCATTGCCGCAGCTTCAGCAGCGCGTCGAGGATCACAATTCGACTGCGTGAAAAGCCCTTGGCGGCGATGGCGGCGCGCACCTTCTCATGCATCGAGAGGCGGATCGATTCATAGAGATCGTGCTGCGCTCCCTCCATCTCGACGCGCTCGACGATCTCGGTCTTGGGCGGCAGCTCATTCGCCACCTCCTCCTTCGTGCGGCGCAGCAGGAACGGCCTGACGCGCTTGGCCAAAAGCCGGCCGCGCTCGGCGTCGCCCTTCTTCTCGATCGGCGTGCGAAACGCCTGGGTGAAGGAAGACAAATCGCTGAGGAAGCCGGGCAGGGCGAAGGAGAAGATCGACCATAATTCGCCGAGATGATTTTCGAGCGGCGTGCCGGTGAGGCAGAAGCGCGTGCGCGCATGCAGCGAGCGGATCAGCCGCGTGGTGGCGGCGTTGGGAATTTTGATCGTCTGCGCCTCGTCGAGAAACACCAGGCTCCATTGCCGCGCCTTCAGCGTCTCGTGATCCTTCGAGATCAGCGGATAGGTGGAGAGCACGATGTCGGCGGCGCCGATCTCGGCGAAACGCTTCTTGCGGTCGCTGCCTTGCAGCACGACGACCGACAGATCGGGCGCGAATTTTTCCGCCTCGCGCCGCCAATTGGCCATCAGGCTCGTCGGCGCGACGACCAGCGCCGGAGCGCCGAGCCGTCCGGCGGCTTTCTCCATGGCGATGAGCGCGAGCGCCTGCACGGTCTTGCCCAAGCCCATATCGTCGGCGAGCACGCCGCCGCGGTTAAGGTCGCGCAGAAAGGCGAGCCAGGCGACGCCCTGCGCCTGATAGGGCCGCAGCCTCGCCGTGAAGCTTTCCGGCAGAGCGATTGCGGGAAGGCCGCCGTTCGCGGTCAGCTTGCGTCCCATTTCGCGCAGCTTCTCGCCGCCGCGCCAGGACAGCCCGGCGCCGCCGGTCGCCTCCTCGAAAGCGGCGAGGCCGGCGAGGTCCATCGCCGACAGCCGCAACCGTCCGCCCTCGCCCTGGAGCGCGCCGTCGCACGCCAGCTCCCAGATTGCCGCGACGATCGGCGCGAGCCGCGCTTTCGGCAGCGCTAGGAAGCGGCCGTCGGCGAGGCGCAGATAGAACGGCTCGTCGTCGTCCTCGTCGCTCTCGGCGAACATCTGGCGATCGAAATCCGGCGCGCCGATCATCGTCGCGATCGGCTGCACCAGGTCGATGGTCTCGCCGTCGATCGTCACGCCCAGGTCGAGCTCGAGCCAGTCGACGCCGGAGCTTTCACGAATCTCCGCGTCGACATTGCCGCCGCCGGCGATCGGCCGGATCGGAAAATCGGCGTCGATCTCGATCGTCCAGCCGAGCGTTTCGAGCCAGGGGAGATCGCGATAGTCGTCGATTTTTTACGCGCGCGAAGGAGCGGCTTCGCGCCTCTCGTCGGAGCCTATACTGGGAAGACGGCTCGGCCCGTGCAATCCCGAGCCGGCGCCGCGCCTTCTTGTGCACAGGGAATTGCGTGCAAGCTGCGAAAGGCGGGAGAAGGCGAGCCGGCAGCTATCGAGGAGCATGGTCAGCTCTCGCTCTCGGTTCGTGACAGCGAAGCATTCGTCGATGCGCTGCTCGACCCGAAGCCGGTCAATGACCGCCTTCGCGGGACGGTGCGCTGCTATCGCGAGCGAACCGGCGTTTGACCACGTGCCTGCGGGACGAGACGAGAAGCTCGGGTCCGCCTTCCAGGCGTCACAGGCCGGCGCGGACGACCTCGCTGCTGGTGGCATAGGCGCCGGAGTCGACGAGCCGGTCGATGAAAGCGGCCTATTCCCGCGGCAGGCTGAACGTGCGTCTTTCAGTTGCGGACATGGCGGCCTCCTCCCTATGGCAGGATATTATCATAGCTGAAGCGAGGCGCCGGCATTCAGCCGGCGATGAGCCCTCGCAGGGGTGGAGCCGCGGCAGAGTCGGGAAATACTTTTTCGGCGAGCGTCTGCGCCGAGAGCCCGAACTGATCGGCGATGAGGCCTTTCAGCACAGAGCGCAAATCCTGCGTCGGAGCGAGGTCGCGTCCCTGGTGGAGCTGATTCGTCTTCAACCCCGGCCAGTCGGCGACGACGCGGGCGCCTCTCACCGCGCCGCCGGCTAGAAATGCGACGCTGGCCGTCCCGTGATCGGACCCGCCGGTGCCATTGATGCGCGCCGTTCGGCCGAATTCGGTGATGACGACGACGGCCGTATCCTTCCAGGCTTCGCCGAGCCCCGTCTCGAATTGCTCGAGCGCGCCGTCGAGGCCGGAAAGGCGCGTCGCCAACAGGCTGTTCTCATTGGCGTGCGTGTCCCAGCCGTCGAAGGCGAGCGCGGCGACGCGCGGGCCGTCGGGCGTCGCCAGTAGCCGCGCGGCGCCCATCGCCGCCTGGCGCATGCCATTGGGCTGATCCATGCCGCCGCGCGCTTTGGCCACGTCGCCGGTGAGCCCGCCGGAGGTTGCGATCCTGTCGGCGTCGAGCCCGGCGCGCAGCGCTGCGGCGAGGGTCGGATCGCCATGCGTGTAGAGATCGAGCAAGCGCTGAGCGAGATCCTCGCCCGCCGGCGGCAGCACTTGCGGCGCCCAGCCGAGCGCCGGCGCCGGCCCGCGCATGACGAGCGGCGCCGCCGCGCCGACGCCGAGCCCGCGGAGGCGCGCCGGGGTCGTCGATTCCAGCGCGAAGACGGCGCGATTGAGCCAGCCCGACTCGGTGTGGCCCGGCCCGGCATGGCCGCTCTCCAGCACGTCCTGGCCGTCGAAATGCGAGCGCTCGCGATAGCCGGTCGCGACCGCGTGAACGACGCTCGCGCGCCCTTCCTTATACAGCCGGGCAAAGACCGGCATGGAGGGATGCAGCGCGAAAAATCCGTCGAGCGGCAGCGCCCGCTTGTCGCCGATGGGCGAGAGGGCGAGCGACCCGCGCACAGCGGCATAATCGGGGTCGCCGACCGGCGCGACCGCCGATAGCCCGTCCAGCGCGCCGCGAAGCACGATGACGACAAGGCGCGGATCGCGCGCCGCCGCGGCGCGCGCGCCGCGCGGAAAATGCGCCAGCGCCAGAGAGACGCCGCCGAGCGCGAGGAGACGACGGCGGGAAAGAGATGAAGAGACGGTCACCGTCACCTCCGTTGAAATTCGGGGGACATCAGAACAATGGCGAGAGCCTGCGGACGCGATTCCGCGCGCGAGACCGCCTCCCGTGTCTCGCGCGAGGCGGCGAGGCCGGCGGCCGTGTCGAGCAGGCTGAGCGGATGACCAATGTTCTTCAGTCGCTGGGCGATCTGCCAAGCGACATCGAGGCGCAGTTTCATCGCCTCGGGCGAGGCCAAGGCGTCGAGAGTGTCGGGATAGCCATTGGGGCCGGGCGGCTGCCACAGCGGCCTTCCCATAGCCTTCAACATATTGAGATATTGGCCGGGATCAGTTGGCAGGACGCCCGTCGCCCGCGCGGTCGCGACGAGGAATTCTTCCGGCGTGCGGATTTTCGAGAAGGGCGCGCTCCAAGCGAGATCGCTCTCGATCAGCGTTTCCGCGACGGCGGAAAGTTCGCCGTCCGTGTCGCGGAAGGTCTTGGCCAGCGCCTCGACGATCGGCTTCGGAGGCGCATCGGCGATGAAGTGGCGCGTGAGCTTCGTTGCGATATGCGTCGCCGTCGCCGGATGGCGGGCGATAGCGGCGAGCGCCGCCGCGCCCTGCTCGCGACCCGTCTGCGGATAGCGTTCGCCGAGTAGAACCGGCGCGCCGGGCTCGTGCCAGTTGGCCTTGAACACGAAGCTGCCCGGCTCGCCGATTTCACTCTCGGCCTCCGCGACGCTCCAACCCGTGATGATGCGAGCGAGCGCCGTCACATCCTGTTGCGAATAGCCGCCGCCCACGCCGAGCGTATGCAGCTCGAGAATTTCGCGCGCGAGATTTTCGTTGAGGCCCTTGCCGGCGAAACGCCCCGCCGCTGATCCCGGCCCGATGGACCGCTGATTGTCGAGATAGAAAAGCATGGCCGGATGGCTCTCGACCGCGGCCAGCATATCGGCGAAGCGGCCGAGCGCGTGCGGCCGGATCGCCTCGCGCTCGAACGGCCCGGCTGCGACGCGGACGAACTGCCCCTTGGCGACCGAGACGACGAAATGGTTCGACCAGAAGGCGACGAGGCGCTCGACGAAGCCGGCCTGCGCGCTCGCCTGCTTCTCGAAGCGCGCCATCGCCTCGGCGCGAAATAGTTTCTGGTCGATCGGCGGTTCTTGCGGCTTCGGCCTGCTGTCGGCGTTCGGCGGCGGCGCGGCAGGGCCGGACGCGGCCATCGCCGCTCCGGGCTCCGCCATCGAGATGCGCGTCGTCTTCTCGACAATATTGCGCTCGCGCTCGATGCGCCTTGCCTGCTGATCGGCGAAGAGCGCCTGCAGAGCGACATTGGAGGGAAGGAGAGATGCGTTTTCGAGTCGGCCCACATTCGGTCGACGAATTTCTTCCAACAGAAAGCCGCGCGGATCGGCGGCGGCCGCAGCGAGATCGCCGGGCTTGGCGCCGAGGCCGAATCTGTCGAGAGCGATCAGAGCGCCGCGAGGATCGGAGCCGATGACCATGTTCCTCCCCTCTTCGAGGAAAGCGCCGCGAAATAGCGGAACCGCGCCGCTTATAGCGACGAGACCTGACTGGCGGATGAACGACGCGCGTTCAGCGCTTTTCCTCGGCGCGCTGCGCCAGCACGAGGCCGGGGCGAGTGGCGCTGGCCGAGACCAGGCGCAGCGCGCCGGCTTAACGGGTCGTCGACGATTTGAGGCTCGGCCCTGCGAGCGGCGCCACAAGTGTTTGACAGATAGCCGCAAGCTAAGCTACCTAACTCGGAAATAGCACGCGATTTCAGGCGCTGCGCTCGGCAGAGCCGGCCGCCCCCGGCTCTAGAACCAGGGGCGTCGGGAGCATTCGGAGCTCGGCGAGCAAGCGCGCCGAATCGGGGGCGCTCGAGGCTCTGCCTCGGGGCCTTATCTTGTCCGCGCGATCGAAAGTTTGGTCGTGCCGACAATCCGCAGCGCAGTCGAGAGCGCGCGCGGCTACGCCGATGGCGCGCTCCGGCTCGCCGAAGGCTTTCGAGAGGCCGCAGTCTGGATTCCCCAGCCTCGGCTTGCAAGCTCACGTGATCGCGCGCGGACCCACGAGGTTGTGGCCTGCATCGTCATGGCTTTTTCATGCCAAAGGTCGCATCGGTAGGATTGGCCCATGAATATGAAAACCGGTGAGAACGCCCACACGAACGCGCCCAAGATCGATGACGCCTTGTTGGACGATCTGTTCAAGGCGGAAAAATTCGACGAAATCCTCGAACTCACCGGGGATGCGCCGTCGTGGAGCGCGCAGATATTCCGTTTGAAGGCTCTGCGAGGCCGACAGCAATTTCCGGCCGCGTCGGCGCAGGCTCGGCGAATGCTGGAGCTGAAGCCGCGCAACAGAGAGGTCTGGCTGCACCTTCTGCGAATGCATCGCGACTCGGGTCAATTCGTCGCCGGATTGCGCGACGCCGAGATCGCCTTGCAGCGCTTGCCCGGCGACGACGAGATCCGCGCGGTCCGGCGGCAAATTTCGGAGAGGTGGCTGGACCGCCCCAAGATTGCCGAGGCGCCCGCGACATCCGACGGACCCAACATCGATCTGCATCTGACCGCCACAATTCAATCGGCGCCGTCTCTTTCCGAAGCGGATCGTCAGGCGCTGGTCCGCGTTCTGGAATCCTATGCGAGCGCGAAGCTGCACGAGCGCGTGGTCGCGCTGCTGGAGCCGCTGCTGAAGCATCTCGACAATGATATGCGAGCTGCGCTGGCTGCGGCTCACCTCGCGCTCAAGCATTCGAGCGAAGCCGAGGCGATCGCTCGATCGGTGTTGAATTCAGAACCTAGCAACATGCGAGCGGTTCGGGTTCTACGAGACATCGCCCTCGACCAGCGCGACTATGCCGAGGCATTTCACCTGAACTCGATCCTGCTCAAAGAGACAAGCAACAATGAAAACAAACTGACGCAGGTCCGAATTTATCTCGCTCTCGCGAATAACGGCTTCGGGAATGGGCACTACCTGCAGCCGGTCAGCCGAACGACCGCCTATGCTGCGTGCTTCCATCTCTTGAACGCCACGACCAAAGAGAACCCCAAGGAACACAGGGCTTGGTCGTTGCTCGGACAGCTCTACCAGCAGGCCGGCAACTCCAATCGCGCTGAAACGGCTTTCTCCGAAGCCGAGCAGCTAAAGGCGACCGAGGCCAACGCCCTCGCTCTCGCCCGATTTTTTCTTCGGCAGGGACGCTATGACGATGCGCGCGCCGCCTGTCGTCGCGCCCTGACCCGCCGCCCGGACAGCTCGGCGGCTCTCTACCTGCTACGCTGCCTCGAGGCGGGCTTTACGGACAAGGACGATTCCCCGCGCGCGTGCTTGCGAGCAGTCACGGTATTTGCGCCGAACAGCTCGCTCCCGATCGCCGCGCTCGACACGATTCGTGAGGATTTCGGGGTCGCCGTCGACGTCGTGCCGCTGATCACGCGAGCTGACGGCCCGTTTCCGTCCCTCGTCGAGCAAATGGAAGCGGCCTGCGCAGAGCATCCCGAGCGTTGGTTTGTTCTGCCGGTAGGAGGTGGGCCGACGGTCGGAGACATCATCGATTTCGCCGCGGGCTCGGCGCCGGGACTCGGCGCCGTCTGGTCGGCGATCGATCTCGGACATGTTCAGCAGCAAATTTTCGTGCGTGGCGCTCTCCTGGGCGACATACTTCGACAAATCGAGCCCGAGGCGTCGGTCGAGGCGGCCGCCGTGAGAATTCAGGCCATCGGCCGGCGGCTCAGCAGCAATCGGCCGCACGGGCGAGGCGATCGCGGCTCCCGAGTTGCCGTGGTGTCGCGTCACGGCTGGCTCAACTTCGGAGGCGGCGAGCAGTTCCTCCGCAATATCTCGCTGGCCTATTCGGACAGCGGCTACTCCGTCGATATCGTCGGAACGAACCCCGCGCTGGCCGGACAGTCCGGCGAGGAGAACGGCGTTCGCTGGCATTTCATAAGGAGCGACATCGGGGCGATCAGGTCGTTCCTGCTCGCCCACGACTTTTCTGTCGTTCATGTGATCGCCATGCCCTACGAGTTCTCGCTCGCCGTCGAAGGTCTCGACTTGAAAGTGGTGTATGGTTTTCATTTCTTCCGAGACTTCTTCGAGAGCAATAGTCCCGACGCGCCATATTATCCCTACATCACGGCTCGGCAGCCGGCGCTGCCGGAAGCGCGCGCTCTGATCTCCGATCTGTCCGTCCTCTACGCCAACTCCGATTACAGTCGGGGGCTGATCGAGTCGAAATTCAAGCTTCGAACGCCGGTCATCTATTCCAGCTCCTTCAGCGAGCCGGTCGTCCCGGAAAGCGTGGGCGATTCGGTATTGCTCTTGAACGCCAGGGTGGACAAAGGCTTCGGGTTGCTGCTGGACATCGCGGAGAGGCTGCCGCACAGGCGCTTCGTGGCGGTGGCGAGTCAAAGCTCCGTGCAACTCGCCGAACGCTGGGTTCGCCTACGCGGCTTGCCGAATGTGACTGTTCTCCCGCGCACCGACGACGTCGACGCCCTCTACGCCGGCTGTCGCATTGTGTTGACGCCGAGCTTCGAATTCGTCGAGACCTTTTCCCGCGTCGTCATCGAGGCGCAACTGCGGGGCAGAGTCGTCATCGGGGCCAATGCCGGCAACATCCCCTATCTGCTCGAGCGCTCCGGCTTTGTCCTCGGGCCCGAGCCCGAGCTTTGGGCCGAGACGGTGGAGCGCCTGTTCGCAGACGATGTCGCTTACGCCGCCGCTCGCGCGAAGGCGTTGGAGAACGCCGAGCGATTCGGACCGAGAGTGTTCCGGGAGCAGGCGGCGCGGCTGATCGGAAGCCTGTCGAAGCGCGTGCTGGTGGGGGTCGGCGGCGGAGTCGGAAACGTCATTCATGCGACGCCGCTCATCCGCCTGCTGGCCAGGCATTACGGCCAAACGGTCGATGTCGTCATATCGGAGGGCGGAACCTCCTATTTCGACGTGGTCGACAATGCGGCCTTCGTCGGAACGATATATGAGCTCGGCTCGATCGCGCTTCGCCGCCCTTACGAGACCGTGTTCCTCGCCAATTGCTTCGGCGACATCCGGCCCAGATTCAACACCGCGCGAGAGATCTATTCACGCGATCTCGATCGTTTCGTGCCCGGCCGTTCCGAGCATGAAACGCTTTTCAACCTGAACATGGCCCAGCGGCTTCTCGGCGTCGACTGGACCGCGGAGGACGCCGAAGGCTATTTCGTCGGGGAACGAACCTACTCGCCGCCGAATTCACGCATCATCGCCTTCCACGCCGGCAGCAAGGGCGGGCGCTGGGAGGCGAAGAGGTGGCCGCATTATTCCACGCTCGCCGCCGAGCTGGTCGCTCGCGGCTACAGGGTGGCGTCGGTCGGCATTGCGGAGGAGCACGTCGAAGGCTCCGAAGATTGGACCGGCGGCACGATCGGCGAGATGGCGGACAAGCTGTTGCAGGTCGACCATGTCGTCACCAACGATTCGGGCGTGATGAATATAGCCAATGCGCTCGGCATACCGCTGACCGCGATTTTTGCCCCGACAGACGTCGGCACGCGCGGTCCGTCGCGGCCCACCAGTCGGGTGGTGGCGAGCGAGCGCGACTGCGCTCCATGCGAAGTCAAGGACAGCGCCCGATTCAACGCCGGGGAATGCCGCTGCATCGCCGACATCGACGTCGAGCGCGTCTTGTCCGCGGTCTTGGAGGCCTTGGGCGCCGATCGAGAGAGTCTGTAGGAATCCGTGTCCGGTGGGCCGATCGAAGGCGCTTCGAAGTCGGAATGTTCGCGCTAACAGATCGGCCTCTCGGATTTCAATGCCCCGGCTTGTCCGAGGATCGACCATGCCGCGGATTGTGGCCGTTCCTCGGAACTCCGACGCGGGTTTTGCTCGGACGCCGCGAAGGCCGCGATCGAATGACCACCGCTCGGCTATGACCAGCCTCGGCCTCTCCGAACACGCGCCGACGCGCAGAACCGCCGGCTCCACTGCGCACGCTCGTCGACTCTAGACCGTGGTATTTACAGCAGTTTCAAAGCTGCGCCGCGCATCGCGCTTTGGTCGAGACAGTCGATCGCGCGAGGATTCGAGTTCGATGGCGTTTTGCTCTCGGCAGCTGATATACTCCCGCTCGATATAATGCAGGGTCGCCGGATAAAAAATCTCCGGACGCATCTTGAACCGAGGATGGCCGTATGAGTCTGCTGAAAACGAATGGTGTGGTTATTTGCGGCGGTCGTCGCGTGGAAAGCACGATCGCTGTCGTTGGCAAAGGCTTCGAGAGAATTGGCGTCAAGGCGGCCTATGTTCCGACCCGCGATTACTCCAGACCTTCGAGCGCAGCAAAATACTCGCCTTTTCCAGATATCGAAGACCGGATACTGGAGGCCGTCCAGCAAGTCGACGCAAAGATCGTGGTTTGGGTTATGTGCAAGCGCGACTACGAGCCGGGACTGATTCGTCGCATCAAGGAAAAGAATGGCGACATCAAATTCGCTTTCCATAGCTTCGATGATCCGTTCGTCATCGAGTTCGGCGAGCATCTGGTTTCTTCCGACTTCGACTTCGCGATCACCTGCTGCGAGGACAGCATCGCCGATTATGCCGCCATCGGCGTTCCGGCTGTGGTGCTGTATCCGCCTTTTGACGAAGATACCCACACGAATGCCGCGCGTTCCGATGCATTCGACTGCGATATGTCATTTATTGCGACAAACATGTATCCACCGTCGCGCTTTCGCTTCTCGCTATATTGTAGAAGTGACATCGTCAGGAGGGTGGCGCCGCTCGGCGACGTGAAGCTGTTTGGTCCATGGGACAAGCGCTTGGCGTGGGGAGGGGAGTTCGGCGTGCCCGAGATGCGCGACAACTGGCGTGGGGCGCTGCGCTATGAGGAATTGCCTTCCGCCTATAAATCTAGTCGGATCAACCTCAATAGCCATGTGCGGCCCGATGGTCGCCTATACCTCAACGAACGGTTCAGCACGGTCCTAGGCTCCGGTGGATTTCTCATGACGGACAGTGTCAATGGCCTCCTCGAGCTCGAAACGGAGTGCGGCGGTTTCGTCGTCTACCATTCGCTCGAGGATCTCGAGGACAAATGCCGCTTCTACTTGTCCAACGAGACGGAACGACGCTCGGTCATCGAACGCGGGCTCGCCTATGCGACGGCGCATTTCAGCAACAAGGTCTTTGCGGAGAAGATTTTGTCTTTTGCCCGAGCGATTTCGTAACCAGCCGGGCGGAGAGAAACATGACAATCATCTACGACGGCAATGATATACGTGTCATAGCGGAAGAAGTCGGATCGGACGTATCGATCCTGACCTTTTCCGTTCGCCCGCGCCCTGACAAGCCTTTGAACGGATTCGGCGCTGGGTTCATACGCCGCCTCGGGATGAATGGCGTCTATATCGTCGCGAAGTGGCCGCATTGGTGGCAGACGCCGGAGCTGGAGGAGGTCGAACAACTGGTGGGCGGGCTCGAGTTTTTCAAACGGTCGCGAAGACGCATCGCCTACGGCGCGAGCATGGGCGGTTGCGGCGTGCTGCTGTCGGCGGGCGTCGTGAAATGTGACCAGGCCCTCGCGGTGGCGCCGCAAGTCTCCGTGTCGAAGGCGATCGTGCCCTTCGAAAACCGATGGGACGAAGACGTCGCCGCAATTCGCTTCACGCGCGAGAACGCAGCTCTCCATGTTTCAAATGACGTGATCTACAATGTCGTATACGATCCGCTCGACGCGCTCGACACGCTCCAGGTCGAGCAGCTGCCGATGCTCGACAATATCCACTTGTATAAATTCCCATTCGCGGGCCATCTGATATTGGAGTTTCTGCTTCAGGCAGGCATTCTCGGAGCCACAGTCGAGAGTTTGCTTCTCGAATGCCCTGATCCGAAGGCTCTGCGCAATCGCGCGCGGGAGAACCGCAGAAAGAGCGCCTATTACTATGAGGTGCTCGGTCGAGTCGCCGCCCGGAGGGGACATAAGAGGCTGGTCGTCTCGGCGACGCGCAAGTGGTTCGAACTGGCGCCTGATTCTCGACATGCGTTTTCCGGTCTGTGCAAGCTGCTGGCCGCCGAAGGGCTGGAAGACGAAATCGTCGCGGCCGCGGGTCGATTTGTCGCCAACGCCGCGGATCCAGCTCCGGGCTATCGGGTTTTGCGCGATCGTGCCTATCGCGGGAAGGATATCGACAAGGCGTTGATCGCGGCGCGTTCTTCGGCCGAATGCGCGTCGGCCACGCCCGACGACAAGCGTTGGCTGGCGATGTTGCTCAACCGTGTCGGGCGCATCGACGATGCGCGTTCATGGGCGGAACAGGCGCTGAAGGAAGCGCCTGCCGATCCCAAAATCCAGCAGATTGCCCGAGAGTTGGCCCTTGAGCTTTAAGGAGAATCGGCCGGCTGAAGCGTCTCGACAGGGCTGTTGAACCTCTTACAATCCGCGGTATGAGAGTCTGACGGCGGGATCGATGGCCGCGCTCCCCACAGGGCCTTGGCGATGTTGGTGACGCCGTTTCGCTTTTCGATAAATCACAAACCCTGAGACGGCCTCTGATTCGCAGGGGAAAACCTCATTGCCGCCAAGCCGATAGCTCCAGTCGCACGACTGTCGGAATTTGCCAAGCCGGCACTCGGAATGTTAGAGAGGCCATGATCTATTTGGCGTGGGATCCGATAATGCGCAACCGTCTTCGGGGCGGGGAACCGCGCGACGACACTCCCTCGGGCGAGGACCTTTCATGAGTGACAAAGAAGTCGAAAGACTAGTGACTAACGTGATGCGGGCGATCAAGGCGGAGAATGAAGCTGCAGAAAGGACAGACGCAACCGTTTTATCTCTCGGCGACAAAGTCACTCTGACGTCACGAGAACTGCGGCATCTGCGCGCCGCTCTTCTGCGTACCGCCGTCCATCGCCTGTCTTCCGCGATCACAAGCACCTCCTTTGCCTTCCCGATGTTTGCGACAGAGACGGGAATCTGGATGAAGTTCGATGGCGTTTGGCTGCGATGTGACGTCGACGCCTACTATATGCGCTACAGCTCGGATGCACAGTCGCTGGGACATAAGATCAATGCATTTCTGTCGAAACACGCCATTTGCCCGAAAGCGATTCTCGATATCGGCGCCAATCAGGGTGAAGTCGCGATGTGGTTCTGCACGCGTTATCCGGCTGCTCGTGTGATTGCCTTTGAAGCATCGTCGGCTACGTTCGATATTCTAAAAAGCAATGTCAACATGCCGCTACAAGAGTTTCCTAATCTCGAGATTGTAAAACTGGCTGTCGCGAACTTCGATGGAACGCTCGAATTCTCTATCGGCAAAGGGACGCAGAATTCTTTTGTCCTGGAGGCAGGCGACAAAGAGACAGAGACTGTCCAATGTAAGAGACTGACCACACTCTGGGATGAGCTCCATTTGGACAAGGCCGAGTTTGTGAAAATAGACGTCGAGGGAGCTGAGCCCTTGCTGACTGACGACATAGGAGCCGTCGGCTCGAACATTCGCTCCGCAATGGTTGAATACTCATCGAAATCAACCTCAGAGAATTACAGGCGTCTCACAGAAACATTTTTTCGTATAGGCTTTCATGCTGAGTGGGAAGGCAAAACTTACCTCTCGGCTGAAAGTCTATCTGCAGCTCTCGAGGAAATTGTTTTTATCAAGAATGGGGCAGTAGATGTCTTCTACATTCGGCCGACGATCTAGAGCTGACCCGTGATTTGGCTCTCGAGCCTCAAACGCGGGCGCCGCGCGATGCCCCTCGATTTGGCGAGAGTTCCAGGCTAAGCTCGAGATATGGCCAGCCTTCGACTCGGAAGCGCTGCGTTTGTCGTGTTTTGCCGATGATTGAGGAGAAGCTATGGTCAAGCGTGCCGAAACTCCGCGAGTGCAAGTCTCCTGGGGCGAGCTGTTCGATAAAATTACGATTCTGCGCATCAAAGTCGATCGGCTGACGAATGAAGCGGCGCAGCAAAACGCCCGGCGCGAGCTCGAAATCCTGGAAGACAGCGCGGCGCTCCTCTCTCCCCTCGAGCCTGCATTGGCCGCCGCGATCGAGGAGTTGACGCTCGTGAACACGGCGCTCTGGACGATCGAGGACGATATTCGGGATTGCGAGCGCGGCAAGGACTTCGGCGCGGTTTTCATTGAACTCGCCCGTTCCGTTTACCACAAGAACGACGAGCGCGCCCGCATCAAGCGGCGCATCAATGATTTTCTCGGCTCCGATATCATCGAGGAAAAATCCTATGCGGAGTATTGCTGACTTGGCTCGCCTCATCCCGGCGATGGGAGCCGCGAACCGATAGAATTGCAGGCGGACGCCGCGTCGTGTCCCCGGCCTTGCCGAGGCCGACGCAGCGGCTTGTCGCGCTTCATTCACCAGCGCCTTTGGCGCCCGGGCCGCCGGCATTCGACGGCTGCGCATCGCCGGCGCGTCGCCTCAGCCGCTCGGCCAGCTTCAGAGCGGCGGGGTTCCCCGGCTCCGCCTCGAGCGCCCGATCGTTCCAGATTTTCGCGTCTGCGTGCTGGCCCGCGCTGTATTTCAAAGCGGCCATCAGGACGACGTCGCCGGGTCGCGTTCGCAGAGACATGCAACGTTCCAGGCTGGCCTCCGCATCGGCGAAGCGTTTGCCTTCCAGATAGGCGCGAGCGAGCTGATAATGATGTTCGGCGGCGCTCGGCTCCAGAGCGGCCGCTGTCTCGAACGCCGATATCGCCGCCGCGAGCGAGCCCGCCTTGGCCTGGAGGACGCCAAAGAGCAACCATTCTCGAGGCGCCGCTTCTGGACGCTTCACCAGATCCGACGCAATCTCGCGAGCCCTCTCCAGATTTCCCATGCGAAAAAGATGACGGGCCAGATCATAGGCGCCGTCGGCGTGGTGCGGGTCGATCTCATAGGCGAGCTCGAAGAATATGCGGGCTTCTTCGAGGGAGCCCTCCTTGCGCAGGGCGTCGCCGAGCGTTCGCGCCAATGCTTGATTGCCTGGCGCGCTACGTTGAATCGCCCGGAACGCCTCGATGACTTCGGCCGGGGTGAGCGGCCTTTCGCCGTCATAGGGCATGAGATCCGGCGGCGTCGGCAGCGCGCGGAGGTGTTGTTCTAAGGGGGCGAGGCGACCGGCCCCGCTCGCGGCTGCGACGAATATTTCGTCCAGCAGTTCCTGCTGCTGGACGAAGGCGATCGTGCTGTGATCGCAAGGGACAATGTAGGTGGGGCCGCCCAGGCGCCGGTAGAAAAACCCGTGGAGCAGATCCGAAATGTCGTGCTCGCCCACGATCACGAACAGGTTGGCGAGGTCTGCAGTTTTCAATCGACCGAGGAGATTGTCATATCGGGTCGGGGCCTGGCCCGAGAGGGTCGAGAGGCTGCGGCCGAACGGAAGCTGGAGAACCAGCTCCGGACCAAAGCTCAATATCGCATCCGCTTCCAGCAGAAGGCCGTAGAGCATGGCGGCGTAACCACCCTTCGACAGTCCAGTGGTGACAATTCGACGGAAGCCGCGTTGCTCCGCGAATTTTCGGATGGCTCTGCAGGCTTGCTCCGGCGTCTCGCCGAACGGCGCGACTCCCGCCCGATACCATTCCTCGTCTTTGCAGTTCAGGAACAGACGTGAAAAGGACAAGTCTCGATAAGCATCATATTGCGCGAACATGCCGGGCGGAACATTTCGAAAACTGAAGTTCACTATAAGCGTATCGCTGTCCGATACGTGCTGGAACAGCGCGTATGGACCGAGACTTTCGTCAGCAGCTTGTCGTGCGGGGTCGACGGTGTGGTTGCACATTTCTCGAGATTGCCTCAGCCGAGGCCTGAGCGGTGATCGGATCTGTGCGTTCATATACAAAAATTCTGGCGATCAACAGCACTCTTGCAGCCGAGGAGCAGTCTCGGGGTCGCGCTCGTCACGCCGGAGGGCATCCGGGACACGGCCATGCGCACGGCGCCGGCGAACGCGCGGCGGAAGATCTCGCTGTCGGCAACAGCACGATATGGTCCCTGTTTCACAAGCGAGACTGCCGCCAAACGACGCGACCTGTTTCAGGCCCGAGCGAGTCGTTGCAGCAGATGAACGAAGCGATCGCCGGCAATCGCCACGGCGCCGCAGTTATCGAGAAGATATACCGTTCCTTGGACCGTCTGCACGGGAACCTCGCGATGGAGCCTTTCACGAATCGCCGCCTCGTCCTCGCGGCCGCGCATGGACAGTCGCTTCTCACGAAGTGAGGCGGGAGCGTCGATCAATACGCCGATGGCGTCCGGATAATGCGTCCGCGCGACAAGCCATGCCGCACGTGCGCCGCTGACGACGACAGTAAATCCTCGTGCGCGCCAGACGTCGACTTCCGCACCGATCGCGTACATGAAGCCATGGCTTTCCCAATAATGCGCGAACAGGCCGGCCTCTCGCCGAGCGACGAACTCCTCCCTCGTCAGCGCGACATGATTTTCCGCGGAGTCGATCGCCCGCGTGATGTAGCGGTGCGCGAAAACAATCTGCGTCGGATCGACACGCGGTCGCGCATAGGCGAGCAGGGTATCCTTGCCGGCTCCCGAGGGCCCCATCACATAAATGAGCTTGGCGCGCTTCATATTTTGTAACCCGATACGGGGCGCTCGCGAATTCCGGCGAAATGCCGCGTCGTCGCGCGAGACGCGCCTCTCTGTCGCCGGCGGCGTGCATTGATATATCAGCAAACAATAAATCACAATGACGGTCATGTTCGGTCTTTTTGTCATGCTGTTGTCACGGCAAAATCCTATATCTAGGTGAAGGTGAATATCTCGCACGACAATTTCAAAGAATTGTCATGCGAGAATTCGCGTCCAGATATTCGCTACAGCGACGACGTCACAACGGAAAAGCAGATTTCCCGATTGTTTGCCGCTCCTGCAGCGAGAGTCGCAATTGCCGTCGGGTTCGATCGGTGGAGAACAAGAGCAATGCTCGTCGATGCGTCGAATTGCGCAGGGGGCGAAGAGGCGATGCGCTTTGAAGGACTCAGCGTGTCGTTCGGCGGAGCGGCTGTGGTCCATGACGTCGATTTGACGATCGGGCGAGGCGAAGCGGTCGGAATTATCGGGGAGAGCGGGAGCGGAAAATCCGTGGCCTTTCTCGCCGCGCTTGGGCTTCTGCCCTCCGCGCGCGTTTCTGGAAGCGTTCGCCTCGCCATGACGGAAATTCTCCATGCGCCTCGCACGATGCTGGAGACGATCCGAGGGCGTCGCGTCGCGATGATCTTTCAAAATCCGACAGGCGCGCTCAATCCGATTCAGAGAGTCGGGACGCAAGTCGTCGAGGTCCTGCGGCTGCATCTCGGCATGACCGAAAAAGCCGCACGGGCGGAAGCAAAGCGCTTGTTCGATCAGGTGCGGATTTCCGACGCGGCGCGCAAGCTGGAGTCCTATCCGCATGAGCTCTCGGGCGGACAGAACCAGCGCGTGACCATCGCCATGGCGCTGGCCGGGCGGCCGGACATCATCGTCGCGGACGAGCCGACGACGGCGCTCGACGCCATTGTTCAGGCGCAGATTCTCGATCTTCTCGCCGAGGTGCGGCGCGACGCCGGCTGCGCGCTGGCTCTGATCTCGCATGATCTGGCCGTCGTCGCGCGGGTCTGCCGGCGGGTCTATGTCATGCACGCCGGCCGCGTCGTCGAAACCGCCGCGGTCGCCGACCTCTTCTCCGCTCCCAGGCATCCTTATTCGCGCGCCTTGCTGGCCGCGTCGTCCTCGCTCGACGCCGCGCCGCGCCATGGCGCGGAACGGGCCGACGCTGCGGCCGCGATCGACGGCGTCGCGCATGGAGGCTGCGCGTTCGAGCCGAGGTGCGGCGATCGACTCGCCGAGTGCCGCGACCGAGCGCCGCCGTTGGGCTGTTCGAGCCGCTCGTCTCATCTCGTAGCCTGTTATCGCGGCGTCTCGGAACTCGTGTCGGAGGCGGCCGAATGAGCGGCCGAGCGCTCCTGGAAGCGACGGATCTCGTCAAACGCTATCGCGCGAATGGCGGCCTGTTCGGCGCAGCGCGTGGCGCGCGCGCGGTCGACGGGGTGTCACTCGCCGTTCGTCGCGGCGAAACCTTCGGCCTCGTCGGCGAATCCGGCTCGGGAAAATCGACCACGGGACGGCTGCTGCTCGGGCTGGAAAAAACCGATTCGGGTTCCGTCTCGTTCGACGGCGCCCCGCTGCCCGCAATCGACAGCGTGGCCTGGCGGCGGCAGCGGGCGCGCATGCAAATGGTGTTTCAGGACCCGCCGGGTTCCCTCGATCCGCGCATGACGATCCGCGAGCAGCTCGAAGAGCCGCTCGTCATCCATGGAATGGGAAATAAGGGCGCAAGGCGCGAACGCGTCGAAGCGCTGCTGGATGCGGTCGGGCTCGGTCGCGAGCTCGCGGCGCGCTATCCGCGTCAAATCTCCGGCGGCCAGTGCCAGCGCGTCGTGATCGCGCGCGCCATCGCCACCTCCCCGGATTTGCTCGTGTGCGACGAGCCTCTCTCCGCTCTCGACGTCTCGACCCAGGCGCAGATCGCGTCTCTGCTGAAGGATCTGCAGGCCCGGATCGGCATGGCGCTGGTCTTCATCAGCCATGATTTGCGAGCGGTCCGACAATTGAGCGATCACGTCGCGGTCATGTATCTCGGGCGGATCGTCGAAGAAGGAAATGCGCAAGACATCTTCGACCGGCCACTGCACCCCTATACGAAGGCTCTGGTCGCCGCCATCCCGAAGTTTGGCGACGATCATGCGCGACCGTCTCTTTTGGAAAGCGCCCCCGCTCCGCCGCATGAGGCGACCGGTTGCAAGTTCCGATCGAACTGTCCGCTCGCCGCGGCCTCCTGCGCCGCGACCGCGCCCGTCCTGAGGAGCCTGCGCGCGGGCCGGAAGGTGGCGTGCGGCGTCGTCTCCGACGAGACCTCGGAGGCGGCATGACGAGCTTCGTCCTGATCCGCCTGCTGCGCGCCTCGGCCACCTTGGCCATCGTGCTGGCGGTCGCCTTTTTCGTCCTTCGGCTGTCCGGCGACGCCGCCCTCGAGACCTTGTCGATCGACGCCCCCTCTGAAGCATTGAGCGCGTTCCGGGCGCATTGGGGACTCGACGAGCCGTTGAGCAGCCAATTCATATCCTATGTTCGATCCGTTCTGACGGGCGATTTCGGCCGGTCGATGCGTGACGGACGTCCGGCCGCGGAACTGGTGGCGGAATGTGTTCCGATCACCCTGGCGATCACCTTTCCGGCTCTTCTCCTCGGCGTGGCGCTGGGCGCGCCGGCGGGGGTCTATGCGGCTCTTCGGCCCGGAACGGGTTTCGATCGCTGCGTGATGCTCGCGGCCGTGGCCGGATTCTCGACGCCGTCCTTCGTGCTCGGCCTCGTGCTCGTCTGGATCTTCTCGGTTTCGTTCGGCTGGCTGCCCTCCGGCGGCGCGACGAACTGGCGTCACGCCGTCTTGCCGATCCTCACCTTGGCGCCGAGCGGCGCCGGAACGCTCGCGCGCTTCATCCGCAATGCGATGCTCGATGTGCTGAGCCAGGAATACATCCGAACGGCCACGGCCAAAGGCGTGCCCTGGAGGCGGATCGTCCTTCGTCACGCGCTTCCCAACGCCGCTATTCCGACCGTCACCGTCATGGGATTCATGATCGGCCAGCTCATCGCTGGGTCTGTCGTCGTCGAGAGCGTCTTCTCCTGGCCGGGAGTCGGACGTCTCTTGGCGGTGTCGGTGGCGAGCCGCGACTTTGCCGTCGTCCAATGCGTCCTGCTGCTGGTTACCCTCACGATGATCACCGCGAATATGAGTGTCGACCTCCTCTACGCAATTCTGGACCCGCGCATGAGACGCGAGAGGGCGACAGCGCGATGAACCAGATGAATGCGCTCGGACTCGACCTTCGCGCGGCGGCGCCCGAGATCGCGCGACGACTGGCGTGGTCGGCTCCCCTGTCCGTTCGCATCTGCCTCGTCTGGCTCGCGGCCATGGCAATCGTCGCGGCCTTCGCCGACGGCATCATGCCCTATGATTACGCCGCCGTGAATCTGCGCGAACGTCTGCTTCCGCCTTTGGCGTTCGGCGGGGATCTCGCGCATATTCTCGGGACGGACGAGCTCGGGCGCGACGAGCTCTCGCGGATCGTTTTTTCGATCCGCGTCAGCCTGTTCATCGCGACGGGGTCCACCCTCGTCAGCGCCTGCATCGGCACGACGGCGGGGTTCGTCGCCGCTCATTTCCGCGGCCGGATCGAACAGGCGCTGCTCGCGCTCGTCGATTTCCAGGCGAGCATGCCTTTCCTGATCCTTGCTCTGGCTGCACGCGCCTTTCTCGACGACTCGCTTCCCGTGTTCATCGCACTTCTCGGCCTGCATGGATGGGAGCGCTATGCGCGCATCATCCGCGGCCTGACGATCGGCGCCGCCGGACGGGGCTATGCGGCCGCCGTGAGACAGCTCGGCGCGCATCCGCTGCGCGTCTATGGGCTGCATATTCTTCCCAATGTGGCGTCGACCCTGATCATCGCGATGAGCATCGCCTTTCCCGAGGTCATTCTGGTCGAGAGCAGTCTGAGCTTTCTCGGCCTCGGCGTGCAGCCGCCCGCCGCGTCGCTCGGCTCGCTGATCGGCTTCGGGAGGGATTATCTGGTCCGGGCGCCCTGGCTGGTCGCTGCGCCGGCGATAACCATCTCTCTTCTCACCCTTTCCGTTTCGTATCTCGGCGATCGACTGCGAGATCATATCGATGGCGCGTCGAGATGACCTCACCCGAGGGCAGAACGCCAACCGTTTCTCGTCAACAGGAGCTGCTATGAGTTCGATTTCGAGAAGAGAGGCCATGGAGGCGGCAGCCGCCACCATCGCGTCATGTCTCCTGCCGCAGGCGTCATTGGCGCAAACGAGGCGCCGGAGCCTCGTCGTCGCTCTGCCGAACCGACCCGGCCGGCTCGATCCCGTGCTCGGCAACGACACGCCGTCCTTGCGGATACTTTCCAATGTGTTCGATTCTCTGCTTCGTTTCGATTATGCGCACGACAGCGCCTTGAAGCCGGCGCTCGCATCGTCGTGGGTTCGACAGGACGGACGCACGGTCGTTTTCGAGCTGCGCCCGAACGTCGTTTTTCATGACGGCTCGGTGATGACGGCGGACGACGTCCTGTTCAGCTTCGATCAGAGACGGACATCCGGTCCGAATGGAGACGGCCAAACCGTCGCGGCGCAATATCAAAGGACGATCGAGGCCGTCGAAAAGCTCGGTCCTTCCACCATCCGCATCAAAACCCGATCGCCGGACCCGGCGATCGAGAAAAAAATCGCCGCCTGGAGCTGTCAGATCGTCAGCCAAAATGCGTTCGAGCGGGCGGGAAGCTGGGAAAGCTGGTTGAAGGCGCCGATCGGCGCGGGGCCCTATCGCATCGCGGATCAACAGCGGGACACGAGCGTGACGCTGGTGGCGCATGACGCATATTGGGGCGGACGTCCGCCGTTCGAGCGCATCGAGTTTCGCGTCGCGCCAGAGGCGGCGTCTCGGCAGAACGGTCTGCTGGCGGGAGATTACGATCTCGTCTCCGATGTTCTTCCAGATCAATTCTCGGCGATCGCCTCCGCCCGCAATCTTGTCGTGGTCGGCGGCCCCACCGTCAATGTGCGCGTGCTCGTCGTCGACACGACGGGACCTTGGCTCTCCGACCGACGCTTCCGGCGCGCGCTGAGCCTCGCCATCGATCGACGGCTCATCGTCGAGACGCTCTGGGCCGGGCGCGTCGACATTCCGGAAAACATGCAATATCGGGATTTCGGCGCGCTCTACGACACGACCGCGAAAGCCCCGGGCTTCGATCCGGCGGAAGCGCGCAGGCTCGTGAAGGAGCTCGGATATTCGGGCGAGCCCATCACCTATCGGCTGATGAGCAACTGGTATCCCAATCAGGTCGCGACGGCGCAGATATTGATCGATATGTGGCGCGACGTCGGCATAAACGTCCGTATCAAATCCGTGGAGAATTTCAGCCAGGCGCAGCAGAAGCCGATCAACGCCATCTGGGACAGTTCCATTCTGCTCTCCTGGCCGGATCCGACCGCGCTCGCCTGGCGCCTCATGGGCCCCGGCGGCGGCTGGAACAAGCTCGGCGTCTGGAAGTCGGACGACTATGAAACGGCTGGTCGCGTTCTGGAGCAGAGCGTCGATCTCGAGGAGCGCAAGCGCGCCAACAAGCGGATGCTCGACATTTTCGAGGCGGAGACGCCGCTCATCATCCTGCACAACAATGGCGCGTTCTACGGGAAGAAGGCCGATCTCGACTGGACGCCCTATCGCAGCCCGATCATGGACTTCGGTCCGTTCAACCAAACGAGGTCATGAGGCTTCGATGAAAATCATCCTGCTGAGCGACCTGCATCTGACGCCGCCCGGAGTCGAGTTGAGAGGGCTGGACCCGGAACGGCGCTTGCGAGACTGTCTCGTCGACATCGAAGCATGTCACGGCGACGCGGTCGCCATGGTCGTGTCCGGCGATCTCACCGAGGCCGGCGACCCGCTAGCCTATAGGCTGCTGCGCGATGTCCTGTCGGATTATCGTCTGCCGCCGACCTATCTGGCGATCGGCAATCACGACGACAGGCGAAATTTCGCGCGGGCCTTTCCTCTGTCCGTCGATGACGAAACCGGATTCGCACATTGCTCCTTCTCGCTGGGAGACCATCTAGGTCTCGTTCTCGACACATGGGAAGCCGGAACCCACGCCGGGCGTCTATGCTCGAGGCGCTTGGCTTGGCTGCATGGACAACTCGAATCCGCCGCGCGGCCCGTTCTCGTCTTCGCGCATCATGCGCCGTTCAAGATCGGCTTGAAGCGGCTCGACCAGATGATTTTGGACAATGGCGACGAGCTGTGGTCCACCATTGATCCGTTCCGCGACCGGATCCGGCATCTGTTCTTTGGACATATGCATCGCACGCTTTCCGGCAACTGGCGCGGCCTGCCCTTTTCCGTGGCGCCGAGCACGGTTCATCACGGCCTTCTCGAATTCGATAGTGACCGGATTCGTTCCGCCATCGCCGACCCTTTTTATTCCGTCATTCTCGTCCAGGACGGCAATGTGATCGTGCATACGAAGCAGCTCGTCGAGCATTGGACGATCTATGACCCGAAACCCAGCGCCGCCGCGCCCGCCCCCGTGCCCTCAGACTAAATACATCAATAGCACATGACATCGGTCAAAAACCATCATTCTGTCATGAAACCGTTGTAGTTCATCTGGATAAATCAATAGGCCGCGTGGCGACCCACGCCAGCGGCGGTTGGGATATTTTTTGGAACCAAGCGAACGATGGCCGTCAGGAAAAGACAAATGCCTCCAGAGAATTGGCAAGGGCGAGGGAAGATGGGGGCTTCGATCGGCGCGGCCCGACAGCAGAGCATTCTGGCGTTGATCGCCAAAGGCGATGTGGTGTCGGTCGGCGAAGTGGCGCAACGTTTCGGCGTCTCGCAGGAGACGGTTCGCCGCGATATCCGCAGCCTCGAAGAAGGCGGACATTTGCGCCGGGTGCATGGCGGCGCGGCGCCGCTCGGCACGGTCGATCTGACGGCGAGACGGCCGGTCGTCGAGCGCTTGGAAGTCGATCGCGGCGCAAAGATCCGCGCCGCCGAGGCGGCGCTGTCGCTTTTCGAGGACGGAATGAATGTCTTCCTCGGCGCCAGCTCGACCATGCTGCTGCTCGCGGAACAATTGGCCGAAAGCGACACGACGCTGACGGTGACGACCAATATGATCGACATTGCGACAATTCTCGCATCCTCGAAGCGCGGCTCCGTGACTCTGCTCGGCGGGGTGGTTCATCCGGAGACGCGCTCGGTCGGCGGCTATGAAACGCTCGAGAGCCTCGAACTGCGGCTGTTCGATCTCTGCGTGTTCGGGGGAAGCTCGGTGAGCGCCGTCCACGGATTTCTCGGGCCGTCGCAAGCGCATAGGGTTCTCGTGACGACCGTGTCGCAGCGCTCGCATCGCACGGCTTTCGTCATGGACAGCGCGAAATTCGCGCGCTCGGACGCGCATGTCGTTCTGCCTCTCCAACAGGCCGATGTGCTGGCGACCGACACGGCGCCGCCGGACGCGCTTCGCCGCGCTTTGGAGCAGGCCGATGTGACGGTCGTCCTTCCCACCGGGCGCGCGATGGGTTTCGCGCGCGAATAGCGTTTCGGCCGAGGCTTCGGCGCGGGCGTCTTCAATGCGCGAAAATGCGCTCCGAGCAAATCTTGCTCGTTCGGGCTATCGGTGACCGACGCTATGCATATCCAATTGAGAAATGCGCGAATCGTCGAAGATAATAAGATTCGGGACGGCGTTCTGAACATCCGGAACGGCGTCATCGAATCGGTCGAGGACGATTGCGGAGGCGGCGGAGCGATTGTCGATTGCGCGGGCGATCTGCTGATCGCCGGCCTCGTTGATCTGCACACCGACAATCTCGAGCATCATTTTCTGCCGCGGCCGGGCGTCACATGGCCCTGCGCCATGACCTCCGCCATGGCCCATGACGGACAGATTCTGACGAGCGGAATCACCTCTGTGCTCGACGCCATGGCCATCGGCGATTTCGAAACGTCCGGCGCGAGGTCGGCGATTCTCGACGCCGCGATTCGCGCGCTCTCTCATGCGCAAACGGCGAATCTTCTCAAGGCCGATCATTACTTCCACTTTCGATGCGAGGTTTCAGATCCCGCGCTGATGGAGATGCTCGAGCCGCATCTCGATCATCCGAACTTGCGGCTCCTCAGCATCATGGATCACACCCCCGGGCAGAAGCAGTTTCGCGATCTCGCGCGATATCGCGACTATCGCGGGCGTAAGCGTGGCAGGCTCTGGGGCGACGAAGAATTCACGAGCTACATCGCCGAGCGCATGGCGATTCAACGAACCTACGCGCCGAAATGGAGCAAGCGCATCGCGGAGGCCGGCGCGGCCCGTCGCCTGCCGATCGCCAGTCACGACGATACGACAGTGGAGGACGTCGAGCAGTCCTTTGCGAGCGGCAGTTCCGTTTGCGAATTCCCGACGACCATAGAAGCGGCCCGGCACGCGCGTCGTCTGGGGATGCAGAACGTCATGGGCGCGCCGAACATCGTTCTGGGCGGTTCCCATTCCGGCAATGTGAGCGCATCGGCGCTGGCCGAAGAGGGGCTGCTCGATGCGCTGACCTCAGATTACATTCCCGCCAGTCTTCTGCGCGCGGCTTTTGCGCTCGCCGAAAGCGGATTCGCGCTGCCGAAAGCCGTAGCGATGGTCACGACGAAGCCTGCGGCTCTGCTCGGCTTCGAAGATCGTGGCCGGATTGCTCCCGGAATGCGCGCCGACTTGGCGCTCGTGCGCACCATCGAAAAGGTCCCGATCGTGCGTGGCGTATGGGTCGCGGGCGAAAGGCGACTCTGATGGTTCGGATCGACACCTTTCCCAAAGGCGGCTCTGACGACCGTGAATGACTGGCGATCGACGCGACATAGGCAACCGAACGGGCGAGCGGAGTGGATCGGCGTTCTGGCGCGAACGCCACGCGACGAACTCGAAGCCGCCTGGGCGGAGCTCGCCGAACAGGTTTCATTCGAGTGGCTCCGCGCGCCTCGAATAGGGCTCGTGATGGTGCGTGGCCGTATCGGAGCGACTGGACGGCCTTTCAATCTGGGCGAAATGACGGTGACGGATTGCATGCTTCGGCTGACCGATGGCGCGGTCGGATACGCCTGTGTCGCCGGCCGGGATCCGCGACGCGCCGAGCTCGCTGCGCTGTTCGACGCGCTGTTGCAGCGCAAGCCGGAGTCTCGCCTCGAAGCGGCGATCGCATCGTTCCAGAGGAAGCAGGACCAGCGCCGCGAGACGGCGAGCCGCAAAGCAGCCGCCACCAAAGTGGATTTTTTTGCTTCGAACGCAGAGCGGCGTGGAGCGCCATGACCTCGATTCCCGACTATGCCCATTTGAAATCCGGCTTCGCCGACCCGGTGCTCGACAGCCAGGGCGTTTTTCGCACGATCATGTCGGCGATCGCCTATCCGGGTCGGATCGTCACGATCGGCGGCTCGGTGCGCGGCCCCTCGCCTCTGTCCACCGCCACCACCGCCTTCTGCTTGACCTTGGCGGACGGCGAGACGCCGATCTGGCTGGACGCGGGCGCGCGCAATGCCGAGATACCGGCCTATCTGCGATTTCATTGCGGGGCTCCGATCGTCGACGATCCCGGCGGGGCGCAATTCGCAATCGTCGTCGATGCGGCCGCCGCGCCGAGGCTCCATCTGTTCGACGCCGGAGAGGATGAATATCCCGATCGTTCTGCGACCGTGTGTCTCCAAGTGGCGTCGCTGACCGACGGCGCCGAAACGAGGTGGTCGGGGCCGGGAATCGAGCACGCTATTTTTCCTCGCGTCACAGTCCCGGATTGGTTCTGGTCCGATTGGATCGCCAACGCCGCCGCCTATCCGAAAGGGATCGACGTCGTCTTTACATGCGGAGACGCGGCGATTGCTCTCCCGCGCACGGTCAAAGTGGAGGCCTAGATGGCTCATGTCGCAATCAATGGGGGAGAAGAGGCGATCCTCAAATCGCAGACGCTTGTCGCCGAACAGCGGCGAGGAGACGTCGCCGTTCCAGAAATCACCTTGGCTCAGATCGCGTCCCAGCTCGGCCTCGCCGTCGATCGTGTCATGTCGGAAGGCTCGCTCTATGACCGCGACCTTGCGGCTCTCGCCTTGAAGCAGGCTCAGGGCGATGCATTGGAAGCGATCTTTCTTTTGCGCGCTTATCGCACCACTTTGCCCCGTATCGCCGCCTCCGAGCCGATCGACACCTCGACGATGACTGTGCGACGCCGCGTTTCTGCGACGTTCAAGGATGTTCCGGGCGGGCAGGTGCTGGGCGCGACCTATGATTACACCCACCGGCTTCTCGATTTCGCGCTTTCGGAGACGGCGGACGACGCGCCTCGAGCGGATGTCTCAGCCGAGCCGCTCGACGCGCGCATGCCTTCGGCGCTCGATCCTCTCGTCAGCGACGGCCTGATCGAGGAAGAAATCCGAAGCGACGCCGAGGCCTATGATCTGACGCGCGAGCCATTGTGTCTTCCCGCCGGACGCGATCAACGCCTGCAAAATCTCGCGAGAGGAGACGAAGGATTTCTGCTCGGCCTCGCCTATTCCTCGGCGCGTGGCTACGGCAGCGTGCATCCATTCGTCGGCGAGTTGCGGGCCGGCGAGGTCACGATCCAAATCACGCCGGAAGAATTAGGATTTCCGATCGACATCGCCGATATCGGCGTGACCGAGTGCCAGATGATCAATCAGCTTCACGCCGACCCGGACGATCTGCCGCGGTTCACGCGCGGATATGGGCTCGCATTCGGCCATTGCGAACGCAAGACGATCGCGATGGCGCTCGTCGATCGGGCGATGCGCGCCGCCGAATTCGGGGAGAAGGTGGAGCATCCCGCCCAAAACGAGGAGTTCGTCCTTTCGCACAGCGACAGCGTCGAGGCGAGCGGCTTCGTTTCACATTTCAAGCTGCCCCACTACGTCGACTTTCAAGCAGAAACGCGGCTTCTGCGAGAGCTTCGCGCTCGTGCGCGCAGCGAAGGGGAAGGGGAGCCGAGCTCGTGAATCGAATATCCCCATCGAAGCCCGTCGTGTGGACCGGCTATAATTTCGCCTATCTGGACGAGCAAACGAAAAGAATGGTCCGACGCGCCTTGCTCAAGGCGCTGGCCATTCCGGGCTATCAGGTCGCATTCGGCGGGCGTGAGATGCCCCTCGCCTACGGCTGGGGAACCGGCGCCATTCAAGTGACGGCGAGCATCATCGGGCCGCGAGATCGGCTGAAGGTGATCGATCAAGGCTCCGACGACGCGACCAACGCCGCATCCATCCGGCGCTTCTTTCGATCCGTCACCGGAGTCGAGACGACGGCGAGCGCTCTCGACGCGACGATCGTACAGACGCGGCATCGCATTCCAGAGACGCCGCTGCGTGAAAACCAGGTGTTGGTCTATCAGGTCCCCTCGCCTGAGCCGCTGCGCAAAATCGAGCCGCGCGAGTCCGAAACCCGCAAGATGCACGCCTATGCCGAATATGGGCCCATGTTGCTGACGCTCTATGAAGACATCGCACGTTACGGACGGGTCGCAAGCGCCTATAACTGTCCCGTGATCGTGAACGAGCGCTATTTGGCGTCGCCCAGCCCGATCCCGAAATTCGACAACCCGAAGCTTTCGCATAGTCCGGCCATTCAACTGTTCGGAGCGGGACGCGAAAAACGCATCTATGCGATCCCACCCTACACCAGCGTGCGCAGCCTCGATTTCGAGGATTTTCCTTTCGAGCCGAGCAGGCCGGACGGACGCTGCTCGCTGTGTGGATCGGAAACGAGCTATCTCGAAGAAGTCATCATGGACGATGTCGGCGGACGAATGTTCGTCTGTTCCGACACGGATTACTGCCGCCGGCGCCGCGAAGGAAAGGGCGAAGGACCGGTCCGCGCGGCGAGAGCGAAAGCCTGATCATGGACGCCATCTCGAATTCTGCGAGCCGAACAGCGCTTTTGGAGGCTTCCGGCGTTTCGAAGTCCTATGGGGCGAGGATTGGATGCATCGATGTGTCCGTCACAGTGGGCGCGGGAGAAGTCCTCGGCGTCGTCGGCGAATCGGGATCCGGCAAGTCGACGCTGATGAAGTGCTTGTCGGGCCAGATCGTTCCCGACAAGGGCGCGGTCATCTACCGCGGCAACGACCGAAAGCCCGTCGACGTATTTTCCTTGTCCGAAATGGAAAGGCGCCGGCTCCGTCGGACCGATTGGGGGTTCGTTCATCAAAATCCTCTGGACGGGTTGCACATCAATGTCAGCGCAGGCGGCAATGTCGGCGAAGCTTTGATGTCTCGCGGCGTCCGGAACTACGGCTCCATACGCGCTTCGGCGCAGGATTGGCTGGAGAGGCTCGAAATCGACCCGTCGCGAGTCGACGATCGCGCGCGCTCTTTTTCGGGTGGAATGCTGCAGCGGCTGCAAGTCGCGCGTAATCTCGTCGCCGCGCCGCGCCTCGTCTTCATGGACGAACCGACCGGCGGCCTCGACGCCTCCGTGCAGGCGCGCTTGCTCGATGTGCTTCGAACCCTGGTGCGAGAGCTGGCTGTCGCTGTGATCATCGTCACGCATGATCTCGCCGTCGTTCGTCTGCTGGCGGATCGGCTCATCGTCATGCATCGAGGGCGCGTGATCGAGGAAGGGTTGACGGATCAGGTTTTGGACGATCCGCACGAGCCCTATACGCAGTTGCTCGTATCCTCAGTGCTCCAGATCTGACCGGCGAGGAATTCCCTGTCATGAGCGTACAACTCCACGCAGAGGGCTTGTCCAAGACATTCACGCTCCATACCCAGGGCGGCGCTCGTCTCCCCGTCTTCGAAAATATCGGACTCACCGTTCATGCCGGCGAATGCGTTTGTCTCGACGGTCCGTCCGGCTCCGGAAAATCGACATTATTGAGGTCGCTCTACGCCAATTACAAGCCACAGGCGGGAGCCGTGCACATCCGCCACGATGGCGAGATGATCGACATGGTGGTCGCCCCGCCGTGGAAGATCGTTGAAATTCGACGGCGCACGATCGGCTATGTGAGTCAATTTCTGCGCGTGATTCCGCGCATTTCGACATTGAATATCGTCGTGGAGCCGGCCGTCGCGAACGGGCGGAAAATCGACGACGCCTACGCGTCGGCCCGGAGGCTTCTCGAGCGGCTCGATATCCCCGAACGGCTTTGGTCGTTGGCGCCGGCGACCTTCTCGGGAGGCGAGCAACAGCGCGTGAACATTGCGAGGGGATTCGTCTTCGACTATCCGATCTTATTGCTCGACGAACCGACGGCCTCGCTCGACGCCGGCAATAAGAAAACGGTCGTCTCGCTCATCGCGGCGGCGAAGGCGCGAGGCGCGGCGATCGTCGGGATATTTCATGACGCCGAAATGCGCGAGGCTGTGGGCGACCGTATCGTCGAAATGAATTTCAGCGCGGGGCGGATCGCGGCGACGAGAGCGACGATCCGAAACGACGTCGCGCTCTCGAGGCGATCTGCGCCGACCTGCTGATCGGGGAATTTCGAAACGCCCAGAAACTGCGCCCTCGTGTTTAATCGAATGCCGCTTCGTTGTGGACGAAGCGGCATTCGAACCGGCGCGACGCATCTTAGTCTAGAAAAACACCAACGTCGAAGCGAAGACGTTCAGCGCATGTCCTGTCTGCGGGGTATAGGTCACGGATGTCGGATTGTTGATGTAGCCGAGCCCAAGGCTGAAATACAGTCCCTTGTCGATATGGGCGCTGTAGGAGGCCGTCACAGATTTCGAATCTCTATGAGCGAGCTGCTTCTTCAGAATCGCGGTGTCCACGAGATAATGACTGAAAACGGTGTTCGTCCCGACCAGCGAGATCGTGTCGTCCGGGCGGCTGTCAAATAGTCCCATCGCATAGACTCGAGCTTCGTAATACTCGCTGATCGTGTTGCGATCGGGTGGCGCGTAAATGGCGGTAAAACCTGCGTAGACGCCTCTTTTGGAAACGCCGCCGGGAGCCGGATCAATCTGCCAGAGCTGTCGATCGGCCACAAAATAAAAGACCGAATTGCCTGTCACGCGCGTGCCGGGAGTAATGTCGCTCTTGAATTTGCTCGAATTATACCCAGCCCCGGCGCGGATCCAAGTTCGTGGCGAATTTGGCGCCGCACTCTTATTGTAACCGATCTCGTCCATGATGAAGATACCAGTATAATTCGTCCTCCAGTGAAGCCCTGTCGGGTTTTCTAGGATGGTGGCGTAAACGCCATCGGGGCTGATCGGCTGTTGGATCGCGAGCTTGCTATAGAATCCGCCGGGAATGTTCAATTTGATGTCGATGCCGGGTGTCGGTGTCGAGTTCGTGTTCAGGCCTGCTTGGTAGAGCATATTCGACGACGCGCCGAACAAGTTCAGCGCCTGATTTGCGCCGATCTGCAGCCCGGCAAATTCATAACTGTTCTTGAGGTAGCCGAGCTTGATCTCAATCGTCTTGTCGAACAGCGTCTGGTAATAAGCGAGGGTGTTTATGCCCCATCGACTTGGCCCGGCGTTGGCCCAACCATAATATTGGTGTTCCGTGCCCGCTATGAATTGTCCGTCCGGAATACCGAACCTGCTCAGATCATAGACAACCATCAAATAATTGATCGAGCTGAAAGTGGGCTTTTGTCCGTTATACTGCTGCTTTCCATTATTGCTTCTCGCTGCATTCGGGTAGATATTATTGGTAAAGCTGTTTTGATTCCATCCGATATAGCCGATGCCCATCTCCGCGAGAGCCGATCTCAGGCCGCCCACGTCGGGGTCGATCGTATTCGAGGGGGCGGGAAAGGATGTGCTCATTCCCTTTTCGCGAACGAAATCGAATTTCGCGAAAGGCGAAACCGGCGTCGCCGGAGCGGGGCTGGACAACGCATCGGCCTTTTTCTTCGCGCTGTCCGCGGCATGAGCCGCCGACCCGAGAAATACCGTATCGAGCGCTATCAGTATCGAGAGAAGCGGCCGGCGAGACACTCGGCGCTCGGGCTGGCGCGTCGCCGCCGCGCCGGGGCGCAGGCAATTTCGCGAGGCTACCGATGTGAGCCCAGAACACGATAAAGCAAAACGCCACATCTCTACTTTAGATACCAGACTCGTCATTGTAACCTCCGCGCATACATGACGCATGTATGACATATATTACTCGACACATGGCTTAATATGCGTGGATCTTGTTCCAAAGCCGAGGTCGAGCTGCGGTGGTTATAGCGTCACCATATGACGGTAATACGAAAGTATATATGATTATGAGGTTTATTGTGCCATTTTGTGTTCATGATGTGGGACTTTGAAGCATTGGCGCTTCGCTCATTTGCGCGCCGCCCACAGCGATCACGGCGCGCATGGCGCCGAATGGCGGCGACAAGCGCGCCGTTGTCCGCCGATCCTCCGGCTTCGACTCGCGCAGATCCGGCGTAAGCCGCCGCATCCGAGCGTCTGTCACGGCCCCTTCGACGCGGACGACGCGCCGGGCGCGGTCGCGTCTTCTCTCGCGAGATCGCCGATATAGGAGTTTTTCAGCACGGCGATGGTGCGTAACGCCGAGAGCGAAGCCTCGAGATTATGTGATTGGAGCCATTCGAAGAGATCTCGGGTTGTCGCCGCGACAGTCGGGGCGCGCTCCGGATGTTCGAATATGAGATCTCGAAAATGCTTCGTTCGATCGATGAAGGCGCGCACGCCACGCATGGAGTGAGCATTGCCGGAAAGCGACGCGATGCGATCGTAGAGCGCTTCCAGAAACATCGCATTCGCGACAGAGGCGGCGTTCCGCTCCGCCATCGATCCGAATGGCAGCGGGCGACGTAGCCCTTCCGAATCGAACGCCACGATGTTTCTTTCGATTGCGCAGCGAAGCAGCATATAGGCGAATTCATAATCGGCGCGCAGCTCGTCCCAGCTGCGCTTGCGAACAAAAAAGCCCTTTCCTGGCGCCGTCTCTACCAACTCCTCGCAAGAGAGTCTGATCAACGCCTCTCGGACGGGGGTACGACTGACGCGCAGCGAGGCCGCGACGTCCTCGAGATTGATTTGGACGCCGGGCGCGAGCGCTCGGCCGATCACCATGTCTTTTATGGTTCTATAGACATGCGCGCTCTTGGCTGCGGAATTCGCAGAAAGGGCCTGCGCGTCGTCTTTGACGCTCTTTTGCAATTCCGTCCCCTGAAATGACAGGACGCGCAGCTAACATTGATCGAGGGCGGACGCCAGCGCCTTCTATGCATCGGCGAGGATGTCTTTCATCAAGTTGAAAAGCAAAGGTATATTCAGCAGCAAAACAATATACCCAGGAAGGCGCGAATATGTTTTCGACACAGATCGTCGTAACGCTTGCCAACGCAGCGCTATCATGAAAGCCTTTCGAGGCTGGGCGGCTATCGATAGCGCATTATCATGAAGGATTGATGACATGGTTCAGGGCGTCTTTTTGCCCGGTAAGCAGGGCAGCGAAGCATTCGTCGATGGTTCGATGCGGAGCCTCATTCAACCGCGATCGTTGAACTTCCTTATGGAGGCTCATGACGCGCTGTCCGCCGCGATCGCCGAACGGGCCGGCTTCAAGGGGCTTTGGGCGTCCGGTTTGTCGATCGCCACCGCTCTCGGCTATCGCGACGCGAACGAAGCATCCTGGACTCAACTGACGGACGTCGTCGAACGCATAGCCGACGCAATCGCCATTCCGATCTTGGTCGATGGGGACAGCGGCTTCGGCAATTTCAACAATGCGCGTCTCGCGGCGAAGAAGCTCCGTGACAGCGGCGCGGCTGGGATGTGTATCGAGGACAAAGGATTTCCGAAAATGAACTCCTTTGTCGGCGATCGTCATCCGCTGGCCGACATCGAGGAGTTCTGCGGCCGCATCAAAGCGATCAAGGACGCCGTTCCGGGCCGAGGATTCGTTCTGGTGGCGCGCATCGAGGCGCTCATCGCGGGACATGGTCAGGAAGAAGCGCTCAAACGCGCGCACGCTTATGCGGACGCGGGCGCCGACGCGATCCTCATCCATTCGCGCAAGTCCGATGCGGACGAGATTCTGACATTCGCGCGAAACTGGCAGAATCGTCTGCCGGTCGTGATCGTGCCGACGAAATACTACAAAACGCCGGTCGCCGCCTATCGCGCCTCGGGCATATCGACGGTGATTTGGGCAAATCACAATATGCGCGCCGCCGTCGCCGGGATGACCGAAGTTTGTCGCCGCATTCTGAGCGAGGATGGAATCGCCGGAATCGAGCCGGAGATCGCCTCGCTCGAAGAGATCTTCGATCTCCTGCGCTACGACGAACTCGCCGCGGCGGAGGAGCGCTATTTGCCCAAGCACATAGGCGCCTGACCGAGTTGACGGCGGCGCCGTCGATGGCGTGGAGGTCCGATGTCGTCGCCCGAAACGGACCGATGATCATTGCATTTTAGACCATAGGAGCAAGCCGTGTTGGCGCGACGCACGCATTTATTCACGAATTCCGGGACCGCTCGCGCGAGAGCGGCCGCGAAAGCCGCCGCCGAAGCCGGACGGGATGTCGTCGATCTCACGACGGGAGAAATCTGGAGCCCTCTTCCGCCCGCCGTACGCGACGGCGCCATCGCGGCCATCGAACGCGGGATCAATCGATATACCGACACCTTGGGCCTGGCCGAGCTTCGGGCCGCCCTCGCGCACAAACTCCATGTCGAAACGCAACAGGCGTGGCGGCCCGACGAAATCGCCGTCACATCGGGCGCCAAGCAGGCTTTGTTCAATGCGGCGATGATCCTGATCGACCCGGGAGACGAGGTCGTCATTCCATCCCCTTATTGGACGACGTTTCCTGCGCAAGTGCTCATCGCCGGAGGCACGCCCGTTTTCGTCGAGACGCGCCATCGCGCATTCATTCCGTCCATCGACGACATCGAACGCTCGCTCACGTCGCGTACCCGCGCGCTCGTCGTGAACACGCCCAATAATCCGACGGGCGCGGTGTATCCAGGCGAGCTTCTCGCCCAAATCGCCGAACTGGCGATCGCGCGAGACTTTTGGATCATCTTCGACGAATGTTACAGTTCCTTCGTCTACGAATCTCACGTTCATCATCCGATCGTGTCGCTCGTTCCCGAGGTTCGATCGCGTACGCTCGTCGTCAACGCATTTTCGAAAGCCTTGGCGCTCACCGGATGGAGAATCGGATATCTCGCCGGATCGAAAGAGGCGATCGACGCTGTGCGAGCGCTCCAGTCGCACACGACCTCGAATCCGAATGTCATTGCCCAGCATGCCGTTCTCGAGCATCTGCGACGCAACGACGCGAGCTTTGAAAGCGGGCTGCGATCCGACCTGGCCGCCGCGAGGCGGATCGGACTCGAAAAACTGAAGCGAATTCCTGGAATCCCGACGCCTCGCGCGGATGGCGGATTCTATTTCTATCTCGATGTGACGTCATTGCTGCGCACCGACGGAGCGGATCCCGCGCCGACGATCGACGATATCGTCGGCCGCCTCGTGACGGAGGCGGGCGTGGCCGGCGTCGCCGGCTCGGCATTCGGAGATCCCGGCGGTCTGCGAATTTCCTATGGCGGCCCGCGCGAAAGTTTCGAACTGGGGCTGGACCGCCTGATTTCGGCGTTCGAAACATGGGATGCAGCAGCCGATTTGGTGATGTGAAATATCAGGGAGGATTAGAGCCATGCCCACCTTGCAGAGTCCAGATCAAGCCGTGATCCTCGCCGCCGGGCTCGGAACCCGACTGCGTCCGCTCACGGACGCCCGCCCCAAGCCGCTCGTCGAAGTGAACGGCGTTCCGATCCTGCACAACGCCCTGCGGAACTTGGCCATGTCCGGGGTCGCCTCCGTCGCTCTCGTCGTCGGCTATCGCCAGGAGGAGATCCGATCCGCCTGCGGCAATCGATTCGCCGGAATGGACATCTCATATGTGGAGTCGCGGGAATACGAACGCACGGGCAGCGCATATTCACTCTGGTTGGCGCGCGACTGGCTTTCGAAAGGCGACGTATTGCTGCTCGAAGGAGATGTCTTCTTCGAGCCGATGCTTTTGACGAGGCTTCTGACCTACGAAAGGGACGTCGCCGCGCTCGATGCGTTCGATCCGGAAATGACCGGTTCTGCGGCGCTGCTTTCGCCGCGCGGACTTATCCGCGAGATCCGCACGAACCGATCCGGAGCCGATCCAGACGCTGCAGATTTCTACAAGACGGTGAATGTTTTTCGCTTCACGGCGCAGACCCTGCGCGATCGCCTGGCGCCGCGCTTGAACGAGGCGATGGCGCGAGGCGCTGCGAAAGCATATCTGGAAGAAATATTGGCGATGTTGATCGCCGAAGAGAGCCTCGAACTCCAAGCGGCGATCTGCAGCGATCTGCGATGGTTCGAAATCGACAACGAAAAAGACCTTCGCATCGCGGAATCCTTGTTCCCCGCGCCATCGACTCGCCTGATCGAGACGACCGAATCTTTTGCATGACGGAATTGCTTCCGGCCGTGTGCGAGCGCCCGCTGCCTCGCGCCGGCCCGATGCGCTCATTTTATCGATGGAGCCGAATATGCTTCGCTATCTCAACGACCCCGCGAACATGATAACCTCCTGCGGAGTTGTGTTTTCCGCTCTCGCGATTCAGCTCGCGATCGACGGTCGCCTCGAGATCGCGGTGGCCGTGGCGCTTTGGGCGATGCTCGCCGATCAGCTCGACGGGGTGGTCGCCAAGCGAACGAGCAATCGAGCCGTCGAGACGGCGCAGATGGGCAAGGCGCTGGATGGATTCGCCGATCTCCTCTATGGCGCCGTCGTTCCTGCGATCGTCGTCGCGAAGGTCGGCGATCACTCTCCATTGTCCTTGCTCGTGGTCTCGGCCATGCTTCTGGCTGGCGCGATCCGACTCAGCTATTTCGCGAATTTCGGTCTCTCCGGCGGCTATTTTCGCGGCGTCCCTCTGTCCTATGACATTCCGCTGCTCGCCGTGCTGTTTCTGATGCGCTCATTCTTCGGCTCCGAAAATTTCCCGGTGATCGTTCCCCTCTGCTTCGCCGCGCTCACCGTCTCACATGTCGCATCCATTCGTGTGCCCGCCCCCAATAAGGCGATGTATTTCGTGATCATCCTCTTCAGCGTGAGCGTATCGGGCGCCTTGGCGCTGCGCGCCGTCGCCTGATCGAGGAGGCGAGTGAGAGCCATGGATCTCGGCATAAAAGGACGCCGCGCGCTGATCCTCGGCGGCAGCAAGGGAATCGGCTTCCGCTGCGCCGAGCTGCTCGCGGCCGAAGGAGCGGACATCACTTTGGCGGCGCGCGACGGTTCGCGTCTGGCGGCGGCGGCGCGAGCTATTTCGGCGCAGGCTCCGGATCGTCGGATAGAGGTTTCGAGTGTCGACATCGCTTCGGAAGACGGATTTCAGCGTATCTGCAGCCTAGACTCCGTATTCGACATCCTCCTGATCATGATGGCGCGTCCGCGGGAGATCGCCCTAGACGCGTTGAACCGCGCCGACTATGGCGAGGCGATCCTCGCCTATGGCGCCAATGCGACCATGATCGCGCATCATTTTCTCGGTGGAATGATCGAACGGCGGTTCGGCCGCATCGTCAGCGTGCTAGGGACGTCGGCCAAGGCGCCGGATTCGTCTCACATCGTCTCGAACGCAGCGCGAACGAGCCATGTCGCCGCGATGGCCTCATTGGCGCGGAACGTCGCGGCGCAAGGGGTCACCTCGAATTGTGTGCTCGCCGGACCGACCGCGACGCCGACCCTGCGTAAAAATTGGGAGCGCCGCGCCGAAGATCTCGGATTGTCCTATTTCGCCTATGAAGCGCAGAGGCTCGAACGAACGCCAGCGGCGCGTCTGGGGCAGCCTTCGGAGATCGCCGCCCTCTGCGCATTTCTCTGCTCCGAGCACGCGGCCTTCGTCACCGGGCAGAGCATCGTCGTCGATGGAGGCGCGCACGCGAGCCTGTTCTAGCTTCCCGAGATCGCACGATTTGCAGAGGCGAGCGATATCGAAAATTTCACGGAACACGCGAGGCGATGTTTCGAGAAGGAGATCGCCCGACATGGAATCCATCCTCCCGTCTGCTCTCAATCCGCTCAGACATCGAACTTATCGCTTCTTGCTTCTCGGCGGCTTCGCGACGAACATTTCCAACTCGATTTTTACCATGGTGGTGACGTGGTTCATTCTCGAAACGACAAATCGCGCCGACGTCGCGGCGCTCGCACAGACCGCTTTTTCTTCTCCGGTGTTCGTCTTTTCCTTGGCGAGCGGCGTTCTTGCGGATCATTTGAGCAAGCGAGCGCTGCAACTCGTCGGCCAGAGCGTTTTCGTCGCGGTCGGGGGCGCTTTGTCGCTTTCGTTTTTTCATGCCTCGCCGAACGCGGCGACGTTGCTTCTCCTGTCCTTCGCGCTCGGCGCGAGCGGGACCTTGCGGGCTCCCGCGTGGCAAGCATCAGTGGCGAAGCTCGTTCCGCCCAACGACTGCGCGGGGGCTTATTCGCTCAATACGGCCGGATTTAATCTCGCACGTATTGTCGGGCCGGGAATCGCCGCTTGGCTGGTCGTCGCCGCGTCGCCGTTTGCTACGGCTCTTGCAGCGACATTGCTGGCCTTTCCGCTGTTTCTGGCGCTTCTCCTCTCGCCGGAGTGGGAAATACATGAGCCATTCGGGAGGGAGGCGCTCGGGTCTCTCCGGGCATGGCGCATGTCGATCGCCGAGGCGCTTGCGAGGCGCGGAATCGCTCCTTTGCTCGCGGGCGTCGCCAATGCGAGTTTTTGGACCTGTTCGACCATCGCACTGCTTCCGGCGATCGTCGCCGCGAGGCCGGACGCCGACGCGAAGCTCTACGCCGCACTGTTGATCTGCTACGGATCGGGTTCGTTATTGGTTCTGCCGATGTTGGGAAACGCGCGGCGCGCGGCGCGGTCGCGAACCATATTGGCGATCGGAATGTCGTGTAGCGCTCTGAGCGTCGGAGCGCTCGCATTGTCTCCATCCGATTTCTCTATCGTATGTGCTTCCTTTCTGGTGAGCGGAGGCGCGTATACGGCGATTTTCTCGACGACGACCCTGCTGCTGCAGATTGCGGCCGCCGACCGCGCGAATGGCGTCGTGTTCTCGCTCTATCAAATCTGCTTTCACGGAGGCGTCGCGCTCGGCGGTGCGCTTTGGGGGCTGGCGTGCGCGATGAATGGCCTGACGACGACGTTCGCCATCGCCAGTGCAGGTTGCGCGGTCAGCGCCTCAGCTCTCATATTCGGCGATCGTCTCCGTCTTGAAACAATCGGTCCCTATCTGGGCGAACGTTTATCCCACGAAACGACGCCCGAAACAGACAAAATGGAGCCACGAGATGAATGAGCCGGTCACCTATGGAGATTTCACGGATGTCGCCGCCCATTATCGGCACAAGTTTCACTATACCGCGAGTGTGCTGGATCTCTTGTGCGCACATGTCGACGTCGGACGCCCCGGCTTCGCCGTGGTCGATGTGGGAGCGGGCGCCGGCGAATTGACGGCGGCGCTCGCCGAGAAGGGATGCAGAGGCTTCGCGATCGAGCCGAATGCCGCGATGTCGGCGGAAGGCAAGGCGCGCATGGGTGCAGCCTCGTGCTTCGAATGGGCGCACGGCACGGCCGAGGCGATCCCATTGGAGGACGCTTCTGTCGATTGGGTTTGCTATGGCGGTTCGTTTCACTGGGCGCAAAAGGCTGCGGCGCTGTCGGAGGCCAGACGCGTTCTGAGGCCGGGCGGATTCCTTACGGCAATATGGACGCTCAGGGACCTCGATCATGATCGCCTGCACGTTGCCGTGGACGAAAAAATCGAGGAGATGATTCCCAATGTGCATCGAGTCCATCACGGGATAAGGTCCTTGATGAATAGGATCGTGGATGTGCTTCAGAGCAGCGGCGAGTTCGGGGATTGCGTCCAAATCGGAGGATGGCATTGCGAGGTCACGCCAAAGGAGCGATATTTGGATATGTGGCGGATGGCGCACGACGTCCGAAGCCAGGCGAGTCCGGAGCGCTTCGAGGAAATATTGGCTGCGATCGATGAACTGATAGGCGCGCGGACGACGCTGGACCTGCATTACGATACTAGGTCATGGACCGTGCGCATGTTGTGATCGCTTTTCATCAGGCCGGGATCGCGCTGGTGAAGCATGTAAATAGTAGGCGGTGCGGCCGCGCCGGGTCATCCTCAGAGCAGCTATCCGATATTGCGAGGCCTTACGCGCGTCAGTTCGAGAGGGGCGCAGAGCCGGCCCCGGAAATTCGGACAGTAGCTCGAGTGGATTTTCTGCCTGACAGCAGCGCATCAGACCGCGACACAGCTCGGATTCTATGGCCAGGACCAGATCAATCTGGACGATTTCGTGCTGACCGTCGGAACGCGCTACGATGAGATGAAAATCACGCCCGGATTTCAGCGCCGCAGCTGTTCTATCAGCGCTTCGAGCTCGGCGATGCGCAGATCGCGCTTCGCCAGCATATCGTCGACCTCGTCGGCGTCGATCTTGCGCGGAATGTGCTGAGGGCAGTTGGCGTCCCAGGCCGACACCCTGAACAAAAGCACGCGCTCGGGCGACGCGGCATGGCCATCGGGCGTCACGGGTCGGAGCAAGGCGTCGTCTCCTTCCACCATAGAGGCCTCGCCCCAGATCTTGATGCGGCGGCGGTTCGCATAGTCCATCAGAAAAATGAACGCCTTGCAGTTGTCGAGCAGATTGCCTTGCGAGATGGACTGACGGTTGCCCCTGAAATCGGCCATCGCCAATGTGTGCTCGTCGATCGGCATGAGGAAGCCCCGCGGCCCGCCGCGATGCTGGATATAGGGTTGTTCCTCGGCGTTCACAGTCGCGAGGTAGAAGCTGTTCTGCTGGGCGACGAAGGCGGCCAGCTGAGGGGTGATGCGGTCCTGCCAGCCGCGCGCCTCCATTTTAGTGTAGGCGTCGCGCGAGCCATTGCGGCGCTGGAGCTGCTTCACTGTCTCGGTGAAGGCGATGTCGCTGTTGGGGCGTTGATTGTCCATGATCGATCCCTCGGCGCAGTGAAGGGAGCGCACCCGACCGACGAAAGCCGCCGGGCGCGGAGATGCCTGACGCCGGCCGGCCGCTGGCGCTTCTGGCCGGATGGCGAACGCTTCGACGTCGACGCGGCGCGCGCCTATGTGACGAACAGC
>NZ_JAINDZ010000129.1 GCF_019802345.1 Methylosinus sp. Sm6 | reverse complement strand
CGCGCCGGAGTCACTTCGAACGCAGGCCGAGCAGCACGCGGCCGTCCGGCTCGGAATTGACGCTCGATCCCGTGACGGCGGAGGGCTTCGACGCGAGCGCCCGCGCGCGCAGGCGAGAGGCGTCGACGCCGAGCCGCGTCAACGCCAGGACAACCGCCTCCGCCCGCTGCTTCGACAGCTTCTTGGCGTCGCCATAGACGGCGACGATCGCTCTGGCGCGGGGATGGGTCGTCAGAATATCGGCGATTGCCTTCAATCGCGTTTGCGCAGTGGGTTGCAGGCCGGCTCCGCGCGGCTCGAAGACCACGCCGTCGAGCTCGAACCAGGCGAGCTTTCGCGCTGGCGGCGTTTCGCGCTCGAAGTAGGCGCGCAGCTTCGACTCCACCCCTTCGCTCGCAGCGACGCTGGATCGCGCATCCGTCTTGGGCGCTTCGGCCGATCGCTCCGTGACCGAGGGCGCCGGCTCGCGCTGCGCCGGTGGAGACGGCGGCGTCTCGGCGATGGGGAAGCGCGGCCGCCAGTCGAGCCACGTCAGCCCCGCCGCGAGCGCCAGCGCGGCGGCCGTCACCCCCGCCAACGCCAGAGGTCTCGATCTTTCCGGGCGACGCAGGGCGCCGGCGGCCGCGGCCGGCTCTTCGATTTGCGATCGGCGCAGCCGCAGCGAATTGGCGATCACGCTCACCGA
>NZ_JAINDZ010000128.1 GCF_019802345.1 Methylosinus sp. Sm6 | reverse complement strand
GGATCTGGGCGGAGCTGCTCGGCGTCGAACGCGTCGGACGCAACGACAATTTCTTCGAACTCGGCGGACACTCGCTGTTGGCGGTGACGCTGATCGAGCGCATGCGACGGCGGGGCATGCAAGCCGACGTGCGCGCGCTGTTCGTCAGTCCGACATTGGCGGATTTCGCGACCGCCGCCGCCGTCGTCGTCAGCGCTCTTGAAATTCCGCCGAATCGCATTCCGGCCAACTGCGCGGCGATCACCCCCGAAATGCTGCCTCTGATCGATCTTGCGCAGTCGGATATCGATCGCATCGTCGCAACCGTTCCGGGCGGCGCGGCGAATGTGCAGGACATTTATCCGCTGACGCCGCTGCAGGAGGGCATCTTCTTCCATCATCTGACGGCGGCGGAAAGAGACGTCTATCTCCTCGACTCCATCTTGTCCTTTGACACGCGCGATCGGCTCGACCGTTTCGTCGCGGCGATGAACGCCTTGATCGCCCGGCACGACGTTCTGCGCACCGCGGTCGTGTGGGAGGGCTTGCCCGAGCCCGTTCAGGTGGTGTGGCGAACGGCGGCTCTGACCGTGGAGGACGTCGGCTTCGATCCCGCCAACGGCGAGATCGCCGAGCAACTGCGGGCGCGTTTCGATTCGTATCGATATAGACTCGATCTGAAGCGCGCGCCCCTGATGCGCTCTTTCGCCG
>NZ_JAINDZ010000127.1 GCF_019802345.1 Methylosinus sp. Sm6 | reverse complement strand
GAGACAGCTGTCTCCCTCATGGCCGCGTCTCCCTTATTATGACGAGCGCGACGCTCAGAACAAGCGGCCTTGGCGCGAGTCGCCCTCGTCGCGCCCGCGCGCGCGATACCGCTGGACCGTGCGAATATGGACGCCGAGACGCCGCGCCACTTCCTCCCGCGAGCAGCCCTCTTCGGCGAGTCGCGCCGCCTTGCGGCGGGCCTGTGCGTAGAAATTCCGCGGGCCGAGCGGCACGAGCTCGCGGGCGCCGCCCTGCGCAGTGCGGAAATGCTCGCAGAGCTTGTCGGCCGCCTCCCGCCCGATGAGCCGCACCAGCCAATGCGCCTCGCTCGCCCGCGCCGGAAAATGCACGCGCGCGCCGCCCTTTTCCTCGGCGATGGCGAGCGCCGCCGGCAGGCCGGCGACGTCGGCGATCTCGCGCAGCAGGCCGGGGAGGTAGTGATATTCGCTCACCGCCGCCTCTCCTCGACCGTGAAGCCGCTCCGGCCGTGGTCGCCGACGACGGTGACGACGACGCCCTGCTCGACCACATAGATGAGCCCGTCGCATTTGATCGTGTAGCGCGTCTGCTCGAGCGCGTCGGCGACCGCGGCCGCGCGCGCGAGCGACGCCTCCATGCTGGCGCGCAGCGCCTCGACATCGAAGCCGCCGGCCCGCTCCAGGAAGCGCACGAGCGCGTGATCCGAGACGCCGATCCTGCTC
>NZ_JAINDZ010000126.1 GCF_019802345.1 Methylosinus sp. Sm6 | reverse complement strand
GGCGGCCACCGGCGATTCTCCGGTTAGGGTCGGTTTGCGAATCTCAACGCAACCGAGGAACCCACCGATGACCGATGAGATGATGAGCCTGCGAGCGCTTCTGGAAAAGTCCCCCGACGCCGATTTCCTTCGCGAGATGATCGGCTTCGCCGCCGAGCGGCTGATGGAGCTGGAGGTCGGCGCCAAGACCGGCGCCGCGCTCGGCGAGCGCTCGCCCGATCGGCTGGCCCAGCGCAACGGCTATCGGGATCGCGACTGGGAGACCCGCGCCGGAACGGTGGAGCTGCGCATCCCCAAGCTCCGCAAGGGAACCTATTTTCCCTGCTTCCTCGAACCGCGGCGCATGGCCGAGAAGGCGCTGACGGCGGTGATCCAGGAGGCCTACGTCCAAGGCGTCTCGACCCGCTCCGTCGATGATCTCGTCAAAGCCATGGGCGGCTCCGGCGTCTCCAAGAGCCAAGTCAGCCGGCTCTGCGAGGAGATCGACGATAAGGTCAAAGCCTTTCTCGATCGCCCGATCGAAGGCGACTGGCCCTATGTCTGGATCGACGCGACTTATGTCAAAGTCCGCCAGAACGGCCGCATCGTCTCGGTCGCCGTGATCGTCGCTATCGGCGTCAACAACGACGGAAGACGCGAAGTGCTCGGCATGGACATCGGCCCTTCGGAAGCCGAAACCTTCTGGACCGACTTTCTGCGCAAGCTCCGGCGGCG
>NZ_JAINDZ010000125.1 GCF_019802345.1 Methylosinus sp. Sm6 | reverse complement strand
TTCCACGCGCCGATCCACAGCGCGCGCAGGATCGGCGCATAGGGCCCGCTCGCCGTCTCCGCCGGCCGGCGCATGGCCGCGCCGCCGGAGAGGCCGTTGAGCATGTCGATGAGCCGCGCCGCCTCGCGCGTGTCGAGCAGCCGCGAGGAGGTGCGCCCGCCGAACTCGCGGCTCAGGAGGTCGCGGTAATCCTCCTCGGTGAACTGCGGCATTTTCTTCCGCGCGGCGTGAATGGCGCGGGTCTGTGCTGATGTCGTCATGATTGCGCTCCCGCGATGTTCGTGGCGTCCTCGAGCACGGCGCGCATCCATGCGTCTCGCGCCGTGGCGATGAAATCCTGCTCCGAAAGGATCATCCCTTCCGGACGTGTCGCGCTCACCGCAAAAATCGCCGCCTGCTGCAAGTTGAGCACGACGATCCAGTCAAAAAAGTCCCTCCACCGGAGCGGCAGATTCCAAGCCTGCGACTTCTCGCGCTCGAAGAAACGAGCTTGGCTCTCGATGACGAGCTCGGCGAATTTGGTGAAGCGCTCGATGCGGCGCAGATCGAAGGCGAGACGCTCCTCGATTCCGTCGAAATCGATCGCGCAGCCCCTGGCCTGCTGTTCGAGATATTCGGCGGCGAGCTGCAGCTCCTCAGCGTCGTCACGCTTGCCGTCACGGATCAGGTCCAGCGAGATGCGCCGCAGCTCCGCGGCATAGTCTTGCGCGATCGTGGTCA
>NZ_JAINDZ010000124.1 GCF_019802345.1 Methylosinus sp. Sm6 | reverse complement strand
ATAGCCGACATTCTGAACGCGCCCTTCGACGATGATGCGCGTGACGCGCGTCTCGACTGTCACAGCGTCAGGCAATGAATCCTCCCTGGCTCGTTCGTCATCTCGCGGAGAAGAGTCGAAAGGCGACATTCTCCGGGGGCGTCACCGACGCCTCGGAATGCGGCGTTCCCGCCGGAGCCCAGTCATAAGGAACCGGCTGCGCGCGATAGACGCTGTAATCCAGCGTCGGCCGGCCGGTCTCCGCATCGACGCCGCGGCGCGGATAGGGATTCACATATTCCCAGACGATCTCGCCCGCCGGCGTCACCTGGAAGAAGCGGCCGAACTGCCCTTCGTCGATGAAAGTGTTGCCGTTGGGCAGGCGTCGCGCATTGCTGATATGCGTGCTGCGGAAGGTGTAGTCGGGCCGGCCGGAGCTCGCGCCGGTATATTGCCAGACGATCTCCTTGGTGACCGGATCGATCTCGAGCACGCGCGATCCGCCGATGAAAGGCAGCGCCGCGCGCGGATAGCCGGCCTCGCCCTGATTATCGAAGACGAGAAGATTGCCGGCGCCCGGAAGTCCCTTCGGAATGATATGGGCGTCGTGCTGGCCGGAGATCTGATCGACCGGGCGCGGAACCTTGCGGGAAGACGCCAGCGCCGGCGCCGGCGGAAAATGCGGGCCGAGCGTCCAGGCGATCTTGCGTGTCTTGCGGTCGACGACGGCGATGAAATTCGCATTGCGCGCGTCGAAGATCAGATTGTCCGGGGCAAAGCGC
>NZ_JAINDZ010000123.1 GCF_019802345.1 Methylosinus sp. Sm6 | reverse complement strand
ACAAAACGCGACGCCGTCAGTTCCGGCCGGTTGAGATAGCCCCGCGCGACGCCCGCGCCCCCTATGTAAATCTCCCCTTGAACTCCGAGCGGAGCCGGACGCCCCCGCGCGTCCAGAATATATATCCGTGTGTTCGAGATCGGACGCCCAATCGGAATGTTCGTCGCGCCCGGCGCGACGGAATCGATCTCATATGTCGTCGCGAATGTGGTCGTCTCGGTCGGACCATAGCCGTTCAGAAGACGCTGCGGCCTTCCGGCCTTCAGAACGCGTTCGATGACCGTAGGATTCAGTGCATCACCTCCGACAATCAGGCAACGCAAGGAAGAAAAGTTGCTAGTGAGCGCGTCCGCATAGTGGTTGAACAGGCCGGCCGTAAGCCACAGAATGCTGACTTCATGCTTGCGAAGTGCGGCGGCGAAGAGAAGCGGATCGAGTAAAGTCGCTTGATCAATGACGACGACGCTGCCGCCGCTCGTCAATGGCGCCCACAACTCCAGAGTGGAGGCGTCGAAAGAAGGGTTGGAGGCGAAGGCCACGCGGTCGACCGCCTCGAACTGTGCATAACCATTATTCACGACGAGGCGCGTGATTCCATTGTGTTCGACCATGACGCCTTTTGGTTTTCCGGTCGAACCGGAGGTGTAGATGACATAGGCGAGATTTTGCGAGCTGAGGCCGATGTCTTTTGGGGAGAGATTTCGCAGCGTCGGTTCGGGGTCCGGATCGCGGTCGGAGAGCTCGACGAGTATCTCCGACGGCGCGCTGGAAAGGCCGGCGAGCGCGCGGCGGCCGCCGTCGTCGACGAGGATCGCCAATGGCGTAGCGTCTTCGAGCATGTAAGC
>NZ_JAINDZ010000122.1 GCF_019802345.1 Methylosinus sp. Sm6 | reverse complement strand
TCGCATTGCGATATAACCGCGCTCTTCCGCTTTTCCTTGTCCGTCCATAAGAAAACCCGGCCGGACCTTTCGGCCCGGCCGGCTGGTGTTCGGTTCGATCTCGAAGTCGATCAGGGCATGTCGCCGGCGACGAACTTCGGAATGACCGGGCCGCCGATTTCGGTGGCGTAGCGCTTGCCCGACGGGCTGAAGAACATCAGCAGGCCGCCGATCTGGCTGTCCGTGTCATAGGCGAGGTCCGAGAGGCGCTCGATGTCCCAGCGGGCGTCCTGCACCTTGATCTCGATCGTCTTCGTCTCGCCGGGGGCGATCGGGGTCGGATCGGTCGACAGGCCACGGTCGGCCAGCAGATAGTCGGGGAACTCCGGCTTGGTCGTGAACACGTCGGGGTTCAGGAAGCGGAGGCCCGCCGCCGTATACTCGCCGAGCTTCAGCGGCTCGTCGGTCTTGTTCGACACCTTCACCTGGATCGTCAGCTCGCGGCCCGGCACCTTGTAGACGCCGCCCTTGAGATCGGCCGTGACGACATGCGGACCAACGCCGGCCGTGCCCTCTTCGACGATCGGCGTCAGCGGCTTCTGCAAGCCGGCCTGCAGCGGGATCGTGCGCGGGAAGGTGCTGTTCGTCACAGCGTAGCCGATGATCGTCGCCAGGATCGTCACAGCGAGAACGATCGCGCCCACGCGGCGGTCGTCGTCGCCGATCTGCTCCTCGTCCTTGCCTTCGCTGACGCGCAGGTAGGAGGCGATGAAGCCCTTCTTGAAGAACCAGTAGAGGATCCAGGCCGCAGCCGCGATCATCCACGGGAAGTGCCACGCGTAGATGCGGTCGATGCCATAGGTCTCGAGGTC
>NZ_JAINDZ010000121.1 GCF_019802345.1 Methylosinus sp. Sm6 | reverse complement strand
CGGGCTCGCCTACTCACAACCCCGCCCGGCCTAGCGTCGGCGCATCGACCGGATTTGCCCATGGTTGCTTTCGCTTCGGCATGCTGGATGCGGGGGGCGGATTCGAACCGCCGACCTCTTGGTTATGAGCCAAGCGGGCTGACCGCTGCCCCACCCCGCAAAACTCGTCAGTCGCCGTCTTTCCATTCGATCCGATCGAACACGCCGGCCTTCTTCAGCGTCTCGAACTCGTCGCGCGTGAGATCGAGTTCCGATCCGATCGCATGACGGTCCCCGCGGAAGATCACATTGACGGGCAGCTCGAAGCCGCGCGTCTCCGCGCTCGCTTCGGCCTTGCCCTTGCTCGCCGGTGCGGGATTCTCGGCCGTGGCCTTCGCGCCTGCCGCTGTCGTCGTCTCCACGCACGCCTCCCTCAGCTGATCGCGTTCTGGATGAGCGCGCCGGCGGCCTTGGCGACGACCAGCTCGGTGATCGTCTCGCCGACGCGCACCACCTGTCCGCCCTTCAGGCCGATGTTCGCGTCCTCGATCGTGCCCGCGACGCGCGAGCCGAACACGGGCGAGAAGCCCCACGTAATGCCGCCCATGTCCGCGCGCTGGATCGACGTGTCGAGATAGGTGAGGCTGATCCCCTTGCCCCACACGCGTTGCAGGCTCGTGGGCTGGCCCTTCTTCGCCGCATTCACATAGCCGGCCCCAATCAACAGCCGAGACAGCTCGAAATAGGCGACGAACTCCTCGCGCGTGATCTTGCCGTCCGCCTGCGTCGAGCCCTTCACCGCCTGCACGATCTTGGGATGCTTGCGCAGCGCGTTCCACACCGTTTCCGACATGGTGGCCGTGTTGGGACGATAGATCAGCACGCTGGCGAGCGCGGCGTCGATGATGGCCTCGGGATCGCT
>NZ_JAINDZ010000120.1 GCF_019802345.1 Methylosinus sp. Sm6 | reverse complement strand
TCGGCCGAGCGGCGGACCAAGCTCGTCGAGCAGTTCAAGAAGGAGGCCGGCGAGCAGATCGCCAAGGTGGGCAAGGCGAAGGGCCTCACGGAGGAGACGATCTCGACGCTGCGCGCGGAGATCCTCGGCGTGCGGAGGGAGAGTTGAGCGCGGACTGGCCCTTCGGCGAGCTGCAGCCTCATTCCTACGGGCTGATCCTGTCCGATCCGCCATGGTCATTCGGTGTCTGGGGTAAGGACGGGCACAATAAAGGCCCGGAGATGCACTACGACACCATGTCGCGCAGCGAACTTTTCTCACTGCCGGTCTGGAAGCTCGCGGCGCCCAATTGCGCGCATGTGATGTGGACGACGCAGGCTCAGTTGCCGCTCGCGCTCGATCTGTTGCTGCATTGGGGCTTCGATTATCGCAGCTGCGGTTCCTGGGCCAAGCAGTCGAAATCCGGGGCGTCCTGGGCGTTCGGCACGGGTTATTGGTTTCGGAGCGCCGCCGAGCTCTTTCTCGTCGGCGCGATCGGAGCGCCTCGGATCATGTCGCACAGCGAGCGCAATCTGATCGTCGCCCCGGTGCGGGAACACTCTCGCAAGCCCGACGAGATGCACGAAATGCTCGAACGCATGTTCCCGCGCGTGCGCAAGCTCGAGATGTTTGCGCGCCGATCGCGGCCAGGTTGGGACAGCTGGGGCGACGAGCGGACCTTATTCGACGAGGCCGCGGAATGAGGACGATCGAGCAGATCGCCGCCGACGTCGAGGCCGTCGAGACCGAATGGGCGCGCGCGGTCAACGACCATGACGCCGCCGCCTGCGCCGACTGCGAGCGTCGACACGAGGCGCTGATCGACGAGCTGTGGCGGGCGGGAGGCATCGGCGAGTGAGCGCGCTCCCCTCCTATGAGCAGGTCCAGTCCGCCCGGCTCATCACCGAGGCGGAGTGGAAGCAGCATCGCCTCGACAGCCTGGCGCTGGCGCCGGAGCGGCTGC
>NZ_JAINDZ010000011.1 GCF_019802345.1 Methylosinus sp. Sm6 | reverse complement strand
CGACGCCGAATAACAAGCCGGACCCACGCCAATACGAGATAATACTATGCCTATCTTGAACCGGACAGCCGTGGGCTTGTCCCGGCCATCCACGCCTCGCAGACTGCGGCATGCGTGGGGGATGGGCGACCACCGAACCGAACCCTCACCCGGTATTCCTCAACCCCGCCGCCACGCCATTGATCGACATCAAAATCCCCTGCCGAATATCCTCGCCCGTCTGCCCGCCGCGATAGCGCCGGATCAGCTCCACCTGCAGATAGTTCAGCGGCGCGATATAGGGAAAACGGTGGTGCAGCGAGCGGGCGAGGGCCGGGTTGTCGGCGAGGCGCTGGCTCGAGCCGGTGATGTCGGCGAGGGCGCGATTGGCCTTGCCCCATTCGGCCTCGATCTCCCCATAAATGCGCTCGGCGAGCGCGTGATCGGGCGCGAGGCCCGCATAATGGCGGGCGATCGACAGATCGGTCTTGGACAGGATCATGTCGATATTGGAGAGCAGCGTGCGGAAGAACGGCCATTCATTGTTCATTCGCCGCAACAGCGCGAGGCGCGCGCCGTCGTCGCCCTCGAGGAAGCGCGCGATCGCCGAGCCGAATCCATACCAGCCGGGCAGGGCGAGACGCGCCTGCCCCCATGAAAAGCTCCACGGAATGGCGCGCAGATCCTCGATCTTCCGCGAGGGTTTTCGCGAGGCGGGGCGCGAGCCGATGTTGAGCGCGGCGATCTCGGAGATCGGCGTCGAGGCGAAAAAATAATCGACGAAGTCCGGCGTCTCATAGACGAGGCCGCGATAGGCGTCCATGCCCCATTGCGCGAGATCGGCCGCCGCGTCGAGAAACTCCTGCGGCGGCGTCTTGCTGTGCGAAAGCAGCGTCGCCTCGAGCGTCGCGGCCACCAAGAGCTCGAGATTGACGCGGCCGATCTGCGGATTGGCGTATTTCGCCGCGATCACCTCGCCCTGCTCGGTGAGGCGGATCTGCCCGTTCACCGTGCCCGGCGGCTGCGCCAGAATGGCGTCATAGCTCGGGCCGCCGCCGCGCCCCACCGTGCCGCCGCGCCCGTGGAACAGCCGCATGGCGATGGACGGCAGCCCCGCGAAAAATTCCGCCAGCGCGGTGGAGGCGCGATAGAGCTCCCAAATGCTCGCCAAAATGCCGCCGTCCTTGTTGCTGTCGGAATAGCCGAGCATGATGTCCTGCTGCGCGCCGGAATTGGTGACGAGCTTCACGATTCCGGGAGAAGCGTAGAAGTCGCGCATGATGCCGGCGGCGTTGCGCAGATCGCCGATGGTCTCGAACAAAGGCACGATGATGAGATCGGCGGCGACGGTAGAGGCGTCGCAGGGAGCCAGAGTGCCGCGCAAGAGGCCGCATTCCTTCTGCAGCAGCAGCACTTCCAGAAGATCGCTCACCGTCTCCGTATGGCTGACGATGTAATGGCGGATCGATTCGCGGCCGTATTTTTTCCGCATCGCCGCGGCGGTCTCGAAGATGGCGAGCTCGCTCGCGGTGTTGTCGGAATAGCTGGCGTCGACGAGCCGCACCGGACGCGGGTCCGAGAGCAGGCGCAGCAGCAGCTGCTGCTTCTCCTCCTCGCAGAGCGCGGCATAGTCCTCCGTCACCCGCGCCGCGGCGAGCAATTCGGCGATCGTCTCCTCGTGACGGTCGGAGCTCTGCCGCAGATCGACCGTGGCGAGATGGAAGCCGAACACTTCCGCCGCGCGAATGAGCGGCTCCAGGCGCTGCGAGGCGATCACCTCGCTGTGATGGCAGCGCAGCGAATCGTCGATGATCTCGAGATCGGCGAGAAAGGCGCGGGCGTTCGGATAAGGATTGGCGGGCGCCACCGCATGGCGCTGCGCCTGCTGGCCGGTCAATTCCTCGAGCGTCGCGGCGAGGCGCGAATAGACGCCGATCAGCGCGCGGCGATAAGGCTCGTCGTCGCGATGCGGATTGTCGTCGCCCGAGCGCGCCGCGAGCTGCTCCAGCGCCTCGCTGCAGCCGGCGTAGCGGCGCGAGATGGAGAGCTCGGCGCCGAGCTCGTGCACCTCGGTGAGATAGAAGCGCAGCGCCGTCTCGCTCTGCAGCCGCAGGGCCGTGACCAGGGATTCGGCGCGCACATTGGGATTGCCGTCGCGGTCGCCGCCGACCCATGTGCCCATGCGCAGGAAGGGCGGAATGCGCAAGCCGTCGAGCCGCTCCTCGATCTCGGCGTAGAGCAGGGGGATCTGCCGCAGAAAGGTGGTGCGGTAATAGCTCAGCGTGTTGGCGATCTCGTCGCGCACGGTCAGCCGCGCCTCGCGCAGCAGCTCCGTCTGCCACAGCTGCGAGACGCGCGCGCGCAATTGCAGCTCGTTGCGGGCGAGCTCGCCCTTGCTCCGCGCATGCTGGCGGGCGATCAGCAGGGCGGAGATGGCGTGCTCGGCGTCGAGCAGGCTCTTGCGGCGCACCTCGGTCGGATGGGCGGTGAGCACCGGCGACACCCAGCCGTTGGAGAGCACCTGCGCGACCTTGCCGACGCCGATCGAGGCCTTGCGCAAATGCGCGAAGGTGGCGCCGAGGCCGGGCTCCTTGCCGTTCTCCTGCTGCAGCGGATGCAGATCCTCGGCGATATTGGCGAGATGCGAGAAATAGCTGAAGGCGCGGATGACGGTCAGCGCCTCGGTAGCCGAGAGCGAGCGCAGCAGCGCGTCGAGCTTCTGATCGGCCTCCATGTCGCCATTGCGGCTCACGGCCACGGAAAGGCGACGGATGGTCTCGATCCGCTCGAAGGCGGCCGCCCCCTCCTGCTCGCGCACCGTGTCGCCGAGCAGGCGGCCGAGCAGGCGAATGTCGGCGAGCAGGGACTGGTCGCTGAGCGCGGCGGGGGAGCTGAAATCGGCGGCGTCGTTCTCGACCTGCATGTCGGATGCTTTTCCCAAAACTGCGCGCGGCCGGCCGCGCGCGAGAATTTCCCCCACCATATCAGCACATCTGGGCGGAATAGACGAGAGGGCGGGCGGTTTCCCTCCGCCTGCGACTTCGGCTATGCTGTTTCGCGATGGCGGCCCTCTCCTCGCGCTCAAGCTCCTCGCGTTCTCGGTCACGTCGCCTCGTCGCGACGCTCGCCGCCGTTGTGCTGGTCCTTCTCCAGGCGTTCGCCCTGTCGCCCCTGCGCGCGCATGCCGGCCCTGGCCTCGCGGCCGCCGCCTGCGGCGGCGGCGAGGATACGCCGGCGACGCCTTCGGCGCCCTGCGCCGATCGCTGTCTGCTGTACGCGGTGAGCGCCGTTGTGGATGCGCCGGCGTGCGCGGTCCTGCGCGTCCCGGCTCCGCCGCCATTAGCCGCGCCCGCGCCGGCCCCCGCGCGCCTCGGCCGCGCGCCGCCCGGATGGGCGAGCAGCTGGTCCTCTCAGGCGCCGCCGCGCGTCCGCTGAATGGCGGCTGCGAAGCCGTCCTTGCGCGCATTTTTTGCCGCGGCCCCGACATTGGCCTCGACGCGGCGGCTCCAGCTCGAAACCCGCCCATGTCCGACCGAGACGATAATTCGCTTCGTCACGCGCTCGCGCGCCAATCGCGCGACCTCATGCGCTTTCTCACCCGGCGCGTCGGTCCCCGCGACGCGCCCGATCTCGCCCAGGAGGCGATCATGCGGGTGCTGAGCTTCGCCGAGCGCGGGAGCGTGCGGGAAGCCGGCTCGCTGCTGCGCTCGACCGCCGCCAATCTCGCCAGGGACCACGCCCGCCGACGGCGCAGGGAGGGCGAGGCCATTGTCGGCGGGCTCGACGTCGACACGCTTCTCGCCCCCTCGCTCTCGCCCGCGGCGCGGCTCGAGGCCGAGGAGACGCTGGCGCGCTTCACGGCCGCGCTCGACTCGCTGCCGCCGCGCTGCCGGCAGGTGTTCGTCCTGCGCCGCTTCGAGAATCTGCATCAGGAGGAGATCGCCCGCCGGCTCGGCATCTCCCGCAATATGGTGGAGAAGCATTTGCGCACCGCCTTCCGCCTCTTGCGCGGGGCGCTGAGATGAGTGCGGCGACCTCCTGTTTTCGCCGCCTCGCGCGTCTTATGCTCGACGGCCGCGATAGGCCGCGAGGAGACGACGCCGCCAGATGAGCAGCCGCCGGGCCGAGGAGGAGGAGGACGCCGAGCGTTTCGACGCCGCGGCCGCATGGTGGGTACGGCTCGACGCCGGGGCGCTGTCGCGCGCCGAGCTGGAGGCGTTCCGCGCCTGGCTCGCCGCCGATTCCCGCAATGAGGCCGCCTTCGAGGAGGCCTGCGACGTCTGGGGCGATTGGGAGCGCGCGCCCAAGGCGCTGGCCCGCGCCCATGTCGAGGCCGCGCGGCCGGCGCCGCGCCGCTCTTGGACGCGCCCGGCGGCGGCGCTCGCCGCCATCGGCCTCGCGCTGGCGCTCGGCTTCGACCCGCTGTGGCTGTGGCTGCGCGCCGACATTCGCACTGGGACCGGCGAATTGCGCACCCTCGCTCTGCCCGACGGCTCGCACGCGCATCTTGGCGCCGGCTCCGCCCTCGCGCTCCATTATGGCGGCGACCGCCGGCGGATCACGCTGCTCGCCGGCGAAGCGCTGTTCGAGGTGGAGCCCGACCCGAGCCGCCCCTTCGTGGTCGAGGCCGCCGGCGGCGAAATTTCCGCACGAGGCACCGCTTTCGACATCGCGACCAGCGACGCCCGCACCGAGGTCACGGTAACCGAGCACGCCGTCGAGGTGACCGGCGCCGGCGCCGGCGTGCGCGTCGAGGCCGGCCGCCAGACCGCTTACGGCCCCGGCCTGCCGGCGCTCGACTCCTACGCCGTCGATCCCGACAAGGTGACCGCCTGGCGGCGCGGACGCCTCTATTTCAACGACAAGCCGCTCGGCGAGGTGGTCGCCGCGCTGGCGCGCTATCATCGCGGCTTTGTGCTGATCGCCGGCCGCGCGCTGCGCGACCGCCGCGTCACCGGCGTGTTCCGCACCGATCAGCCGCTGGAGGCGCTGCGCGCGATCGAAAAATCGCTCGGGCTCAAATCGACGCGGCTCGGCGATTATCTGATCCTGCTGCATTCGTCGTGACAAAAAAGTCACAGTATGAAAAATCTCGAATAATCGACTCCTGTTTTTCGATTTCGCGCGTCTTGAGGGGCGGCGCAGGCGAAGACCCGCGCCGCGGCAGCGGGAGGCCAATCGATGGGGTCGTGGAAAAAAGGCAGGAATTCGAGCCGGGGCAATCGGACCGGCGCGGCGGCGGCGATCGGCCTCGCCGTCATCGGCCCTTCAGCGCTGGCGATCGACGCCGGACCCGCGCTGGCCAGCATTACCCCGCAGACCTATGAGATCGCGCCCGGCCCGATGGCCGACGCGCTGAGCCGGCTCGCCGACGAGACCGGAGCGCATCTCGTTTTCGACGCCGCCATCGCCCGCCACGTCTTCGCGCGCGGCGTGCATGGCAAGCGCACGCTGGAGGAAGCGCTCGACGAGCTGCTGACCGGCACGAGCCTCGCTTATCGCATCGACCCCGAGGGGCGCGCGGTGACGATCATGCTCGCGCAGAACGACACGACCCGCAGCGACGCGGGCGGCGCGGAGGCGCTGCCGACGATCGACATCGGAGCCGAAGAGAAGAAGCGAACGGACAAGCGCGCGAGCGCTCCGGGCGACAGCCAGCACGGCGCCGGGCTCGGCGGCCGCTTCACCGGCTATAATGTCACCGGGGGCTCGGTCGCCGGCAAGGCCGACATACCGATATTGAAGACGCCGTTCAGCATTCAGGTGGTGCCGCGCGAGGCGCTGGACGATCAAGGGGCCATTTCGGTCCAGGACGGCATCGTCGGCAATGTCAGCAGCGTTCAGCCCAACGGCGATCTATTCTACGACGGCTTCACGATCCGCGGCCTCCCCAGCGCCAGCATCTATCGGCAGAATCTGAAAACGCCGAACACGACTCATCTGCAGACCGCCAATCTGCAGTCGATCGAGGTGCTGAAAGGTCCGGCGGCGATGCTGTTCGGCCGGCTGGAGCCCGGCGGCGTCGTCAATCTGATCGTCAAGCGCCCGCTCGCCGATCCCTATTTCTCTGTGCAGGAGCAGGCGGGATCATGGGGCAGGACGCGCACCAGCGTCGATGCGACCGGACCGTTGACCGACGACAAGACATGGCTCTATCGCGTGAACGCCTCGTTCGATCGCAGCGACTCCTTTCGAGACTTCGTCTTCAATCAGGACGGATTCTTCGCTCCGACCCTCGCCTACCGGCCGACCGAGCAGTTCCGGCTGAATGTCGACGCCGAATATCAGCATACGATCTTCGTTTCCGACTATGACAATGTGCTTCCGGCGGTCGGAAATCGGCCCGCCAATGTCCCGATCAGCCGCTATCTTCAGGACCCTTCGGTCACCGCGGCCAATCCGAGCCGGCTGGACCGCAAATTCATCGGCTTCGACTGGACCTATGATCTGTCGCCGGATTGGAGCCTCACCAATCGGTTCAGCTATCAGTCGCTCATCTGGGCGCAGCGGCTGACCGTTTTCAACTCGGTCGATGAAGTCACGGGCGACATCAAGAGCGGCCTGTGGGACGTTTATGCCCCGCGCAACTATCTGTCGACGAATCTCGACCTTCACGGCAAATTCGCGACCGGCCCATTCCAGCATTCGACCCTGATCGGGTTCGATTTTTACAACGAATGGACATCGGGCAGCGGATATTCGGGCGTAACGCCCAATGTCGCCCCGATGAATTTGTACGATCCCGTCTACAGAACGTCCGGCTATGTCGCTCCGGCGAACAATTTCTATGGCGTCGGCCACACGAGCTGGAAGGGCATATATGCGCAAGACTATATTTCATTCGCGGACGATCGGCTGCATCTGCTTCTGGGCGGACGCTATGATTGGGTGAGCGCCGGCACGGGCTACGGCGCATCCTCCTTCGCGGAGGCCAATGCGGCCTATCGCACGGCGTATGACAGCGCGTTCAGCCCGCGCGTCGGAGTCGTCATTCAGCCGGCTCAATGGATTTCCTTCTATGGGAGCTTCTCGCAATCCTTCGGCAGCACCAACGCCCGCCCGACGCCCGGACAGCCGGCCTTCTCGCCGCAAAAGGGCGAGCAATATGAAGGGGGCGTCAAGGCCGAGCTGCTGGACGGACGCCTGACCGCGACCTTCGCCTATTTCGACATCGTCAAATCCGGCATTCTCCAGCGCCTTCCCGGCTCGCTTTATTCGACGCCGATCGGCATGATCGAAAGCAAGGGTTTCGAGATCGACGTCGCCGGCCGCATCGACGACAATTGGAGCGTGATCGGCAATTTCAGCCATGACACGGTTCGCATCACCCAGGATGCGGCCCTCAACAATGTCGGACGCAGGCTCGTCAATGCGCCGATCGACTCGGGAAGCCTCTGGCTGAAATATGAGGCCGATGGCGATTTTCAGGGGCTCGGCCTCGGCGGCGGCGTCACGGTCGTCGGCGAGCGGCAGGGCGATAATGCGAACACATTCCTGCTGCCCACCTACGCGATCGTGAACACGATGATCGCCTATCGCTTTCAGCTCCCGGAGGCGCCGTGGGTCAAGAATGTGACCGCGCAGCTCAATGTGAGGAATCTGCTCGATTCGACTTATTATGTGAACTCGGCGGATCGCAGCACGATCATGCCCGGAACGCCGAGAACCTTCCTCGCGTCGCTGCGGCTGGAGTTCTGATCGGGCTTTGACGGACGTCGCCGCCGCGAGCGGCGTCGTCCACCGGATCGACGGGCTGGGGAGGCCGAGACGTGACACGCGCATTCTTCGTTTGGCTGCATCGCTGGGTCGGGCTGTCGATGGCGGCGTTTCTCGTCGTCGTCGGCCTCACCGGCAGCCTGCTCGCCTTTTATTATGAGCTGGAGCGCTTCATCAGCCCGCAGCTTTTCGCGACCGCGCGGCCGGGCGTCGCGCCGCTCGATCTTGCGACCCTCGCGGAGCGCGCCGAAGCGCTCTTCCCCCGCGGCCGCGCGCAGGAAGTGTCGGTCACGACGCCGGATCAGATCGTCGTGCACATGACGCCGCGCGAGGAGAGCGATCCGCCGCTCGGCTTCGACGAGCTGTTCCTCGATCCCTGGACCGGCGCCGAGCTCGGCCGCCGCGCGAGCGGCGATCTCTCGCAAGGCGCGATCAGTCTGATGCCCTTCATCTATAATCTGCATTGGCGGCTGGCGATGGGCGATCTCGGCTTCTGGATGCTCGGCATTCTCGCCGTGCTCTGGACGATCGATTGTTTTGTCGGCTTCTATCTCACCCTGCCGGTCTCGCGCGTGAAATTCTGGAGCCGATGGAAGCCCTCCTGGCTGGTGAAATGGCGCGGCGGCGCCTTTCGCGTCAATTTCGATCTGCATCGCGCGAGCGGGCTGTGGCTGTGGCCCATGCTGTTCGTCTTCGCCTTTTCGAGCGTCATGATGGACATGCGGCCCGTCTATGAAGTGGCGATGAAAGCGGTCTTTCCGGATTATCGCTCCTATCGCGAGATGGCGCTCTCGCTGAACAGGCGGCCCAATGCGCATCCGCGCCTCGATTGGCGGGCGGCGCTCGCGCGCGGCGAGGCGCTGATGGCGGAGCAGGCGGCGGCCCGCGGATTTGCGACGCGCGAGCCGCTCTCGCTCCAATATCATGAGCGTCTGGGCGCTTACGCCTATGAGATGCGCAGCGATCGCGACATCAGCGACCGTCCGCCGCAGGGCGGCACGGGAATCCTGCTCGACGGCGACACGGGCGCGCTGCTTCAATTCCTGCCGCCCAAGAGCGAGCGCCTCGGCGTCACTGTCGAGCACTGGCTCTATGCGCTGCATATGGCGCATGTGTTCGGCCTGCCCTATCAGATTTTCGTCTTTATCCTCGGCCTTATCATCGCCATGCTCTCCGGCACGGGCGTCTATATCTGGTGGAAAAAGCGTCGCGGGCGGCTCCATCGCGCTCAGGCCGTGTCGAGGCCGATCGTGTCGATGGTGGAATCGAGCAATGACGCGAAATGATATCGTGATCGCGTTGGCGGTTTCGACAGGAAGAGCGGGAGAAAGCAGGGGAAACGGGCGATTCCGGTCATCCTCGTCCTGAGGCGCCCGCGCACGGGCGTCTCGAAGGACGACAACGGGGAGAAGCCTTTGATTTCGCTCCGCGGCCGTTCTCCGAGACGCCGCCTGCGGCGGCTCAGGACAAGTTTTCGGGATTTTCTCCTAACGCCCGCCCCGGCCGTCAGGCGCTCTCGTAACAATCCTTCACCAGCCGGTCGAGCAGGCGCACGCCCCAGCCCGACGCCCAGCTCTGGTTGGTGTCGGACGCCGGCGAGCCCATTCCGGTTCCGGCGATGTCGAGATGCGCCCAGGGCGTCTTGTCGACGAAGCGCTCCAGAAATTGCGCCGCGGTGATCGAGCCGGCATGGCGCCCGCCCGTGTTCTTCATGTCGGCGAATTTCGATTCGATCAGCTTGTCATAGGCCGGCCCCATTGGCAGCCGCCAGAGCTTCTCGCCGGTGGCTTTGCCGGCCTCGAGGATGCGTCCCGCCAATTCGTCGTTGTTGGAGAAGAGGCCGGCGTGCTCCTGGCCGAGCGCCACGAGAATGGCGCCGGTCAGCGTCGCGAGGTCGATGATGAAGGCGGGCTTGAACTTGTCCTTCACATACCAGAGCGCGTCGGCCAGCACGAGGCGGCCTTCGGCGTCGGTGTTGATGATCTCGATCGTCTGTCCGGAGAGCGAGGTGACGATGTCGCCCGGACGCTGCGCCTCGCCCGAAGGCATGTTTTCGACGAGGCCGAGCACGCCGATCACATTGGCCTTCGCCTTCCGCACGGCGAGCGCGTGCATGAGGCCGGTGACGGCGGCGGCGCCGGCCATGTCGCCCTTCATGTCCTCCATGCTGGCGGCGGGCTTGATGGAGATGCCGCCGGTGTCGAAGCAGACGCCCTTGCCGACGAAGGCGACGGGCTGCGTGTCGGGCGCGGCGCCGTTCCAGCGCAGCACCACGACGCGGCTCGGATGCGCCGAGCCCTGGCCGACGCCGAGCAGAGCGCGAAAGCCGAGCGTCTGCAGCGTCGGCACGTCGAGGATCTCCACCTCCACGCCGAGGTCGGCGAGCTTGGCCGCGCGGCGGGCGAATTCCTCCGGATAGAGCACATTGGCCGGCTCGTTGACGAGGTCGCGCGCGATGACGACGCCCTCGGCGAGGCCGAGCGCGCCGTCGACCGCCGCGCGCGCCGCCTCCGGCTCGGCGACGGCAAGGGCGATCTCGCTCGCCCCTTCGCGCTCGGGATCGTCCTTCTTCTTCTTCGTGCGGTAGAGGTCGAACTTATAGGCGCGCAGCGTGGCGCCGAGCGCGAGCTGCCCGGCGGCCGCAGACGCGTCGGCCGGCGGCTCGGGAACGTCGAACAGGGCGATCGCATTCGCGCCCTGGCCGAGCCTGGCGGCGAGCTGTCCGCCGAGGCCGAGATAGTCGTCGAAGCGCTCGGGGCTCGCGCCGCCGTTGTCGCCGTCGCCCGCCGGGCCGACGCCGATCATCAGCAGCCGTCCCACCCCGTCGAGGCCGGCGGGCGCATAGAGGTCGAGCGAGGTTCCGCGCTTGCCGGCGAATTTGGCCGCCGCCGCGGCGCGCGCGATCTGCGGCTCGGCGTCGCGCAGAATCGTGCTCGTCTCGCCGCCCAGCGCCAGCTTGGCGCCGACGAAGGCGATGAGGGTGATCGGCCTCTCCCCCTCGGCCGGAGCCGCCGCGAGGCGCCGTTCGGCCTCCCCGAAATTCACGACCTCGAACTTCACATTGGGGGACATTGCAACCTCTCGTCGGGGAAACGGGCGCTCGGCGTCGCCGAGTCGAGTTGCGGCCGAATATCCTCCGGCGACGGGCGAGGGTCAATTCGTTCGTCCGCAAGATGTGAAGCGCCGTCCGCCCCGGAAAAGCCTCGAGCGCGAGGCAGCTTCGACATGGCGCGGCCATCGTCGATCGCCCCGGTCTTGCGCGCGGCGCGGGGACGGTCTAGCGAACTCCGCCGTGGAATCGCGGCGGCGATCCGGCGGGGCGGGGGCGTCAGTCTTGTTTCGAGGAATTGCGGCCGGAGCGATGGCGGACGGGTTTGCGAAAGCGGAGCGCGAGCGAGCGGGATGATCGGGCTCACGCTCTCCCGCTATCTCGCCGCGCGCTTCGCCAAGACCATTTTGGCGATCTTCGCGACCATGTTCTGCTTGATGTTCGTCGTCTATTTCGTCGAGCTGCTGCGCCGCGCCGGGGACATCCCCCAGGCCGGAGCGGATACGGTCGCGCTGATGACGATCCTGCGCGTGCCGGCGACGGCGGAATCGATCCTGCCCTTCGCGGTTCTGTTCGGCGCCATGGCGACCTTCGTCGACCTGACGCGCAAGCTCGAGCTCATCGTCGCGCGCGCCTCGGGCGTCTCGGTCTGGCAGTTCCTGTTTCCGCCGGCCTTCGTCGCGCTCGCGATCGGCGTCCTGTCGGTGACGCTGTATAATCCTCTGTCGGCGGTGATGAAGCAGCGCTCGGACCAGATGGAGCTCGACCTGTTCGGGGTGCAGGGCAGCGTGCGCGTCGATCACAGCAAATGGCTTCGCCTCACCGGCGTCGACGGCACGTCTATACTCCACGCGACGAGCTATCAGGCCGGCGGGGCGCGCCTCACCGGCGTCAGCGTCAATGTCTACAGCCGGGACGGCGTGTTCCTGGAGCGGGTCGAGGCGGCGCGCGCCCGGCTGCTCGCCGGGGTGTTCGTGCTGGAGGAGGCGCGGGTCAATGCGCCGGGGGAGGAATCGCGCGCGGTCGGCTCCTATCTGCTGGCGACCGATCTGACGCCGGAGCAGCTCGCCTCGGCGACGACGCCGCCCCAGGGCGCGCCCTTCTGGGACCTCCTCGAACTCGGCGAGAAGACGGCCGACGCCGGCCTCGATCCGACCGGCTATATCCTGCAGTTTCAGACCCTTTTGGCGCGGCCGCTGTTGCTCGTCGCCATGGTTCTCGTGGCCGCATCCTTTTCGTTAAGGTTCTTTCGAATGGGCGGGATCGCGCGAACCGTTTCGGGTGGCGTCGTGGCGGGGTTCGTGCTTTATATCGTGACGAAACTCTTTTCCGACCTGGGCGGAGCCGGCGTCATCAGCCCGCTTGTCGCTGCGTGGTCGCCTGCTCTTGTCGGAAGCATGCTGGGCGCAGTCAGTCTGTTGTATTCGGAGGACGGCTGATGGGGCGCCGCCGTCGCCGTCATCGCGAGCATGAGGCGGAGCGGCGTAGCCTGCCGGCCGCGGCGCTCGGCTATTGGCCGCTCCGGCGAACGCCTTTCGCCGTGCGGCCGGCGCTCGCCCTCGTGCTCGGCGCCGCCTTCGTTCTCGCCGGCTCCCCGCTGGTCGACGCCAAGCCTCGCTCTCCGCGCGACGTCGGGACGCGCGCGCCTGTCGCCGCGCCGCCGCGGGAGAGCCCCGCCAAAATGGTGGTGGAGGCCAAGGAGCTCGCCTATGACGAGACGCGCAACAGCGTCGCGGCGACCGGCGACGTCAAGATTTTCTACAAGGGCCGCACGCTCGAGGCCGACCGCGTCGTCTACGACCGCGGCTCGCAGCGCGTTTTCGCCGAAGGCCATGCCAGGCTGACCGAGACCGACGGCACGGTGGTCTATGCGGACCGCTTCGACCTGACCGATGACTTCAAGGCGGGCTTCATCGACAGCCTGCGCGTGGAGACGCCCGAAAGCGCCCATTTCAGCGCGCCGCGGGCCGAGCGCTCGGGCGAGACGACGATCTTCGATCTCGGCAGCTACACGGCTTGCGACGCCTGCAGCGACGACCCGACCAAGCCGCGCCTGTGGGCGGTGCGCGCCAAGCGCATCATTCACGACCACGAGGAGAAGGTCGTCTATTACGAGGACGCTTCGCTGGAGCTGCTCGGCGCGCCGATCGCCTATATGCCTTATTTTTCGTCTCCCGATCCGAGCGTGAAGCGCAAGTCGGGCTTCCTCAATCCCCAGCTCACCTATCGCTCGCAGCTCGGCTACAGCGTCGCCATTCCCTATTACTGGGCGCTCGCGCCCAATTATGATTTGACGATCACGCCGACCGGCTTCACGCGGCAGGGGCCGTTCCTCTCGGCGCAGTTCCGCCACAGGCTGGAGAACGGCGGCTATACGATCAATCTGGAAGGCACGCATGTCGGCGATCCGAGCGCGTTCGCCTATGCGCCTTATGGCGCGCGCGAGAAGCGCTGGCGCGGGGCCGTGCAGAGCAGCGGCGAATTCCAGATCAACGATCAATGGCGGTTCGGCTGGGACGTGACGGCGCTCAGCGACCGCTACTTCCTGCAGGACTACAAGCAATACAACAGCCTGTATCAGAATTACTTTTTCCGGGAGTCGTCGTCCACCGCCTATCTGACCGGCCAGGGCCCGCGCAGCTACTTCGATCTGCGCGGCTTCTATTTCCAGGGCCTGTCGGCCAATGACGTGCAGGCGCAGCAGCCGATCGTGCATCCGCTGCTGGACTACAACCGCGCCTTCGACGTCGATCCGGCGAAGACCTTCGGCATCGGCGGCCAGATCGACATCGACGCCAATTTCACCAGCACCTCGGCGAGCATCGCCAATTACGAATCGATCCAGCCGCGCACGCTCGATAGCGTGTACGGCCTCTACAACGTCTGCCAGAGCTATGCGCCGTCGGCCAACCCTTATCAGAGCCGCTGCCTGCTGCGCGGCGTCGGCGGCGATTACCAGCATGCGACCGTGATGGGCTCGTGGAAGCGCAAGGTGATCGACCCCGTCGGCGGCGTGTGGACGCCCTTCGCCTTCGCCCGCTTCTCGGGCTCCTATCTCGACTACGACAGCAGCAATGTCTATCCCGCCTACAACAGCGCGGGGCAGCCCATCCCAAATGCGGCGCAGTCGCTGTTCTTCTACGGCGCCGACAACGGATTCCGCGGCCAGGCGACGCCGGGCGGCGGCGTCGAATGGCGCTATCCGATCCTCGCGAGCGGCGGCGCGCTCGGCGATCTGGTGGTGGAGCCGATCGCCCAGGTCGTCGCGCGGCCCAATCAATCCTCCATTCCCTCGCTCGTGAACATGGACGCGCAGAGCCTCGTGTTCGACGATTCGAACTTGTTCGAATGGAGCAAATATTCGGGCTACGACCGGTTCGAGACGGGCACGCGCGCCAATTACGGCGGGCAGGCGACCCTGACCTTCGCCAATGGCGGCTTCGTCAACGCCCTCGTCGGCCAGTCGCGCCAGATCGCCGGCAAGAATGGCTATTCCACCGCGGACGCGGCCAATGTCGGCCTGTCGTCGGGGCTCGACACGCGCACCTCCGACTGGGTCGGGCGCTTCGCTTTCGCGCCCTCGTCCATGCTGAGCTTCGTGGCCAAGGGCCGTTTCGATCCCGACGGGCTGAGGGGACGCCGGATCGATCTCATCGGCTCGCTCAATCTCGATCCGATGACGCTCAGCGTCCAATACGCCAATTACGCCTCGCAGCCCGTCATCGGCTTCGATCAGCGCCGGCAGGGCCTGTCGGCCACGGGGCGCTACGACATCACCAAGAATTACTTCCTGAACGGCTCGGTCACCTTCGACATGAGCCGCTATCTCTACAATTCCTTGACCAGCGCGCCGGCAGTGACTACCACTCTGACGGGCGCCAATGTCACCGGCACGGCGCCGCTGTTCTCGATCGCCGCGCTCGGCCTCGGGGCGGGCTACAAGGACGAATGCACGACGGTGGCGGTGAATTATTCGTCCGTCTATCAGGCCCAGGCTTCGACGGGGCTGCCGGCGCGCAATCAGACCATCATGGTCTCGCTGCAATTGCGCACGCTGGGCGACGCAAAGTTCAACTATGGATTGGGCTCGATTCTGCTCAAGGACGGCGTGCGCTCTCAGCCCTGATCCGGCGGCGGCCGCCGCCCTCCGAAACCTGCAAGGAGACTCCCATGGCCTTCCGGCTCGTCCCCGATTTTCGACCTTTCCTCGCGGCCGCGACGGCCGCCGCCGCGCTGCTCGCCGCTGCGCCTCTGCGCGCCGACACGCCCCAGCCGCAGAAAGCGGAGATCGAAAAGATCGTCCATGATTATCTGATCGCCAATCCGGAAGTGATCCGCGAGGCCATCGACGAGCTCGAGCGGCGCGAGAAGGTCGCGGAAGCCGATTCGCGCAGCCGCGCCGTCGACAAGACCGCCGACAAGCTGTTCAATTCCGCCGCCCAGGCGGTGATCGGCAATCCCTCGGGCGATGTGACCCTGGTCGAGTTCTTCGACTACAACTGCGGCTATTGCAAACGCGCGCTCGACGATCTCGCCAAGCTCGTCGACGGCGATCCCAAGCTGCGCGTCGTGCTGAAGGATTTCCCCGTGCTCGGCCAGGGCTCGACCGAGGCGGCGGAGATCGCCACCGCGCTGCGCCTCCAGCTCAAGCCCGAGAAGTTCTACGCCTTCCACCGCAAGCTGCTCGGAACGCGCGGCCCCATCGGCAAGGCGCAGGCGCTCGCCGTCGCCAAGGAGCTCGGCGCCGACGCCGCCCGCCTCGAGAAGGACGCCAAGAGCGACGAGACGCGCGCTGCGCTCCGGGAATCGGCCGAGCTCGCCGACAGCCTCAATCTCAGCGGCACGCCCAGCTGGGTGCTCGGCAAGGAGGTGATCGTCGGCGCGGTCGGCTTTCAGCAGCTCAAGAGCAAGATCGACAACACCCGCAAATGCGGCAAGAGCGTCTGCTGATGCTGGACCCGCGTCGGACTCGCACGGCCGAAGCGAGCCGCCAGCCGGAGACGAGGGGGCGGACAGGGCAATCGGTTGAAGGATAAAACCCCACTCCTCGTCCTGAGGAGCCGCCGCAGGCGGCGTCTCGAAGGACGGCCGTGGGGCGCAATCGAAGGTTTCTCCCCGTCGCCATCCTTCGAGACGCCCGCTTCGCGGGCTCCTCAGGATGAGGGTGACGGGGCTGTCGTCCTTCACCCGATTACCCTGGGGGAGCGGAGCGTAGGGCTTCCTTCGCGCCGGCAATGCGGCTAGAAGGAGGCGCGCTCATGCGACGCGCGTCTTTCGTTCAGGATATCCATGCCCGCCGTCCACGTCATCAACGGCCCCAATCTCAATCTGCTCGGCGCGCGGGAGCCGTCCGTCTACGGCGCCGCGACGCTCGACGACATCAAGGCGCGGATGGCCGAGCTCTGCGCCGCGCGTGGCGTCGATCTCGTCTTCCGCCAATCCAATCACGAGGGCGATCTCGTCGACTGGATTCAGGAAGCGGGCCGCGCCGGCGCGCCGGTCATTCTCAATGCGGGGGCCTATACGCATACGTCGATCGCTCTGCACGACGCCATCAAGGGCGCCGGCGCGACAGTGATCGAGGTCCATCTCTCCAATGTTCACGCACGCGAGAGCTTTCGGCATCATTCCTTCATCTCGCCCGTGGCCCGCGGCGTCATCGCCGGCTTCGGCGCGGCCTCTTATGTTCTCGCCTTCGCAGCCCTGTTCGACGAAGAACCACGAAAGATCTGAGCAATCATGGCGCGCAAAGCCCAGACGCGACGCAGTCCACCCGCCAAACCGAGAGTCGCAGCCAAAGCCGTCGCCGACAGCGGCGTCGACGCCGCTCTGCTGCGTGAGATCGCCAAGCTGCTCGGCGAGAGCGATCTGACCGAGATCGAGGTCCAGAAGGGCGATCTGAGGATCAGAGCGGCGCGCATGCCGGCGCCGGCGCCGGCGATCGCCCATGGCGCCATCGCCCTGCCGCCCTATGCGCCGCCGCCCCCTCCGTCTCCGGCGGCGAAGCCCGCCGCGGCTTCCGCCGATCACGCCGACGCGCTGAAATCGCCCATGGTCGGCACCGCCTATCTGCGCCCGAGCCCGGACGCGCGGCCCTTCGTCGAGGTCGGCGCGCGCGTCACCGCCGGCGACAAGCTGCTGCTCATCGAGGCGATGAAGACGTTCAACGACATTGTCGCGCCCAAGGGCGGCGTCGTCACGGCGATATTGGTGGAGGACGGACAGCCGGTCGAATATGGCGAACCGCTCATCGTGATCGAATAGGGCGGGCCGCCGATGTTCGACAAGATCCTCATTGCCAATCGGGGCGAAATCGCGCTGCGCATCCTGCGCGCCGCCAAGGAGCTCGGCATCTCCACAGTGGCGGTGCATTCGACGGCGGACGCCGACGCCATGCATGTGAAGCTCGCCGACGAGTCCGTCTGCATCGGCCCGCCGGCGGCGCGCGACTCCTATCTCAACATTCCCTCGCTACTCTCCGCCTGCGAGATCACCGGCGCGGACGCGGTCCATCCCGGCTATGGCTTCCTGTCGGAGAATGCGCGTTTCGCCGAGATCGTCTCCGAGCACGGGCTGACCTTCATCGGCCCCAAGGCCGAGCATATCCGGCTGATGGGCGACAAGATCGAGGCCAAGGCCACCGCCAAGCGGCTCGGCATTCCCTGCGTTCCGGGCTCGGACGGGCCGGTCGCCGACGAGACCGAGGGCGCGCGCGCCGCCGCCGATATCGGCTATCCGGTGCTGGTGAAGGCGGCTTCCGGCGGCGGCGGGCGCGGCATGAAGGTCGCGCGCACCGAGGCGGAGCTCGCCGTCGCCATTGCGACGGCGCGCACGGAAGCGAAGGCCGCCTTCGGCGACGACACGGTCTATCTCGAGAAATATCTCGAGAAGCCGCGCCACATCGAGATTCAAGTGTTCGGCGACGGCAAGGGCGCCGCCGTGCATCTCGGCGAGCGCGACTGCTCGCTCCAGCGCCGCCACCAGAAGGTTTGGGAGGAGAGCCCGTCGCCCGCGCTCAACGACGAGCAGCGCGCCGAGATCGGCGAGATCTGCGCCGGGGCGATGCGCGAGTTGAAATACGCCGGCGCCGGCACGATCGAGTTTCTCTACGAGAACGGCGCGTTCTATTTCATCGAGATGAACACGCGCATCCAGGTCGAGCATCCGGTGACGGAGGCGGTGACCGGCGTCGATCTCGTCAGCGAGCAGATCCGAGTCGCGGCCGGCTCGCCGCTGTCGATGCGCCAGGAGGATATCTGGTTCTGGGGCCATGCGATCGAATGCCGCGTCAACGCCGAGCATCCGTCGAGCTTTCGGCCCTCGCCCGGTCGCATTGCTTATTATCATCCGCCGGGCGGCGTCGGCGTGCGCGTCGATTCCTCGGCCTATCAGGGCTACACGATTCCGCCGAATTATGATTCGCTGATCGGCAAGCTCATCGTCCACGGCCGCAACCGCACCGAGGCGCTGATGCGTCTGCGCCGCGCGCTCGACGAATTCATCGTCGACGGCATCGATACGACCTTGCCGCTGTTCCGCACGCTGGTGCGCAACGCCGATGTGCAGAACGGCGTCTACGACATCCATTGGCTCGAGCATTTTCTGGCGACGGGCGGCATAGATCCGAGCTTCTGACCGGTTCTCAGCGCGCCGGCGTTCGCCGGCGCGCGGCGAGCGCCCGGGCGGCGGCGAGACGTTTCGCGAGCGCCGCTCGATCGGTCGCGGCGGCGTCGATCATCTGCTCGAACAGGCCGAGCCGCGACCAGCGCAGGAACTGACGATAGACCGAGCTCCAATTGCCGTAGCGGGCAGGCAGCTCGCGCCAGGGGGCGTTGTTTCCGGCGATCCAGAAAATGCCGTCGAGGACGCGCCGATGATCGCGGGGCGGGCGTCCGCGCTTCGGCCCGGTCTCGATCACGAGAGGCGCGAGCAGCGTCCATTCGTCGTCGTCGAGGCCGTTCCCCGCGGTTTCCGCCGGCCGCGCCGGCTCGCGCCCGGTCATGGACGCAAGCGGCCGCAATTGCGGATCGGGCTCCCGTGAGGACGGCTCGTCCTCTGCGAGGCTGGTGAAGGCGGGAGGGGTCATGTTTCAGATTCTCGTTCGGCAGGGTCCCTCTCTCTATCAGCCGACCGCGGCCGGCGTATCCCCTGAACGGAGTATGCCCATTGGCCCGCGCTTGCCCTATGCTCCGCCCCCGCTCGGCGGGCAGGCCAAATCGCATCTGAAGGGAAGGTGATGCCGGTCAGCGAAAGCGACGTGCTGGGCGTCGTCGACAAGCTCTATCGAGCCGCCCTGGAGCCCGCCGGCTGGGGAGACGCGCTCGAGGCCCTCTCCGGCGTCGTCGGCGGCGTCGGCGCCGCATTGATCCCGCAGACCTGCCCCGAGGCGCTGATTTCGTCGCCGTCGCTGCGCGACGCGACGCACGCCTATCTGAGCCATTGGAATCTGGTCGATCCGCGCATCAGAACGGCATTCGAGCGCGGGATCGCCGCCGGCCTCTACACCGACGCGGATCTGGTGACGCCGGAGGCGATCGCGCGCGATCCGTTCTATCAGGAGTTTCTGCGGTCGTTCGACCTCGAATATTACGCCGCATTCAAATTCCCCGCTTCGCCCGACGCCGCGGCGATGGTTTCGCTCGCCGTGCAGCGCGGGCTCGGCCAGCGGCCGTTCGGGCGCCGCCAGCTCGCGCTGCTCGCGACGCTCGGTCCGCATGTGTCGCGCGCTTTCTCCATTCACGAGCGGCTGCGGATGTCCGCCGGACCGCTCGCTCCGGATCTCGAGGCGTTTCTCCACCGCCTCTCCTGCGGGGCGATCGCCATCGCCCGCACCGGTCGGGTGGTCGCGGTCAATGCGGCCGCGCGCGCGTTCTTCGGCGACGGCTTCGCGATCGAGGGCGGGCGCCTCTCCGCCTCGGCGCAAGCCGCGCAGCCGCTGCTCGATGGCCTGTTGCGCGATGTGTTCGACGCGCCGCTCGCCGGCTCCGCGACGCTGGCCCTGCCGCGTCCCAGCGGCGCGCGTCCGCTGCTGCTGCAGGCGATGCCGCTGTCGCTGGATTACGTTCCCGGCAGTTTCGTAAAGCGTCCGGCCATGGCGCTGGCGCTCGTCTTCGACACGGCAAAGGGAAGCGGCGCGGACGCCTCGGCCGGCTTCGCGGCGCTGGGATTGACGCCCGCGGAAATCGCCGTGGCGCGGCTCATCGGCCAGGGAGACACGCCGGGCGAAGCCTCCGAGCGCCTGCGCCTCTCGGTCGAGACGGTGCGCACGCATTTGAAGCACATCAATCACAAGCTCGGTTTTCGGCGTCAGAGCGATCTCGTGGCGCTCGCGGCGCGGCTCGGCATGGCATGCTGAATTTGGCGCTCGGCATGAGGGCGAGCGCCGTGGCGCGTCCGGCGCCGAGTGGCTTGCGTCGACGAATTTGAAGCCTCTCGAGGGCGAGCCTGGCTCGCGGTCCAAGCGCGGCCCCTGGACCGCGAGCCTTCAGGCTCGTTCAAATCGGCCGAGTCGCGCCGCTAGCCGCTGCGCCGCGGTTGCATGCGCCCGCGGCTTTGCATTACGCTCGTAAAGGTTCGCAAGCGGCGGAGCGTAAGTGATGGTTCCCGATCTCGAGCAGCGGCGCGCCGGCGCCGACTGGTTTCGATGCGCGTCCTCCTCGTAGAGGACGAGCCGGAGATGGCGCATGCGCTCGCTCTGCGGCTCGGGCGCTCCGGCTTCATCGCGGATCATGTCGGCGCGCTGGAGGATGCGCGCGCGGCGCTCGCCTGCCATCACTATGGCCTGGCGCTGCTCGACCGCCGCCTGCCCGACGGCGACGGCCTCGATCTGCTGCCGGAGCTGCGGCGCCTGCAGCCCGACGCGCGCGTTCTGATCCTCACCGCTTGCGAGGCGATCGCCGAGCGCGTCAGCGGGCTCGACGCCGGCGCCGATGATTATCTCGCCAAGCCCGTCGATTTCGACGAGCTGATGGCGCGCGTGCGCGCCTGCCTGCGCCGCTCCGGCGCGGCCGGCGCGCCGGTCCTCGTCGTCGGACGTCTCTCCTTCGATCTCGCCGCGCGCGAGGTCGCCATCGACGGCGTTCCCGTCGTGCTGCATCGGCGCGAGCTGGCGCTGCTCGAGACTCTCGCCCGCTGCGCCGGGCGCATCGTGCTGCGCAGCCGCCTCGTCGAGGAGGTCTATGGCTTCGACGACGAGGTGCAGGACAATGCGCTGAACATTCTGGTCTCGCGCCTGCGCAAGCGGCTCGCCGATCTCGGCGCCGGCGTCGAGATTCATTCGGCGCGCGGCATCGGCTATATGCTGGCGAGGACGCCCGCGTGAGCCGCCGCTCGCTCTCGGCGCGGCTGATGCTCTGGCTGGCGGCGGCGCAGATCGCCGGCACGCTGCTGCTCGTGCCGATCACCGATTTCCTCGTCTCTATCTCCGGCGTCATTCCCGGCTGGCAGGTCGCGCCGGACGATTGGGGAGAATATCGCCTCCACGCCCTCGTCGCCGCGTCGGTGACGCGCGAGGGCGGCGCGCCGCGGCTCGAGCCGACGCCCGCCCTTCGCGCCTATGTCGCGAGCAATGCAGGCGCGCTCTATGCGGCGTTCGATTGCGCCGGCGTCGCTCTTCCCGGCTCCTCGCCGCAGCTCATCGCCGCGCTGGGCGGCCTGCGCGACATCGACGCGACGACGCTGAAGTTCCACCTTCCCGGGGAGGACGCGCGCGGATCGTTGCGGCGCGTCGCCAGCGGGGCGGGCGCCTGCGCCGTCGCCGCCTATGGCTATCGTTTCGCGTGGAGCGATCTTCTCGCGGTCGCCTGCCTGTTCCTGACGCCGCACAGCGCCATCGTCATTGCGCCCGCCGTGCTCGGCGCGCTCGCCATCGCCTGGGTCGTAGTGCGCCGCGGCCTCGCGCCGTTGCGCGCGGCGGCCGAGCAGGTCGCGGCGATCGATATGAACACGCTGCATAAGCGCGTCGTCGTGGATGACGCGCCGCGGGAGGTCGCGCCTTTCGTCGAAGCGGTCAATGGCGCGCTGTCGCGTCTCGACGCCGGCGTCGCGGCGCAGCGCCGCTTCACGGCCAATGCGGCGCATGAGCTGCGCACGCCGATCGCCATCATGCGGGCGCATGCCGACAATCCCGACGACGCCGCGTTTCGCCGCGCCATGCGGCGCGACATCCGCCGTGCGCAGACGATCGTCGAGCAATTGCTGGCGACGGCGCGCTTCTCGATTCGCGATGCGCCGAAGGAGACGGATATCGACCTTTGCGCCGCTGTGCTGGCGATGGTCGCCGATTACACGCCGCTCGTCATCGAGAACGGCCGGCGCATCGAATTCGAGCCGCCGCCGGCGCGCACAATCGTCCGCGGCGACAAATGGGCGCTCGAATGCGTCATTGCGAATCTGCTCGACAACGCCTTGCGCGCCGAGCCGGAAGGGGGCGTCGTCGAGGTGCGCGTGCTGGCGACGGCGATGGTGGAGGTCGTCGACCATGGCGCCGGCGTCCCGCTCGCCGATCGCGACAACATCTTCGAGCCGTTCTGGCGCCGCGTCACGAAGAGCAATGGCGCCGGCCTCGGCCTCGGCCTCGGCCTCGGCCTCGCCATCTCCAAGACGCTCGCCGAGCTGATGGGCGGCTCGATCTCGGTGGCGGAAACGCGCGGCGGCGGCGCGACCTTCCGCCTCGCGCTCCGCAAGAGCGAGGCGGCCGCGGTCGCGGCGTGAGGGATGCTGGCCTTCTACCGCGCCGCGCCGCGGCGCAGCAGCGCCAGCGCGTCGCGCGCGGCGCCGACGAGCTCCGCGCCGGGGCGCGGGCGCCTGCCGCGCATGCGCGGCTCTCTCGGCTCCTCGGCGCGCATCAGGCGCGGGCGCGCGAGATGCGGAGCCACGCCCTCGCGCATCACCGCGCGGCGCAGCGGGCCGAGCGCCGTCATCGCCACGAAGCCGGCGCCGCGAATGAGGTCGATCGGCAGATAGGGAATGATCAGCGAGCGGTTGAGCAGATCGACGCCATGGGTGCGGAAGCCGATGTCGGCGCGACGCTGCAGCTCATAGCGCATCAGCGCGCGGGAGAGCTCGCGCTCATTGCGCAGATCGACGCTGGCGAGGCAGTCCTCGAGATCGGCGACGTCGCGCAGGCTCAGGTTCAGCCCCTGCGCGCCGATCGGCGGAAACACATGGCAGGTCTCGCCGACGAGCGCGAGGCGCCCGGCGGTGAGCCGCGACACTTGCATTCCGCCCATGCGGAACTCGCCGACGCCGCTCTCGATCGTCATCGCGCCCAGCTTGCCGCGCGAAAAATCCTCGAGCTCATATTCGAGCTCCGCGCGCGGCTCGGCGAGGCGGCGGCGGGCGTCGCGCGGGTTCATCAGCCACACGAGGCTCGAGCGGTTCTGCGCCTCGCCGCGCGCCGGCAGCGGCACCAGAGTGAAGGGGCCGGAGCGCGTGTGATATTCGGTCGAGATATTGTCGTGCGGCAGCTCGTGGCGCAGCAGCGCGGTCAGCGCGACCTGCGGATAGGTCCATTCCTTGGTGTCGATGCCGGCGGCGTTGCGCGCGCGGCTCGCGCGCCCGTCGGCGGCGATGACGAATTGCGCCTCGACGCGGCGCCCGTCGGCGAGCGTCGCGATCACGGCGTCGCCCTCGAAATCATAATCGACGATCTCCGCCTCGACGATGTCGAGGCTCGCGGCGCGCGCGCGCTCGAGCAGGATCGCGGTCAGCTCGTCATTGGAGACATTGAGGCCGAAGGCGGGAAGGCCGATCTCCTCGGCGCGCATGACGAGATCGGGCACCGGCAGCAGCTGCTCGGTGTCGTCGATCATGCGAATGGTCTCGATCGGGCAGGCGGCGGCCCGCACCGCGTCGAGCGCGCCGATCGAATCGAGGAAGCGCACCGAGGCCTCGAACAGAGCGACCGTGCGGCCGGGCAGGGGCGCCGGCAGGCGACCGACGAGCGTGACCCGCCAGCCGGCGCGGGCGAAGGCGAGCGCGGCGGCGAGGCCGGTCGAGCCCGCGCCGGCGACGAGAATCTGCGTTTCGATGCCGGGCGCTGCGCCCCCGTCGGTGTCGGCCATGATCTTGGTTCTCCCTGCTCGGCGAGCTTACACCAAGGCCGCAGGATCGGGAAACGGGCGCCTCGACGCGAGGCGCGCGCGCCGGCTCACAGCGCTCCCGAGCGACGGCGATTAGCCTCCAAATCGATCAACAAGCCGTGCCTCACGCTGCGGCGTCGCACGAAAAGATCGCGCCCGGCGGCGCAGTGGTCGTCGTCGACGGAGGCGATGACAAGCCGCTCGCCATCGAGAAGTCGGTCGCAATCGTCAATGAGAGCGCCCGCGTCGCCAATATCGCGCAGGTTGTCCGCCCGAACTCTCTACGATCTCGCATGTCACGGAATGATGAGAAACGGCTGGCCTTTTTTGACCGTGTAGGCGATCAGATACTTCAGTGGAGAAGACGTATCTGGATTTCGGAAAATCAGGTGCGGAGCCTCGGCCTTGTCCTGATAGCTCTCGCCTGCGGTGAACCTCATCGGCTCCTCGCCCGCGTACTGAGACTCCGCGACGCCCTCCAGTATGTAGTTGTGAGCGACCGAGGGATGGTGGTGAGCGGGCAATCCCACGCCCGGAGGATAGCTGGTGAGGACCAGCCGAAACTCCTCCCCCGCGCTGTTTTCGTAGCGTTCGAGAGTCGTGCGGCTGATCCCGTCCGAAGAGACGATCGTATCGCTACGCCTTTTTATTTGCGCGCTCAGCGGCGCGGAGGACAACGCAACGGCAGCGCCCAGCATCCCTCCCAGAAACAAGCGTCTCTTGATGTCCGTCTCGATTTTCGCGAGCGCGATCTCGGATTCGTGCGAAAGCTGCATTGCGACTTCTCGTCTCTAATGCGAACGGAGACATTCGACTGATTGCGCTCATCGTGAGCGTGGAGTCGATCCGTTTGTTTCAAAGCAGCCGGGTGGCGGAGCGTCGCCCGGCGGTTTTTCGTGAAATAACTTATTTGCAGATGTCGCCGGTATAGCGGACGAGGCCGACCAAGTTTTCCGGATCGCGCAAGTCGACGAGCCCGTAGCTGTTGAACTGCCCTTTGTAACCCTTGAGCGTCCCACGGGTCACATTTTCCTGAATGTGGTAGGCGATCTCGATCATGAATCGACCGGGCTTTCCCGGCACGGCGGTAAGAACGGCCAGATCCTTGGTTTGAAAGGCGCCGCCGTCGTCTCGACCGAAATAATGTTCCATATCCATTTCGAGGCCGGTCGGTGTTTGCCGTTGCGCGATGATCTTTCCCGCGGCCGTGTTCACGCTTCCGGTCAGGGCGGCGGAAATGATCATCGGGTTGTTGTCGCCTTCTGCAAAAAAATTCGGTATCGCAACGCCGCCGATCGTGATGCAGGCTTGGTTTGCGGCCTGGGCTCCTGGCGCGGCCGTCAGCGCGACCACGGCCGCGACGACCGATCGGCATAGGATTTTCTCGAGCATGAAATATTTCTCCTGATTTGTGCGGCTGGAACGCTGCGGGGCTCTCGCGTCCCGACGGCGATTGTCGATCGAGCCATTGCGCCGCGGTCGAGCGGATTATATAACGATCGATATATGACACCTAGAATAACGAGCGCTATCTTGTCAACATGAAAAATAGCGGTCGTGATAAATAGCCGTCGAGGGCGGATGTCTACGAAGAAGGAGCAAACCCGTGAGCGCATGCTCGATGCGGCAAGTCGAAGTTTCCGCAGCCATGGGTATGCGGGGGTCGGCGTCGACGCCATCGCCAAGGCGGCGGGCGTCACATCGGGAGCCTTTTACGCCCATCTCGGCTCGAAGGACGGCGCGTTTCGCGCTGCGCTGGAGCTCGGGCTCGACGAGGTGATAGGAGCCATTCCGCAGTATCAGAGCGAGCACGGCGCCGACTGGGTGCGAGCCTTCGCCGATTATTATCTCGGCAAGTCCCATCGCGACGATATCGCATGCGGCTGCGCGATGACGACCCTTTCGCCCGAGGTCGCGCGATCGGGACCGGAAGTGAAAGCCCTCTTCGAAACGAAAATGAAAAAGATCGCAGGCCTGGTCGCCGATGGCTTGGTGGGCGGAGACGAGGAGCAGCGACTGTCGCGCGCATGGTCGATGCTCGGCATTTTGATCGGCGGATTGACGCTGGCGCGTTCTATGAAGAGCGATCGGCTCGCGGAGCAAATCGCCGGCTCGCTTCGCCGAGCCGCCATGAACGCGGCGACCCTGCTCGGCGTGCAAGAGGGCAGCTGAATGGGCAATCAGCGCTCAGTTCGAGCGGATCGGTGACGGCGCCGTCTCGTGTCGGGAGAAGCCGACGTCATTTTTCGAATGCCCGCTCATGGCGCATCGGCCGACCACCGGCATGCGAGTCCGACGAAGCGATCCACGACGCCGCCCGCCGTTCTGGATCGCTTCGCCGCGCTCGCGAAGACCGCGCGGCGACCGCCTCACGCCCGCCCGTCGACGCTCTTCTCGATGAGATGCGCGAGATCGGTCATGATCGCGTTGAGATCATAATTCTTCGGCGTGTAGACCGCCGCCACCCCATTCTCGCGCAGCAGCTTCTCGTCGGCCGGCGGGATGATGCCGCCGACGACCAGCGGCGCCTCGACGCCCTGCTCCTTCATCAGCCGCAGCACCTCATGCGCGAGCGTGACATGCGAGCCGGAGAGGATGGAGAGGCCGACGCAATGCGCGCCTTCCTTCTGCGCCGTCTCGACCAGCTCGGCCGGGGTCGAGCGAATCCCGGCATAGATCACGTCGAAGCCAGCGTCGCGGGCGCGCACGGCAATCTGCTCGGCGCCATTGGAATGGCCGTCGAGGCCCGGCTTGCCGACCAGGAATTTGGCGCGCTTTCCGATCTTGGTGGAGACGCGCTGCACCTCCTCGCGCACGGCGTCGAGCTGGCCGCCGACCTGCCGCGCCGTGGAGGAGACGCCGGTCGGCGCGCGATATTCGCCGAACACGCCGCGCAGCACCGCGCCCCATTCGCCGGTCGTCACGCCCGCCTTGGCGGCGGCGATCGACGGCTCGACCATATTGCGGCCCTCCTTGGCGGCGCGCACCAGCTCGTCGAGCGCCGCCTGCGCCGCCTCGGCGTCGCGCTGCGCGCGCCAGGCGTTCAGCCGGGCGATCTGCTCGGCCTCGACATGCTCGGGCACGACCATGATCTGATTGTCGCCGGCGGTGAGCGGCGAGGGCTCGCCCTCGGTGAATTTGTTGACGCCGACGACGATCTGCTCGCCGGCCTCGATCGCCTCGAGCCGCGCGGTGTTGCTCTCGACGAGCTTGGATTTCATATAGCCGGCCTCGACCGCGGCGGCGGCGCCGCCCAGCTCGTCGATCTTCTTCAGCTCGGCGACGGCCTCTTCCTTCAGCGCCGCGACCTTTTTGGCGATCGCCGGATTGCCGTCGAATATGTCGCCATATTCGAGCAGGTCGGTCTCATAGGCCATGATCTGCTGCATGCGCAGCGACCATTGCTGATCGAAGGGGCGCGGCAGGCCGAGCGCCTCGTTCCAGGCCGGCAGCTGCACGGCGCGGGCGCGGGCGTTCTTCGACAGCACGACGGCCAGCGCCTCGATGAGGATGCGATAGACGTTGTTTTCCGGCTGCTGCTCGGTGAGGCCGAGCGAATTGACCTGCACGCCGTAGCGGAAGCGGCGCGATTTCTCGTCCGTGACGCCATAGCGGTCGCGGGTGATCTCGTCCCACAGCTCGACGAAAGCGCGCATCTTGCACAGCTCGGTGACGAAGCGCATGCCGGCGTTGACGAAGAAGGAGATGCGCCCGACCACCTCGGAAAAGTCCTTGTCCGAAAGGCCGGCGGCCTTCACGCCGTCGAGAATGGCGCAAGCGGTGGCGAGCGCATAGGCCAGCTCCTGCGCCGGCGTCGCGCCGGCCTCCTGCAGATGATAGGAGCAGACATTCATCGGGTTGAATTTCGGACATTCCTTCGTGGTGAAGAGAATGAGGTCCTGCGTCAGCCGCAGCGACTGCGCCGGCGGAAACACATAAGAACCGCGCGAAAGATATTCCTTGATGATGTCGTTCTGCGTCGTGCCCTGCAGCTTTCCGCGCGGCGCGCCCTGCTCGTCGGCCGCGGCGATATAGAGCGCGAACAGCCAGACGGCGGTGGCGTTGATGGTCATCGACGTGTTCATGTCGGCGATCGGAATGCCGTCGAACAGCGTGCGCATGTCGCCGAGATGGGAGACGGGCACGCCGACCTTGCCGACCTCGCCGCGCGAGAGGATATGGTCGCTGTCATAGCCGGTCTGGGTCGGCAGATCGAAGGCGATGGAGAGACCGGTCTGGCCCTTGGCGAGATTGGAGCGATAGAGGCGGTTCGACTCGGCGGCCGTGGAATGGCCGGCATAGGTGCGGAACAGCCAGGGCTTGTCGCGACGCGGGGCAGCGGATTCGGTCATGTGTTCGGTCTCCCTCCGAAGGAGGCGATAACACAGGAAAGCGTTTAGGCGAAAGCGCCCGGGTGAAGCCTTCGAGGCCGTCAGGGCGTCAGCGTCGGGACGCCGAGTGGCGGTCCCGCCTCGGCGAGGCGCCGATCGAGCGTGCAGAGCGTCGCGCCATGCGCGGCGCTGACGGCGAGATGAAGGGCGTCCCCGGCGCGCAGACCGAGCGCGTGCTGGTCGACGAATTTCGCGGCCACGCGGAATTCGTTCGAGGTGATCGGCAGAAGGGTGAAGCTGTCGGAGAAAAGGCGCGCCGCCGCCGCCAAAGCTTCGGCGCGTTGACGAGCATCGATGGCGCCGGTGCGCAGTTTGATGGACAGAGCGGATGAGAACTCGGTGACCGTCCATTCGCTGATGGCGAGCGCGCCCGGCTCTTGCTCGTATAGCCAGCCTTGAATCTGATCGGTTCGCGCTTCCCGGGTCAGCGCCGCCACCAGTAGCGACGTGTCGAGATAGAGCGTCAATAGCGGTCCTCGTCCCGCATGCGGCGCACGAACTCGCTCGAAGGCTCGGTTTGCAGCGGCATTCGTTCGGTCAATGCGCGTAGCGCCGCAACGTCTACTCGCTTTCGCGGCTGGTCCAGCGGCGCGATTTTAGCGATCGCCTTGCCCCGCCGCGTAACACAGACAGTCTCCCCCCCTGCCGCTCGCTCGACGAGCTCGCTCAGATGGGCCTTGGCCTCGGCAATGGTGACCGCGCTCATCGTCGCCTTCCTCATGACTATCTAGATGACCAGTATATGGGATCGTGCCGGCAAACGCCAGTGAACCGCTCTCAACTACCTCCGACGAACGCCCCCGGCAGCCGCAGCACACGGCAAGCCCCTCCCGCCTCCACCGCCGGCGCGCCGGCGTCGCGGATCAGCAGGGCCTGGGAGCGGACCAGCTCGGTCAGCAGCGAAGAGTCCTGCAAAGGCTCCGGCGTCGCCACCAGCCGCCCTTCCGCATCGCGACCGAGCCTCGCGCGCATAAAATCGCGGCGGCCTTTGTTGGGCTTCAGCGGGGCGCCGGCGATGGCGGCCTCGCTCTCGTCGGCGCCGGCGCGTGGATCGCCTTGCAGCGCGCGGATCAGCGGGGCGAGGAAGACGAGGGCGCAGACGATCGCCGCCACCGGATTGCCGGGCAGGCCCAGAATGCGCGTCTCGCCGAGCATTCCGTGGATCAGCGGCTTGCCCGGCCGCATCGCGATGCGCCAGAAATCCAGCGTCATGCCCTGGCGGGCGAGGGCCGGGCGGAGAAGATCGTGGTCGCCGACCGAAGCGCCGCCCAGCGTGACCAGAATATCGGCCCGCTGCTCGCGCGCGAGAGCAAATCCCATTTCCAATTCGGCGATGTCGTCGCGGAAGATGCCGAGGTCGACCACTTCGGCCCCGGCGGTTTCGGCAATGGCGGCGACGGCGTAGCCGTTGCAGGCGATGATCTGGCTCGGCCCGGGCTCGGCGCCGGGCGGAACCAGCTCGTCGCCGGAAGCGATCAGCGCCACGCGCGGGCGGCGCGCCACTGCTAGCTGCGGATGGTTGATCGCGGCGGCGAGCGCCAGCTCGCTCGGGCCGAGCCGCGTTCCGGAAAAGAACGCGGCGTCGCCCTCGCGAAAATCGAGGCCGCGCGGGCGGATGTGGCGGCCGGCCGGCGGCGGGGAGGCTGCGCCGACGCCGGCGGCGTCGATGGTCGCGTCCTCCTGCAAGAGGATCGTGTCGGCGCCCTCGGGCACGGGGGCGCCGGTGAAAATGCGCACGGTCTCGCCGGCGCCGAGCGGGGCGCCATAGCCATGGCCGGCGGCGCTCTCGCCGACGCGCGTCAGCCGCGCGCCCGGCGCCGAAAGATCGGCGGCGCGCAGCGCATAGCCGTCCATGGCCGAGACGGCGACCGGCGGCTGGGTGCGGCGCGAGACGAGATCGGCGGCCAGAGTGCGGCCGAGCGCCTTCGCGAGCGGAACCTCCTCCTCGCCGAGGCGCGTCACGCCCGCGAGCACGCGGGCGAGCGCCTCGTCCACGGACAGCAATTTGTCGTCAGCCATTTTTGTCCATTTCGTCGCGGCGCCATTCGCCGGAGCGTCCGCCGCGCTTTTCCAATAGCTCCACGCCCTCGATGCGCATGAAGCGATCGACGGCTTTCAGCATGTCATAGACGGTCAGCAGCGCGACGCTCACCGCGGTCAGCGCCTCCATCTCCACGCCGGTCTTGCCAGTCACGGAGACTTCGGCCATCACCGTCACGCCGGGAAGAGCCTCGTCTGGCTCGACATCGACAGCAATCTTGGTGACCGGCAGGGGATGACAGAGCGGGATCAGCTCATGCGTCCGCTTCGCCGCCATGATGCCGGCGATGCGCGCGACGCCGAACACATCGCCCTTCTTCGCCTGCCCCTCGAGCGCGAGCGCGAGAGTCGCCGCTTTCATGACGATTCGGCCCCTCGCGCGCGCGACGCGCTTCGTCTCCGGCTTGTCGGAGACGTCGACGATATGCGCCTCGCCCTTGTTCGAAAGATGTGTGAGCGCGCTCATGGCTCAGACACGCGCGCGCCTGTGCTCGGTCGCCGAGGCGCCGTGCAGCAGCGCGCGCGTCGCCGCCGTCACATCGTCCTTGCGCACGAGGCTCTCGCCGACGAGAAAGGTGAAGACGCCGGATTTTTCGAGCCGCAGACAATCGTCATGCGTCGCGATGCCGCTCTCGGCGACGATGATGCGGTCCTTGGGAATGCGCTCGGCGAGGCGCTCTGTGGTCTCGAGCGTCACGTCGAATGTGTGCAGATCGCGATTATTGACGCCGACGAGCCGCGTCTCCAGCGGCAGCGCGCGATCGAGCTCGCGCTCGTTATGCACTTCGACGAGCACGTCCATGCCGAGATCATGCGCGGCCGTGTTGAGCGCCTTGGCCTCCTCGTCGGTGACGGCGGCCATGATGATCAAAATGCAATCGGCGCCGAAGGCGCGCGCCTCGAACACTTGATAACGATCGTAGAGGAAATCCTTGCGGATCGCCGGCAGATGCGTCGCTTTGCGGGCGGCCTCCAAATCCTCGAGCTTGCCCTGAAAGGACGGGCCGTCGGTGAGCACGGAGAGGCAGGCGGCGCCGCCGGCTTCATAGCCCCGAGCGAGCGCCGGCGGATCGAAATCGGGGCGCAGCACGCCCTTCGACGGGCTCGCCTTCTTGATCTCGGCGATGAGGGCGATGCGCCCTTCGGCGAGCTTGCCTTCGATCGCATGGATGAAGCCGCGCGGCGGATCATGGTCGCGCACATTGCGCTCGAGCGTCGAGAGCGGCATGCGCACCTTGGCGTCGTTGATCTCGGTTCGCTTATAGGCTTCGATCTTGCTCAGAATGTCGGTCATGCTGCTTACCTAGAACGGAATCGCCGACGGTGGAACCGTGTGGGCTCCGCGACCGGTCAACCTCGAGGGGGAGGTCGAGCGCCACAGGCGCTCGGGAGGGGGTGCTCCCCGAGTCTCGGGGCTCACCCCACCCCGTCCTGCTTCGCAGGCCGACCCTCCCCCTCAAAGGGGAGGGTAGATCGCCCTTTTCGGAGAATAGCATGAAAATATCGCGCTTCGCCGCGATTCGACAGGCGCCGATGCAGGCTATGGCGCCGCGGCCTCCGGGCGGTTGGAGACGCGGACGAGCGCCTCCAGCTTTTCCTTCGCCGCCCCGCTGTCGAGCGCCCGCGCCGCCAGCGCGGCGCCTTCGCGCAGATCGGCGGCGGCCTCGGCGACGATCAGCGCCGCCGCCGCGTTGAGGACGGCGATGTCGCGATAGGCGTTGCGCTCGCCCTCCAGAACGGCGCGCAGCGCGCGGGCGTTGTGGGCGGGGTCGCCGCCGACCAGCGCCGCCGGCGCCGCGCGGGCGAGGCCCGCCTCTTCCGGCGCGACGGAAAAGCTCCGCAAGGCGCCGTCCTCCAGCGCCACGACATGCGACGGGCCGGTGGTGGTCAGCTCGTCGAGCCCGTCGGTCCCATGGACGAGCCAGGCCCGCCGCGCGCCGAGCTCGGCGAGGGCGCGGGCCAGCGGCTCCAGCAGCTCCTTGGAATAGGCGCCGATCAGCTGGCGCTCGGCGCGGGCGGGATTGCACAAGGGGCCGAGCAGATTGAAAAGCGTGCGCAGCTTGAGCTCGCCGCGTGCGGCGGCGGCGTGGCGCAGCGCCGGATGATGGGTCGGCGCGGCCATGAAGCAGAGCCCGGTCTCGGCGAGGCAGCGGCCGGAATGGGCGGGCGCGACGCCGACGCGCACGCCGAGCTCGGCGAGAACATCGGTCGCGCCGGAGCGCGAGGAGGCGGCGCGGCCGCCATGCTTGGCCACCCGCACGCCGCAGCCGGCGACGATCAGCGCGGCCAGGGTCGAGACGTTGTAAGTGCCGGCGCCGTCGCCGCCGGTGCCGACGATGTCGATGGCGTCGGCGGCGCCTTCGACCGCCGCCATGGCCGCGCGCATGGCCACAGCCCCGCCGATGATCTCCTCGAGGCTTTCGCCGCGCAGCCGCAGCCCCATCAGAAAGGCGCCGAGCTGCGCTGGCGTCGCGCCGCCTTCGAGGATGACGGACACCGCCGCGCGCGCCTCCGCGCGCGAGAGCGTCGCGCCCGTGGCGATCGTCGCGAGGAAGGGAACGAGGTCGGTCATTCTATCCAACCCCCTCGTCCTGAGGAGCGCCCGCAGGGCGCGTCTCGAAGGATGCTCCAGAGCGCGCCCGGCGGCGTGACCCTTCGAGACGCGCGCTTCGCGCGCTCCTCAGGGTGAGGGGGGCTGCAGCGGCCACAGAGCGTCACGCCACTTTGGCGCGGCGGCGGGTCTCGTTCCATTCCTGCGCGAGATCGAGGAAATTGCCGAGGATCTTGTGCCCGTGCTCGGAGGTGATGCTCTCGGGATGGAACTGCACGCCATGCACGGGGGCGCTCTCGTGCGAGAGGCCCATGATGAGGCCATCGGGCGTCTCGGCGGTGATGCGCAGAGAGGCGGGCAGGGTTTCGCGCGCGACGATCAGCGAATGATAGCGCGTCGCCAGGAACGGCTTGTCGATGCCGCGGAAAATGGTCTCGCCCTGGTGTAGGATCGTCGCCATCTTGCCGTGGACGGGAAGCGGCGCGCGGACGACGTCGCCGCCGAAGGAGAGGCCGATCGCCTGATGGCCGAGGCAGACGCCGAAGATCGGGACCTTGTCCCAGGCGGCGGCGATGAGGTCGAGGCACACGCCCGCCTCCCTGGGCGTGCACGGACCGGGGGAGAGAACGATGGCGTCGGGCCCCGCCGCCAGCGCCGCATCGGCCGAGATCGCGTCATTGCGCCACACCGTCACCTCGGCCCCGAGCGATCCGAAATAATGCACGAGGTTGAAGGTGAAGCTGTCGTAATTGTCGATGAGCGTGACTTTGGCCATTTCTGCGGTCCATTGGCGTCGCCGTCGGGGCGATGGCGCTTTTTCGACCGTTCAATCGATCAAGTCAATCGACGCTCGAGTTCGTTCTCGTCACCCCTGTCCGCGTCGCGCCAGCCTCCAGTCGGGCCGCAGATTGGCGATGAGCACGATCTCCGCGAGGCTCTGCCGGGTCAGGAGGCCGACCAGCGCGCCGTCCTCGTCGAGCACCCCGATCGCCGCCGCTTCGCCGAAGCTCTCGATGGTCTTGTCGAGCGGGGCGGTCGCGCCGACCGTCGGCGGGCTTCGCCGCACATAAGGGGCGATCGGCGCGCTGCGCGCCTCGCTCTTCAGCGCCTCGATGATGTCGGCGCGGCCGAGCAGGCCCATGAAGCGGCCGCCGCCGGCGACGACCGGAAACTCCTCCTGCGAGGTGGCGAGCAGAATATCCACGGCCTCGGCGAGGTCGGCGCCCCAGTCGATCGCCGCTATGCGCGTCTCCATGGCGTCGGCGACGACTAGTCCGCGCGTCGCCTCGCTCGCTTGGGTCATCTGCGCCTCGCCGGCCGCGGCCATGTAGACGAAGATGGCGATGAACACGAGCAGAGGATTGCCGAACAGGCCGAGAAAGCCGAGCGCGAAGGCGAACATCTGACCGACCGATGCGGCGATGCGCGTCGCCTTGGCGCGATCGAGCCACAGAGCGAGCGCCGCGCGCAGCACGCGGCCGCCGTCCATCGGAAACGCCGGAATCATATTGAAGACGGCGAGAAACAGATTGGCCGCCGCCAAGCGGGGAAGCAGGCCGAGATGCGGGTCGTCGAGCCGCGTCAGCGCCTCCGGCTGAAACGCGCCCAGCGCGACGAAGAGGGCGAAGGCGATGACGATGTTCACCATCGGGCCGGCGATCGCCACCAGCAGCTCCTGTCCCGGCTTCTCGGGCATATGCGCGAGATTGGCGACGCCGCCGATCGGCAGCAGCGTGACCTCGGTCGAGACGATGCCGAAGCGGCGCGCGGTCAATATGTGGCCGAACTCGTGCAGCACCACGCAAGTGAAGATCAGCGTGATGAACAGCAGGCTGTCGCGCGCCGCCTCCCATCCGCCGCTGCGATAGGCGGAGAAGCCGATCCAGGCGAGCAGCAGGACGAAGGTGACGTGAATGCGCACGGCGGTGCCCTTGAAGCTGCCGAGCGTGAGCGACCAGCGCATGCTTTTGCCTCTGTCAGAGATCGAGACGTCGCCACGACGAAATCTTCGCCATAGCGAGCGAAGCAGAGCAGTCCAAAGACGCGGGGCGGCGCCTCGAGCGCCGCGCGATCACGCAATTCATATCAGAATTCGCACGGACGAAAAAAGGGCGATCGACGCATTGGCGGCGACCGCCCTCGAGGGGGAGCGGGGAGGGGAGGGAACGTCAGAGACGATAGCGGATCTGGTCGGTCCAGAAACGCTCGAGGCGCGTCAGGGCCGTGTTGACGGTGCGGAATTCGGCGGACGACACGCCGCCGATCTGCTCGACCGTCGTCGCATGCTTGTCGTAGAGCGCGGCGACGATGTCGTGGACTTCCTTGCCCTTGGGCGTCAGGCTGATGCGCACCGAGCGACGGTCGATGCGCGAGCGGGCGTGGTGGAGATAGCCCATTTCGACGAGCTTCTTCACATTGTAGGAGACGTTGGAGCCGAGATAATAGCCGCGCGTGCGCAATTCGCTCGCGGTCAGCTCCTTGTCGCCGATATTGTAGAGCAGCAGGGCCTGCACCGAATTCACGTCGCCGCGATTGCGGCGATCGAACTCGTCCTTGATCACATCGAGCAGCCGCCGATGCAGGCGCTCGACCAAGGTCAGCGACTCGAGATAGATCGGCCGTATCTCGTTGATCTTGTCGGTGCGCGCCTGCGCCGCTTCGGTTTTCGACGCCGTATTCATGAACAAGCTCCGTCTCGTCTATTCACGCCGGATGTCGAGCTCCGGCCTATTCATGGGCGGACCGTAGCGGGCGCGAATGAAGACCGCTTTAAGCAACAGTCTGAATCCGCCGTTTACCTCCACTACCGCTCGCGCGGTAACGGCAGGGTAAATAGATTCGCTCGAATTTTCCGTATTTTGTGCTTATTTTGCGAGAGATGCGATCTACAGTCTGTCGAGCCGCGAAAATGTCTCGCGCAGGCGGCGCCGCCAGCGCTCGTGAAGCCGCTCCGCAGCCTCGATCTCGCCCGTGCGTCGTCGTCGCCGCTTGTCGCGCAGGCGTTGCGCCTCGTAGTCGCGGCCCGCTTCGAACGTCAAGAAAAAATAGAGGCCGATCAGCGTGAGATCGAATGCGACCAGCCAATAACCGCCGAAGAAGAAGCCCGGCGCTGTCGCGGTCATGAAGATTTGCGCGCTGGCGATGAGCAGCCACAGCACGCCGCCCCAGGGCGTCGCCAGCCACAGGCCGACGCCGGCGATGAGATCGAGCACGGCGAAGAACACGATCGCAACGGCGACATGCGTCGGCAGCGCGTCGAAGATCGGCTGCTGCGACATGAGCATGAGGCGCCATTGCATCAAGCCCTGCGCGAGCCAGAACAGCGCCATCACCCGCATGAACAGGGTGAGCATCTGGCCCCATCGCGTCGCTTCGCCGGACACGCTCGCCTCGCCGACGCGGATCGGCCGGTGCGGATCATCGTCGTCGTACAGCGAATGCTCGGTCAAGCGGGGACGCTCCTGCTATTCGAGCGGAACTCTCGAAGCGCGCTCCTTCTCCCGCTTTGCGGGAGAAGGTGGCCCGACGAAGTCGGGTCGGATGAGGGCCCTTTTCTGCGCGTTTGCGCGCCTCATCGCTACTGTCCGCGCTTCGGCCGCGTCGCGAAGCGCACGGCCTCTTCCGCGGCGCGGAACAGCGCCTTCGATTTATTCACCGTCTCGCGATGCTCATAGTCGGGATCGCTGTCGAAGACGACGCCGGCGCCCGCCTGCACATGCATCTTTCCGTCCTTCACGATCGCCGTGCGCAGAACGATGCAGGTGTCCATCTCGCCGCCCGCGCCGAAATAGCCGATGCAGCCGCCATAGGGCCCGCGCTTGTCCGTCTCCAATTCATCGATGATCTCCATCGCGCGCACTTTCGGCGCGCCGGAGACGGTGCCGGCTGGAAATCCCGCGGCGAGCGCGTCGATGCAGTCGCGCGATGCATCGAGCGCGCCTTCCACATTGGAGACGATGTGCATCACATGGCTGTAGCGCTCGATCGCGAAGCTCTCCGTCACATTCACCGTGCCGGTCGCGGCGACGCGGCCGACGTCGTTGCGTCCGAGATCGAGCAGCATCAGATGCTCGGCGCGCTCCTTCTCGTCGGCGAGGAGATCGTCGGCGAGGCGCTCGTCCTCGGCCTTGTCGGCGCTGCGCCAGCGCGTGCCGGCGATCGGGCGGATCGTCACCTTGCCCTCGCGCACGCGCACGAGAATCTCCGGCGACGAGCAGACGATCTGAAAGCCGCCGAAATCGAGGAAGCACAGAAAGGGCGCCGGATTGACGCGGCGCAGCGCGCGATAGAGCGCGAAGGCGGGCAGCGCGAACGGCGCGGTGAAGCGCTGCGACAGCACCACCTGAAAAATATCGCCGGCGCGGATGTAGGTCTTGGCGCGCTCGACCATTTCGAGGAAGCGCCCGGGCGCCGTGTTGGACACGGGCTGCTGCGCCAGCAGCAACGGATCGGCCTGCGTCTCGCGCTGCTCGAGCGGCGCCTCCAGAGTGGCGACGACGGCGTCGAGACGCGCGAGCGCGGCCTCATAGGCGATCTTCGCGGAGACGTCCGGCCGCGGACGCGCCGGCGTCACCACCATGATCTCGTCGCGCACCGTGTCGAACACGACCATCACCGTCGGGCGCAGCAGGATCGCGTCGGGAACGCCGAGCGCATCCGGCTTGGCCGGCGGCAGCCGCTCCATCAGCCGCACCGTGTCATAGCCGAGATAGCCGAACACGCCGGCCGCCATGGGCGGCAGATGCGCGGCCTGGTCGACCGTCGATTCCGCGATCAGCGCGCGCAGCGCGTCGAGCGGCGGCTCCGCGCAGGGCTCGAAGGCGCCGGGCTCGAAATCGGCGGGCGCGCGGCGGCTGATCGAGGCCTTGTCGCCGTCGATGCGCAACACGACGTCCGGATCGAGTCCGATCATCGAATAGCGGCCGCGCGCGGCGCCGCCCTCGACCGATTCGAGCAGGAAGGTGTTCGCCGGCCGATGGCGCGCGAGCTTCAGATAGGCGGAGACGGGCGTTTCGAGATCGGCGACGAGCCGCGTCGCGACGAGCGCGCCGCGCCCCGCCTCATGCGTCGCCGCGAAGCTCTCGAAGGACGGCTCGAACTGCGCCTCGCTCACTGGCTCTGATCTCCGCCGGTCGCCGCCTCGAGCGCCTTCTGATTGATGCTGACGTTGTAGATCTTCTCCAGCGCGCCGACATATTGCTCGAGGATGTCGTTGGTGAAGGCGGGCTTCAGCTGCTCCGCCGCCGCCTTGGCCTCGATGGAGGTCGCGTCATAGGGCTGCGTCGTCGCGCTCTCGACGACGAACACCAGCCGGCCGCCCTCGATCGCCGCCGATCCGGCGCCATGCGCCGGCGTGTCGAAGATCGCGATGATCGCGGCGTTGGGGATCGCCGGATTCGGCGCACGCTTCACCTCATTGGCGCGGCGGACCTCGGCGCCGGCGGATTTGGCGACCTCTGCGATCGGCTTGCCGCCGCGCAGCTCCGCCGCGAGCGCGTCCGCCTTGGCGGCGAGCGCCTTCTGCAGCCGCTCCTCGCGCACGGCAGTCTCGACGCTCGGCTTCGCCTCCTCGAAGCTGCGCTGACGCGCCGGCTCGACCTTGGCGACCTCGAACCAGAGATAGCCGCCGTCGCGCGTCGCCACCGTGTCATTGTCGACGCCGACGTCGGAGGCGAAAGCCGCCTTGAGCAGGTCCTCGGAGCCGAAGACGCCCGGGATCTCCTGGCCGGACTTGTCGCGGCCGCCGGCGTCGGTCGCCTCGACGGTCACGACCTCGAGACCGGCGCTCTCGGCGGCCTCGGCGAGCGCCTTGCCGCCGGTGCGCTGATCCTCGATCGCGTCATGGACCTTGCGGACTTGCGGCGCCGCGCGCTCGCGGGCGATCTCGCCGCGCAATTCGTCGCGCGTCTGCTCGAAGCTGCGCGAGATGACGCCCGGAATGATCTTCTCGATCTCGAGAATGGCGTAGCCGAAGGCGGTCTGCACGGGGCCGACGAAGCCGGGCTTGTCGGAGGCGAACACTCTGTCGGAGAGCTTGATCTCGCCGAGATCCTTGGCCTCGAGCAGGCCGAGGTCGATGTCCTTGGCGCCGAGCTTGCGCTCGGCGGCGAGCGCCTCGAAGGCGAGGCCGCCCTGCAGCCGCTGCAGCGCCGCCTCGGCCTCCTCCTTGGCGGCGAAGAGAAGCTGGCGCAGATGGCGCTTCTCGGGCGTGCCATAGCGCTTCGTCTTCACCTCGTCATAGAGCTTGCGCGCCTCCTCCTCGGAGACGTCCTGCGGCTTGGCGAGGCTCGCCGGCGTGGCGGCGAGAATGACGAGCTTGCGATATTCCTTGGCGCGGAAGCTCTGCTCGTGGTCGTCGAAATACGTCTTCAGCTCCTCCTCGGTCGGAGCGGCGATCTCGCCGGCGGCGGAGGCGGGCAGCTCGAAATAATCGACGTCGCGCGCCTCGTTGCGGAAGCGGTGCAGCGCCTCGAGCACCAGCTGCGGCGGCTCCAACGCGCCGACGACCGCATCGGTCAGCTCCTTGCGCACATAGCTGCCCTTCTGCTCGGCGAGGAAGCTGCGCTCGGTATAGCCCGCGTCGCGCAGGATGCCCTTGAAGCGGTCGGCGTCGAACTTGCCGCTCGGGCCCTTGAACACAGTCTCGTCGCGGGTCAGCTTCAGCACCTCGGGCTCGCCGATGGCGAGGCCGAGCGCGCGCGCCTTCTGGTCGAGCGTGAGCTCGGTGATCATCCGCTGCAGCACCTGCTCGTCGAGCCCGTAGCGGCGCGCCTCCTCATTGGTGATGGCGCGGCGGGCGCGCTGCTGGAGGCGGCGCAGCTCGTTCTGATAGGCGGCGCGATAGGCCTCGACCGAGACTTCACCCGAGCCGACCTTGGCGAGCCGCGCCGTCGAGAAGCCGCGGAACACGTCGCCTATGCCCCAGACGGCGAAGCTCAGGGCGATGAAGCCCATGACAATTCCGAGGATGATGCGGCCGATCCGATGTTGCGAGGCGGTGCGCAGGCCTTCCAGCATGACGTTCTCGTTTCCCTTGGGCTCGGCTGATCCGGCTCTTTCCTTCGCGTTCCGGCCGGAATTGGCGCGGACTATAGGTAGCGTCGCCTCCACTTGCAATCGCGCCGTCGCGGCCCGCTCGGGCGGCGCCGTGCCGGGCGAGCGTCGCCTCGCGCCGGAGGAACCCGAGCGGCGCCCGCACGTTTGAACGCCCTGGGGGGCGCCGCGGGCTCTCTCGTGGAGCTCGCGATCCGGAGTGTGCAGATGAACCTCATGAAGACACTGACGATCGGCGCGGCTGCGCTCGGTTGGCTCTCTCTTGCCGGCCAGGCCAGCGCAGCGTCGCCGAGCTCTCCGTCCAAAGAGGAGAAATATGCCGCCGCGACAAGCTACGAGAGCAGCGGACGCTCCTATCATCCGTCGAAGTCCGGCCGCTCGGCCTATGCGCCGCGCGGCATGGAGACGCGCTGCCAATCGAAAGGCGGCCGCCTCATTCACGAGAGAGGCGGCGACTGGCGCTGCGTGATGAGAGGCGGGCGCTCCGTCTATACGACCAAAGGGGGCCGCATTATTCACGCGCCGCCGCGAGGCCGGGAGATTTATCAGGAGCGAGGCGTGAAGGCCGGCCGCTCGGTCTATCAGCCCCGCAGCGGCCGATCGAACGAGATGCGCGAGCGACAGGGAAACCCGTCCGCGCAGGAGCGGTCCATCCGATCCCCGCGCGGCGCGGCGCCGCAGGGCGCGCAGCCGAGCCGCTGAACGCGGCGGTCTCGGAGCCCGGCTATCCGCCGGGCTCCACGCCAGAGATGCGGATGAGCTGCGGCGCGGGTCCTGGCCCAGCGCCGGCAGAGCGGCGTAACGCCCGCGTGTCGAGCGCAAAAGAAAAGCGCCCCTTTGGGGAGGGGCGCTCGACGTGTCGAATTGGCGGTCTGGTCAGGCGGCCTGCTGAATGGCGGAGAGCTTCCACGACTCCGGTCCGCGTCCCGCCGGCCGGCGGAAGGTCCAGACCTCGGTCGACTGCGTCGGCGTCGCATCGCCTCTCACTGCCTTGCCGGTGGCGCGGTCGACGAATTGGTCGACGAGCGCGAAGCGCATGGCGACGGTCGCATAGTCGTCGCCGCCCTCGCGCCAGGCCTCGGCGAGATCGCCTTGCAGCAGCTTGACGCCAGAAATCCGGTTCACCACCCCTTCGCGCGCATTGGACTTGAGGTCCTCGGCGAAATAGGAGGCCATTTCCGGCGTCGCCAGCTCGTCGAGCCGCGCCACATCCTCCCGGCTATAGGCCTCCTGAGTTTCGGCGAGCAGGCGCTCGAAGGCGGGAAAATCGGCCTGGCTCAGCGAGATCGGCGCGCTGCGCGGCGGCGCGGCGGAGCCGCCGCCCGCAACGCCCATGAAGCCGAAGCCCGCCGGCTGCGGGCCGGCGCCGCCCGCCCCGCCAAGGGCGCCGGCGAGCCGGCGTCCGGCGAACCATTGGAAGGCGAGACGCGCGAGAAAGAAGATCAGCGCCAGCTGCAGCAGCAGACCGAGCATCGACGCGAAGCCGCCGAGCCCGCCGAACAGGCCATGGCCCGACAGCATGCCGAACAGGCCGGCGCCGAGCAGCCCGCCGGCGAGGCCGCCGAGCAGTCCGCGTCCGAACGAGCCCATGCCCGACGCCGGCGCCGGGTTGAAGGCCGGACGGCTCGGGCCCTGCGTCGCCGCAGGCGGCGCCTCCATCGAGCGCTGCAGGGGCGCGGCGGGGCGGGGCGCGGTATTGGTGGCCGGCGGCGGCGAGAAGCTGCGCGAGCCGCGGCTTCCCGAGCTCATGCCGCCGCCCATCTTGGCCTCGCCGACCGCAGGCGCGAGCGCCAGCAGCGCGGCCAGAGCGAGCGCCGACAGGGATTTGGAGTGCGATGACCGCAACGACATATCTTTCCTCGAACGTGTCGCCCCGCGCAGAATCGCTCGGGCGCCGCTTATATAAGAACGCAGGGCCGGCCGGGCAAAGAGCCGGGCCGTGAGAAATCGCACGGAAGGATAGCGGAATCTTGAGGCCGACACTGACATTCGTGGTCGCGGCGGCGCGTAATGGCGTGATCGGAGCGAAGGGGCGCACGCCCTGGCGCCTGCCGAGCGATCTGAAGCGCTTCCGCGAGCTGACCTTGGGCAAGCCTGTGCTGATGGGCCGCCGCACCTTCGATTCGATCGGCCGCATCCTGCCCGGGCGCGAGACGGTGGCGCTCTCGCGCGACCCCTCCTTCCGGCCGGCCGGCGTCCATCTGGCGCGGACCGAGGAGGAGGCGCTGGGCTGCGCCGAATCGCTGGCGGCGGCGATGGGCGTCGACGAGGCGGCGATCATCGGCGGAGCGGAGATCTTCGCGGCCTTCCTGCCCCTGGCCGATGTGATCCATCTGACCGAGGTGGCGCTGACGGTCGACGGCGACGCGGTGTTTCCGGCTCTCGACCCGCGCGACTGGCGCGAGACCGAGCGCATTGCGCCTACCCGCGCCGCCGGGGACGAGGCGGACTTCGCCTTCGTGCGCCTCGAGCGGACGCGCGGCGGAAAGGCGCAAAGAGCTGTTGCAGGCGAGGAAGCGTGAAGCTATAAGCCCGTCACCAGCGGCGGCCGAAACGGTCCGCCTGTCGGAGTGTAGCGCAGCCTGGTAGCGCACCTCGTTCGGGACGAGGGGGTCGGAGGTTCGAATCCTCTCACTCCGACCATTTCCATTATGTTCCCCCTTGCTTTCCGCGCCAGCGATGGCCGCTATGACCTCGCCGCGTGAGCGGCCTGTTCGTCCCGCTCGCCGAACGGGCTTGATCGCCCTGCCGCCGAGAAGCTGGACGCGAAGGCGTAGCGGGGCCATATTTCAAAGCGCTCGGGAAAGGACACGTAATGGGCGCGGTCGCGTTCGACACTCCGAAATTCGCCCGCAAGCTCGAGGCCGGCGGATTCACGCAGGCTCAGGCGACGGCGGCCGCCGAAGCATTCGCCGACGCTACGAGCCAGGAACTCGCGACGAAGTCCGACCTTGCCGCGATGAAGGCCGAATTGAAGGCCGATATCGAACTCGTGAAGCGCGATCTCAAAATCTGGTTCGGCTCGGTCATGGTCGTCGCCGTCATCCTCGCCGCGATCCGTTACCTGCCGGCTGGTCATTGACCCGCCCGTGACCTTCGAGCCGCCGAAGGCGCGGCTGGGCCTTTCGGAATGCTCTGGCGACGACAGGGCAATGAGCGGCGTGGGCCGTCTGGACGCGGAAGCGGAGCCGCGCCATATTGCGGGCGCGCCAAGAGAGGAAAGCCGTGACAGCCGTCGCCTTCGACACATTGAAATTTGTCGAGAAGCTCGAAGCCGCCGGGGTCTCTCAGGCGAAGGCGACTGCCGAAGCTTTCGCCGAGGCGACGAGCCAGGAACTGGTCACCAAAGCCGACCTTGCAGCGACGAAGGCCAAGCTGAAGGCCGATATCGCGACCGTACGGGCGGAACTTCGCGAGGTCGAGCTGCGCATGACGGTCAAGCTCGGCGGGCTGATCGTCGCCGCCGTCGGCGTCATCCTCGCCGCGAGCCGTCGGCTCCCCGCCGGCCATCCCTGAGATGGCAATTGCGAAGCCTCCTTTCGGCGTCCTCTCCTGCGAGCAGATCGCCGAGCTGAGCGCCGCCGGCGCTATTCTCTCGGCGCGGCCGATCGAACCCGGCCAGCGCCAGCCGGCGAGCCTCGATCTGCGCCTCGGCCCCAAGGCCCATCGCGTGCGCGCCAGCTTTCTGCCCGGCAAGGGCCGCGGCGTCGAGGCGCTGCTGGCCGAGCTCGCCTATGACGAGATCGCGCTCGACGGCCGCGGAGCCGTGCTCGAGCGCGGCTGCGTCTATGTGATCCCGCTGCAGGAGAGCCTCGCGTTGCCGCAGGACGTCTCCGCCGTCGCCAATCCCAAGAGCTCGACCGGCCGGCTCGACATCTTCACCCGCCTCATCACCGACGACACCGAAATCTTCGACCATGTCGTCGCCGGCTATCGCGGCCGCCTCTATGCGGAAGTCTCGCCGCGCAGCTTCAGCGTGCGCGTGCGCGAGGGCTCGCGGCTCGATCAGATGCGCTTTCGCCGCGGCGACCCGCGCGATCTCCTGCTCTCCGACGCCGCTCTCGCCGCCGAGCACGGCCGCGCGCCGCTCGTCGACGGCGACCTCACCTTGCGCGAAGGCGTGATCCTGCGCGTCGCGCTCGACGGCCTCGCCGGCGGCGTCGTCGGCTATCGCGCGCAAAAGCACGCCGATGTCGTCGACGTCGATCTCGTCGATCATTGCGCGATCGAGGACTATTGGGAGCGGCTGCCGATCCGCGCCAATCGCAAGCTCATTCTCGATCCGGACGAGTTCTACATCCTCGCCTCGCGCGAGCGGCTGCGCATTCCCGCGCATCTCTCGGCGGAGATGATGGCGATCGATCCGGCGATGGGCGAGTTCCGCGTGCATTACGCCGGCTTCTTCGACCCCGGCTTCGGCTGCGCGGCGCAGGGGCGGCCCGGCAGCCGCGCCGTGCTCGAGGTGCGCAGCCATGACGTGCCCTTCATTCTCGAGGACGGGCAGGTGATCGGCCGTCTCGTCTACGAGCCGATGGCGGCCGAGCCGAAGCGTCTCTACGGCGAGGCCGGCGTCTCCAATTACCAGGGCCAGGATCTGAAGCTCTCCAAGCATTTCAAGGCGCCATGAGTCGCGACGACGGGCCGCGACGACGGGCCGCGGCGACCGGCGTCGGAAAACGGCAATAATCCGATGAGATGAGAGGCCCCGGCCACAGCGGGCGATATATGTCCGGCGGGCTTCGGAGGCGGGCATGGGCGAAGGCGCGAGCGCTGCCGCGATCATCGACGAGACGGGTCTGCAGGCGCTGCTCGACGCATTGCGTGCGCGCGGCTTTTCGCTGCTCGGGCCGACCTTGCGCGACGGGGCGATCGTCTATGACGAGATCGACGGCGTCGCCGACCTGCCGCGCGGCTGTGGCGACGAGCAGGACGGCGGCCATTATCGCGTGACGCCGCGCGGCGACGACGCGCTGTTCGGCTACGCCGTCGGTCCGCAATCCTGGAAGCGCTTTCTGCATCCGCCGGTGCTGCGCCTGTGGCGCGCCCGGCGCGAGGGCGACGACATGCGCGTCGAGACGGATCCAGAGACGAGCGAGAAATACGCCTTCATCGGCGCGCGCTCATGCGAGCTGCACGCCATCGCCATTCAGGACCGCGTGCTGATCGGCGGCGAGCATGTCGATCCCCATTATCGCGCGCGGCGCGAGGGTGTGTTCGTCGTCGCGCTGAATTGCGGCGTCGCCGGCGGCGCCTGCTTCTGCGCGTCGATGAACACGGGGCCGAAGGCGACATTCGGCTATGATCTCGCTCTGACGGAGCTGATCGGCGACGGGCGCCATGAATTTCTCGTCGAGATCGGAACCGAGGCGGGCGGGGGGCTGCTGGGCGCCCTGCCGCATCGCGGCGCGAGCGCGAGCGAGATCGCCGCGGCGCAGGCCGTCGTCGAGCATACGGCGGCGACTATGGGTCGCGAAATGCAGCCGGATGTCGCGGCGCTGCTCGCGCGCAATCTCGAGCATCCGCGCTGGGACGAGGTCGCGACGCGCTGCCTCGCCTGCACCAATTGCACGATGGTTTGTCCCACCTGCTTCTGCACCTCGGTCGAGGATACGAGCGATCTCGAAGGGCGCGAGAGCGCGCGCGCGCGGCGCTGGGATTCCTGCTTCACACTGGATTTTTCTTATATTCACGGCGGCAGCGTGCGCAGCAGCGCGAAGTCGCGCTATCGTCAATGGATGACGCATAAGCTCTCGACCTGGCATGATCAGTTCGGCACGACGGGCTGTGTCGGCTGCGGGCGCTGCATCGTCTGGTGTCCGGTCGCCATCGACATCACCGAGGAGGCGCGCGCCATCGCCGAGAGCGAGGCGAAAGGAGGCGAGAGGTGATCGAAGGTCTCGAACATATCGTCGCGCAACACGCTTTCTTCGCCGGATTGGACGCGCCCTTCGTCGCGCTCGTCTGCGGCTGCGCGAAGAATATGCGCTTCGACGCGGGGACATATCTGTTCCGGGAAGGCGAGAGCGCCGACTGGTTCTATCTTTTGCGCGATGGCCGCGCCGCGCTCGAGCTGCGCGATCCGGCGCGCGGCGCCGTGACATTGCAGACGCTGGCGCAGGGCGAGGTCTGCGGCCTCTCCTGGCTCGTGCCGCCCTATCGCTGGAGCTATGACGCGCGCGCGCTGGAGAGCGTGCGCGCCATAGCGATCGACGCGGCGTGCCTGCGCCGCAAGAGCGAGGCCGATCCGCGCTTCGGCTATGAGATGATGAAGCGATTCATGCCGCCGCTGGTCGAGCGATTGCAGGCGGCGCGGCTGCAGATGATCGATGTCTATGGCGCCCATGGCTGATTATGATCCGATGATTCCGCGCGTCGCGCGCGTGCGCAAGACGCGGCGTGAGATCGCCGATGTGGCGACGCTGGAGATCGACGCCGGCGATTTTTCCTTCGCGCCCGGTCAATTCGACATGCTCACCGTCTTCGGCGTCGGCGAGGCGGCGATCAGCGTCAGCGGCGATCCGGCCGATCCCTCGCGGCTCGTTCACACGATTCGCGCCGTCGGCGCCGTGTCGCGCGCGCTCGTCGATTTGCATGTCGGCGCGCCGATCGGGCTGCGCGGGCCGTTCGGCCGCGGCTGGCCGATGCAGGAGGCGCGCGGCCGCGACGTCATCGTGGTCGCCGGCGGACTCGGCCTCGCGCCGCTGCGCCCAGCGCTCTATCGCCTGTTCGCCGAGCGCGAAAACTATGGCCGCGTCATTCTGCTCTATGGCGCGCGCAGCCCGCAGGATATTCTCTATCGCGACGAGCTCGAGCAATGGCGCGGACGGCTCGACGCCGAAGTCGAGGCGACGGTCGATCATGCGCGCGGCGAGTGGCGCGGCAATGTCGGCGTGGTGACGGGGCTCGTCGCGCGCGCAGCCTTCGACGCCCGCAACGCGCTCGCCATGCTCTGCGGGCCCGAGATCATGATGCGCTTCGTCGCCGACGCGCTCGGCGACAGAGGCGTGGCGCCGGAGCGCATCTATCTCTCCATGGAGCGCAATATGAAATGCGCGATCGGCTGGTGCGGCCATTGCCAGTTCGGGCCGGTGTTCATCTGCCGCGACGGGCCGGTGTTCAGCTATGCGCGATTGCGCGGGCTGCTGGCGACGAAGGAATTGTAAGATGAGCGCGCAGACGCCGAGGCCGCGGCTCGCGGTGTGGAAGTTCGCCTCCTGCGATGGCTGCCAGCTGACGCTTCTCGACTGCGAGGACGAGCTGCTCGGCATCGCGCAGGAGCTCGACATCGCCTATTTTCTCGAGGCGACGCGCGCGCCCATTCGCGGGACATACGATCTCTCGCTCGTTGAAGGCTCGATCACGACGCCGCATGACGCGGAACGCATACAGGATGTGCGTCGCCGCTCGCGCAGCCTCGTCACCATCGGCGCCTGCGCGACGTCGGGCGGCGTGCAGGCGCTGCGCAATTTCGCCGATGTGAAGGAATATGCGTCGATCGTCTATGCGCGCCCCGATTATATCCATACGCTCGCGACCTCGACGCCGATCGCCGATCATGTGAAGGTCGATTTCGAATTGCGCGGCTGTCCGATCGACAAGGGCCGGCTGATCGAGGTCATCTCGGCTTTTCTCATCGGCCGCAAGCCCGTGACGCCGGCCCATAGCGTGTGCCTGCAATGCAAGCTGAAGGGCAATGTCTGCGTGATGGTCGCGCATGGAACGCCCTGCCTCGGCCCCGTCACCCATGACGGCTGCGGCGCGCTCTGTCCCTCTTATGATCGCGGCTGCTATGGCTGCTTCGGTCCGATGGAGACGCCGAACGCGCCTTCGCTGAGCGGATGGCTGGCGCGGCTCGGCATGGACGAGCGCGATTTGCAGCGCGTCTATCGCACGTTCAACGCCAATGCCGAGCCCTTCCGCACGGAAAGCCAACGCCATGGGAAATAGGACCATAAAGGTCGGCGCGCTCGCCCGTGTCGAAGGGGAGGGCGGGCTCGAGATCGTCGTCCGCGACGGCGAGGTGAAGAGCGCGGCGCTGAACATATTCGAGCCGCCGCGCTTCTTCGAGGCGCTGCTGCGCGGGCGCGGTTTCGCCGAGGCGCCCGACATCACCGCGCGCATCTGCGGCATCTGCCCGGTCGCCTATCAGATGAGCGCGGTCCATGCGATGGAGGCGGCGCTCGGCGTCGAAGTCACGGGGCCGCTCGCCGATTTGCGCCGGCTGCTCTATTGCGGCGAATGGATCGAGAGCCACATGCTGCATGTGCATATGCTGCATGCGCCGGATTTTCTCGGCTATGCCGGCGGCGTCGAGATGGCGCGCGACCATGGCGACATCGTGCGGCGCGGCCTCGCGATCAAGAAGCTCGGCAATGCGATCATGACCCTGATCGGCGGCCGCGAGATTCATCCGATCAATGTGCGCGTCGGCGGCTTTTATCGCACGCCGCGCAAGCGTGAGCTCGCGACGCTCGTCGACGGGCTCGAGCGCGCGCGCGATGCGGCGCGGGAGGTCGTGCGCTTTGTCGGCGGCCTCGACTTTCCCGATTGCGAGCGCGATTACATTTTCGTGTCGCTGCGTCATCCCGGCGAATATCCGTTCACACGCGGTCGCATCGTCTCGAGCCGCGGACTCGACATCGACGCTTCGCAGTTCCAGGCTCATTTCGAGGAGTTTCACGTTCAGCGCTCGACGGCTCTTCATGCGCGGATGCGTCATGAGGGCGCGCCCTATCTCGTCGGCCCGCTCGCGCGCTATGCGCTGAATTTCGAGTCACTGTCGCCGCTCGCGCGGGAGGCCGCGCGAGAAGCGGGCCTCGGCCCCGTCTGCGCCAATCCATACAAGAGCATCATCGTGCGCTCGGTCGAGACGCTCTATGCGCTCGACGAGGCGCTGCGCCTCATTGCGCGTTACGAGGAGCCCGAGCATTGCGCCGTCGCCATCGAGCCGCGCGCCGGCGAGGGCGCGGCGGCGACCGAGGCGCCGCGCGGCATGCTGCATCATCGCTATCGTCTCGACGCGGACGGATCGATCGCCGAGGCCGTCATCACGCCGCCGACCTCGCAGAACCAGGGCATGATCGAGGACGATCTGAAGAGCCTCGTCGGGCGTTTTCTCGATCTCCCGGAGGAGGAGCTGCGTCATCGCTGCGAGCAGACGGTGCGCAATTACGATCCTTGCATCTCGTGCTCGACGCATTTCCTGCGGCTCGATCTGGATCGCGGCTGATGGCGCGCCTCATTCGATTTGAAGCGGGAAGCGAGCTTGAAGGCTCGCGGTCCAGGGAGCGCTCGAACCGCGAGCCTTCAGGCTCGCTTTACGAAGCGCGCGCCACGCGATGAACCGGCGCGTCGTCATCGGCGTCGGCAATCCACTTCGCGGCGACGACGGCGCCGGCCGCCGCGCTGCGGCGCTGTTGCGCGCGGCGTCGCCGCCGGATGTCGAGATTATCGGGCGCGACGGCGAGGCGACGGCGCTGCTCGAGGCGATGGATGGCGCCGAGCTGGCGATCTTCATCGACGCCTGTGCCTCGGGCGCTGCGCCCGGCGCCGTGCGGCGCTTCGACGTCGCGCGCGCGCCGCTGCCGCAGAACGAGTTCGGCGCTTCGAGCCATGGCCTCGGTCTCGCGACGGCGATCGAGCTCGCGCGCGCGCTGGGCGGCCTGCCGCGCGTCTGCGTCGTCTATGCGATCGAGGGCGAGAGCTTCACGCAGGGCGCGCCGCTGTCGCGCGCGGCGGAGGCGGGCGCGATCGAGGCGGCTCGGCTGGCGCTCGCTGAATTGCGAGCCTCTTAGGCTCGCGGTCCAGGATGCGCGCTTTGGACCGCGAGCCTAAGAGGCTCGCAACTCGCTCACGTCTCCGCCGGCGCCGCTTCGCCCGGAACGAATGCGTCGAACGCGGCCCAGAATTGCTCGCGCAATTCGTCTCGCTCCATCAGCAATTCGTGGCGCGCGCCGGGGATCGCGACGAGATTGCCGACCGGCAGGCGCCGCGCGAAGCGTTCGATGGCGCGCGAGGAGACGATGCGGTCGCGCCCGCAGGAGAAGATCAGCGCCGGCGCGCGAATGGCGCGCGCATATTCGGGCGCGGAAAATTGCTTCATCAGTCGGAAGGCCGCGTTGATCCAGCCGACTGTCGGATCGCCGACGGCGAGATTGGGCGCGACGGCCAGCGGCTCGGCGTTGCGCGCGAAGCGCGCGTGGTCGGAGGTCAGCCGATTGCCTTCGAACGGCAGCTCGATCAGCGATCGGCCGTTGCCGCCCGGCACATACATGGCGCCGAGGCCGAACATGTCGAGCGTGTCGGCGAGCGCGCGCGCGCCCTTGGGAAAGCGCAGGCCCTCGATGTCGATCATCGGCGCGATCAGCGCGAGGCGCTCGAATGGCGAGCGCGCCGAATGGGCGCGGTCCAGCAGTATCGCCGCGCCCATGGAATGGGCGAGCGCATGCCAGGGACGCGGGCAGGACAGCGTCAGCGTCTCGCCGATGAATGCGTCGAGATCGCGCTGATAGAGCGCGAAATCGTCGATGTGGCCCTTGCGCGGATCGGCGAGGTCGCGCTCGGAGCCGCCCTGGCCGCGCCAGTCCATCGCCGCGACGTGATAGCCGCGCGCGAGCAATTCGCCGATCGTCTCGAAATATTTCTCGATGAACTCGGCCCGGCCCGGAAACAGCGCGACGGTTCCGCGCGCCTCGCCTTCGGTCGCGAAGGTCGCGACGCGCAAGACGCGCCCGTCCGCGGTGCGCACGGCGGAGGCCGAGCCGCGCGGCGGAACCGGATTATTCGGCGTTGCGACGAGCTCCATGAGCCTCTCCTGCGACCAGCCGCCCGCAGACGCCGGCGGCCGCGCCGATTCTCACGATGCCGCTTTATCGCATGGCGAGGCGAGCGGCCAAATCGAAATCGCCGCCGCTCAGGGGAACGTGTCCAGCTCTCGCTGGAGAGCGATGACGCAGCTCACCTCGACCTCGTCGCCGACCCCGACTTGCGCTTTTGCTCTCACCTCGCCTTTGATCGCGAGGAGGTAGGGCCCATCCTTCGAGGGGAACAACGTCGTTTTCCAGACGCTGGAGCCGAGCGTCGCGGTCACCGGCACAAAGCCATAGGCGGTGCGGCCGATGCGCTTTTCGTCCTTCAGCGATTTCGAATCGCCATCGCCGAGCGAAACGAAACACCAGCCGCCCTTGCCGGGATATTTCCAGATTTTTCCTCTCACGAGGATCTGCAGGCAATGTGACATTCGCAATTTCCACCGTTCATGCTCTTTGCGCGCATTATCGGCGAGAGGGCGCGGGCTTTGCAATCGCCGAGGCGGTCGCGGAGCCGCGGCTCGACCGTCAGCGACACGACGGACGCGCCGCCTTTCCCGCTCCGCGCCCCCGTGCCATAAGCCGCCGCATGTGGCGCGCGACCATCCTCACTCTGTTCCCCGAAATGTTCCCCGGACCGCTCGGGCTGTCCCTCGCCGGCGAGGGGCTCGCGCGCGGCGCCTGGGCGCTCGAGGCGCGCAATATTCGCGAACATGGGCTCGGGCGCCATCGCGCTGTCGACGATACGCCGGCCGGCGGCGGCCCCGGCATGGTCATGCGCGCCGACGTTCTCGCCGCCGCGGTCGACGCCGCCGCGCCGCCGGGCGACGCGCGTCCGCGCCTGCTGATGAGCCCGCGCGGCGCGCCTTTGACGCAGGCGCGGGTTCGGCGCCTCGTGGAAGGCGAGGGCGTCGTGATCCTCTGCGGGCGCTTCGAGGGCGTCGACGAGCGCATCATTGCGGCGCGCGCGCTCGAGGAAGTCTCGATCGGCGATTATGTGCTCTCGGGCGGTGAGATCGCGGCCATGGCGCTAATCGACGCCTGTGTGCGCCTGCTGCCCGGCATCATGGGCGAGGCGGCGTCGGGCGTCGAGGAGAGTTTTGAAGCGGGCCTCCTGGAATATCCGCAATATACGCGCCCGCGCGAATTCGAGGGGCGCGCCATTCCGGACATTCTGCTCTCCGGCGACCACGCCAAGATCGCCGAATGGCGGCGCGGACAGGCGCTCGAACTGACGCGTGAGCGGCGGCCGGATTTGCAGCCGCCGGACGACAAGAAACGGGGCTGACTGGTCGTGCTTCAGTTTGAATTTCGGTTTGGGGTGGAAAGCAGGCTTAGCGCAGCTGCGCCAACCAGATGGTGTGGCCGCCGCAATTCGGGTCTTCCGTCACATGCGCCACGACATCGAAGCCATTCGCATCGAGCAGCGCACGATACTCGGGGCCATCGAGGCTCGCGTGATAGAGCGGTTCGCCTTCGAGGCTGCCGATGGCCTCGCCGTGCGAAGGACCGCTCGTGAACATCAGGACGGCGCGTGGGGCGGAGTGCTCGCGGAACACGGGAAAAACGCCGCGCTGATCGGCGTGAGAAAGGTGGAAGAAGCTGTTCCACGCGAGCAGACCGTCGAAACGGCGACCAAGGCGCAGAGTCCGCATGTCGGCGACCTGCACGACATGACCGGGAAAATTATGCGTGAATAGAGCCGCCATTTCCGGGGAACTGTCCACGCCCGTGACCTCGACCCCACGCTCGATGAGGTGCCGCGCCATGGGTTCGCCGGCCCCGCACCCTATATCGACCACGGACGGCGCGGTCGGCAGGAGGCTGCAAAACCGATCGAGCCACGCGCCCTCGACGAGTCTCGCGCCCCGCGCTTTCGTCCAGGCGAGCGCGTGTCGTCGATAGAGGCCGATAATGTTTTTCGCCGCATCCATCGGATCGAAAGCCGAAATTCAAACTGAAGCGCTACCTGCCGACGCGATGCGAGCCTGACGGCCCGCCTCTCATCCGTCACCGAGTCGGCACCGGCGTGCCGCTGCGATAATCATAGAAGCCGCGCTGAGTCTTGCGGCCGAGCCAGCCTGCCTCGACATATTTTACGAGCAGCGGACAGGGGCGATATTTCGAATCCGCGAGCCCCTCGTGCAGCACCTGCATCACCGAGAGGCAGACGTCGAGGCCGATGAAATCGGCGAGCTGGAGCGGGCCCATCGGATGATTGGCGCCGAGCCGCATCGCCGTGTCGATCGCCTCCACCGAGCCGACGCCCTCATAGAGCGTGTAGATCGCCTCGTTGATCATCGGCAGCAGGATGCGATTGACGATGAAGGCGGGGAAATCCTCCGACACCGTCACCGTCTTGCCGAGCTCGCAGACGAATCCCTTGGCGGCCTCGAAGGTCTTGTCCTCGGTGGCGATGCCGCGGATGATCTCGACCAGCTGCATCTTGGGCACGGGATTCATGAAATGAATCCCGATGAACTGCTCCGGCCTGCCGGTCACCGCGGCGAGGCGGGTGATCGAGATCGAGGAGGTGTTGGTGCCGATCATCGCGCCGGGGCGCAGGGTGGGGCCGAGCGCGGCGAGGATGTCGCGCTTGACCTCCTCATTCTCGGTCGCAGCCTCGATCACGATGTCGCTGTCGGAGAAGGCGGCGAAATCCTTCGCCGGACGGATGCGCGCCATGGCGGCGTCACGGTCGCCCTCGACGAGCGCGCCCTTTTCGACCGCGCGGGAGAGATGCGCCGAAATATCGTCGATGCCGGCGACGATGCGCTGCTCCGACAGATCGTTGAGCGCCACATCGAATCCGGCGAGGGCGCAGACCTGGGCGATGCCTCTGCCCATCTGCCCGGCGCCGATGATGCCGACCTTGCGAATTTCCGAGGCCATTTTTGGAACACCACAGCCAGAATGCGCTCGCTCACGCAGCGGAGCCGCTTCTCTCATCAGTATAGCGCGGTAACGGCCGGTCTGAAAACCGGCGGATTTCGCCCGGCGCCGACGCGCCGGGCGAACGTCTCACCGTCCGGCTTTCGCCAGCTCGGCGTCGAGCTCCTTCAGCGCCGGAAAGAGATCGGCGACGAGGCCGAAGTCTGCGACCTGGAAGATCGGCGCCTCCTCGTCCTTGTTGATCGCGACGATCACCTTCGAATCCTTCATTCCGGCGAGATGCTGGATCGCGCCCGAAATGCCGACGGCGACATAGAGGTCCGGCGCCACCACCTTGCCGGTCTGGCCGACCTGCAGATCATTGGGCGCATAGCCGGCGTCGACCGCCGCGCGCGAGGCCCCGATCGCCGCGCCGAGCCGGTTCGCCACCGGCTCGATATAGTCCTTGAAGTTCTCGGCGCTGGCGAGCCCGCGCCCGCCCGAGACGATGGTCTTGGCGGCGGTCAGCTCCGGCCGCTCGGATTTCGCCAGCGCCTCGCTCTTGAAGCTCGACAGCGCGGGGTCCGAGCCGGCGCCGATCGCTTCGATCGAAGCCGCGCCGCCCTCGCCGGTCGCGGCGAAGGCGGCCGTGCGCACGGTGATCACCTTCTTGGCGTCCTTCGACCGCACGGTCTGGATGGCGTTGCCGGCGTAGATCGGCCGCTCGAACGTATCGGGCGCGATCACCTTGATGATGTCGGAGAGCTGCGCGACGTCGAGCAGAGCGGCGACGCGCGGCAGCACATTCTTCGACGAGGAGGTCGAAGGCGCGAGGATCGCGTCATAGGCGCCGGCGAGGCCGACGATCAGCGCCGCCAGCGGCTCGGCGAGCTGATGGCCGTAGAGCGCATCGTCCGCGACCAAAACCTTGTCGACGCCCGAGAGTTTTGCCGCAGCCTCGGCGGCCGGGCCGACGCCCGCGCCGGCGACGAGAACATGCACGCCGCCGCCGATCTGCAGCGCGGCGGTCAGAGCCTTGGCGGTGGCGGGGGCGAGCGCGGAGCCCTGCGTTTCCGCGACGAGTAGAACCGTCATCTCTAAAGAACTCCCGCAGTCTTGAGCTTGTCCAGCAGCTCGGGAACCGAGCCCACCTTGACTCCGGCCTTGCGCGCCGGCGGCTCGGCGGTCTTCAGCACCTCGAGGCGCGGCGAGATATCGACGCCGTAATCGGCGGGCGTCTTGGCGGCGACCTCTTTCTTCTTCGCCTTGATGATGTTCGGCAGGCTGGCGTAGCGCGGCTCGTTGAGGCGCAGGTCGGTCGTCACCACCGCCGGCAGCCTCAAGCTGACGGTCTGCAGGCCGCCATCGACCTCGCGCGTCACATCGACGGAGCCATCGGCGATCTCCACCTTGGAGGCGAAAGTGCCCTGGCCCCAGCCGAGCAGAGCCGAAAGCATCTGGCCAGTCTGATTGCTGTCGTCGTCGATCGCCTGCTTGCCGAGGATGATCAGCCCGGGCTGCTCCTCGCCGGCGATCTTGGCGATGATCTTGGCGACGGCGAGCGGCTCGACGGTCTCGTCGGTCTTCACATGGATGGCGCGGTCGGCGCCCATGGCGAGGCCGGCGCGGATCGTGTCGTCGGCCTTGGCCGGGCCGATGGAGACGAGAACCACTTCGGTCGCCTTGCCGGCTTCTTTCAGGCGCAGCGCCTCCTCGACGGCGATCTCGTCGAAGGGATTCATCGAGAATTTCACATTGGCGACGTCGACGCCGGTCCCGTCTGCCTTCACCCTGATCTTGACGTTATAGTCGACTACCCGTTTGACGGGCACGAGAACCTTCATCGCGCAACTCCCGGCGAGATTGACGTTCGTCTCGAATGTTCGAAAATCGAGCCGCCCTTCGAGCGCCGCGCCAGCAACGAAGGAACGTCGCTCCGTGGCGCGGAGCGCGCGCGGAACGCTCGGATAATGCTCTGGTAACCTCGGCGGGCGCCACTGTCAAACCCCGGAACCGCCCCGGGACCTCGCCATTCTAGCCAATCGCCTCACCCCCACGGCCCTCGGAACGGGATCGGGCCGAACCAGCGCACATCCCGGCGCTTGAACAAGGGCGTCAGCGCGAGCCCGGCGACAATGCCGCCGACATGCGCCCACCAGCCGACGTGCCCCTGCTCGTCGGTGAGAGCATTGAACAATTGGAAGACGATCCAGGCGCCGACGAACAGCGAGGCCGGCGCATGGATCGGAATGATTCCGGCGACGAGGCCGAAAATGGTCGAGCGCGGATAGAGCAGGATGAAGGCGGCGCAGACGCCCGAGATCGCGCCGGAGGCCCCGACCAACGGATGAATGGTCAGCGGCGCGCCGAAGGCGAACAGCAGCCCCGCCGTGACGCCGCAGAGCAGGTAAAAGGCGAGGTAGCGGACGGAGCCCATCGCGTCCTCGACATTGTCGCCGAAGACATAGAGAAAGATCATATTGGCGGCGAGGTGGCCGAGCCCCGAATGAAAGAAGAGGCTGGTCAGCACTGTCCAGTCGGCGCCCGGCGTCACGATCCAGCGGGCGAGCTCGGCATGGCCGAACAGCACCGCCGGAATGAGGCCGAAGCCGCGAATCACCGTCAGCGGGTCGCCCAGAAATTCGCTGAACACGGCGACGAAGACGGCGATATTGACCGCGATCAGCGACCAGTTGACGATCGGCCGCCGCACATATTTCAGCGGCGCGTCGTCATGAAGCGGCAGCACCATCGAATTTTTCTCCTCGCCCGGTCGCCGCCCGGTTCCGATCCTTGCCGCCCGACAGTTTATAGCGCGGTCCGAGCTCTGGCCAAGACGCGGGAGAGGAGCGGGCGCGCGACCCCCACGGCGAGGCCGCGCAGGCCCGCGGTGTCGAGGAGCAGCGTCGCGCCGCCATAGACGACAGCGCCGACGCCGATCTGCATCAGCAGCGTCGTCGCGCCGGGGGCGAGCGTGGCAAGGGGCCGCACGGCCAGAATCATCGCTCCGGTGGCGGCGAGCGCGGCGAGCAGGTCGCGCAGGCGCGGCCATTGCGGCGCGGCGCGCGCGGCGAAGGCGATCAGCGCGCCGAGGGCGACGATATAGGCGCCGCATTGGGCGAGAGCGAGGCTGGAAGCGTCGGCGCCGCGCGGCAGCGCCAGCGCGAAGGCCAGTCCCGAGACCACGGCCAGCGAGGCGGCGCCGATCAGCGGCGCGGTCTTCTTCTCGATCTGGAACACTGGATTGACGGCGAATTGGATCAGTCCCATGGCGAAGAGGCCGGGCAGCAGCAGATCGAGATAATGGCCGAAGGGCCCGCGGAACTGCGCGGGCACGATCAGCTCCTCGATCGAGGGCATGGTGAGCCAGACGCCGGCGCAGGCCGGCAGCAGGAAGGCGGCGACGATCGTCATATTGCGGGCGATCTGCTCCTTGGCCTTCTCCGACCCGTGCCGCTCATGCGCCGCGACCGCGATCTGGAACAGCAGCACGTCGAGCGCCGAGCCGAGCGCATAAATGGCGCGGATGCCGAGGTCGTAGGCGAGCGAGAACTGACCCGTCTCCGCGAAGCCGTAATAGCTCGACGCCATCGCGCGGATCGCGAGCGGCACGGATTGATAGAGCATGTTCGCCGCGACGATCGGCGCGCTATAGGCGATGAGCATATGGGCCGTGTCGAGCCGCGCGCCGCGCGGCGAGGCGCCCGGATCGGCGAGGGAGGCGCGTGCGGTCAGCACGGCGCCGAAAATGCTCGCGAGGCTCCCCGCGAGCGCCATGCCTGCGGAATGAAAGACGAAGGCGCCGCCACCCGTGAGCAGCAGGGCGAGGATGTTCTTCGTCAGCACCACGCGGCCATAGTGCCGGTCCTCGAAGCGGGCGCGCAGGAGAGCGGTCGAATAATCGAAGAGGCCGTTGATCGCCGCCGTCGCCAGCGCCAAGGCGATCAGCGCGTCGCCGAGCGAGACGGTCGGCGCGACGAGGAGGAAGACGCCGCCGAGCAGCGTGAGCGCCGCCGCGACCGCGAGGAAGGAAAAATCGAGCGTCGAGCGTATGGCGGGCTCCGCCTCGCGCACGCGGGTCGAATAGAAGCGAGTGGCGGAGAGGCGCATCCAGTCGAACAGCGCCGTCTGAACGATGACGCCGATGGCGAAGGCGAGCGCGAAGCGGCCATATTCCTCGGGGCCGAGAAATTTCGCGACCAGAAGGCCGATCAGGAAATTGGCGACGGTGTTGGCGAGGAAGGCGGCGAGAACCTTCACCTTGCGGCTCCGGGCGCCCTCGCCGAGAGCAGGCGCGGCAAAACGGCGAGCGCATCGGCCCGCGCGCGCAGACCTGCCGGCTCGTCGGTCTTCGCTTCTTCCTCGATGAGCTCGGCGAAGACGATTTTGTCGCCGGCCTTGTCCGCCCAGCCGACGAACCAGCCGAATTGCCGATCGGCGCGCGCTCCCGTGGGTGTTCCCGTTCCCGTCTTGCCGCGTGCGATCCAGCCGTCCGCCAGCGGGAAGCTCGGCATGATCGCGACCGTCTGATCGATAGCCCGTTGCGAAAACGGCAGGCGGTAGGCGAGCAGCCCGCGCAGAAATGCGATCTGCTCGGCGGGCGAGATCGCCAGAGAGGAGCTGATCCAGGCGCGGGTGAGGCCATTGGCGCGGCCGGGATCGCCGGAAACGTCGCGGTTGCCGTAATCGAGGCGATCGACCGCCTCGCGGAAGCGGGCGGCTCCGAGACTCTTGGTCAGCTCCTGCGAATACCAGACGACCGATTCGCGCAGCCAGCCGGTCGGATCGATCGTCGTCTTCCAGCTCTCCCGCCAAGCGGCGTATCCCTCCTTGTAGGGCAGCGCGGGCGCATGCGCGTCGACGAGCAGGCCAGCCTCATAGCCGATGAGGGCGAGCGGGATCTTGAATGTGGACGCGGGGCTGTTGCGCCGCTCGCAGCCGGCGCCTTCCTTCGCGAGAACCGCGCCGGAATCGGCCTCGACGACGATGCGACACACGGTCTCGGCGCTCGCAGGCGCCGCGAGAACCAAGAACAGGCCGCCGATCGAGGCCGAACGAAGCTGCGCCAAAAGACTCTCCGCATCTATGCCGCGCCCGCAGTCTCGCGCCGTCGCCGGGGGGCGCGTCCTTCTCCCGCTTGCGGGCGCAGCCGGGTCGGATGAGGGTCGCTGCAGTTCTCGGCAGGTCGGAAGGGCTCAGAGACCGGCGCAGCGGCTGGGGCCCTCATCCGACCCCGCTACGCGGGGCCACCTTCTCCCGCGGAGCGGGAGAAGGGAAGCGCGCCCCGAGAGCCACGCTAGCGATCAATCGCCAAGAAAGCCTTATCGCGCAAGCTTCAGCCGGCGCGGCCCGCCTCGCTCGCCTTCGGGACCTCGTTCAGCCGGCCCGTCGCCACATCATAGATGTAGCCATAGATCGGAATGGCGGCCGGCACCAGCGGATGCTCGCGGATGCGCTGCACATCCTGCAGCACGCTCTCCTCCTGCGATTTGATCGTGTGCCATTTGATGAAATGGCCTCCCGAGCAGCCGCCGCCATGCTTGGGATTGGACCAGTTGGCGCCGTCGAAGGCGGCGGTCTCGAGGCTGTCGTCGAGCAGATCGGCCATCACCTCGTCGCTGAAGAGCTCCATGCCGCAATTGGTGTGATGGATCACGAACCATTCGAGCGTGCCGAGCAGCTTGTGCGAGATCACCAGCGAGCGAATGGCGTCGTCGGAGGCGCGGCCGCCGGCGTTGCGGATCACATGGGCGTCGCCCTCGGACAGCCCGGCGTATTTGGCCGGATCGAGACGCGCGTCCATGCAGGTCAGAATGGCGAAGCGCCGCGCCGGCGGCAGCGCGAGCTTGCCCTTGTCGCCGAAGCCGGCGACGTAAGTCGCGTTCGCCGCCAAGACTTCCTGAAGAATTGTCATTTTGTCCTCCCTCGGGCGCGACCGCCCGCGCGGATTTTTTTAAGGCGCGGGCTCGAGAGGGGTAAATGAGTAATTTTCATGGATGCATGAATTTCGTTCATCATGCTTCGCGATAAACCAGCAACATCAGCCCGGCGAGCATGAAGCCGACGGGCCACAGCAGCCCGGCGATGCGTCCGGCGCGATCGGGCAGGCGAATCTCCAGCCAGCGCGCCGCGGCCGAGGCGACCCCGACCAGCGCCAGCGGCGTATGAGTGATCTCGATCAAAAACTCCTGCTTCACATCTGCGAGCCCATGCGAATGGGCGAGCAGCAGCGCGCCGCCGAGCCCGGTGATGAGCGGAAAGGCGAGCGGCGCCCAGGGCGCCGCCACCTTTTTCGTGCGCACGCGCCATTCGAACAGGCCGAAGGCGACGACGAGGGCCAGAAAAATCCGATGCTGCGCGATCTCGGGATCGCGCAGGCTCTCGATGAGGCCGAGCTCGCCGAGCGGCCACACCGCTTCGTCGGCGCGCAGGAACAGGAAGCCGGCGAGGCCGAGCATCAGCAGCGGCCAGTGGCGCGCCGCGGGCGCCGCGCGCGGCCAATGCTCGACCAACGCCAGAACGCCCATGGCCAGCACGAACAGGCCGGCGATGTGATGATTATATTCCGACCAGGCGATATCCTCGGCGTTGCGCGGGGCGGCCGCGGCGGCGGCGGCGACCACGGCTGGAATTTCGGCTTGCGGATCGGTCGCGGCCGCCGCCGGCGCCGGCCGTGCGACCGAAAGGCTGGAATGGTCCGGGCTCTCCAGCCGGATCGGCCATTGCGGCGTCAGCCGCTCGACGATCTCGGCGAGGCTCACGCGGCCCTGCGGCTGATCCACAGCCGGCGGCAGGGAAGACAGCGAGGCCGCGGCCAGGATGGCGGTGAGGCCGAGGCCGATCTCCGCCTCGGCGAAGCGGCGCAGCCTCAGGAGCGGGCGGGCTCGCCCTTCGCGCAGGCGGCGGACGGCGAAGAAATTGAAGGCGCCGAGCGTCAGCAGTCCGGCGAGCAGCGCGCCCTTGGCGCCGACCATCACGCCATAGGCGAGGCCATAGAGAGCTTCGAGCGAGTCGATATAGACGCCGGACATGGCGACGCCGCCGCAGAGAACGAGGGCGGCCCCCGCCATCGACACGCCTGAGAAGCGACGGCCGACGATCGCGCGCGCCTCGCCGTCCGGCGCGCGGGCGAGCGCCAGGAGAAAATAAGGAACGCCGCCGATCCACAGCGCGGCGCCGACGAGATGCGCGAATTCGGCGAGGGCGAGCCATGGCGGGCTGTCGACCCGGCTGACCGCATGGGTGGTTCCGAGCCGCGCGCCGAGCAGCGCCAGGGCCGCGGCGACGAGAACCGCGCCGCCGCCCCGCGCCCGGCTGGCGACGGCGAGGACGAGCGCCGGCCCCAGCGCCAGCGCGTCCGCCTTCACGGCGTCGGCGGTCAGCGCCGAGAGCGGATCGAGCTCGAGCGTCGCGATCAGCATCAGCGACAGGGAGGCGGCGTCGAGCGCGACGAGGCCGATGAGCGCGAGCGCGCTCCAGAACACGATGTTTCGCACGCTCGCGGCGATCGCCGCGCCTTGCGGGCCGAGCGCCGGCGCGATCAGCAGCAGAAAGCCGACGCCGCCGGCCCCGAGCGATTGCGCCGCCGAGATCGCGCCGCGCAGCAGCACGCTGAGAAACCCGTAAATCTCGATGAACTGCTGCATCTCGTCAGCGCAGGACTCGAAAGGAGATGTCGCCGCGCGTGATGTGGCCGTCGACGCTGAGCACTTGCCAATGCAGCTGATAAACGCCCTGCCGCAGATCGCCGAGATGGGCGCGCACGGCGTCGGGCGCGGCGGTTTCGGCGAGAGGCAGGACCGCGCTGCGCAGATCAGGCCCGATGACCAGCACGCGCGAGCGCTTGGCGTCGATCCGGCAGTTGAAGCGCAGCTCTATGGGCACGTCGGGGCTCGTGACGAGCTGCGCCTCGCGCGGCGTCGAATCCGCGAGGATCGCATGCGCTTGCGAAGGCCGGGCCGCGAAGAGCGTCCAGAATGCGATCGCCCCGACCGCCAGGGCGATATCCCGACAAGACCTCATGCCCCCTTCCTCGCTGCTTCAGCTGAGCGGACAATAGCGCGCCGAGCCGGCCTGTGCTCGGCTTTTTTGCGGGCGCCGGGGGGCAGGAATCACGCGCTCACTTTTTGAACAGGCCCTCGGCGGCGGCGAGCGAAGCGGCCTTGGCCGCCCGGGCTTGGCTCAGCCTCTCGATTTCCGCGCGCAGCGCCGCGATTCGCTCGTCGAACTCGGCGAGGGAGAGCGTGTCGAGCGGCTGGCCGAGGCGATGTGACGCAGCGCTCTTGTCCTGCGGGCCGCGCGGGCGGTCGTCTTCGTCCATTGCTTTTCCCTTCACTGGGTCGTGATCGCCGTCTCGTTATCGCTCGGATCGATGCGCCGCGCGAGGCCGGCGGCGCATCGTGGGAGACGCTGCGCAGGCCACGCCGATCCATATCGAGCGCGCCGAGCATGGCGATGAGCTCGTCGGCGACGATCGCCTTTTTCCGAACGGGCGCGGGCATGGCGGCGAGAGGCTCGCTGCGTGCGGCGCGAGGGGCGAGTGGAGGGGCGTCCCGACCTCTGTTCCGCGATCGTTTGCATTTTCGCGACGCCTCGGAGGCGCTTCGAGGGAGTCACTTTCGGCGATTTCGTGCTTATCGGACATGGAATAGGCCCGAAAAGCGAGGCGGATATCCCGCGAAATCGCATGACAAAGCGCCGCTGTGGGGTATGGTTCCACATGCGCCGATTCGACTCTTCCGATCCGGTCGACCCCATCGACGCGGCCCGGCGGCCCGCCCGCAGGCGCTCGCCGCAGGCGTCCCGCGACGCCGCGGAACAGCCGTTCAACTCACCGATTTATTGCGTCTATCCGTCATGGGCGCGGCCGCCGGCGCGTGGCGGCGGCGCGGCTTTTTCCGCCGGCGCGGGGCTGGCGCTGCTCGACCAGATCCTGCGCGCCACGCCGCCCTTCTCCGGGGCGCTGCGCCAGCGGCTGGCGCTGCGCGCCGCGGCGGCGTCCGCGTCGGCCTTGCGCTTGCGCGAGGACGAAGCCGCCTTGCGCGACGCCGAGCATCTCGCCGCCGGCGCGGGGGAGACGACCCCGGCCGGCCGCCTGCATCGGCTGTGGCGCAGCTTCGCCGACCGCAAAGCGACGTTGGACGCCGCCGCCCTCGCCGCCGCCGCCGCGCGCGTCGAGCTGCCGCCGGATCTCGATTGGGCGGCGCTCGCCGGCGCGCTGCAGGGCGCGCACGCGGGCCGCGCCCAGCCGCTCGCCGCGGCCGCGATCGCCGGAGTCGCGCTGGCGCGGGAGCTGTCGGCGACGCGGGGCGCCGAAGCGGAAATCCTCGCTTGGTGGGCGGCGGATGTGGCGCTCGCCGAGAGTCTCGGGTGGGAGCGGCCGGTCGCGCTCGCCGCCACGAGCTTTTTGCGCCCGGAGCTGCGCGGCGCTTCGAGCCGGCGCCCGCGGCCGAGCGATCCGGAATGGCCGGACGCGCTGGCTGGCGCCGTCGCGCTGGCGGCGCGCGACGCTGTGGGGCTCGCCGCCGAGCTGGCGCGCGGCGCGGACCGGCTGCTCGCGGTCGCGCCGAAACTGCGCGCCAAAGGCGCCGGCCGCGTCGTCGAGCAGCTGCTCGCCGACGACGCCGTTTCGCCGGCCCGCGCCGCGCGTGCGGGCCTCTCCGACCGCGGCGCGCGCCGGCTGTTCGATCGGCTCGTCGATCTCGGCGCCGTCCGCGAATTGTCGGGCCGCCCGAATTTTCGCCTCTACGGCCTGTAGAGGACCGCCGATGAGCCGACCCCGGAAAGCCGGACCCGTTGCGTCATTCGACCCGGATCTCGCCGACTTGGCCGAGACGATGCGCTGGCGCGAATGGATGGGCCGCGTCGAGGCGGCGATTTTTTGCGCCCGCGATCCGGTGCCGCGCGAAACGCTCGCGCGGCTGGTCGGGCCGCGGTGCAATCTCGATGATCTGCTCGCCGACATCGCCGACGAACTGCGCGGGCGTCCGTACGACCTCGTCTTCGTCGCTGGCGGCTGGCAGCTTCGCACGCGGCCACGCTTTGCCCGCGCGATCCGCGCGGCGGGCCTCGGCGCGCTGCGCGACGCCGGCGCGCCCGAGCTGACGCCGACGGAATTGCTGGCGCTGACCGCCATTGCCTATCTGCAGCCGGCGACCCGGGCGGAGCTCTCGCGTCTCGCCGGCCGCGAGATCAGCCGCGACGTGATCGGCCGCTTGAAGCGTCTCGATCTCATCGACGGGGCCTTGCGCGCGCCCGAGCCAGGCGCGCCCTTCGCCTATGTGACGACGCGGAAGTTCCTCGCGGCGTTTGGTCTCGCGAGCCTCCGCGACCTCCCCGATCTCGAGCAGCTGGAGGAGGAGGGGCTGTTGCAATGTCCTTGTCCCGACGTCGATCTCGACGGCGCCCTGGGGCTGGAGGACGAGGACGCCGCAACAGACGAAGACAGCGCCGATTTGGGCGACGAGGATGGACATCGGTAGGATAATTGGTAAGTCGGCGCTTCAATCAATCCGATATTGCGCCTTTCGACGAAAGGCGACGCCGGGGCCGAGCGCCCGCAGCGCACATGACAGTGTGGGTTCGAGCGAGCGCCTCCACAGGCCCGCCGCCTTTGATCGGCATGCCGCGCCGCTTTTCGAGATATGCCGCCATAATCCGTGAAACGCCAACGCAATCGCGAGAAAGTTTCCAGTGTAAATGTTCGCGGCGATGCGCGCCTCCGGATGCAGCAGATATTCCGCGAGCAGTCCGGCCGAGAACGGAACCAGCGTGACGACGATCAATAGAGAGCCGTTCCAATAAACGAGGGGATGGTCGGCTCGTCGAATGGTCGTGAATATCCAATGATGATGCGCCCAGATGGCGAGGATGGTGACGAAGCTGATGAAGACGGCGAGATAGCCGGGCCGAGCCGCGGCAAGCTTTGTCGTTCTGCATTTGCATCCGTTCTCGGCCGCTGAAACGGCGCATTGGTCCTGCAACGGGCCGATCGGCTGCTCAAGGCTGCTTTGGGCTTGGAGCGCCGTCGATCGAAGTCCCATCCGTCTTCGCCAGAGGCAGGGTGAAGCTGAAGATCGCTCCACCCGCCGGATTGGATTCGGCCCATATCTTTCCGTAATGCGCTTCGACAATGTTGCGAGAGATCGACAATCCCACGCCGATCCCGCGCGTCTTGGTCGTCACGAACGGCTCGAACAGCTTCGCCATGATCTTTTCCGGCACGCCGGGACCGGTGTCGGCGACATCGACGCGGATCATGCCTCCCTCGACCGAGGAGGTCGAAATCGTCAATTCCCGCTTGTCCGAAGCGCCCATCGCATCGATCGCGTTCCGCATCAGATTGATCACGACCTGCTTGATCTGGACCTCGTCCACGAGCGCGCGATCATCCTTCGCATTCAACCGAAATGCTCCACGGACCCCGGACTGCTTCGCGGTCGGGAGGGTGAGCTCGTAAGCCTCCTCGATCAGCTCGTGCACGCTCGAGAAGGCTTTCTTCGGCTCGTTCCGGGAGACGAACTCACGCAAATGATCGACGATCTGCGCGGCCCACATCACCTGCTCCACAGCGCTCCCCAATATGCTTTCGATGCTCGCGGGGCGCCGCTCGGATGGCATTTTCAACGAGCGCTGCGCCGCATGGAGATAGGTCGCGGCCGCCGCGAGCGGCTGATTGATCTCATGGGCCAGGCCGGTGCCCATCTCCTTCATCGAGTTCAGACGATCGGCTTGCAGCTTCTGCACCTTCTCTTCCGAGCGCGTCGTGCTGGTGACGTCGATGAATGTCGCCACGACTCCGTCGATCTCCCGGGAGGCGCCGCGATAAGGGGTGAGTCGGGCGAGATAATAAGGCGCATCGACGTCGTTCTTGTGCACGCGCCGCTCGATCGAGTCGCCGGTTTCCATGACCTCGAGAAGGTCGGTCGTCAATTCGGGATAATCGAGCTTTGCCGCGAGGTCGGTGAGCGGTCGCCCGGCGTCCGAAGGGATGATGTTGAAGATTTGCGACGCCGCGGGCGTGAAGCTGCGAATGACGAGATGGTGGTCCATGAAGATCGTCGCGATGCGGGTGCTCGCGAACACGTTCCTCAGATCGCTGTTGGCACGGTCCAGCTCATCGATCTTGCTCTCCAGCTCATGATTGACGGTTCGCATCTCCTCATTGAGCGATTGCAGCTCCTCCTTGGAGGATTCGAGCTCCTCATTGGTCGACTGCGTCTCCTCGTTCATCGAGATCAGCTCTTCATTCGCCGATTTCAGCTCCTCGAGGGCCGTCTCATATTCCTCGATCGTCGCCTGAAGCCGTTCGCGGGTCTCGAACAATTCCCTTTCCAGCCGCGCTGCGTCGTCCGCCGGCTCGCGCTCGCCCGGAGAGAGCGGCGTCTCGTCCGACGTCGATGGTTCTCGCGCCTGGAACAAGATCAAGAAAAGCGCCTTCCCGCCCTCCCGGTCCGGCAGAGGCTCGGCGGTCAGCGAAACGAGCTCCGTGTGGCCGTTGTCGATTTCGACTTTCACATTCGGACGCGTCGCCGTTCGACGCGTCTCGATCGCCTCGCGCAGCACGCTGCGCAGATCGAGGCGCAGACCTTTGCGCGCCATTGCGAAGATCTGACGATCCGGCGCTCCGGGCGCCGCTTCGAGATATCTGCCCGTTCGGGTGGAAAAATGAATGATGTCGCCGTCTTCGTTCACGACGACATGCGGAGGCGCGAATCCTTCGGCGATGCGCGCCTCCACGGCGCGCCGCAATTGCGACGCGGATCCCGCGCTGCTCTTGCCGGATGCTGGAGCGGGGAAGGAGAGAGCGTGCAATCCCGCCATGAAATGCGGCATGCGCACCCGCCGCCCGGGATCGCGCGCCTCGAACAGGCAATGTTTCTTGTCGAGCGGTGCGAAGAGGTCGGCGAATTGGCCTATGCTCTCCGACATCCCCAGAAAGAGAATTCCCCCGGCGCGGAGGGAATAGTGAAAGATCGGAATCACCTCTCTCTGCACATCGGCGCCGAGATAGATCAGGAGATTGCGGCAGGAGACGAGGTCCATATGCGAGAAAGGCGGATCACGCAGGATGCTGTGCGGAGAGAAGACACAGAGATCGCGAACCGCCTTGACGACGACATAGCTGCCGGACTCGGCCGTGAAAAAACGTCTGCGTCTCTGCTCCGAAACGGCGTCCATCAGCGCGGCGGGATAGCGGGCCGCGCGCGCGATCGTCAGAGCCGCCTCGTCGATATCCGTCGCGAAAATGGTCACGCGCGGAGCGACTCTCAACCCGTCCATATGCTCGCGCAGAATGATCGCGATCGAATAGACTTCTTCGCCCGTGGAGCAGCCCGGAACCCAGACCCGCACCGCGTCGGCCGCGCCTTTTCCTTCGAACAACCGAGGAATGGCGCTTTCTCGGAGCGCGTCGAATGCGTCCGGATCGCGAAAGAAGCTCGTGACATTGATCAGGAGGTCGCGAAACAGCGCCGTCGCCTCTTCGGGAGCCTCGCGCAGGCGCTCCACATAATCGGCGATCTGCTCGCATTGCTGGATATGCATGCGGCGACGGACCCGACGCATGAATGTCTTGGTCTTGTAGCCGCTGAAGTCATGCCCCGCGGAATCACGGAGGATCGAATAGATGGCTTGGCGCGCCTCGAGAACGACGCCGTCGTCGTCGTTCATTGGCCGATCGGATGCGAGATCGTCCGGCTCCTCGAGATCGCGTATGATCTCGACGAGCTTTTCCGCCATCGCATCGACCGGAATGGCAAAATCGACCAATCCGCTGGCGATGGCGCTGCCCGGCATCCCCCCAAATCCCGGACCCGACCCGTCGCTCGCCTGCGCCATGGTGACGCCGCCGTGCTCCTTGATCGCCTTGATGCCGAGAACGCCGTCGCTGCCGCTCCCGGACAGGACGACCCCGATGGCCGATTCGCCGCGGTCACGAGCGAGCGCGCTGAAGAAGACGTCGATCGGCGAGCGCTCGTGATGGGCGGGGTCCGTCGCCATCAGGCGAAGCCGCCCCGAGGCGATCGTCAGGACCGCGGCCGGCGGAATGACATAGATCTTGTCCTTTTCGATCTGCTGACCGTCGTGGGCGACCTCGACGCTCATTTTGGCGTGGCGCGCCAAAATATCCGTGAGGAGGCTCTTCCGATCCGGAGCCAAATGCATGATGATGACAAAGCTCATGCCCGGATTCGCAGGCATGGCGCGGAACAGGCTCTCCAGCGCTTGGATGCCGCCCGCGGAAGCGCCGACGCCCACGATGGGGAACGATCTGTCCGGTTTCATCGGCGGCCCCTTTCGCCTCGCTTAGATATATTGCACTTCGAGGCCGTCGGTGTCACGCTGATATCTTGGAGCGGATCAATTAGTTTAGGTAATTGCTTGTCGAAGCGCGTCACGGAACCGCTGAAGCCAGCGTATTCATTCCGCAGAATTGGCGTATCGTATAAGCGGGTAATCAGCGTTTTCATACAGATTGCGGATCTCGGCGCCGACGTAGCGCGTGTCGCCCACCTCGAGAGAGCAACTGCGCAACATGTCGGAGGAGACATTTTCCATTGCGAAGCGGATCGCGTCCGCCGCACAAGCGAACCTCTTATAGCCGAGGCTGTTGGGACGAGATTTCGGCCCCTTGTAAGAGAACAATCCCGCCTCCACGCCATAATCGAACGCGCTCATTGTTCTATCCCCTTGGTTCGATGCGCCTGTGATACGGCAACCCTCGTTTCGCCACATCGGCGGCCGGAATCGATGGAAGACGGGCGGCAATCTCTCTCGTTCCGCAGGGCGAGCAAGAGCGAGCGCGGCCGGCCTCAGCCGCCCCGCTCGAGAGACGACTCCGTCACCACACGTTCGAGGCCGTCCCGCTCTCCTTTGATTCGATACTGAAGACCTGCGCCGCCATCCGGCAGGTGGCGCGTGACCCGAAACGAGCCTCTTTCCGACCGCACTCCGATCTTATGAAGAACGCGAGTCCCGACATCGAACTTGTGCGCCGCCGCCTTGACGCGATGAGGCAGAGTGCGGGAGGACTCGTTGTCGTTCGTGCTCATATCGGGCCCTCTTCTCGAGTGTTCGAAAGTTGAAATCCGGCTGTTCGCCGGCCAGGAATGAGAGGCCGCTCAGGCGGCGACCCGGATATGATCCGCGGAAGACTTTCCGCTGCGCGAATCGACCACGATCGCGTAAGAGACTTTTTGTCCCTCCGCGAGGTCACGCAAGCCGGAGCGTTCCACCGCGGTGATATGGACGAAGATATCGGCTTCGCCGGTTTCGGGCTGTATGAACCCGAAGCCCTTGTGAGCGTTGAACCATTTTACGATCCCGATCTGCATGGCGTATCCTTCTCGCGAATGACGAATGGGGCGCTCGCTGCGTGCGACGCCCATATGGATCGATGTTTGGAAGAGGAGGCGATGGGCTTCGCGCGCCTAGGCTCGGCGCAACGGCAAGGTCATCCGACCGACACCCGATTGGAATCATATGGCGCGTCGTCGCCCGAGGTTCAAGTGGCGTTCGGGCGCCAGCTTCTTCTTAGCAGTCCAGCATGGTGGAAGTGGACCATGGTGGAAGTGGACATGGTAAGAGCCGTCGGCGCCTCGAGAGAATCGAGCGGCGCCACGGCTGTCACGGCTCCGTCGCCGACCCAGTCGGACGGCCCTACGTATGGTGGGCGCGTCTTGCGTGAACCGCAGGACAGGAAATATCGGAGACGCTCGTCAATGTCGAAGCATATCGCATCGGATTCCAGTGTCCGCAATGCGGGCGCGAGCTCGAGCAGACTATTGGAAAATTGAAGTCACAAGCTCGGATGATCTGTCCAGGGTGTGGAATCGGAATAAACATCGACGCGAGCCGGCTGTCGAACGTCATCGAGGAAATCAGACAAGCCGTCGAAAAGGTTCCCCCCGAAATCACGATCAAATTTTATCGATAGCGAGACGAGACACTCATGGCGTCGATACAATCGCGCTGAGAGCGATTGAAATATGAAGCGGATATCATGGTGCTGATATGGACGAGTTCAAGATAAAGGTAGCGCGCATCGAGGCGGCGGCGCCGAACTCGAAAGGAGACCGTGTACGGATAACGTTCCAGGTCGAGCGCGAGACCTTGGTGTTCCAAATCCCGATTCTTCTCGAGATGGAAGAATTCGACGATACAGAGATGGTTCAGGTAGCGAGGAACGAGCTACATCGAACATTTGACGAATTGACGACTCAGACCGAAAAGTGGACATTGAGTGTGGAAGACATACAGCAGCTTTCTCGTATCAATTTGCGTCCAAAGGCGTGATTTACAGTCTCTCGCCCGGCGACGGCTTCGGCGGAGCCTGCCACGAGAGAACGGCGCGCTCTCGCCGCGCAGAAGGCCTGACGCCGTCTTCCTGTGTCGGCGCCGCGCCCTTCTCCGTCTCCGATTGCGTCCTCGCACTATCGCGTAACAGTGAGGCCCCCCGCCTCCTCGACGAAGGAGATGATGGAGTCGAGACCGAGATCCGACTTCAGGCTGGCGAAGACGAAGGGCCTTTCGCCGCGCATGCGCCGCGCGTCGCGATCCATCACCTCGAGAGAAGCGCCCACGAATGGCGCCAGATCGATCTTGTTGATGACGAGAAGATCCGAGCGCGTGATGCCGGGGCCGCCCTTGCGCGGAATTTTGTCGCCGGCCGAGACGTCGATCACATAGAGCGTGATGTCGGCGAGCTCGGGGCTGAACGTGGCGGCGAGATTGTCGCCGCCGCTCTCGATCAGGATGAGGTCGAGATCGGGAAATTTGCGCTCCAGCTCGGCGATCGCCGCGAGATTGGCGGAGGCGTCCTCGCGGATCGCCGTATGCGGGCAGCCGCCGGTCTCGACGCCGACGATGCGCTCGGGCGCGAGCGCGCCGGAGCGCGTCAGAAATTCGGCGTCCTCTTTCGTATAGATGTCATTGGTGATGGCGGCGATGCGATAGTTTTCGCGCAGCGATTTGCACAGCCGATCCATCAGCGCCGTCTTGCCGGAGCCGACCGGCCCGCCGACGCCGACGCGCAAGGCGCCGTGGGGAGATGTCATCGGCGAAGCATCCCGTCATTGCGAGGAACAGAGCGGTGAAGCAATACGGGAGCCGCCTCGCCACGATATCGGCGGGGGCGGAAGGTTGGAAAGCTCATGATCGGAACAGCCTCGTATATTGCGTTTCATGCCGCATGGACGCAATGTCGATGCGCAGAGCGGATGTCGACAATTCATCCAGCGGCGTTTGCTCGGCCGCTTTCGCCGCACGGATGATCGTCGGCGCGAGGGCGGCGAGCGCGCGCAATCCGTCGGTTTGACCCAGCGGCACGAGCCGCACGCCGGCCGACACGAGATTGGCGGCGAAAGCCTGCGCATAGGCGATGAGCGCGGCGTCGAGCGGCGCCTCGGCCGCGGCGGCGCCGAGCGCGACAGCGAAAGCGATCTCGCCGCCGCGCCTTTTGGCCAAGGCGTCGAGCGGCGCGCTGGGCCAGGCGGCGAGCGTCGCGCGCGTGAAAGCGGCTCCCTGATGGCTCGATTCCAGCGCCGTCTCGGCGCTGCCGCGCCACGCGGCGGCGAGATCGGCGATCTCATTCATCGCCTCCAGGTCGCCAGCGCGCGCGGCGCGCCAAGCAGCGGCGAGAAAGACGAGATCGCACCAGCCGCCGCCGTCTTCGAGCGCCGCGGCGACATAGGCTTCAAGATCGTCGCGGCTGCGCACGTCGCCCGCGTCGATCGCCCATTCGAGCCCGTGGCTGAAGGCGAAAGCGCCGATCGGATAGGCCGGCGAGGTCCAGGCGAGGAGCTGCAACAGCCAATCGCGCGAGTCAGCCATGGCGATGTCCATGCGCATGGTCATGCGAATGATCGTCGTCGTGATGGCGGTGGCCATGGCCGCCATAGGCGCCGGGCTCCGGGTCGAAAGGCAGCAGGCGCGGCGCCGCCTCCCCGCCCAATCCTTCGACCATCGCCGCAATGACGGCGTCGTCGCGAATGACGAGACGATCGGGGAAAATCTGAATGGCGAGATGACGATTGCCGAGGTGATAGGCGAGGCGCGGCAAGCCCGCCGCGCCAGCGCGGATTTCCAGCACCGGCTCGGGCTTTGCGACGACCCGAATCACCGAGCCGTCCTCGAGCGCGAGACCATCGCCCTCGGCGAGCCGCGCGGCCGCCGCGAGATCGAGAAGAAAAGCCTCGCCCTGGTCGCTCGTCAGGCTGCGGCGGCGGCGGTGGCGCTCGTCCCAGTCGAGCGTCGCGGTTCCACGCTCGCGACTTTTGTTCCAGCTTCCGGCGGGAAGAACCTGCGCCGCTCGCATCATTGCTCCTTTAGAGCGCTTTCCGATCGAACGGAATCCTTCGATCGATCAGAATTCGCTCAAACTAAGAATGCTAGAGGGTAATCCGATCCATTCGGATCGGATTACCCTCTAGAACAGGAAATAGCGCTGCGCCATCGGCAGGACGGCGGCAGGCTCGCAGGTCAAAAGCTCGCCGTCGGCGCGCACTTCATAGGTCTGCGCGTCGACTTCGATCTTCGGCGTCGCATCATTGAGGATCATGCTGCGCTTGGAGATGCCGCGCGTGTTCGACGCCACATGCAGCGGGCGCGTGAGACCATACTTCTGCGCCACGCAGGATTCGCGCGCGGCGCGGCTGACGAAGGTGACGCAGCTCTGTGTGAGGCTGCGGCCGAAGCCCGCGAACATCGGCCGGTAATGCACCGGCTGCGGCGTCGGGATGGAGGCGTTGGGATCGCCCATCGCCGCCATGGCGATGGCGCCGCCCTTCATGATCAGCTCCGGCTTCACGCCGAAGAAGGCGGGCGACCACAGCACGAGATCGGCGAGCTTGCCGGGCTCGATCGAGCCGACGAGATCGGCGATTCCATGCGCGACGGCGGGGTTGATCGTATATTTCGCCACATAGCGACGGGCGCGGAAATTGTCGTTGCCGGCGCCGTCGCCCGGAAGCTTCCCACGCTGGCGGCGCATCTTGTCGGCCGTCTGCCAGCAGCGGATGACGACCTCGCCGACGCGGCCCATCGCCTGGCTGTCGGAGGAATACATCGACAGCGCGCCGAGGTCGTGGAGAATATCCTCCGCCGCGATCGTTTCCTTGCGAATGCGGCTCTCGGCGAAGGCGATGTCTTCCGGAATCTTCGGATCGAGATGATGGCAGACGAGCAGCATGTCGAGATGCTCGTCGAGCGTGTTGACCGTGTAGGGGCGCGTCGGATTGGTGGAGGAGGGCAGCACATTGGGCTCGCCCGCCACTTTGATGATGTCCGGCGCATGGCCGCCGCCGGCGCCCTCCGTGTGGAAGGCGTGAATGGTGCGGCCCTCGAAGGCGGCGATCGTCGCCTCGACGAAGCCGCTCTCGTTCAGCGTGTCGCTGTGCAGCGTGACCTGCACGTCGTAATCATCCGCGACCGAGAGCGCGCAATCGATCGCCGCGGGGCTCGAGCCCCAGTCCTCATGCAGCTTGAGGCCGATCGCTCCGGCCTCGATCATCTCGATCAGCGCTTCCGGCCGGCTGGCGTTGCCCTTGCCGAAGAAGCCGAGATTGACCGGCAAGCCTTCCGCCGCCTGCAGCATGCGCTTCATATGCCAGGGGCCCGGCGTGCAGGTCGTCGCCTTCGTGCCTTCGGCCGGACCGGTGCCGCCGCCGAGCATCGTGGTGACCCCGCTGGCGAGCGCTTCATCCGCCTGCTGCGGGCAGATGAAATGAATATGCGTGTCGATGCCGCCGGCGGTGACGATGCGGCCTTCGCCCGCGATGATCTCGGTGCCTGGGCCGATGATGATGTCGACGGCGGGCTGAATGTCCGGATTGCCGGCCTTGCCGATGCGGGCGATGCGGCCATTGACGATGCCGATATCGGCTTTGACGACGCCCCAATGATCGAGAATGACGGCGTTGGTGATGACGGTGTCGACGGCGCCTTCCGCATTGGAGCGCTGGCTCTGTCCCATGCCGTCGCGAATGACCTTGCCGCCGCCGAACTTCACTTCTTCGCCATAGATCGTATGATCGTGCTCGATCTCGATCAGCAGCTCGGTGTCGGCGAGACGGATGCGATCGCCGGTCGTGGGTCCGAACATTCCGGCATAGGCGCGCCGGCCGATCCTATTCGTCATTTTTCGCCTCCAGAGGCCCCATCACCGCGCCGTTGAATCCATAGACCGCGCGCGCGCCGGCGTAAGCGATCAGCGAGACGCTGCGCGTCTGCCCGGGCTCGAAGCGCACCGCCGAGCCTGCGGGAATGTCGAGCCGCATGCCGCGCGCGGCGACGCGGTCGAAGCGCAGCGCCGCATTGCTCTCGGCGAAATGATAATGCGAGCCGATCTGGATCGGCCGATCGCCGGTGTTGGCGACCTCGAGCAGGATCGTCTCACGGCCCTCGTTGAGGATGATCTCGCCCTCGGCGGGAATGATCTCGCCGGGAATCATCGGATCGGCTCGTGAACGGTGACGAGCTTCACGCCGTCGGGAAAGGTCGCTTCGACCTGCACCGCCTCGATCATTTCGGCAACGCCCTCCATCACCTGATCGCGCGTCAGCACGCTCGCGCCTTGCGTCCGCAGCTCGGCGACCGAGCGGCCGTCGCGCGCCCCTTCGACGACGAAATCGGTAATGAGCGCGATCGCCTCCGGATAGTTGAGCCTGGCGCCGCGCTCGAGGCGCCGGCGCGCCACCATCGCCGCCACGGCGACGAGCAGCTTGTCTTTTTCACGCGGCGTCAAATGCATCCCGCGTCTCTCCTCTCCGTGCGAGCCTCTGAGGCTCGCGGTCCAAGGATCCGCGCCCGGACCGCGAGCCTTGGAGGCTCGCATCCCGGACGCGGCTTTTCAACTCATCCACAAGCGCGGCGCGCCGCCGCGCCCGCCGGCGGCGGGCCGCAGCGCCGCCAGCGCCTCTATGACCATGCCGCGCAGCCGCGCCGCGTCATTGTCGAGAAAGCGCAGCAGCAGCACGCCATTGACGAGGCTCGCCGCGCCCGCTGCGCATTGGCGCGCGAGCGGATACAGCTCTGCGACAGTCGGCCCGGCGACCAGAATGGTCGCATAGCCGGCGGCGTCGCCGATGCCGAAGGGCGCGGCGCGTCGCGCGGCGATATAGCCGTCGAGGCCGAAGGCGTCGGCCCAGACGAGTCGGCCGCCGATGCGCAGCATCCAGCTATCCCGCAGCGCGCCCGTGCTCAACCATTCGCCGCTGGCGCGACGGCCGAACAGAAGAATTTCGACGCCGAGAAAGCGCGCCGTCGGCGCGAGATCGATATCGAGCCGCCGCCGCAAGCGCGCCTCGTCGAACAGAATGGTCTCTTGCGGCAGCCATTCGAGCCGCGCGCCGTCGGCGGCGCGCAGCCGCGTTTCGATCCGTGCATGCTCGCCCGCGGAGCGGTAGATCTTCTCGGCCGCGGGCGTCGTGATCGTCAGCGCCGCGCCCGGCTCGACCTCGACGTCGATCGCATAATGATCGCCCCCGACGACGCCGCCGCCCGTGTTGACGATCGCCGCCTCCGGCGCCTCGTCTGGCTCGACGCCGGGAAACAGCGCCCTGAGCGGCGCCTCCTGCGCCAGATGTCGCAACCGGCTCGCTCCCTCGACTTGCGCATAACGCAGCGCGACGCGGCCCCTCGCGCGCTGGGGGACGTTCACAACGCCACGAAATCCCTGATGTTGTCCTTGTCCATATCGGCTCCGAGACCTCGTCTGACGATCTGGCCGCGCGACATGACCATATAATGGTCGGCGAGCGCGCGGCCGAAATCATAGTACTGCTCGACGAGCAGAATGGCGAGATCGCCGCGCCGGCTCAAGCTCTTTATCACCTCACCGATGAGCTTGATGATGGACGGCTGGATTCCCTCCGTCGGCTCGTCGAGAATGATGAGCTTGGGATCGGAGATCAGGGCGCGGGCGATGGCGAGCTGCTGCTGCTGGCCGCCGGAGAGATCGCCGCCGCGGCGCCGGAGCATTTCCTTCAGCGCCGGGAACATCTCATAGATCTCGCTCGGCACGGAGCGAGCCTTGCGGGCGGGCTTCGTCGCCATGCCCATCAGCAGATTCTCCTCCACCGTGAGACGCGAGAAGATTTCGCGTCCCTGCGGCACATAGGCGACGCCGCGCGCCGCGCGCTCATTGGGCGAGAGCTTCGAAATATCCCGGCCGTCGAACAGAATGGCGCCGCTGCGGATCGGCGTCACGCCCATGATGCTGCGCAGCAGCGTCGTCTTGCCGACGCCGTTGCGACCGAGCAGCACGGTGCAGGCGCCCGTGGGCGCCGTGAAGGACACATCGCGCAGAATGTGGCTGCTGCCGTAATATTGATGGAGGCCGCTGATTTCGAGCATCGCCTAGCGCCCCAGATAGACTTCGATGACGCGCTCGTCGCTCTGCACGTCGGACAGGCGTCCTTCCGCCAGCACGGCGCCCTCGTGCAGGACCGTGACCTTGCGCGCGATCGCGCCGACGAACTCCATGTCGTGCTCGACCACCATGATCGAATGCTGGCCCGCGAGCGATTCCAATAGCTCGGCGGTGCGTTTCGTCTCGTGGTCGGTCATGCCGGCGACCGGCTCGTCGAGCAGCAGCAGCAGCGGGCGCTGCGCCAGCAGCATGCCGATCTCCAGCCATTGCTTCTGGCCATGCGAAAGCAGGCCGGCGCGATCCTGCGCCTTGTCGGCGAGCTCCACCGTCTCCAGCAATTCGCCGATGCGGTCGATCTGCTCGCCGCTGATCCGCCGGAACAGGGACGCGCGCACGCTCTTGTCGGCCTTCACCGCGAGCTCGAGATTTTCAAAAACCGTGAGATGCTCGAACACGGTCGGCTTCTGGAACTTGCGGCCGATGCCGGCGGCGGCGATCTGCGGCTCGCTCATCCGTGTGAGATCGAGCGAGCGGCCGAAATAGACGAGGCCGGCGTCGGGCCTCGTCTTGCCGGTGATGACGTCCATCATCGTCGTCTTGCCGGCGCCGTTCGGCCCGATGACGCAGCGCAGCTCGCCGACGTCGATCGACAGCGACAGCCCGCGCAGCGCCCGAAAGCCGTCGAAGGCGACTTGCACATCGTCGAGATAGAGCGCGACGGCGCTCGAAATCTCCGTCGCCTCGATCATGACGCGGGCTCCTTGCGGGTGAAGGGGAGCGAGATGCGCGCCGAGGGCGGCGCATCGAAGAAGCCGATGACGCCCTTGGGCAGCAGCAGGGTGACGAGCACGAACAGGAGTCCGAGGAAGAATAGCCAATATTCGGGAATGGCCGCGGTGAAGAGGCTCTTCGCGCCATTGACGACGAAGGCGCCGACGAGCGGGCCGATCAGCGTGCCGCGTCCGCCGACGGCGGTCCATATGGCGATCTCGATCGAGGCCGCCGGCGACATTTCGCTCGGATTGATGATGCCGACCTGCGGCACATAGAGCGCGCCGGCGAGGCCGCAGATCGCCGCCGAGAAGGTCCAGATCGCGAGCTTGTAGGAGAGCGTGTCATAGCCGCAGAACATCACCCGGCTCTCCGCCTCGCGAATGGCGGTGAGCACGCGGCCGAACTTGCTCGTCACGATGAAGCGCGACGCCAGCAGCAGGAGGAGGAGGCTGCCGCCCGACAGCATGAACAGGATGATGCGCGTCTGCGGCGTCGCCAGCGGATAATCGAGAATGCGCTTGAAGTCGGTGAAGCCGTTATTGCCGCCGAAGCCGGTCTCGTTGCGGAAGAACAGCAGCATCATCGCATAGGTCAGCGCCTGGGTGATGATGGAGAAATACACGCCTTTGATGCGCGAGCGGAAGGCGAAGAAGCCGAACGCGCAGGCGAGCGCCGCCGGGGCGAGGATCGCGAGCGCGAGCGCGTAGCAAAAATGGTCGGTATAGGCCCAGAACCAGGGAAACGAGTTCCAGTCGAGGAAGACCATGAAGTCGGGCAGGTCTGCGTGATAGCTGCCGTCATGGCCGATCTGACGCATCAGATACATGCCGAAGGCGTAGCCGCCGAGCGCGAAGAAGACGCCATGGCCGAGGCTGAGTATCCCTGCATAGCCCCAGACGAGATCCATGGCGAGCGCCAGCATGGCGTAGCAGAACAGCTTGCCGAGCAGCGCGACCGAAGCATCCGAGAGATGGAGGAAGGATCCCTCGGGCGTCACGAGATTGGCGAGCGGCGCGACGACGAGAATGACGAGCGCGGCGAGCGCGAACAGGGCCCAGCCGCGCTTCTCGTACAGGCACCGTGCGAGCGGAGGGGAGGGAGCGACATGGAGCATGGGCTTCGAGCTCAATCGGCCTGGCGGCCGCCGAGCGCGAACAGGCCCTGCGGACGTTTTTGAATGAAGACGATGAGGAAGACGAGCAGGGCGATTTCGGCGAGCACCGCGCCGGCGAGATTTTCGAAAATCTTGCCGGCGACGCCGAGCCCGAGCGCGGCGTAGACGGCGCCGGCGAGCTGGCCGACCCCGCCGAGCACGACGACCATGAAGCTGTCGACGATGTAATGCTGGCCGAGGTCCGGACCGACATTGCCGACCTGCGACAGCGCGACGCCCGCGAGGCCCGCGATCCCCGAGCCGAGCGCGAAGGCGATCGTGTCGATTCGCGAGGAGTCGACGCCGACGCATTTCGCCATCGTGCGGTTCTGCGTCACCGCGCGCACGAACAGCCCGAGGCGCGTGCGCGCCAGCAGGAAGGAGACGAGCGCCAGCACGGCGAGCGAGAAGGCTATGATGACGATGCGATTGTAGGGCAGTTGCAGATTCTCCATGACGAAGACGCGGCCGGACATCCAGGCGGGATTTTCGACCTGCACATTCTGCGCGCCGAACATCGTGCGCACCGTCTGCATCAGGATCAGGCTGACGCCCCAGGTGGCGAGCAGCGTCTCCAGCGCGCGTCCGTAGAGAAAACGGATCACCATGCGCTCGATGACGACGCCGATGAGCGCCGCGACCACGAATGCGACCGGCGCGGCGGCGGCGAGATACCATTGGAAATGGTCGGGCAGATAGGCGCGAAAGCAATTTTGCGCCACATAAGTGGCGTAGGCGCCGATCATCATCATCTCGCCATGCGCCATGTTGATGACGCCCATCAGGCCATAGGTGACGGCGAGGCCGAGCGCGGCGAGCAGCAGAATGCTGGCGAGGCTGACGCCGGAAAAGACGATGCCGAGATTCTCGCCGATCGCGAGGCTCGATTCGACATTGCGCAGCGACCGCGTGAGGGCGACGCGAATCTCGCCGTCCTCCTCGCTGGCGAGGCGGGCCTTCAGCGCTTCGCGCACGCGGCCCGAGACGCTGGCGCGCAGTGCCTTGGCCGCGGCGAGGCGCATCGCGCGGTCGCCGCTCTGCAGCTCGGAGAGAGCGCGCATCTGACGCAGGCCGTCGCGCACGGCGGAATCGCGCTCGTGGCTCTCGGCCTTGGCGATCAGAGCGAGGCGCGCTTCGTCGAGCTCGGCGTTCTGCAGGCGCTTCACGGCTTCGAGCCGAAGCGCCGGATCGGGCGAGAGGAGCTCCAGAGCGGCGATCGATTCTTCGATCGCGAGGCGCAGGCTATTGCTCGTCGAGACATCCTCGAGGTCCGAGGGCAGCGCGACGGGCGCGCGCTCGAGCGGGTCGAGGCCATGATCGCCGTCGACGATAATGGTCGTGTCCGCGCCGATCTTGACGCGATCGGCGAGCAGATCTTGCAAGAAGGGAAGAGCGGAAACGTCGTTGTCGGCGACGAGCGCGTCGAGCGCCTGTCGCTGCTCGTCCGCGTCGCCGCTGGCGAGACGACCGATCGCTCCGCGGTCGAGCGCCGCGGCCGGCGCGCAGAAAACCGCCAGCATCGCAAGGCCGGCGAAGAGTCGCAGCATACGCAAAGGGTGACGCTCCGTTTCGATCCGCATCCGAATCGCCCTGGGACGGCCCGATCGTCGGGCCGTCCGCCGTCTTTTCGTCAATTGGCGTCAGGCTGGTCCTTCTTCTTGTCGTTGCCGGGGATGAAGGGGCTCCAGGGCTGCGCGCGCACCGGGCCCGGCGTCTTCCACACCACGTTGAACTGGCCGTCCGCCTTTACTTCGCCGATGAAGACGGGCTTGTGAAGATGGTGGTTCTTCTCGTCCATTTCGGCGGTGAAGCCGGAGGGTGCCTCGAATTTCTGGCCGCCCACCGCGGCGATCACCTTGTCGACATCGGTGGTCTTCGCCTTCTCGACCGCCTGCTTCCAGATATTGACGCCGATATAGGTGGCCTCCATCGGATCATTGGTGAGCGGCTTGTCGGCGTTGGCGACGCCATGCGCCTTGGCGTAGGCGGCCCATTTCTTCTTGAACTCCGTGTTGGCGGGGTTCTTCAGCGACATGAAATAGTTCCATGCCGCGAGATGGCCGACGAGCGGCTTGGCGTCGACGCCGCGCAGCTCCTCCTCGCCCACCGAGAAGGCGACGACCGGAACTTCCGTCGCCTTGAGGCCGGCGTTGCCGAGCTCCTTGTAGAAAGGCACGTTCGAATCGCCGTTGATGGTCGAGACGACGGCGGTCTTGCCGCCGGAGGCGAATTTCTTGATGTTCGCGACGATCGTCTGATAATCGCTGTGACCGAAAGGCGTATATTCCTCCATGATGTCGGCGTCGGCCACGCCCTTGGAGCGGAGGAAGGCGCGCAGGATCTTGTTGGTCGTGCGCGGATAGACATAGTCTGTGCCGAGCAGAACGAAGCGCTTGGCGCCGCCGCCGGCCTTGCTCATCAGATATTCGACGGCGGGGATGGCCTGCTGGTTCGGAGCCGCGCCGGTGTAGAAGACGTTCTTCTCGAGCTCCTCGCCCTCATATTGCACCGGATAGAACAGGAGGCCGTCGAGCTCCTTGAACACCGGCAGCACGGATTTGCGCGACACCGAGGTCCAGCAGCCGAACACCACTGCGACCTTGTCGGTGGCGAGCAGCTGCCGCGCCTTTTCAGCGAACAGCGGCCAGTTGGACGCCGGATCGACGACGACCGGCTCGAGCTTGCGGCCGAGCACGCCGCCCTTGGCGTTGATCTCCTCGATCGCCATCAGCGCCGTGTCCTTCAGCACGGTCTCGCTGATGGCCATCGTGCCGGACAGTGAATGAAGGACGCCGACCTTGATCGGGCTCTTGTCGGCGGCGCGCGCCGGCAGGATCGCGCCCGCGGCGAGCAATGCGCCCGCGGCGACGAAGCCGAGGCTCTTGACCACTATTCTACGTTTCATTGGTTTCGCTCCCTGGTCCTGATCGAGAGGCGCGTCAGAATTGGATCTGCAGGCCGAGGATGAATCTGTCGATGTCCTTGCGCGCCGTGAACTGATTGATCGCGTAGTTGGCGGTGACGCGCAGATTATGGCCGTCGATCACATAGGTGACGCCCATGTCGTATTGGCGCTCCCATGTCGCGGCGAGCGTGTCGCGGAACGACTGGTAGCGGAAGAAGGGCTGCAGCCTGCCCCAGCCGATCACGTAAGGAATGAGATAGCCGGCGCCGAGCATATAGGCTTCGCCCGGACGAATGCCGCCGACGAGATCGGTCGAGCGCGCGCCGTTGAAATTGGCGGCGACGTCGTTCACGCCATGCGTGTAGTAGCGGTAATAGGCGCCCTCGAAGGTCGCGGCGCCGAACTCGCCGAGCTTCTTCTCGAACAACACGTCGATGTTCCAGGCGGTGAAATCGGCGCGCTGCAGCGCATTGCCGACGCCGTCCTCCTGATGTTGGATCGCGAAACCGATTCCGAGGACGTCGGCGCCGCCGAAATAGGTGCTGCTCGTATAATAAGCCGGATCGGGATCGGGATCGAGCAGATTGAGGTTGACGCGGCCCGCGAACAGCGGATGCCCGGACTGATTCGAAGCGCCGACGATCTGATTGTGGCCGTCATAGACGCCGAAGGAGTAAGTGAGCCGCTTCTCGAACAGCTTGCCCCAGATCGTGCCGCCGTCCATGCGGCCGGACACTTTGCCCGGATAGCGGGAGACGACGCCGGGATAGGACCAGCCGAGCAGATAATAGGGACCGTCGAGATTGGCGCGGTCGCTCGGCGGCAGCATGCGGCCGCCCCACACGTTGATCTCGTCCATCGGCTCGATCTGGCCGTAGCCGTCGAGCACTTGAATGGTGCTGTTGCTGGTGATCTCCGTGTTGAACGTCGCCTTCAGATATTGATTGAAGGAGGCCGAGGAGAAGATGCGGAAGCTCTCGAGATCGACGCGGTCGGGATTGGTTCCGGGAGCATTGTTGCGGGTCACGTCGCTGAAGAAGGGCCGCAGCCCGAAGCCGACGCTGAACCATTGGTCATCGTCGCCGAGCGGCAGCACGACGCGCGCCTGCGCCGGGCCCGCGGCGGCGAGAAGGCCGGCGGCCAGCGCGGCCTTCGACACGATCTTCACGAAAGAACTCCGTCGCAGGCGCGCGTCGTCGCGCGCCTGCTCGTCGCCGGTTACGGTCATTTGTCCCCCTCGATTTTTCGCGCGCCTCGCGCGCTCGGCCCTGTCGTCGTCGTCGGCCGAGGGCCGCGACTCGACGGCGCGACCTCGACGCCCGCTTCGAGGATTAGCGGCGCTGACGCCTACGTAGAAATACGCTGAAATGCGTATTGATCCGTACGTGGCCTCGTGTCGAATGGGGCGGAAGCCGGCGAAGCTCCGCCGGCAGGGGGAGCAAGCGATGCGCAAATCGACGGCAATGGACATCATCGGAATTACGGCGGGCGCGCTCGCGCTGCTCGTCCTCGTCCAGCAGGCGAACGGCGAGACCGTCAAAGGGCCCAAGACCGTCGTGGCGCAGCGATTCGCCGTCGATCTGTGGTGGAACGTCGGCGGCGACATGGGCGGGCTGAAGAAGGCGACCGACAGCTGCGTGAAGAAGCTGGGCGAGGGAGAGCGGCCGGTTCGGCAGTCGACGCCCGCGACGACGATCCTGTCGCAAGCCATGCTAGACTGCCTCGAGGGAGAGGGCTGGCGGCCGGCCGGCGAGCCCCGCCCGGTGTGAGGCCAGTTCAAGAGAGCGAATGACCGACCAGCAGCGTATTTTTCCCGTCCGGCGGACCTATAATCAGTTCGTCGCCGATCAGACGCTCGAAGATTATTCGCTGCGCTACACCGCCGAATCGGCGCGCCGCTTCACGCCGTGGCGCGTCGCCAACACGGCGCTCGGGGCGATCTCCTTTCTGGCCTGCGAGGCGCTCGGCGGCGGCGTCACTTTGAGCTTCGGCTTCGCCAACGCCATGGCGGCGATCCTCGCCGTCGGCGCGCTGACCTTCCTCGTCAGCCTGCCGATCGGCCATTACGCGGCGAAATGCGGCGTCGATATGGATCTGCTGACCCGCGGCGCCGGCTTCGGCTATATCGGGTCGACGGTCACCTCGCTCATCTACGCCTGCTTCACCTTCATTCTCTTCGCGCTCGAAGGCACGATCATGGCCGAGGCGCTGAAGATGGGACTCGGCCTGCCGATCGGCGTCGCCTATGCGATCTCCGCGCTCGGCGTGCTGCCGATCGCCGCGCTCGGCATTCGCTTCATCAGCCGCTTTCAGCTGTGGACGCAGCCGATCTGGCTCGTGCTGCAGATCGCGCCGCTCGCTTATGTCATGGTCGCCGGCCCGCCGGCGTTGCGCGCCTGGGCATCGCATCCCGGAGCCCAGGGCGCGCAGGGCGCCGGCTTCGATCTCGCGGGCTTTGGCGCGGCGGTCTCCATCCTCCTCTCGCTGCTGCCGCAGATCGGCGAGCAGGTCGATTATCTGCGCTTCCTGCCGAGCAAGGGCCGCGTCGGCGCGGCGAGCCGGCAAAGCGCGCTGCTCTGCGCCGGGCCCGGCTGGATCGTGATCGGAGTGCTCAAGCTCGCCGCCGGCTCTTTTTTGGCGAGCCAGGCCCTAGCGTTCGGCATTCCCGCCGAGCGGGCCGCGGAGCCGAGCGAGCTCTATCGCCTCGCCTTCGACGGGCTGCTGAACTCGCCGCCGCTGGCGCTCGGGCTGACCCTCGTCTTCGTCGTCGTCTGTCAGACGAAGATCAATGTCACCAATGCCTACGCGGGGTCCATCGCCTGGTCGAATTTCTTCTCGCGCCTCACGCATAATCATCCCGGCCGTGTCGTCTGGCTGGTGTTCAATGTGATGCTGGCGCTGATGCTGATGGAGTTCGGCGTCGCCCGCGTCGTCGACAGCGTGCTCGCTTTCTATTCCAATTTCGCCGTGGCCTGGATCGGCGCTCTGACCGCCGATCTCGTCGTCTCCAAGCCGCTCGGCCTCAGCCCGCCGCAGATCGAGTTTCGTCGCGCTTATCTCTATGACGTCAATCCGGTCGGATGTGGCGCCATGCTGGCCTCGCTCATCGTCTCGACCGCGACTCTCTATGGCCTCGCCGGCGATACTCTGCAGCCGCTCGCGGCGCCGATCGGCTTCGTGGTCGCGTTCTCGCTTGCGCCGCTGCTCGCTCACCTCACGCGTGGCCGCTACTACGTCGCGCGTTCGCCGACGATTTTCGCCACAGGCGGGCAGCCGGTCCGCTGCATGATCTGCGAGAACAGTTTCGAGCCGCAGGATATGGCCTGCTGCCCGGCCTATAGCGGGCCGATCTGCTCGCTGTGCTGCTCGCTCGATATGCGATGCGGCGACCGCTGCAAGCCGGACGGGCGTCTCGTCGAGCAAGCGCAGGCCTGGTTCGGCCGCCTGCTGCCGCGCGGGGCGGGCGACGCGCTCGCGTCGCGGGCCGGCCGATTCATCGTCGTGCTGGCGCTTCTCACGCTCGTCAGCGGGGCGATCCTCGGCGCGATCTATCTGCAATATTCGGCCGTGCTCGGCCCGGCGGCGCGTCCGATCGTGCGCACCACGCTCGAGATCGTCTTCGTCGGGCTCCTGCTGGTCATGGGCGTCGCCGCATGGGCGCTGGTGCTCGCGCAGGAGAGCCGTCGCGTGGCGGAGGAGGAGACGCGGCGCCAGACCGAGTTTCTGCGCGAGGAGATCGCGGCGCATGAGCGCACCGACGCGGAGCTGCAGCGGGCGAAGGAAGCCGCGGAGGCGGCGAATATCGCCAAGACGCGCTTCATCGCCGGCCTCAATCACGAAATCCGCTCGCCGCTCAATGCGATCAACGGCTACGCCCAGCTGCTCGAGCGCGATGTGGCGGATGCGCCTTTGGACGCCGCGCGCGTCATTCGGCGCAGCGCGGAGCACATCGCCAATCTCATCGACGGTCTGCTCGACGTCGCCAAGATCGAGACGGGCTCGCTCGATGTCGCGCGAGACATCTTCCGCATCGACGAGACGCTCGACCAGCTCGTCGACATGTTCCGCCTGCAGGCCGCCGCCAAGGGCATCGCCTTTCATTACGAGCGCAGCCCGCTGCTGCCTCGCTATGTGCGCACCGACAAGAAGCGGCTGCGGCAGATCTTGATCAATCTCGTCTCCAACGCCGTGAAGTTCACCGAGGCCGGCCATGCCGCGCTGACGGTCGGCTATCGCAATGATATCGCCGAGTTCATCGTGGAGGACACCGGCGTCGGCATTCTCCCGGAGGACATGGACGATATTTTCGTGCCCTTCGAGCGCGGCCGGCTGCCGCAAGTCTCCGCCATTCCCGGCACGGGTCTCGGTCTCACCATCACCAAGCTGCTGACGCAGATCATCGGGGGAGAGATCAAGGTCGAGAGCAGAGTGGGGGTCGGCAGCCGATTCGTCGTGCGGCTCTATCTGACCGCGGCGCCCTCTCCGGAAGAGGGACCGAAGCCGCCGCAAATCCGAGGCTATGCCGGGCCGCGCAAGACCATCCTCATCGCCGACGACACGGCGGTTCATCTCGACTTGATGCGGCGCGCGCTCGGGGCGCTCGGCTTCGAGGTGCTGACGGCGTCGAATGGCGCGGACTGCCTCGCGCTCGCGCTGGAGCGCCGCCCCGATCTCGTCATGCTCGACATCGCCATGCCGAAGATGAACGGATGGGAGGCGGCGCGCCACCTACGCGCCTCGCTCGCCGTCGAAACGCCGATCATGATGGTCTCGGCCAATGCGCATGAGCTGATCGAGCGCCGCCGACCCGATTCGCCGCATGATGATTTTCTGATCAAGCCGATCGACATCTCTGAAATGCTCGACCGCGTCGGCAATCTGCTCGGGCTCGACTGGCTCTATGTCGCGGCGCGCTCCGCCTCCTGCGGCGCGCCGCTCGCGCCGGCGCGACATGGCCTTGCCCCGGAACAGGTGGAGCGGCTGCTGCGCCTGTGCGACATGGGCTACAGCCGCGGCATAGAAGCGGCGCTGCGGGAGATCGAGGGGCAGTCTCCCGCCCATGGCGCCGTCGTCGCGCAATTGCGCGCGATGGCCAAGAACTTCGAGTTCGAGGCGCTCGGGAATGCATTGCGAGTCGGAAGCGGCGATGTCGGCTGACCTGCGCCAGCGCGACACGGCGCTCGTCGTCGACGACAATCGCGACGAGCTCGGCTTTCTCGTCGATGCGCTGGAGCGCGCCGATCTCACCGTGCTCGCGGCGACCACCGGAGAGGCGGCGCTGTCGCTGCTGGGGCGCGTTCCGCCCAATGTCGTCGTGCTCGACGCCGTGATGGCGGGGCTCGACGGTTTCGAGACGTGCCGGCGGATCAAGCAAAATCCCCGCTTCGCCCATGTGCCGGTGATATTTCTGACCGGGCTCAAGGACATCAGCCATGTGCTGATGGGCCTCGCGGCGGGCGGCGTCGATTATGTCGTGAAGCCGGTGAACATCGACGAGCTCGTGGCGCGCATCCGCATCCATGTGTCGAATGCGAAAGCGGCGTTCGGCGCGCGAGTCGCGCTCGACGCCGCGGGTCGGCATCTTCTGGCGGTGGACAGACACGGCCGCGTCCTATGGTGCACGCCGCAGGCGGCTGATCTGCTCGCCGCGCAATTCGGCTCGTTCGAGTCGCTGCGCGCAGCGCCGCCCGAATCCTTCTCCGCGCTGCTGCGCAGCGCCATCGAGCGGCGCGACCATGGCGGCTCGGTCGGCGAAACCGACCGAATGTCGATTTCGTTCTTGTGCGAGATCGGCGGCGCGGAGCTGCTGTTCCGTCTGACGGAGCGGCATGTCGTCACCGACGAGGCGTTTCTCGTGCGCAAATTCGCGCTCACGCTGCGCGAGGCGGAGGTGCTGAGCTGGATCGCGCGCGGCAAGTCGAACTCCGACATTGCGGAGATTCTCTGCATTTCGCCGCGCACGGTGCATAAGCATCTGGAGCGGATTTTCGTCAAGCTCGGCGTGGACAGCCGTTCGTCGGCGACATCGGTCGCGCTGCAGGTTCTGCAAATGCGTGCGAGCGATTGAGCGGGCGTCGCGCGCCCGATCTAGACCAGAGCAATATCCGTCTGCGGTCCGCGACAAAAATGCAGATGGGATGATATTCGAAAAAGCGTATAATGAATTAATGACAAGAAGCGGCGGGCCCGCCGGGGAGGGCGATTGAAGAGCTTGCTCTGGCTGCAAACCGGAGCCTGCGGCGGCGAGTCGCTGGCTATTCTCGGCGCACAGTCGCCGAGCTTCGAACAGCTTTTGTCGCAGCATGGGCTCGAGCTTCTCTGGCATCCGTCGCTTTCGCACGCGCCGATGCGGCTCTACGACGCCTTGCTCGAGCGCATTCTCGACGGCTCGCGGCAGCTGGATATTCTCTGCGTCGAGGGAAGCATCGTCACCGCGCCGCGCGGCACGGGCCTTTACGACAGCTATCGCGGCCGAGCGAGAATGGAAATCGCCAAAGCTCTGGCTGCGCGGGCCGGCGTGGTCGTGGCGATGGGCACATGCGCGGCGTTCGGCGGCGTCCATGCCGCGACCCCGAACCCGGGCGACTGCATCGGCCTGCAATATGACCGAGCCGACCCCGGCGGCCTTCTTCCCGCGGAGTGGCGCTCGCGCGAGGGATATCCGGTCGTCAACATCGCCGGCTGTCCCGCCCATCCGCACGCGATGACGCAGACATTGGCTTGGCTGGCCGCTGATCTTCCGCTGCAGCTCGATGCGCTCAATCGGCCTCGCGCGTTTTTCGAAACGCTCGTGCATCAGGGCTGCACGCGCAACGAGCACCACGAATACGACATCGAAGATGTCGAGCTCGGCGGAAAGGCGTGTCTGTTTTTCAATCTCGGCTGCCAGGGCCCGACGACACAGGCCGTCTGCAACAGCGATCTGTGGAACGGCGTGAGCAGCAAGACGCGCGCCGGCGTTCCCTGCTTCGGCTGCACCGCGCCGGATTTTCCGCGCGACGTCGATTTGTTCCACACCGAAAAAATCGGCGAGATTCCGCTGCGTCTTCCGCTCGGCGTCGAGCGTCCCCGCTACATGGCGTACAAGAATCTAGCGCGCGCCGCCGCTCCGGCGCGAGTCAAGGGCGCGGACACAGACAACTGAATGGCCAAGATCGAAATCAACGTCAATCTCAATCGGGTCGAAGGCGATCTGGAGATCGCCCTCACGCTGCAGGATGGACGCGTGAGCGAGGCTCGAACCGTCGGGACGCTGTATCGCGGCTTCGAGCAGATCATGGTCGGCCGCACGCCGCGCGACGCTCTGGTCATCACGCCGCGCGTCTGCGGCATCTGCGGCACGGCGCACCTCTACTCGGCGGTGATGGCCCTGGAGCACATCTGGCGAATTCCGCCGCCGGCGAATGCGACGCGCATCCGCAACTTGTGCCTCATCTCCGAGGGCGTGCAAAACGACCTGCGCCAGACGTTCCTGTTCTTCACGCCGGACTTCTGCAATGAGGCTTATCGACGCGAGCCCTGGTTCGAGACATTGACCGAGGCGTTCGAGCCGTTCCGCGGCTCCATGTATCGCGAGACGCTCGCCGCGACCCGGCGGGTGATCGAGATCGTCGCGCATTTCGGCGGCCAGTGGCCGCATTCCTCTTACATGGCGCCGGGCGGGGTGACGACGCCGGCCGATCTTCGCCGGATCGTCGCCTGCCGCGCGATCCTCGACGAGACGCAGCGCTGGTACGAGGACCGCGTCGTCGGCGCGGCGCTCGACGATTGGCTCGCCATGAGCGCGGCGGAGGACTATTTCGCCTGGGCGGAGACGCCCGCCCATGCGCGGAGCGCCCTCGGCCTCGTCACGCGCGCGGCTCGTTCTCTGGGCCTGCATAACGCCGCCGGCGGCGCATCGCACATGCTGAGCTATGGCGCTGTTTGCGATCCGGAACAATGGGGAGCGCCCTATGATGCGAAGCTGATGCGCGGCGGTTTCTATGACGGCGAGAGCGGGGCGGTCGAGCCGCTGGACCAGAAGCTGATCAATGAGCATGTGCGCCATTCATGGTTCCGCCCTTACGAAGGCGGGCGCCATCCTTTCGCCGGGGAGACGATCCCGCAATTCCAGCCCGGCGGCGACCGCTACACCTGGGTCAAAGCGCCGCGTTATGGCGACAAGGTGGTGCAGACCGGCCCGCTCGCGGAGCTGCTGATCGGCGGCGATCCTCTGATCGCGTCGCTACACGCAGCCGAGGGCGGCAATGCCTGGTTGCGACAATTCGCCCGAGTGCGGCGCATCGCTCACGAAATATTTTATGCTCGTCGCATGCTGAACGAGCTCGCGCGTCATCTCGACGAACCTCATTTCATCGGCCCGGCGAAAGCGCAGGAATGCGACGGCGAAGGCCATGGCCTTCTCACGGCGGCGCGCGGGGCTCTGGGCCATTGGGTGAGGATCAAGGACGGCCTGATCGAAAAATATCAAATCATCACCCCGACCGCCTGGAACGCCTCGCCCCGCGACAGCGAGGGCCGGCCCGGGCACTGGGAACAGAGCCTCGTCGGCGTCGCGGTGAGCGATCCCGACGACCCCGTCGAGATCGGTCACATCATCCGCTCTCACGATCCTTGCCTCGTCTGCACCGTACACGTCCTGGAAACCGGAAAGCGCGTAAGCTACCTGCCTTGACCCTGCTCACATCGGGCTCGCCCGTGCGTCACATCGTCTGCTTCGGCAATCCGCTTCATGGCGACGACGGCTTCGGTCCTGCCGTCTACCAGCGGCTCGCTTCGCTCCCCCTGCCGCGCGGACTGCGCCTTTTCGACTGCGGAACCGCCGGGCTCGCCGCGCTGGCCGCCTTCGAGGCTTGCGACGAGGCCGTCATCGTCGACGCCGCGGCCCCGGCCGGCGCGCCGGGCCGGCTCGGCTATCTGTCCCCGGAATCGATTTCTCTCGAAAGCGCGGTTGCCGGCCATGGCTCGGGCCTGGGCTATCTGTTGCGAGTCCTCGCCGCGCAGCCCGAGCCGGCGCCGAAAATAATTGTTCTCGCGGCCGAGGCGTCGAGCCTCGCGCCGTTCCAGCCGGGGCTGTCGAGACCTGTCGCCAGAGCCGTGGAGAATGCCGTCGCGGAGCTGAGCGCCTATATCGGGGCGCACCGCCATGGCTGAGCCGAAAGACGACGAAATCGCGCATCTGCGCACCGAGATCGAGGCGCTGAGGCTGGCGAACGGCGCGTTGGAGCGGCAATTGTCGAAGGAGGCCGAGCAGGCTGAGACGATGCTGCGCGGCCTGGAGGCGCAAGCGAGCGCTCTGCGCGACGCCAATTTGCGCCAGTCGAGCCAGCGCGACTTCACCCAGCGCGTCATGGACACGGCCGGAGCGCTCGTGGTCGTGCTCAGGCCGGACGGCCGCATCCGCCAGGTCAACAGGCGCTTCATCGAGGAAATGAGCGATCCGGCCGCGGCGCCCGAAGGCCGCGTGCTGGACGACTGGCTTCATCCCGACGAAAGATCCGACCTCGGCAAATCCCTCCTGCGCTTGCCGTGGCCCGTGCTGTCCCCATTGATCGAGACCTTGCGCAGGAGCGGGGCCTACGCCGCGGAGCATCGCCTGCGCGAGCGCGAAGGCCACTATCGCAATTATTGGCTCGAAGCCAGCCTGCAATACGATCCGCAGGGCAAGGAAGAAGGCGCGGTCGTTTGGGCGGCCGACATCACTGCGCTGAAGCAGCAGCAGGAACGTCTTCGTCGCAGCGAAAGCCTGCTCAAGGAGGCCCAGCACATCGCGCAGCTCGGCCATTGGGAGCTGGATCTGACGCGCGATCGCCTGAACTGGTCGGAGGAGGTCTTCCGCATTTTCGAGCTGGAGCCCGTCAGCGGTCCGTTCGGATATGCCGACTTCATCGCCCTCGTCCATCCCGACGACCGCGCCGCGGTCGACGAGGCCTACATGTCGTCGCTGAGCGCCAGGCGCGCTTATGCGATCGATCACCGACTGCTGTTCGCCGACGGCCGCGTGAAATGGGTGGCCGAACGATGCGTCACCCATTACGACTCCGGCGGGCGTCCGCTGCGCTCCGTCGGCACCGTGCAGGATATCACGGCCAACCGCGCGGCGGAGGAGCAGCTCCGGCTCGCCGCCAATGTCTTCGACGACAGTCTCAACGGCATCGTCGTCACCGACGCCGACGCCCGTATTGTCAAGGTCAATCCGGCGTTCAGCAAGATCATGGGCTATTCGGCCGCGGAAATCGTCGGCCGCAAGACGAGCCTGCTGAAGTCGGGGCGCCACGACCAGGAATTCTATCGGACGCTCTGGGCCACGCTCCGGGAGGAGGGGCAGTGGCAGGGCGAAATTTGGGACCGGAGCAAGGACGGCCGGAGCATTCCGCTGTGGCAGAGCATATCGGCGGTACGGGACGCGCAGGGCCGGATCGCGAACTTTGTCGGCGTTTTCTTCGATCTCAGCGAGCACAAGCGATCGGCCGATCATATCCGGCATCTCGCCTACTACGATACTCTGACCGAGCTGCCCAATCGGCAATTGTTCGGGGAGCGCTGCGAGCGCGCCCTGCAGCGGGCGCGGCGCGGCGGCCACTCGCTCGCCCTGCTGTTCCTCGATCTCGATCGGTTCAAATATGTCAATGACAGTCTCGGGCATCCTGTCGGAGACGCCCTGCTGCGCGAGGTAGCGCAGCGTCTGAAGGACTGCCTGCGGCGCTGCGACACGGTGGCGCGGCTCGGCGGCGACGAATTCATCGTGCTTCTCGAAAATGTGCGCAGCCGGCGCGCCATCGAGGCGACGGCGCGACGCATTCTCGCGGCCTTCCATAAGCCTTTCATGGTGCATGGCCACCGCTTGGACGTCCGCACCTCGATCGGGGTGAGCTGCTACCCCGGCGATGGCGACGACGCGACCACTCTGATCAAGAACGCCGATCTCGCCATGTATCGGGCAAAGGAATCGGGCCGCGACGATTTTCGCTTCTACGAGGCTCATCTGACGACCCACGCCGGAGAACGCCTGTTCCTCGAGAGCGAGCTGCGCAATGCTCTGAAGCGCAATGAATTGGCGGTTCACTACCAGCCGCAGTTCGCATTTTACGACGGCCGCCTCGTCGGGGCGGAGGCCTTGCTGCGCTGGCGCCATCCGCAACGCGGCTGGATCTCGCCGGACCTGTTCATTCCGATCGCAGAAGACGCTGGGCTCATGGTGTCGATCGGAGAGTGGGTGTTGCGCGCCGCATGCCATCAGGCCAAGGCTTGGATGAAGGCGGGGCTGAAGTCGCCGCGCATGGCGGTGAATGTGTCGGGCGTGCAGGTCGAGCGCAGCGATATTCTGGCGACTGTGACCCGCGCGCTCGCGGAGGCCGCGCTCCCGGCCGAATATCTCGAGCTGGAGATCACGGAGTCGTTCATCATGCGGCAGACGCAGCGCAACATCAAAGTGATGGAGGACTTGCGCGCGCTCGGGGTGTCTCTCGCCATCGACGACTTCGGCGCCGGCCAGTCGTCGCTCCGCTATCTCAATCGCCTGCCGGTCGACAAGCTGAAGATCGATCGCTCGTTCATTCGCGATATCCCTGGGGATTCCGACGAGATGACGATCACGAGAGCCATTCTCGCGCTGGGCCGCAGCCTGCGCCTCCAGGTTCTCGCGGAAGGAGTGGAAACGGCGCTGCAGGCCGAATTCCTCAAGGAAGCGGGATGCGACGAGGTCCAGGGCCATTATTTCGGCCGCCCGATGGAGGCGACGAATTTTCGCGATCTGCTGCTCGACAGGACCTTCTCGGCCCCTTGCTCGCTCGGCGCCGCGGCGTCGGCGTGAGCATTCGCGTCATCGCCGCAGCAGCCCGGCGGCGCTGCGAATCAAATGCTTCAATGCCTTCAGCCCGAGCCCGCCGCCAAGCGCAGCGACGCCCCGAGTCCTCGCCTCGTCGGTTCTACTAACCGAGGACCACGGTTCTCAGCCCCTTGTCTCCGTCCCCGCCACGGGCGTCCACAGCACCTGCTCGATCCGCTCCGCTCCCGTGGCCAGCATCACCAGGCGGTCGAAGCCGAGGGCGACGCCGCTCGCCGGAGGCATTTGCGCGAGCGCGCTCAGAAAATCCTCTTCGATCGGATAGCGGTCGCCATAGATGCGCTCGCGCCGCGCCATCTGCTCCTCGAAGCGCCGCCGCTGCTCGGCCGGATCGGTCAGCTCGCCGAAGCCATTGGCGAGCTCGACCCCGCAGGCGAACAGCTCGAATCGCTCGGCGAAGCGCGGGTCCTGCGCCTTGGGCCGCGCCAGCGCCGCCTCGCTCAGCGGATAATCGCAGAGCAGGCTGGCGCGCCGGCGCCCGAGCTCGGGCTCCACTTTTTCCGACAGGATCTTGCTGAACAGATCCGACCAGCAATCATCCGGCGTCACGCGAACGCCGTCATGGGCGGCGGCGCGGGCGAGCCCGTCGCGGTCGCCGATCAGCGCGGCAAGATCGATCCCCGCATAGCGGTCGAAGGCCTCGCAGCACGAGATCGCCTCCGGCTCCGCGAACGGATCGACGCTCGCGCCACGGTGGACGAAGCGCTCCGCCCCCACAGCCTCGGCGGCGGCGGCGACGAGGCCGGCGCAATCCTCCATGATCCGCTCCGGCGGCTCGCCGGCGCGATACCATTCCAGCATGGTGAATTCGGGGTGGTGCAGGGCGGAGCGCTCGCGATTGCGGAACACGCGGGCGAAGGTGAAAATGCGCTCCTCCCCCGCCGCCAGCAGCTTCTTGCAGGAAAACTCCGGAGACGTATGCAGATAGAGCCGGCGCGCCGCGCCTGCGGCGTCGACGAGATCCGTGGCGAAGGCCGAGATATGGGTCTCATTGCCGGGCGAGACCTGGAGCGCGGCCGTCTCGACCTCGAAAAAGCCTTCGCGGGCGAAAAACTGTCGCAGGGCCGCGGCAATTTTCGCGCGAGCCTTGAGAAAAGGCTTGCGATCGGCGTAAACATCGCGGGCCCACCAGGGCGACACTCGCGTCATTCGTCGGCCATAGAGGTTCGAGAGCGAGAGGTTCGAGAGCGACGCGCGCGGCTCGATCCCCAAAGGTTCATAGACCCGCCGAGCGCGGCCAGCAATCGAGGATGGACAATCGTGAAAGTCATCGCCAGTTCGATCCGCAAGGGCAACATCATCGAGAAGGAGGACGGCAACCTCTATGTCGTGCTGAAGGCCGAGAGCTTCTTCCCCGGCAAGGGCACGCCGACCACGCAGATCGACATGCGCCGCCTTTCCGACGGGGTGAAGGTCGCCGACCGCTACAAGACCACCGAGCAGGTCGAGCGCGCCTTCGTCGAGGACCAGGATTTCAGCTATTTGTTCGGCGATGACGACGGCTTCACCTTCATGAACACCGCGACCTACGACCAGGTGATCGTGCCCAAGGACATCGTCGGCGATCAGGCGCAATGGCTGCAGGAAGGCATGGTCTGCATCATCTCGCTGTTCAACGGCGCCGCGGTGGCGATCCAGCTGCCGGCGCGCGTGACGCTCGAGATCACCGAGACCGAGCCGGCGATGAAGGGCCAGACCGCCTCCTCCTCCTACAAGCCGGCGATCGCCTCCAATGGCGCCCGCGTGATGGTGCCGCCGCACATCCAGGCCGGCACGCGCATCGTCATCCAGACGGAAGACGGCAGCTATGTCGAGCGCGCGAAGGATTGACCGCGCGCTTTCTCTGACATGATGCGAGCCTTCAGGCTCGCGTCCGTGCTGCGGCGATCGGGTGAAGGACAAATTCCCCGACCCTCGTCCCGAGGAGCCGCCGCAGGCGGCGTCTCGAAGGACGGCAACGGGCGAATCCGCTGGAGTCCTCCCTCGGCCGTCCTTCGAGACGCCCGCTTCGCGGGCTCCTCAGGACGCGCTCGACCGCGCCGTCGCCGCCGCCTATGGCTGGCCGGAGGAGATTGCCACCGAGGAGGCGCTCGCGAAGCTGCTCGAGCTCAATCTCGCGCGCGCCGCGGCGCAGACGCGAGCCTGAAGGCTCGCGGTCCAGCGTGCGCCTTTGGACCGCGAGCCTTCAGGCTCGCTCTACATCCGCCAGAAACGCCCGCAGCTTCTGCTCCAGCGCCGCGCGATCCTTCAGCTCGCATTCCCACACCACCAGCGCGCGCCAGCCGAGCGCCGCGAGCTTTTCCTTGTGGACGGCGTCGCGCGCGCGGTTGCGGCCGATCTTGGCGCGCCAATAATCGGCGTTGGCTTTCGGCATGCGGGCGCCGCGCGCGCAATCATGGCCGTGCCAGAAGCAGCCATGCACGAAAATGGCGAGCTTGCGTCCGACATAGGCGACATCGGGATTGCCGGGGATGTCCTTGCGATGCAGCCGGTAATGCGGCGCGACGCCGCGCAGCAAGGCGCGCACCGCGCGCTCGGGCGCCGTGTCGCGCGATTTGACCGCGCGCATGATCGCCGAGCGGCGGGCGGGGTCTTCCCTCTGCATGGACCCGAGTGAATAATCGAGCCGGAGCGAAAGCGAAATGCCGAACCGAGCCTCCGATCTCGACGCCTTGCGCCGCGGCGACCTGTCCGGCGCGCGGGCGCTGCGTCTGCCCGGGCTCGCCGAGCTGCCGCGAGAAATCTTCGGCCTCGCCGACACGCTCGAGGTTCTGGACATCGGCGACGGCGTCCTCACGTCGCTGCCGCACGACATGGGGCGCTTGCGCCGGCTGCGCATTCTCTTCGCGTCGAAAAATCGCTTCGAGCGTCTGCCGCCCGCGCTCGGCGATTGCGAGAGCCTGAGCCAGATCGGCTTTCGCGCCGCCGGGCTGCGCGAAATTCCCGCCGAATCCCTGCCGCCCTCGCTGCGTTGGCTGATCCTCACCGACAATGCGATCGAGCGCCTGCCCGATGCGCTCGGGCGGCGGCCGCTGCTGCAAAAGCTGATGCTGGCCGGCAATCGGCTCTCCTCGCTTCCGCGCGGACTCGCCGAAGCGCCCGCGCTCGAGCTCATTCGCCTCGCCGCCAATCGCTTCGAGGAGATTCCCGGCTGGCTCGCCGAACTGCCGAAGCTCGCCTGGATGTCCTGGAGCGGCAATCCGGCCGAGCGCGCGCTCCCCGCCGCCGCCGCCGCGGCGGCGCAATGGGCGGACATCGCCATGGGCGAGCGTCTCGGCGGCGGCGCCTCGGGCGAGGTTTTTCGCGCGACCTGGCGCGCGGCGCCCGCCGAGCCGCGGCCCGTGGCCCTAAAACTGTTTCGCGGGGCGATGACGAGCGACGGCGCGCCGGCGAGCGAGATGGCGGCGAGCCTCGCCGCCGGCGCGCATCCTCATCTCGTCTCGGCGCTCGGGCGCCTCGAGGGACACCCAGAGCGCCGAGACGGGCTGTTGACGCCGCTGCTGCCGGAGAGCTGGCGCGCGCTCGCCGGACCGCCCGATTTCTCGACCTGCAGCCGCGACGTCTATGACGCGGAGCTGCGACTCTCGCCATCGGCGGCGCTGCGCCTCGCGCGCGGCGTCGCGGCGGCGACGGCGCATCTGCACGCGCGCGGCGTCCTGCATGGCGATCTCTATGCGCATAACATCGTCTGGGACGGCTGCGACGGCGACGCGGCGCTCGCCGATTTCGGCGCGGCGAGCGCGCTGCCCGAAGGCGCCGCGGGCGAGCGCTGGACGCGCGTCGAGGTCCGCGCCCTCGGCGTGCTGCTCGCGGAATTGGCCGAGAGAAGCGAGGCGCGGCCGCTCAGAGAACTAGCCCACGCCTGTCTTCAGCCGAACGGACGCCCGTCGATTGCCGCTGTGGCGGACGCGCTCGGCTCGGTCGCAATCACCGCCCCTTCATCCTGAAGGCGCGAGCCCCCGCCCTTCGAGGCACCCGCCGTGCGGGCGCCTCGGGGCCAGGGCGATTGGTTCGAGTGCTCAGTCGATAAGAAGCGCTCACGCCCTGCGCGCCGTTTTGTCCGGTTGCCGAGAGCATGGTTCACTTCCGGCGTCCGCACGCCTCCGACATGCGCCCGTGACCTGTTCGTCATTGGAACGCGTTGTGAATCGGCTTCCTATGCCTCGGGGCGAGGCGGAAGGAAGCGGATATGTTCCCTCATCCGGTGGAGGCCGTCGTCTTCGACATGGACGGCACGCTGCTCGACACCGAACGGCTCTATGTCGACGCCTGGATCGAGGCCGGCCGCGTCATAGGCGTCGAGATCGGCCGCGCCTTCTGCCTCGAGATGATCGGCCGGCCGCTGCAGGATTGCGAGGCGCTGATGGTCGACCGCTTCGGTCCCGATTTTCCGCTCGACGCCTGCATCGAAGCCTGCGGCGCGGTCGTCGGACGCGCTTCGCGCGCCGGCGTGCCGCTGAAGAAGGGGGCGCGCGAGCTGGTCGAATATCTCACGGCGATGAATATTCCGCTCGCCGTCGCCACCTCCTCGCGCCGTCCGACCGCGGAGCACCACCTCGGCCGCTCCGGCCTGCTCGCCCATTTTTCCGCGCTGGTGACGCGGGACGATGTGGCGCGCGGCAAGCCGCATCCCGATTCCTATCTGCTGGCGGCGCGGGCGCTCGGCGCGCCGCCGCAGCGCTGCCTCGCGATCGAGGATTCGCCGACCGGCCTACGCTCCGCCGCCGCCGCCGGCGCCATGACCATTCTCGCCCCCGACCTGCTCGAGCCTTCGCCCGAGGATCGGGAGCTCTGCCTCGCCGTCGTCGACAGCCTCGACGAAGCCTTGGGCATGCTGCGCGCGCATGATCGCGGACGGCGGCTCGCCCGCGCCGTTCCTTCGCGCTGAGGCGACGGACGATTTACCAATCCGAAAGCCATTTCCTGCAGGCATCGGGACGCCGCTCTCGCGCAGGAGGACGTCATGAGGACGCTCCGGCCGCCGCCAATGGCCGTGATCGCGCTCGCCGCAGCCCTGTCGGGCTGCGCGGATGCTTATGAGACATTCGGGCCGCCCGCCGCGGCGGTCGGAAAAAACAGTCCACAAGCGGAAAAGCGTCACTCGAAAAAAGCCGGCAAGGCGTCGCGGGCGAAGATGGCCGAGGGCGAGAAAGCCGCGAAGCAGGACGAGCCGCCACCGACCGGCGCCTGCATCACCTTTCAGTTTTTGGGCGGAGCCGATTGCGTGGAGGCGACGAAGCGCGACTGCTATGACAAGCGCATGAATGTCGCGGACTGGCGCGAGGATGTCGCCTGCTCGCAGGCCGCTCTCTCCGGGCGCGCCGCAGCCTCGGGGCGCGGCCCGCGCTGAGCGGGGCGCGGTCCTCGGAATTGCAAAAAAATACGAAACATCGCAGTTTAGTCTCGCCACGATGTTTCGGGAGTATCCGGGAATTGGTCTCGCGTCGCCTTTCGAGCCCGCTTCGGCTCGCTTTCTTCGCCATCTCCGTCCTCTCCGGGCCGCAGGCGCTCGCCGCCGGCTGGCATTATTACGATCCGGAGTGCCCGATCGCGCTCGGCGGCTCCAAGACGATGAAATTCGTCGCGATGCAGCCGAAGAAGAATATCGACCGGGTGTGCGACGCCCTGCCGGACACGGGGCCCACCGTCATCGCGCTCGACGCTCCGGACGCCGAGCTGCGCGAGATGAACTGGGATATTCGCGTTCTTCGCGACAGCGGGTCCGCCGCGGGCGGCGAGCCGTCGGAGGCCGATGCGGTGCTGCGGCTGCCGCCGCAGAAATATCGGAACGGAATGGTGAATTTCGACGTGAATATCGCCGGCGCCGGCAAATACATAATCTATGCGCGCCTCTACAGCGACGATGGCGCGAAGGAATTCGTCGGGCGGCGCCAGTTCACGGTCGGCCTGCTCGATAATACGGAATTCTACGCCTATTTGCTGTTTGCCGGTCTCGTCGCCGCGGTCGGCGGCCGCTTCGCATTTCTGCGCTTGAAAAAGGCCAAGGCGCCCGAGCCTGCTCCGCCGAGCTCCTGAGACGGCGCGCGGCGCGATCCAAAAAAACAGCGCCGCTGCGGCGGAGTTGCGACATGAGCGCAATCTCCGACGCGGCGGCGTGGATTTCCCCCATTCGGAGGCGTCGCAGATACGCGCGGCGCCGGGGCCACTCTACGCAGGCCCCGCTCGCTTCATCAGAATTTCGCCACGACCGGCGCAGGCGGCGGAGCGAACAGATTGAAGTGATAATTCACGCCCGCGCGGACGGAATGGATATGCACGCGCTGCTCGAACGTGTTGACGCCGCCCCACTCGCTGGCCCCGATGTCGGTATAGAGATACTCGACCTTCGCCGACCAATTGGGCGCAAACAGCCACTCAAGGCCGCCGCCGGCCGTCCAGCCGGTGCCGGTCTGACCGATCGTGCCGCCGAAGGCGGCCGGATGCTTCAGGCGAATGTCGCCATAGGCGAAGCCGCCCGTGCCGTAGATCAGCAGGTCGGGCCGGAATAGCGTGACGCCGGCGCGGGCGCGCACGGTGCCGAACCAATCCACAGCGCGCGTGACGCCGTAGAAGGGCGGATCATTGTCGCCGATGTTGCTGGCCTGAATGTCGGTCTCGAGGCCCACGACGAACAAAGGCGTGAGCTGATAATTATAGCCGACCTGACCGCCGCCGACGACGCCGCCGTTCGAGGTGCTGCGATCGGCCGCATTGGCCGCGCCGCGAACCCAAGCCTGGCCGTTCCAGCCCACGGTGCTGTTGCGGCCGGCGGCATTATCCAGCCATCCGCCGCCCACATTGGCGCCGAGATAGAAGCCCGTCCAAACCGGCGGCGGCGGCGGCGGCGGCGGCATCATCGGCGGAGCCTTGCGGCTCGGAAGATCGGCGGCAATAGCGGCGTGCGCCGTCGTCGCCAGCAATGCGCCGAGCAGAAACCTCTTCATTTTTCAACCTCACGATTCGACTGCCCCGTTCCCGCTTATATCAGACCCTAAGCAGAGCAACTTAGGGATTGTCGCGGTATCGGCTTATTTTCCGAGGACCGCGACAATTTGGTCACAGTCGGGGCAGTCGTCGTCCGAGGTTGCCTCAGGCCTCCGGCACGGAGAAGTCGAGCGCGACGCCCCCGGCGAGCGGGGTCGCGCCGCCCGCCTTGGCGTCGGCGAGCCGGTCGAGGCGAATCAGCGCGAGGCCTTCGTCGCCGACGGCGGAGCCGGTCACGCCGATCTCGACCTCGCCGGCCTTGACCGGCGTGCCGGGGGCGGGTGCCGCGCCTTGCGCATGAAAGGTGGTGACGCGCTTGCGCACCGGGCCGCGGTGCTTCATGCGCGAGACCACCTCCTGGCCGAGGAAGCAGCCCTTCTTGAAATCGACGCCGGCCAGGCGGTCCATATTGGCTTCATGGGGGAAGGCGTCGCCATAATCGAAATCGACGCCGCCATCGGGCGCCGCGGCGGCGATTCGCTTCGCGTCGTAGATTTCGCGCGGAGCGGTGGCCACGGTCGCGGCGCTCTCCGCCGTGACGAGGCCGCGCCAGCCGAGCGTCGGCGCGCGCGGGTCCGGCGCGAGCGCGATCGTGTCGAGCTCGGGCCTCTCGGTCGCCTCGGGAATGGCGATGCTGGAGACTTCGGCGCTGCGGTCGGCGAGGGTCACGGCGGCGCGCAGCTTGTAGAATTTCAGCCGGTCGAGCAGCGTCTCCTTCAGCGCCGCCGGACAGTCGAGCAGGAAGACGAGGCCGTCCTCCGCCGCTTTGGCGAAAATGAAGAAGTCGGTGATGATCTTGCCCTGCGGCGTCAGCAGAGCGGCGAAGCGCGCCTCGCCCGCCTCCTGCGATTTCACGTCATTGGTGAGAATGCCGTGCAGAAATTTCGCCGCGTCGGGGCCGGCGACCTCGACGACGGCGCGATCCGAGAGAAGAGTGGCGCTGGCCATTGTCCGATGTGCTCCAAACTGTCGGCGAACCGACGGGGCGTCGCGCCGGGCTCCAGGCTGATGGCGGGGTTCCTGCCGGCGCCATGTTGCGCTAGATCGTGCCCGAGGCGAGCGCGCCTTCGTTCGCGTCGAAGATGTGTTGGCTAGAGACGAGGCGTGCAAGCGAGGCGCCAGCCATGTCCAAAACCTATGACATCATTCTGAGCGGCGGCGTCGTCGTCAACCACGACGGCGTCGGCGCGCGCGACGTGGCCCTCGCCGGCGGCCGCATCGCCGAGATCGGCGACCTCTCCCGCGCCGCCGCGGCGGAGCGCATCGACTGCGCCGGGCTCCATATTCTGCCCGGGGTCATCGACACGCAGGTGCATTTTCGCGAGCCCGGCGCGACGCATAAGGAAGATCTGGAGACGGGCACGCGCGGCGCCGTTCTCGGCGGCGTCGTCGGCGTGTTCGAAATGCCCAACACCAAGCCGCTCACCACCGGCGCCGCCGAGCTCGCGGACAAGCTGGCGCGGGCGAAGGGCAGGGCGCATTGCGATTTCGCCTTCTGGGTCGGCGGCACGCACGACAACATCAAGGACATCCCGGAGCTGGAGCGCCTGCCGGGCGCGGCCGGGATCAAGGTGTTCATGGGCTCCTCGACCGGCTCTCTGCTCGTCGCCGACGACGCCGGCGTCGCCGCCATATTGTCGCAGACGCGCCGGCGCGCCGCCTTTCACAGCGAGGACGAATATCGTCTCGAGGAGCGCAAGCCGCTGCGCGTGCCCGGCGATCCGACCTCGCATCCCGTCTGGCGCGACGAGATCGTGGCGCTGCGCTCGACCGAGAGGCTGCTGCGCATCGCCCGCGAGAAGGGCGCGCTCGTCCATGTGCTGCATGTGTCCACCGCCGAGGAGATCGAGCTGCTCGCCGCGCACAAGGACATCGCCAGCGTCGAGGCGACGCCGCATCATCTCACGCTCGATGCGGAAGCCTATGTGCGGTTGGGGACGCTCGCGCAGATGAATCCGCCGGTGCGCGACGCGCGCCACCGCGACGGGCTGTGGCGCGGCGTGGCGCGGGGAATCGTCGACGTGCTCGGCTCCGATCACGCGCCGCACACGCTCGAGGAAAAGGCCAAGCCCTATCCGGAGAGCCCGTCGGGCATGACCGGCGTGCAGACGCTCGTGCCTTTGATGCTCGATCATGTGAACGCCGGCCGGCTGACCTTGCAGCGTTTCGTCGATTTGACCAGCGCCGGGCCGGCGCGCCTGTTCGGCCTCGCCGGCAAGGGCCGCGTCGCGGTCGGCTATGACGCCGATCTCACCATCGTCGATCTGAAGCGCCGCGAGACCATCCGCAATGATTGGATCGCCTCGCGCTGCGGCTGGACGCCTTACGACGGGGTCGAGGCGACCGGCTGGCCGGTCGCGACTTTTGTCCGCGGCGCGAAGGTGATGTGGGAGGGCGAGCTGCTCGCGCCGGGGACCGGCGAGCCCATCCGCTTCCAGCAGACGCTGAGACCCGCATAGGGATGTTCCGTAGCTCTCGAGCATGCGAAAGGCTTGCGGCCGCGTGGCGCCCGAGGATAGCTCTCGTCGAGCCGTGTCGGCTCGATCGAGGAGGACGCGCCGTGCCTTACATCAACCTTCAGATTACGCGAGGAGCCACCCGCGAACAGAAGCGCGCCATCGTGGCCGGCTTCACGGAGACGCTCGCTCGCGTGCTCGACAAGAAGCCCGAGCATACGCATATCGTCATCCAGGAGATCGATGAGCAGGATTGGGGCTTTTGCGGCATGCTGACCGACGAGTGGCGCGCCGCCGCGCAGTCCAATGTCGACCGAGACGCCGAGTAAATCCGTCTTGCGCCGATCTCGACGCCCGTCCCTTCTCCCACTCGTGGGAGAAGGGACGGGCGCTTCACCCCGCGCCGCCGCCTTTCGCGCGGCCGCGCGTCAGCAGCGCGGACGCCGTCAGAATCAGCGCGACGAAGCCGAGCAGCAAGGTCGAGATCGCATTGACTTCGGGCGAGACGCCGAGCCGCACCTGCGAATAGATGCGCATCGGCAGCGTCGTCGCGCCCGGCCCGGTGGTGAAGCTGGCGATGACGAAATCATCCAGCGACAGAGTGAAGGCGAGCAGATAGGCGCTGACGACGCTCGGCGCGATCAGCGGCAGGGTGACGAGAATAAACGCGCGCAAGGGCGTCGCGCCGAGGTCGGCCGCCGCTTCCTCGAGCGTCGGATCGCAATCCTTCAGCGCGGCGTGAATCATCACCGTGGCGAAGCACATTGTGAAAGCGGCGTGCGCCAGCACCAAGGTGACGAAGCCGCGCTCGACATCGAGCGCGACAAACACCAGTAGCAGGCCGAGGCCGAACACGACCTCCGGCAGCACCAAGGGCGCATAGAGCGAGCCGGCGAAGAGCGAGCGGCCGCGAAAAGCGCCGAAGCGCGCCAGCGCCAGCGCCGCGAGAAGCCCGTTGAACGTCGCGATCAGGGCGGAAAGCGCAGCGGCCGAGAGGCTGATCGTCGCCGCCTGCAGCATGCGCTCGTCATGAACGAGAGCAGAGTACCATTTGGTCGAGAAGCCGCCCCAGACGGTCACCAGCCGCGAGGCGTTGAAGCTCATCGCCGTCAATATCGCGATCGGCCCATAGAGAAAGGCGAAGCCCAATGCGAGCGTCGCATTGCGGAGCACGCGCGCGCTCATCGCCGCCCCTCGCGCGTCTGCGCACGCTCATAGAGGAGGATCGGAACGAGCAGCAGCGCCAGCAGCGCCACCGCGGCGGCGGAGGCCGCGGGCCAGTCGCGATTGGCGAAAAAGTCGTTCCACAGGCTGCGGCCGATCATCAGCGTGTCGGAGCCGCCGAGCAGATCGGGAATGACGAATTCGCCGACCGCCGGAATGAACACGAGCAACACGCCGGCGACAATGCCGCGCTTCGACAGCGGCAAGGTGACGCGCAGGAAGACTTGGCGCGGCGAGGCGCCGAGATCCGCCGCGGCTTCGCGCAAGGACGGGTCCTGCCCCTCGATCGCCGCATAGAGCGGCAGCAGCATGAAGGGCAGATAGGAATAGACGATGCCGACGATCACCGCGCCGCGCGTCGCGAACATGGGCAGCGGCGCGTCGATGACGCCGAGCGACATCAGCGCATGATTGATGATCCCTTCGTCCTTGAGCAACGCGATCCAGGCGTAGACGCGGATCAAGAAGCTCGTCCAGAACGGCGCGACGGCGAAGCCGATGAGGATCGGCCGCCATTTCTGCGGCGCGCGCGCGATGGCGAGCGCGAAGGGATAGGCGGCGACGAGCGCGACCAGCGTCGCGATTCCAGCGGTGGTCAGCGATGAGAGATAAGAGTCGAGATAGAGCGTGTCCTCGGCGAGGCCGCGATAGGCGTCGAAGCCGAGCTGCGAGATTTTTTCGAGAAGGCCGGCGACGCCGCTCGCAAGATCGAAGACGGGCTCATAGGGCGGCCGCGCCTGCGCCGGCCGCGACAGCGAGATTTTGACGATCAGCGCGAAGGGCGCGAGAAAGAACAGCGCGATCCACGCAGCGGGCGCGGCAATGACGAGCCACTCGCCGCGGGTGAGCCTGCGAGGCTCGCGGGGCGGGGAGTCCGTCATGCCGAGGCGGCTCCGAAGCAGCCGTTTTTGCGGACGCTCGAAGCCGTGCGTCCCTTCTCCCACTCGTGGGAGAAGGTGGCCCGACGAAGTCGGGTCGGATGAGGGTCCTTGCCGTTGAGAGTGAAACGAAACGCCTTCGAGATCAATTCGATAGGGCGTGCGCTCCGGACTCGAGTCGCGGCGGCGGCTCCCCATCCCGGATCGCTTCGCGGTCCGAAAGGGAGGGCGGAGCGCCTCTTCCTGCGAGAGTGCGTGAGCGCTCTCATCGCTCATCCGTGAACAACTGCGCCGCGTCCGCCGCAATCGCCAGCCGCATCCTGTCGCCGATTGATGCGCGCGCGCCCTGATCGGCGCCGCGCGAGACGCGCAAAATCTCGCCGCTGGCGAGGCGCACGCGAATGTGGATGATCTCGCCGCGAAAGGCGACGTCCTCGACGATGCCGTCGAGCCCGTCGTCCGTCGTCGGCGCGACGCGCTCCGGCCGCACGGCCAGCGCGGCCTTCGCGCCGTCGGGAAGATTCGTCGGCGGCGCCGGGAGGCGGCCGAAGGCGCCGACGAAGAGGCCGTCCTCGATGCGTCCGGGAAGAAAATTCATCTGGCCGATGAAGGAGGCGACGAAGCGCGTCGCCGGCCGCTCATAGATCTCCGCCGGCGCGCCGATCTGCTCGATGCGTCCCGCGCGCATCACCGCGATGCGGTCGGCCATCGCCAGCGCCTCGTCCTGGTCATGGGTGACGACGACGAAGCTCGTCTGCAGCTTCCTCTGGATTTCCTTCAGCTGAAACTGCGTCTCCTCGCGCAATTGCCGGTCGAGCGCGCCCAAGGGCTCGTCGAGCAGCAAGAGGCGCGGCCCGGGCGCGAGCGCGCGGGCGAGAGCCACGCGCTGCTTCTGTCCGCCGGAGAGCTGGTCGGGGCGCCGCTTTTCGACGCCCGTGAGCTTCACGATCTCCAGGAGCTCGGCGACGCGCGCGAGGATCGCGGGCTTGTCCTTGCCCTGGCGGCGCAGGCCGAAGGCGATGTTCTCGAACACGGAGAGATGCGGGAACAGCGCATAGGACTGGAACATCAGATTGACCGGGCGCCGATGCGGCGGCGCGCCGCTCATATCCTCGCCGGCGATCTCGATCCGCCCCGCATCCGGCGCCTCGAAACCGGCGACGAGCCGCATCAATGTGGTCTTGCCGCAGCCGGATGGTCCGAGCAGAGCGAAAAATTCGCCTCGCGCGACCTCGAGCGATACGTCGTCCAGCGCCGTGACGGCGCCAAAGCGCTTCGACACGCCTTTGATCGAGAGAAGCGGCGCGTCGGTCATCCTGCTCCCGGAATCTGGACCGCGAGCCTTCAGGCTCGCAAGAATGCCGCCCGCCAATGGCGGACCATGGCGTCGGTCGCGGGAATATCCTCGAGCGCCTCGAGACGCAAGCCGTCGACCGCGAGCGCCTCGATCCGGCTTTTCGTCAGCGGCCATGGCGGACCTGCGACCTGCTGCTCGTCGTCGCGCGCCCGCGCGATGACCAGCAGCCTTCCCCCCGGCGCGACGAGCGCGGCGAGCGCATGCGCCGCCGCGTCGAGCAGCGCGTCGGGCAGGGCCTGCAGCGTGTAGCATTCATGGACGAGGTCGAAGGCGCCGCGCCATTCCGGCGGCGGCGCGAACAGGTCCGCCGCGCGATAATCGACCGGGCTCTCGGGAAAGCGGCGCTTCGCCCAGAGGATCGCCTCCGCGACGAGATCGAAGGCGCAGACGCTGGCGCCGGCGGCGGCGAGCGCTTCGGCATTATCGCCGAGCCCGCAGCCGACATCGAGCGCGCGGCCGCCGAGCGGACCTCGCGCCGCCAGCCAGGCGGCGAGCAGCGGATGCGGCGCGAGATTGGCCCAGGGCACGCCGGCGGGGTCGCCCTCGGCGAGGCGATAGACCGCCTCGAACCAGTCCTTGCGCTGCGGATCGGCTTTGTCGCCGCCCGGCCGCCTGTGCGGATCGATCGCGTCGAGCCGCGCCCGCGCCGCTGTGCGGCGCGCGTAAAAATCCTCGGTCACGCCTGCTTCTCCCATTTGCCGTCCTCGCTCTGGCGCCAATAGGAGAGCTGATGGCCGGCCTCTTTCAGCGTCCGCCATTGCGCCCTCGCGGCCAGCACGGCCGTTTCGTCATTGCCGTCGAACATGAGTATCGCGCGCTGCGCCGGCGCCGCCGCCGGATCGGCGAGCACGGGCGCGGCCTCCGCGTTCTCGACGAAGAAGCGCACGTCGGCGCGATTGGGATTTTCCGGCCCGAGCGTCAGAAACACCGGCTGCGTCTCGCCGTCGCCGTCGCGCTGCGTTCCATGCGGCAGGAAGCTCTCGGGACTGTAGGACCACAAGAGCTCGTCGATCGCCGCGAGCCGCCGCTCGCTCGCCGCCTGCACCACGGCGCGCCAGCCGCGCGCCAGCGACAGCTCGAGCAGCTTCGGCAAGGCGCTCTCCAGCGGGCGGCGCTGCAGGTGATAGAACCAGACCTCGCTCATCGCCGCCTCGTCCGTGACTGGCCGGAGGGCGCGTGGCCTGCCCTTCGAGACGCCCGCGTCGCGGGCTCCTCAGGGCGAGGGGCTGGTTTTGTCCAACAAAGAACAATCCCCTCATCCCGAGGAGCGCCCGAAGGGCGCGTCTCGAAGGATGCTCCAGAGGGTGCGTTGCGGCTTCGAGAGCGAGCCTGAAGGCTCGCGGTCCAGGGGAGGCGCGTTGGACCGCGAGCCTTCAGGCTCGCTCCCCGCGACGCGCTCGCGGAGCGGCGCCTCACGCCAGCTCGCATCTGATCGGCACATGGTCCGACGGCTTTGCGCCCGCGCGCAGATCCTTGTCGATCGCGACGCCCGTCAGCCGGTCGGCGGCCTGCGGCGACAGCAGCAGATGGTCGATGCGAATGCCCTTGTTCTTCTGCCAGGCGCCCGCCTGATAATCCCAAAACGTGTAGAGGCCGCTCGCGTCGGTGGTCGCGCGCAGCGCCTCGGTGTAGCCGAGGTTCAGCAGCTCCTGGAATTTGGCGCGCGTCTGCGGCAGGAACAGCGCGTCGCCGGCCCAGGCGGCCGGGTCATGCACGTCGCGCGCCGCGGGGATGACGTTATAGTCGCCGGCGAGCACGACCGGCTCCTCCAGCGCGAGGAGGCTCGCCGCATGGGCGATGAGGCAGTCCATGAAAGCGAGCTTATAGGCGTATTTTTCCGTGTCCGGCGGATTGCCGTTGGGCAGATAGATGCTGGCGACGCGCAGCGCGCCGCGCTCCGTCGAGACGAGCGCCTCTATGTAGCGGGCCTGGGGATCATGCTCGAATTTCGGCAGGCCGCGCACCACCTCGATCGGCGTCTTCGAGAGAATGGCGACGCCGTTGAACGTCTTCTGCCCATGGGTCTCGACATTATAGCCGAGGTCCTCGATCTCGAGGCGCGGAAAGGCCGCGTCCTCGCATTTGATCTCCTGCAGGCAGAGGACGTCCGGCGCGACCTCGCGCAGATAGGCGAGAAGCGGCTCCAGCCGCTGGCGAACGGAATTGACGTTCCATGTAGCGATGCGCAAGGGCCTGATCTCCGGTCGGCGACCGGCCCTCGTCATAGCGCGTGCGGCGCGCGAATGAAACGCTCAGCCGCGCCAGCGGATCGCCGCTTTCGCGACACGCTCGCCGAGCAGCTCCGCCGTCTTCAGATCGGCCGCAGGCGGGCCGTGTTCGGGCCCCTGATCGGCGTTGGACTGCGCCATCGCGCCGAGGAAGCTGCCGAGCCGGTTCAAATCCTCGATGCTGCCCTGGCTCGAATTATTGCCTGGGAGCAGGCCGAGCCCGACCCAGATCATGCCGTGCTGCGCCGCATAGACGGCGAGGTGCTGGAGCGTGGAGAGCTTGTCGCCGCTCTGGCTCGCCGAATTGGTGAAGCCGGCGGCGATCTTGTCCTTCCAGCCCTGCGACGCCCAGACTTTCGAGCTGGCGTCCATGAAGGCTTTGAAGGGCGCCGAGACGCCGCCCATATAGGTCGGCGAGCCGAACACGATCGCGTCGGCGCGGGCGAGATCGTCCCAATGCGCGTCGACCTCCTCCACTTTCACCAATTGCACGGTCGCGCCGGGCGCGGCGCCCGCGCCGCGCGCGACGGCCTCCGCTTGTCTGGCTGTGTGTCCATAGCCGCTGTGAAAAACGATCGCGATGTGAGCCATGTCGGCCTCCTTCCAATGGGAGGAAGCTAGCCGAAGCGCGACCCCGAATAATCTCACGAAAATCGAATTGATTGTTCTATGATTTCGGACAATGGATCTGCTCGAGGCCATGAGAGCTTTTGTCGCCGTGGCGGAGGCCGGCAGCTTCACCGCCGCCGCGGAACGGCGCGACTTGTCCCGCGCCATGGCGAGCAAGCATGTGATGGACCTCGAGGCCCATCTCGGCCTGCGGCTGCTCGACCGTACGACGCGCTCGGTCGGGCTCACCGAGGCGGGCGCGACTTATGCGGCGCGCTGCCGCGAGATCATCGACGCGATCGAGGCCGCCGAGCACGAGGCGACGAGCGGCGCCGCCGAGCCGGTCGGGCGCCTGCGGGTGAGCGCGCCATCCTTTTTCGGCTCGAGGTTCATCGCGCCGCTCATCGCCCAATTCGCCGAGCGCCATCCGAAAGTGGGCGTCGAATTGCTGCTCGACGACAAATTCGTAGATCTCGTCCAGGAGGGCTGTGATCTCGCCATTCGCATCGGCCGGCTCGAGGACAGCTCGCTGGTCGCGAGCCGAATCGCTTCAGCGAAGCTCATGGTCTGCGGGGCGCCGTCCTATCTCGACCGGCGCGGGCGTCCGCGCCGGCCGGCCGATCTTTCCGAACACGAGTGTCTTCGCTACAGCCATGCGACGGTCGGCGCCGCCTGGCCCTTCGACGGGCCGGACGGTCCCGAGCTCGTGCGCCTGTCGAGCCGCTTCGCCAGCAACAACGCCGAGTCGCTCTGCGCCATGGCGGCCGCCGGCCTCGGACTCGTCTGCGCCCCGGACTTCTATGTCGCCGAGCTTCTGCGGGCGGGCGAGCTCGAACAGGTTCTTGCCGACCGCATGATCGAGCCGCTCGGCATTTTCATCGTCCATCCGAGCCGCCGCCACGTGCCCTCGAAGGTGAGGGCCTTCATCGAATTCGTGACGCTGGAATTTTCGCAACGCCCGCCCTGCGAGGAACATTGAGCGCGCGTATTCACGCGCCCTGCGCGCGCGCGATCTCCGCGACGATCCCCTCCGCCGCCGCGCGCGGGTCCTGCGCCTGCGTCACCGGGCGGCCGACGACGAGATGATCGGCGCCGGCGGCGATCGCCTCGGCCGGCGTCATCACGCGCTTCTGGTCGCCGAGCGCGGCGCCCGCGGGCCGCACGCCCGGCGTCACCAGCGTCATTCTCGGCCCGACCAGCGCGCGAATCGGCGCGACCTCTTGCGGCGACAGGATCAGCCCGTCTATGCCGATGTCGCGCGCCTGCGCTGCGCGGCGCGCGACGAGATCGGCGACGCTCGTCGCATAGCCGGCCTCGACGAGATCGGAATCGTCATAGGAGGTCATCACGGTGACGGCGAGCAGCCGCAGGCCGCCGTCGCCGGCGCCCTGGCGCGCGGCGCGCATCGTCTGCGGAAACGCATGGACGGTGAGAAAATCCGCGCCGAGGCGGGCGATTTGCCGAGTCGCGCGCTCGACCGTCTGGCCGATGTCATGGAGCTTCAGATCGACGAAGACTTTTTTCCCTTTCGCCTTCAGCTCCTCGACGAGGGGTAGGCCCCCGCCATAGGCCAGCTCCATGCCGATCTTGTAGAAGGCGACGCAATCGCCGAGCGTCGCGACCAGCGCCCGCGCCGCCGCCGCATCCTCGACGTCCAGCGCGACGATGAGGCGGTCGTAGGCGCTCTCCAGCGGTTTCGCCATTCATCCGTCCTCATCGGCGGGGATGGCGGATGGGGTCAGCCATTTGCTCATCAGAACCAGCGGAGCCACTTCGAAGCCCATTCGCTCATAGAATGAAACGACGCGCCGATTGGTTTCCCGCACGATCAGCTGGGCCTTGAGGATGCCGCGCTCGCGCAGCCATTCCTCCGCCGCGCGCACCATACGTTCGCCGATCCCTCGCCCGCGCAAGTCCGGATCCGAGGCGAGATAATAGAGCCAGCCGCGATGCCCGTCGTGGCCGACCATCACCGCACCCTTGATCTTTTCGGCGCTATCCGCCGCGACGAAAATATCCGAGCAGGCGCCGGCCCGAGCGAAACGAAAATCCGCCGCCGGATCATTGTAACTGACGACGAGTCCGCAGTCGCTCCACAGGGCGACCACGGCGCGCTCGTCTTCGGCAGAGGCGCGGCGAATTGTCAGCGTCACGATGCGCTCCCGCAAGCAGGACGATCGGGTGAAGGAAACTCTACCTACACCCTCGTCCTGAGGAGCCCGCAAAGCGGGCGTCTCGAAGGACGGCCACAGCGAGAATCCCGAGGCTTCCTCCTGTCGCCGCCCTTCGAGACGCCGCCTGCGGCGGCTCCTCAGGACGAGGGCGCAGGGATTTATTTCCGTGACCCGACCGCTCCCGCAGCGTGGCCCCCTGAGAGCTGGCGGCGTCAGCGCGTCCGGCGATAGCGCCACACGCGCGCCGGCGGGATATTCGCCCACACCTGCGAGCCGGCCGCCGAAAAGGCGGAGCTGTCGGGATGGCGCTTCAGTGGCATGGGCGAGAACAGCCCATAGGTGAACTGGATCAATATGCCGCCCGGCGCCATCATGTCGAACGCCTGATCGAGCAGGCGCAGCCGGTCCGATTCGGGCTGGTTGAGCAGCGGCAGGCTGGAGACGACCGCGGAGATCGGCCCTTCGACCTTGCCGTCCAGCGTCTGCTTCAGCGAATAGGCGTCGCCCTGAACCACCTCGACGCCCGGAAAGCGTTGCCGCAGCAGATCGCAGAAGGCCGTCTCATATTCGACGAGCAGCAGGCGCGAGGCCGGCACGCCATGCTCGAGCAGAGCCTGGGTGACCGGCCCGGTGCCGGGGCCGAGCTCGACGACGGGGCCGGGCCGGGAGAGGTCGACATAGCTCGCCATGGCGCGGGCGAGCATGGGCCCGGACGGCGAGACGGCGCCGACGCCGCGGGGATTTTCCACCCATGACCGCAGAAAGCGCGCATTGTCGGCGAGAGCGGATTTCAGTGGCGCGATATTCAGTGACACGCTGAGACAGCCCCTCGATCGATTAAATCGCGCGCGACCATGTACGAGGTCGCCCGCTCGGTCAATGGCGTGCGCTCATTTGCCGAACAGCTCCTTCATTTTCGCGAAGAAGCCGGTCGCTTCGGGATGTGTGTGATGCGAGGATTCCTCTTCGAATTCGGTGAGCAGCTCGCGCTGGCGCTTGTTGAGGCTTTGCGGCGTCTCGACGCTGATCTGCACATAGAGATCGCCGCTCTCGCGCCCGCGCAGCACCGGCATGCCCTTGGCTTTCACCTTGATCTGCTTGCCGGTCTGCGTGCCCTCGGGGATTTTGATGTCGGTCTCGCCGCCGTCGATCGTATGGACGGTGATCTTGCCGCCGAGCGCGGCGCGCACCATTGAGATCGGCACGCGGCAATAGAGATCGGCGCCGTCGCGCTGGAAGAAGCTGTGCGGCTTCACCGAGAGGAAGATATAGAGATCGCCGGGCGGGCCGCCGCGCATGCCGGCCTCGCCCTCGCCGGCGAGGCGGATGCGGGTGCCGTCCTCGACGCCGGCCGGCACATTGACCGACAGCGTGCGCTCGATGGTGGTGCGGCCCGTGCCGGAGCAGACCGAGCAGGGATTGTCGATGATCTCGCCGCGGCCCTGGCAGGTCGGGCAGGTCCGCTCGATGGCGAAGAAGCCCTGCTGCGCGCGCACGCGGCCATGGCCGGCGCAGGTCGGGCAGGTCTTGGGCTTGGAGCCTTTCTTGGCGCCGGTGCCCTCGCAGGCCTGGCAGGAGATCGAGGTCGGCAGCTTCAGCGTCGCCGCCTTGCCGTGATAGGCCTCCTCGAGCGTGATCTCCATATTGTAGCGCAGGTCCGAGCCGCGCTCGCGCCCGGAGCCGCGGCCGCCGCTGCGCCGCCCCATCACCTCGCCGAAGAGATCGTCGAATATGTCGGCCATGGAGGCGGCGAAGCCGTCGCCGGCGCCGAAGCCGCCGCCGCCCTGCTCGAAGGCGGCGTGGCCGAAGCGGTCATAGGCGGCGCGCTTCTGCGTGTCGGAGAGGCATTGATAGGCCTCGTTGATCTCCTTGAAGCGCGCCTCGGCCTCGGCGTCGCCGGGATTGCGGTCCGGATGATATTGCATCGCGGCCTTGCGAAAGGCGATCTTCAGCTCGACATCGGTCGAGGTCTTGGAAACGCCGAGAATTTCGTAGAAGTCGCGTTTGGACATGGGTCGATCGATAGCAGTTGGAGAGCCGTCCTGCGGACGCGGCGCGCCTCAGGATCGCGGACAGCCGATATAGGAACTCGGGCAAATCTGTTACCACGGTTCCCGGGCGACGCCAAAGGCGTGTTGGGCGTGCTCGGTTTTGGCGCCGAGGCGGTGAGGCCCCGCCAATGTCGGCCTCGCCGATTGTTCGGCTCGACTAATTGGTCTTATCGTCGAGACCCGCTACCTTGAAAGCCGCGTCGTCCCCTGGGCGACCCTCCACGGCGTGAGACGCGGCGAGCTCGTCGAAGATCGGCTTGACGATCGAGATCAGCTCGGGAAGCGACGTCGACGCCGTATCCCATATCGTGTCCAAGCGCAGGTCGAAATAGCCGTGGGCGATTCTATTGCGCATGGACGTCATCTCTCGCCAGGGCGCTTGCGGATATTTCTCCCAGAACTCTGCGTGATCGCGCGCGAGTCGAGACGCCATTTCGCCGATGATGAGCAGGTTCATGATGACGGCCTGCTGCGTGCGGCGATCCTCGAGAAAGTCTTCCTTTCCCATTCCGTCGATGTAGGAGATCGCCCATTCTGCGCACTCGAGCATATGGCCGACCGGCGCGAGCGGCGTCTTGCGCTTCATATCGGCCGGGCCTCGGCTAGAACCACGTCACGGAAAAAGCGCGAGATGTCTCCGGGGGTCAGCAGATCGACGCGAACGCCCAGAATTTCCTCGAGCTCGACCTGCAATCCGCCGAGGTCGAAGAGCGTCGCGCCGGGGAGCGGGTCGACGAGAATGTCGATGTCGCTGCCCTCCTGGTCGTCCCCATGCAGCACCGAGCCGAACACGCGCGGATTGGTCGCACGGCAGCGGAGGACCGCGGCGCGGACGGCTTCGCGATGCATCTCGAGCGCGACCGAGGGTTTCATGATCCGGCCCCCACAAGTCATCTCTTATCGCAGGGCAGGCGCGCCATCAATTCCAACAGACAATCTTCTGCGCTGCGGCCGGCCGTGTCGATGACGATCGGGTCGCGCAGCCAGGGGTCCGGCCGTTGCGCGGCGATTTTCTCCCAGCTCGGAAGGACCAGGCCGGCTATGTCGGCGATCCGTTCGTCGACGCGGCGGCGATGTTCCTGCGCGTCCGAGCAGACGATCTCGACTTCCGCGACGCGAGCCGCCGTCCGCAGCGCCACGTCCCGCCACGCGTCGCGGGTCACATTCACGTCATTGACGCAGTCGGCGACGACCCTTCGTCCCAGCGCCAGATTATCGGCCGCGACGCCATAAGCGATGCGATAGGAGAGGTCCTCGGTGTCGCCGCCGAAGGCCGCGTGAATCGTCGCATCCAGCGTATCGATGCGAAGATAGACCGCCTCTAGCCGTCGAGCCAGCAATCGGGCGATGGTGGTCTTGCCCGATCCGGGTCGGCCGCTGAAAACGACGAGCATGAGACGCCGACCCAGAAAATCGATAGCCCGACTCTCGACGCGCGCACCTTCTCCCACTCGTGGGAGAAGGTGGCCCGGCGTAGCCGGGTCGGATGAGGGCCCCGCAAGTCGAGCGTGTCGTCGCATTTCGGCGGGCCCCTCATCCGACCCTCGCCGACGCGAGGGCCACCTTCTCCCGCGAGCTGGAGAAGGGAGCGCCCTTGCTTGAAACGAACCCTTACTTCTTCTTCTCGTCGCCGCCGACTTCCTTGAAGTCCGCGTCGATCACATCGTCCTGCGCATGGGTCTCGCCCGCCGGCGCGGCGCCGCCTTCGGCCTGCGCCTTGTACATCGCCTCGCCGAGCTTCATCGACGCTTGCGTCAGCTCATTGGTCTTGGCGCGGATCGCCTCGGCGTCCTCGCCCTCGAGCGCGGTCTTCAAGGCCGCGATGGCCGCCTCGATCGCGCTCTTGTCGGCGGAGGAGACCTTGTCGCCGAACTCGGCCACCGATTTCTCGGCCGCATGCACCGCCGCCTCGCCATGGTTCTTCACATCGACGAGCTCGCGGCGGACCTTGTCCTCGGCCGCATGCGCCTCGGCGTCCTTGACCATCTTGTCGATATCGGCCTCGGAGAGGCCGCCGGAGGCCTGGATGCGGATCTGCTGCTCCTTGTTCGTCGCCTTGTCCTTCGCCGTCACATTGACAATGCCATTGGCGTCGATGTCGAAGGTCACCTCGATCTGCGGCATGCCGCGCGGCGCCGGCGGAATGCCGACGAGGTCGAACTGGCCGAGCAGCTTATTGTCCTGCGCCATTTCGCGCTCGCCCTGGAAGACGCGAATGGTGACCGCGGTCTGATTGTCCTCGGCCGTGGAGAACACTTGGCTCTTCTTGGTCGGGATCGTCGTATTGCGGTCGATGAGACGGGTGAACACGCCGCCCAAAGTCTCGATGCCGAGCGACAGCGGCGTCACGTCGAGCAGCAGCACGTCCTTCACATCGCCCTGCAGAACGCCGGCCTGCACCGCCGCGCCGATGGCGACGACCTCATCCGGGTTGACGCCCTTATGCGGCTCCTTGCCGAAGAACTGCTTCACCACCTCCTGCACCTTCGGCATGCGGGTCATGCCGCCGACGAGCACCACCTCGCCGATCTCGGCCGCCGAGAGGCCGGCGTCCTTGAGCGCCTTGCGGCAGGGCTCGATGGTGCGCTGGATGAGATCGTCGACCAGCGCCTCGAATTTGGCGCGCGTCAGCTTCAGGGTCAGATGTTTCGGACCCGTCGCGTCGGCGGTGATATAGGGCAGGTTGATCTCGGTCTGCGTCGCCGACGACAATTCGATCTTCGCCTTTTCGGAGGCTTCCTTCAGCCGCTGCAGAGCGAGCTTGTCCTTGGTCAGGTCGATGCCCTGCTCCTTCTTGAACTCGCCGGCGAGATATTCGACGAGGCGGCTGTCGAAATCCTCGCCGCCCAGGAAGGTGTCGCCATTCGTCGACTTCACCTCGAACACGCCGTCGCCGATCTCGAGGATCGACACGTCGAAAGTGCCGCCGCCGAGGTCATAGACCGCGATGGTTCCGGAGCCTTTCTTGTCCAGGCCATAGGCGAGCGCGGCCGCCGTCGGCTCGTTGATGATGCGCAGTACCTCGAGGCCGGCGATCTTGCCGGCGTCCTTGGTGGCCTGGCGCTGGGCGTCGTTGAAATAGGCGGGGACGGTGATGACCGCCTGCGTGACGGTCTGGCCGAGATAGGCTTCGGCCGTCTCCTTCATCTTCTGCAGGATGAAGGCGGAAATCTGGGAGGGCGAGAATTGCTTGCCGTCGGACTGCACCCAGGCGTCGCCGTTGGGCGCCTTGACGATCTTATAGGGAACGAGGCCGATGTCCTTCTTGGTCATCGGGTCCTCGAAGGAGCGGCCGATGAGGCGCTTGATGGCGAAGAAGGTGCGCTCCGGATTGGTGACCGCCTGACGCTTGGCGGGCTGGCCGACGAGACGCTCTCCGTCCTCGGTGAAAGCGACGATCGACGGCGTCGTGCGGGCGCCCTCGGCGTTCTCGATGACCTTGGGGCTCGACCCTTCCATGACGGCCACGCAGGAATTGGTCGTGCCGAGGTCGATGCCGATGATTTTAGCCATATCGCCGTTCCTTTCGTTCCAAATTTCGCCGGGTCCCGAAGCGGCCCGGCCAGCGGCCGGACGTGCGGCGGCTCATGTCTCGGCCCGCCGGCCCGTCGGCCGTTCACCGTCCCTTCAGATTGTATTGGGTCTGCATCGGCGCAAGAGCGACGCGCATATAGAATGAAGCGCTCCGTGGCGGCAAGGCCGCCGCTGGCGTCCTCACGAAGCGAATTCTGTTCCGCTGGGGCTTTCCGCTTATCTTGGCGCGAGTGATTCGCGACGACGATCGGTTTATGGGGGCTGTGGTGGAGACGCTCGTACCGTTTCTCGGCGCGATAACGTCGCTGGGCGATCCGGGCTTCATCCTGGCCGCTTCGGGCGGGCTCGTCGCGGCGCTGCTGGCGGCCGGCGACCGCCGCACCGCCATGGCTCTCGCCCTCGTGATCGTGACCAGCGCCGCTCTCACGGCGGCGGCCAAGATCGGCTTCATGGCGTCCAATGTCGCGGCGGTGCACAGCCCGAGCGGCCATGCGGCTTCGGCGACGACCTTCTTCCTCTGCTTCGGCGCCATTGCCGCGGCGCGAAAGCCCGCGTGGGTGGTCGGCGCGCTCTGCGCGGCCCTCGCTCTGGCCGTCGCCGCCAGCCGCGTCGGTCTCGGCTTCCACAGCCCGAGCGAAGCGGCGATCGGCGTCGGGATCGGCCTGTGCGCCTTCGCCTTGTTCCGCCGGCTGCAGGCGCCCCGGCCGGCGATCGGCCGAGGTCCGGTCGCGGTCAGCTGCGCCGCGGCGATCTGCCTGCACGCGCTCATCGGCCAGAGCGTCGACTTCGAGAAGCCGCTCGAGCTTATCGCCGCGGCCCTCGGCCGCTGGGCGCAATGACGAGCGAGCGGCTCGCGCCAGCGAAACGGCGGCGTTTTGCCAGCGTCTAACGAATGACGAATATTGATTTTCGTCACTGGTCAGACTAGAGCTGCATCGTCGTCGACTCGCGCGGAGATGCGGCGGGATGCGTGACCTTTCCTTTTTCATGATCGGTTGCCTGCTCGCCGTCGCCGGCGCGCTCGCCGGCTGCAACGAGCCTTCGGGGCGATCCTCGGCGCCCCGGCCTCGCGTGGTCCTTGTCGCGCCTGTGCATTTTACGCCGCTCACGCCGCCGCGCCGTTTCGTCGCGACGATCCGGCCGCGCGTCGAGACCGACCAGGGATTTCGTGTCGCCGGCAAGGTGATGCGGCGCCTCGTCGAGAACGGCCAGCGCGTGCGCGCCGGCGACGCGCTCGCCCTGCTGGACGAGACCGATCTGCGGCTGCAGCGGGAGCAGGCGGACGCCGAGCTCGCCGCGGCCCGCATGGCCTTGGAGCAGGCGGGCGCCGACGAGCGCCGCGCGCAAAAGCTGCGCAAGGACGGCTGGACGCCGCAGGCCGCGCTCGATCGCCAGCGGGCGGCCGCGGAAGAGGCGCGCGGACGCGAGAGGCGCGCATTGCGCGCGGTCGAGCTCGCCGCCAATGCGCTCGATTACGCCTCGCTGCGCGCCGAGGCGGACGGCGTCGTCACCGCGGCGCTGGTGGAGCCGGGGCAGGTGGTCGCGGCCGGACAGCCGGCGCTGCGCATCGCCCGCTCGGGGGAGCTCGAGGCGCTGGTCGCGCTGCCGGAGGCTTTCGCCGCTCTCGCCGGCGCCGGCGAGGCGCGGCTGACGCTCTGGTCGCTTCCCGACAAAACCTATCCCGCGCGTTTGCGCGAGCTCGGCGCCGCCGCCGATCCAGCGACAAAGACCTTTGCGGCGCGCTTTTCGATCGAGGGCGCCGACGCGGCTGTCGCCATCGGCATGAGCGCGACCCTCTCCATCGAGAGCCGCGGCGGCGGCTCCGCAGCGAGCGTGCCGCTCGCCGCTCTCTTCGATCAGGGCCAGGGACCGAATGTCTGGAAGGTCGAGGACGACGGACGCTTGACGCTTCGGCCGGTCGAGGTGCTGCGCTACGAGGCGCGGACGGCGCTGCTCGCGCAGGGCGTCGCCGAAGGCGATCGCGTCGTCGCGCTCGGCGCCCATAAGCTCGACGCCGGCGAGAAGGTGCGGCCCGTCGCGGCCGACGCGCTGTGAGGGGCCGGCTGTGACGGGACTCAATCTTTCCGCCTGGGCGGTGCGCCGGCAGACGCTGACGCTGGCGCTGATGCTGGTCCTCGCCGTCGCCGGCCTCTACTCCTATCTGCGGCTCGGACGCGCCGAGGATCCCTCCTTCACCATCAAGGTCGCCAATATCACGACGATCTGGCCGGGCGCCGATGCGCTGGAGATGCGCGACCAGGTCTCCGACCGCCTCGAGAAGAAGCTGCAGGAGCTGCCCTTTCTCGAGAAGATCGAGACCTATTCGAAGCCCGGCTTCGTCGCGATGCAGGTCACCTTCAAGGACACGACGCCGCCCGCGCAGGTTCCCTATCTCTTCTATGTGCTGCGCAAGAAGCTGAGCGACATTCGCGGCGAGCTGCCGCAGGGCGTGATCGGGCCGAATGTGAACGACGAGTTCGGCGACGTCGATTCGGCGCTCTTCGCGGTCTCCGGCGAGGGCGCCGATTATCATCGGCTCGATCGGGTCGTCGAGATGTTCCGCCAGCGCCTGCTGGCGACGCAGGACGTCGCGAAGGTCGACGTCTATGGAACGCAGGACCGCAAGATCTTCGTCGAGTTCAGCGAGGCCAAGCTCGCCAATCTCGGCGTCGCGCCGCAGGCGCTGTTCGATTCGCTCGCCAAGCAGAATGCGGTGACCGCCGCCGGCGTCTTCGAGAGCGCGACGCGCGCGCCGGTGCGCGTCACCGGCGCGCTTGCCGGCGCCGACGCCATCGCGGCGACGCCGGTCGAAGCCAATGGACAGGTGTTCCGTCTCGGCGACGTCGCCGATGTGACCGCGGGCTTCGAGGACCCGCCGAGCTTTCTCGTGCGCCATAAGGGCGCGCCGGCCGTCATCGTCGGCGCCGTGATGGCGAAGGGCGGCAATGTGCTGAGCTTCGGCCGCGCCATCGCGGCGACGCTCGCGGCGGTCCGCGCGGAGACTCCCGTCGGCATCGAGATCGAGCAAATCGCCGACCAGCCGAAGGTCGTCGCGGCGGCGGTCGGCGAGTTCACCCGCTCCTTCGTCGAGGCGCTGGCCATCGTGCTCGTCGTCGGCTTCGTCTCGCTCGGCTTTCGCGCCGGCGTCATCGTCGCATTGTCCGTGCCGCTGGTGCTCGCCGTCGTCTTCGTCTTCATGAACGCGATGGGGATCGATCTGCAGCGCATCTCGCTCGGCGCGCTGATCATCGCGCTCGGCCTGCTCGTCGACGACGCCATCATCGCCGTCGAGATGATGACGGTGAAGATGGAGCAGGGCTATGATCGCATCGCCGCCGCGACCTTCGCCTGGAGCTCGACCGCCTTTCCGATGCTCACCGGCACGCTCGTCACCGCGGCGGGCTTCATGCCGGTCGGCTTCGCCGCCTCCTCGACCGGCGAATATACGGGCTCGCTGTTCTCGGTGCTCGGCGTCGCGCTCGTCGCCTCCTGGTTCGTCGCGGTGATCTTCACGCCCTATCTCGGCGTGAAGCTGCTGCCGGACATGGCCCGCGCCGCGCCTCATGATCCCGAAGCGATCTACCAGACGCCGCTCTATCGCGCGCTGCGGCGGCTCATCGCCTGGAGCGTCGACAATCGCCGCCTCGTCGTCGCCGCCACGGCGGGCGTGTTCGTCGCCGCGGCGCTCGGCTTCGGCCATGTGCAGAAGCAGTTCTTTCCGATTTCCGAGCGGCCGGAGCTGTTCGTTCAGCTGCGCCTCGCCGAAGGCTCGTCGATCTTCGCCACCAAGGCCGCGGCGGAAGAGGCGGAGGCGCTGCTGAAAGCCGATCCGGACGCGGCCGACTTCACCACTTATATCGGCCAGGGGCCGCCGCGCTTCTGGCTCGGCCTCAGCCCCGCTCTGCCCAATGAGGCCTATGCGGAGATCGTCATCGTCGCCAAGGATGTCGCGGCGCGCGAGCGCATCAAGCACAGGCTCGATGCGCTGCTGGCGGCGGGCGCCCTGCCGCAGGCGCGCACGCGGGTGGATCGGTTCAATTTCGGCCCGCCGGTCGGCTTTCCGGTGCAGTTCCGCGTCATCGGCCGCGATCCCGCCGAGGTTCGCGCCATCGCCCACAAGGTGCGCGACGCGATGCGCGAGGACGAGGCGATCGTCGAGCCGCATCTGCAATGGAACGAGCGCGCGCCCGCGGTGCGCCTCGTCATCGATCAGGACCGCGCGCGGCTGATGGGGCTGACGCCGCAGGACGTGGCGAGCCGGCTGCAGATGATGATCTCCGGCGTGACGGTCACCAGCTTGCGCGACGGGATCGACCGCGTCGATGTGATCGCGCGCGCGCGGGCGGAGGAGCGCGGCGATCTCGGGCGTCTCGCCGATATGGTGATCTTCTCGCGGAATGGCGCGAGCGTCCCCGTGTCGCAGATCGCGCGCATTTCATACGAGCAGGAGGAGCCGATCATCTGGCGGCGCAATCGCGACATGCTCATCGCCGTGCGCGCCGATGTGCGCGACGGCGTGCAGGCGCCCGATGTGACGAGCCGCATCTGGCCGCGTCTCGCCGATCTGCGCGCGTCGCTGCCCGACGGCTATCGGATCGAAATGGGCGGGGCGATCGAGGAATCGAGCAAGGCCAACGCCTCCATCGCCGCCGTTTTCCCGGTCATGATCCTCGTCATGCTGGTGATCGTGATGGTTGAGCTGCAGGACTTCACGCGGCTCGCTCTGGTGATGATGAGCGCGCCGCTGGGGCTGATCGGCGCCTCGCTCGCGCTCAATCTCGCCGGCGCGCCCTTCGGCTTCGTGGCTCTGCTCGGGCTCATCGCGCTGTCGGGCATGGACATGCGCAACTCGATCATCCTCGTCGATCAGGTGCGCCAGGATTTGGAGCGCGGCGCCGATTATCGCGAGGCGATCATCGGCGCGACGGTGCGGCGCGCGCGGCCCGTGGCGCTCACCGCGCTCGCGGCGATTCTCGCCATGATCCCGCTGTCGCGCTCACCCTTCTGGGGTCCAATGGCGCTCACCATCATGGGCGGCCTGTTCGTGGCCACATTTTTGACGGTGCTGTTCCTGCCGGCGCTCTATGCGCTATGGTTCCGGCGCCGGCTCGACGCGCGCCTCGAGGAGCGGCCGCCCGCCTCGGCGGCGGGCTTGCGCATCGGCGATCTTGCGGGAGGAGCGGCGGAATGAGCGGGGAGCCGGCGACGCGCGAATGTGAGATGCGCGCGCGCATCGTCGCGGCGGCGGAGCGCCTGTTCCGGCAGATGGGCTTCCAGAAGACGACGGTCGCCGACATTGCGCGCGAGCTGCGCATGTCGCCGGCCAATGTCTACCGCTTCTTCGGCGCCAAATCGGAGATCAACGCCGCCGTCGCCCGGTCGCTGACGGGCGAGGTGGAGGCGGCGGTCGACGCCGTCGCCGACGGTCCCGGCTCCGCGGCGGAGCGGCTCGCCCGCCTCGTCGAGACCAATGAGGCGATGAACCGCGAGCGCTATGTCGGCGACCGCAAGCTGCACGACATGGTGGAGTCGGCGATCGCCGAGCATTGGCCGATCATCTCCGACCATATCGCGCATATAGACGCGGCGCTGGAGCGCGTCATCGCCGGCGGCATGGAGGCCGGCGAGTTCGCGCGCGGCGACGCGCGGCTCGCGGCGCGGCTCGTGCACGCCGCTTGCATCCGCTTCTGCCATCCGCGCCTCATGGTCGAATGCGCCGACCAGCCCGGGCCGCGCTGCGAGGAGATGGTCGCCTTCTGCCTCGCGGCGCTGCGCGCGGGACGCTGATCAATCGTCGTCGTCGAGGCTCGGGCCGCCGTCCTCGAAGAGAGAGGCGAGCATGGGCATGACGGCCATCGCCGGCTCGGCCATGCCGGCGAGATCGCCGACGCCGAATCCAGAGCCGTGATGGCGATGATGGGCGTGGCCGGCGCGCCGACGATGATGGCGGTCATGGCGCCGGGGCGCGGGCCGCTCGTCCACGACAGGAGCGTCGCCGGCCGCCGAGGCGATCGCGCCCATCGGCTGGTCGGCCGCTTCCGGCTCCGGCGTGGCGATGGAACGGCTCGCGCGGCGCGTCGTCGCTTCGCCGGGAGCCGAAACGCCCATTGCGAGCTGGCAGGCGGAGGAGAGGCGGCGGCCGTTTCGGCGCAGGCACGTCTCGATCGCCGATTCATCCGGAATGTCGCCGGAGCAGAATTTGAAGGCGTCGCTCATGCAGGCCGAGCGCTGGTCGGCCGTTCCGCCCGCTGAAGCGGGGGCGGCGAGCATGACGGTCGCGGCGGCGATGGGCATGACGAGTGGGCGCAAGGAGATCATGTTGCTGTTCCTCTTCGAAATGAAGGAGCGGACCGGCTCTCTCGCCAGTGATCTGCGTCATCTGAATTGAAGGCCCGAAGGCCCCCTCCCTCACCCTCCCGGGCTTCGCGGGAGAGGGGGCGTCGACGTTTCGCGAACCTTCCATGAAGCGCCGAATCTGCTCCCTCTCCCGCGAAGCGGGGGAGGGTTGGGGAGGGGGCGTCGAACACTCTTCATTTTCATCGACGCAAGTCACTAGCGCGAGCGCCGGCCGCCCGATGTGCGCCAACGCACAATGCGAGCAAAATCCGTCAATACTGGCCTTCGAGCGACGATTCGATCGCGGCGATTTCGTCGGCCGTGAGCTCGAAGAGCGAATAGACGATAGCATCGATCTCGCGCTCCCGCGCGTCGATTTCCGAGGCGATCCGCGCCGCCCCGACAGGGTCGGCGGTTGCGAGCTCGCGCGCGGCTTCGCCGATGGCGCGCGCCGCCGCCGCGAGCCGTTCGCGCATCAGCGGCGGGGCGGGGGGAATCGGGACGAGCCCGACATATTGCGCCTTCAGCCGCAGACGCCATTTGCCGCCGCGCAGCGGGTTCGACACGGAATGCAGGAAGAACCAGGCGAGCCGCGAGTTGAGCAGAGCGAGCAGCGCCGGATCGGCGCAGGGCAGGGCGAAGGCGGTGGCGTCGATGAGCGTTCCGCGGTCGTCGAGAGCGAATTTGGGCCCCTGTGCAATATCCGGAAAGACGATCTTCGGCCGAGCGAAAGCGGCGCGATAGGCGAGCTGCGGCTGCTGCAGCTCGAACCACTTCTGTCGCGTCGCGCGCGCCTCGAGCCGCGGGCGGAAAGGCGAAAGATGCGCAGCGACGGCGGGAATGCCCGCGATGTCGACGCCGCCGCCTTTCGGCAGATCGATCAGCCAGAGGCGCGTCGCGTCGACGCGCCAGCGGCCGATATGCGCGCCGCGAGCATAGGGCTTCACGATCGCCGCGCTGCGAGCATCTTCCGCGATGATGCGCTCGCGCGTCGCGGCGTCGATCAGAAATGCGTCGTTGAGCCCGGTCTTGACGCCCCACAGCGGCGATCCATGGACCTCGGCCAGCGTGCTGCGTCCGCGAGCGATCTTGTCGCGCAGACGCGCCAGCGATTCGTCCTCGAAGCGCCAGAAGCCGGCGCCGAGCCGCGTGCGGGGCATCGGCCGCGCCTTTTCGCGAAAGGCGGCGCCGAGATCGTCGGGCGCCGCCTCGCGCAAATTCAGAAAGGTGAGATCGCCGTGTGAAGCCGCGCCCTTGCGCAGCGTGAGAATCGCCGGATAGGCGACGACGCCGTCGAAGACCGCGACATCGCCGAAATCGACGACGCATTCGATCGCGCCGCTGCGCGCGAGCAAGGCGCGCAGGCTCTCGCCGGAGCCGGTGCGAAAGAAGGTGGCGGAGCAGACGAAGCCGAGCCGCCCGCCTCGTTTCAGCAGCGCGAGGCCCTTCTCGAAGAAATAGGCGTAGAGATCGGCGCGCTCGGCGGCCACTTCATAGCGCTGCGCGAGCCAGGGCTTCAGCGGCTTCAGATGTTCCATCCGCACATAGGGCGGATTGGCGATGACGACGTCGAAGCCGCGCGCCGCCGCGTGCGGAAAGGCCGCGCCCCAATCGAGGCCATGCTCGCTCACTGCAGCGTCGTCGACGAGGCTGTCGCCGGTTCGGATCGTCTCCTCGAGACGCCGCGCGACGTCGTCGCAAGGCGCGAGCCGCATCAGCGCGCGGCGCGTGCGCGCCGTCGCATGCGGGTCGATGTCGACGCCGAAGAGATTATGGAGGATCGCCTCGCGCGCCGGATCGAGCGTGTCGGCGGCTGCGAGCGCGCGCAGGCGCTCGGCCGCTTCACGATAGCGTCGCGCCATTTCGTCCGCGGCGGCGATGAGCAGAGCGCCTTCGCCGCAGCCGGGATCGACGATCGCAAAGGATCGCAGCGCCGCGAGCCACGCGCGCCAGAAGGCGATTGTCTCGCGCCCGCGATGCGCTTCGGCGAGCGACGCCCGGACTTGGTCCAGCGATAATGCGATGGTGCGCTCGACGAGGAAGCGAGCGATCGGAGCGGGCGTGTAGACGACGCCCTCGCGCTTGCGTCGCGTGAGAAATGGCGTGTTCGCGGCCGCTTCGTCCATGACCTCTCGTCAATCAGAGCGGGCCCGATGCGAATCGTCGCGCGAGCCCGGGAATGAAGGACGGCGCCCGTTCCTGGCGCCCGCGATGAAGAGCGCCTGCGCCGAGATCGGCGCGGAGGCGGCGCTCCGCGACGCGCGCGGGCCTCGACCTCGCCGCGCCGACCGCCTTGGGCGTTTGGACGACCGCCCCGCGCGCGCTGCACGCGCCGAATCCGCGCTCGACATCATCGTCGTCGGGCGCGCTGGCGAGATTCTCGGCCGCGCCCCCTTCCGACAGGCGCAGGTCTGATCGCCCTGGGACGCAATCCTACGGAGATGACAGGCGTGCTCGCCCCGACTACAGCACGGGGGCGCGCCCCCGCCCCCGAGGGAGAATATCCATGGCTCTCGATTCCCCAATCGTCCTGAAGCACGCGGCCGGCGAGGTTCGGATCGAAAGACGGGCCGACGCGCCCGCCCGCGTTGCGGTGACGCTCGCGGACGCCGAGCGCTTCATGCCGAGGCCCGTCATCGAGACGCGCTATCCGACCGAGCTCATCGAGAAAATCCTGGAGGTCAAGGGACTGGCCGCGCTCGGCGACGAGATCGCCCGCGACGAAGATCCGTCCTATGTGGAAAGCAGCCTCCTTCTCGACCTGCTGGCGTTCCGCCCGCCGGAATGGTTCGCCGGAAAGCGGATTCTCGATTTCGGCTGCGGAAGCGGCGCCTCGACGATGATCCTGGCGCGGAGATTCCCCGCGAGCGAGATTGTCGGGATCGAGCTCGAGGAGCGGCTCCTCGCGATCGCGCGTCTGCGCGCCCGCTTCTACGGCTTCGACAATGTGAGGCTCCTGCGCTCGCCGAGCGGCGTGGAACTGCCCGCGGAGATCGGGGCGGTCGATTGCCTCGTGCTGAGCGCCGTCTTCGAGCATCTGCTCCCGGACGAGCGCCGGCTCCTCCTGCCGAAGCTCTGGTCCCTCCTGCCCGCGGGCGGCGTTCTCTTCCTCGACCAGACGCCACATCGCTGGTTCCCGATCGAGCCGCACACGACCTATCTTCCGCTGATAAATTATCTGCCCGACCGGATCGCGCATGTCTACGCGCGGCGTTGCTCGAGGCTCATCGACGCGAAGGTGACCTGGCCGCAGCTCCTGCGTGGGGGCGTGCGCGGCGGCAGCGAAGGCGAGATTCTCGCTCTCCTGCGAAAGGCGGGATCGGGCGATCCGGCGTTGCTGACGCCCGATCGCGAGGGCGTCGCCGACCGGATCGACCTCTGGCATGCGGGCGGCACCTTCCACAGCTATCCGCGCGGCCGGCGGCTCGTGAGGGACGTGGCGAAGGCGGTCAAGCGCCTCACCGGGGTCGAGATCGTGCCCTATCTTTCGATCGCCGTCGAAAAAACGGCGCGCCGAGACCTCTCCCCGACCGCCTGCGCCGCCGCCGGCGCGTAGAAGGATGACGCGGCCACGCCCACGCCCGGAGAAATCCTCTCGCGGCGCCGCGAGCCTTGGCGCTTTCGCCTTGACGGCCGCGCCGTCTCCAATGATGCGATAGCCGCTCCCCGCCGTTTTTTCCGCGGCGCCGGCGCGTTCGCGCTCTGCGCAGTCGCTCGGCTGCTCGCGCTGCAACTGGCGGCGGCGGGCGGATTCGGCGTCGAGGCCGCGGCGGCCGGGCCCAGCCTGTGCTTCGCGGCGCCGGAGCCCGACGGCCGGCCGGCCCATCCGGGGCCGGGCGGAAATTGCGATTCCTGCGTCTTCTGCCAGCAGCCGCCCGCTTCGTTTCAGCAGCGCGAGGCCATTCTCGAAGAAATAGGCGTAGAGATCGGCGCGCTCGGCGGCCACTTCATAGCGCTGCGCGAGCCAGGGCTTCAGCGGCTTCAGATGCTCCATCCGGACATAGGGCGGATTGCCGATGACCACGTCGAAGCCGCGCGCCGCCACGTGCGGAAAGGCCGCGTCCCAATCGAAGCCAGCGCCTTCGCCGCAGCCGGGATCGACGACCGTAAAGGATCGCAGCGCCGCGAGCCACGCGCGCCAGAAAGCGATTGTCTCGCGCCCGCGATGCGCTTCGGCGAGCGACGCCCGGACTTGGTCCAGCGATAATGCGATGGTGCGCTCGACGAGGAAGCGAGCGATCGGAGCGGGCGTGTAGACGACGCCCTCGCGCTTGCGTCGCGTGAGAAATGGCGTGTTCGCGGCCGCTTCGTCCATGACCTCTCGTCGATCAGAGCGGGCCCGATGCGAATCGTCGCGCGAGTCCGGGAATGAAGGACGATATCATCGACGCTTCGGGAGAGGGAGCCGGCGAATCGCCGGCTCCGGGATCATGCGAGGCGAGGGCGAAAAGCGACCGCTTTTCGCTCCGCCCGTTCGTCACTGGCCGTTGGTCGCCGCGACCTCGGCGGGAAGCGCGCCCGGGCTGAGGGCCGGATCGCTGGTGCTCTCCGCGCCATTCTCGACATGCCCCGCCAGACGGCGCTCGAAGCCGCGATCCGAGTCGACGCCGACCGACAGATCATACCAGCCGTGGGTGTCGCCCAGACGCCACAGCTTCACGAGGCGCTCGCCCGCCGCGAGCCGCTTCCTGAACGTGCCGCCGGAGTAGGCGTTGGCGATGGCGACCGAGACGGCGCTGGCCGACTGGTTCACGATCGTGAGCTCGACGCCGGCCTGCGGCTGGGCTTCGTAGCGGGCGCTCACCTCGAGCTCGGCGCGGCCCTCCCCGACGCCGCCCTCGAAGGTCCGGAAGAAGCCGTTCGGACCATGAACCGTGAAGCCGTAATCGCCATGGGCGGGAAGCTTCAGCGTGGCGGCGAGCGATTTGCCGGCTTCGACCGTATAGGTCCACGGGCCGGCCGAGGTCCTCGTCGAGCGCGTGTGGAAGCAGGCGCCGAGCTTGCCCTTGTTGATGTAATAGAACTTCAGCGAGGCGTCGTTGGCGGTCACCGCGCCCTTCGCGTCGAGCACATATTGCAGGGCGCGGGCGCGGCGCAGTCCCTTCTCCTGCTTGGGCAGGGTCTGCTTCTTGGGCGGCGCGGGCGTGTAGGTCGGATGACGATCGCGGTCCTTCGGCGCGAAGGTCGACGTCGAGGGCAGGAAGACGACGCCGCTGAAGGGCTTCGAGAAATCGAAAGCGGAGGTGAGATCGCCGCAGACCGTTCGGCGCCAGGGCGAGATCTGCGTCTCGGCGACGCCGAAGCGCTTCTCGATGAAGCGAAGGGTCGAGGTGTGGTCGAAGACTTCCGAGCACACATAGCCGCCCTTGGTCCAGGGCGAGACGATGATCATCGGAACGCGCGAGCCGAGGCCATAAGGGCCGGCGGCGTAGGTGGGCCCGCCCGGGTAGATTTCATGGATCGTGGAGACGGTGGAACGTCCATGCGCGGAAGTTTGCGGCGCCGTCGGCGGCACGACGTGGTCGAAGAAGCCGTCGTTCTCGTCATAATTGATGAGCAGGACGGTCTTGCTCCACACGTCCGGATTGGACGTCAGCGCGTCGAGGACCTTCGAGATGTACCAGGCGCCGAAATTCGACGGCCAGTTCGAATGCTCCGTATAGGACTCGGGCGCGGCGATCCAGGACACTTGCGGCAAGGCGTTGTTGCGCACGTCGTTGCGGAGGATGTCGAACAGCGTTCCGCCCTTGGAGATATTGGTGCCGCGGCGCGCCTTCTGATAGAGCGCGGAACCCGGCGCGGCGTTCTGATACTGATGGAAATAGAGCAGCGAATTGTCGCCGTAATTGCCGATATAGGGATTGTTGCCCCAGCCCCACCAATGCTCGGCGTCCAGTCCCGCTCCGACGTCCTGATAGATTTTCCAGGAGACGCCGGCCTGCTCCAGCAGCTCCGGATAGGTGCGCCAGTCGTAGCCGGCTTCGGAATTGTCGATGACCGGACCGCCATTGGCGCCGTCATTGCCGTCCCAGCCGGTCCACATATAATAGCGGTTGGGATCGGTCGCGCCCATCACCGAGCAATGATAGGCGTCGCAGATCGTGAAGGCGTCGGCGAGCGCATAGTGGAAGGGGATGTCCTCGCGCGTCAGATGGGCCATGGTGTGGCGGCCCTTGGCCGGCACCCACTGGTCATATTTGCCGTTGTTCCAGGCCTGATGCGCGTCGGGCCAGTTGTGTGGCGTGCCGTCGAGGAACTTGTCGCCGAGCGGACGCGCGTCGGGACGGAAGGGCAGCACCTCGCCGGCGCCGTCGGGCTGGTTCCACACCGGCTTGCCATTGGGCAGCAGCACCGGACGCGGGTCGCCGTAGCCGCGCACGCCGCGCATGACGCCGAAGTAATGATCGAAGGAGCGGTTCTCCTGCGTCAGAACGACGATATGCTGGATGTCGTTGATGGTGCCGGTCGGCTGGCTCGCCGGAATCGCGAATGCGCGCTCGATGCTCTGCGAGAATGCGGTGGCGAGAGCGCCGCCTCCGACGAGGCGCAGAAAATCGCGGCGATCGGTAGTGGTCGTCATGTGTCGGGCCCCTTTGTTTCCCCGGGGCCTCGTTACGCCGCCGTCACTACAGTGCGGTGACGTTCATGTTGAAAGATAATGACATTCTCGCGGTGCGAGCCGGACGGCCCGCTACTTCGGCGAGCGTTCGTTCGGCCGCCGGTCCCACAGCTCGATGGAAAACCCATGCGGAGCGGCTCGAACAATCGACAGGCTGCCCGTCCGCATCTTCGCGGATTTGCGATCGAGGCCACAAATTTCGCCGACGCATCTGAGCACGCCGCTGCTGGAAACGACCAGAATCGTGTCGCTGTCCGCGTGTTTCGCGCGCAGCGACGAGAGCGTCTGCGCGATGCGTGAACGCAATTGCGTTTCGGACGGCGACCAGCCGGCGTCCTGCGGCCACAGGCCGTCGCGCTCCCATGCATCGATTTCCCGCGCTCCGCGCGTCGCGCGGATTTCGTCCGAGGTCCGGCCTTCCCAGGCGCCATAGTCGATCTCGATCAGCCGCGGCTCGATCTCGATCCGCGCGGACGAATAGCCGCCGGCGGCGGCCGCGAGACGAGCGCTTTCCAGCGTGCGGGCGAGCGGCGCCGTGAGAATGCGCGCAGGATCGATGGTCATCGACGCCAACGCCCTGCCGATCGCTTCGGCCTGCTCGCGACCTTTATCGACGAGCGGCGGATCGGCGCGCGCGCCGATCCAGCGAACCTCGTCATTCGGGCCGAACGTGTTTCCGTGTCGGGCGAGGATCAGCCGCATTCAGCGATCCTCATTCAGCGATCCTCATGGCCGAGCAATTCGCCTTCGGCTTCGATCAGCGCCTCCACGCGGGCGACGTCTTCCATCGTGTCGACGGACGCATGAGTGCGGCCTCTATAATCGACGACGACGATGCGCATCTTCAATCCATGCTCGAGCGCGCGCAATTGCTCGAGCCCTTCGGCGCGCTCGAGCGGCGTCGGCGCGAGAGCGACGAATTTCGCGAGGGCCGCCCGGCGAAAGCCGTAGAGGCCGATGTGGCGATGAACGGGAGCCGCCGCCTCCCGGCCGAGAGAAGGAATGACGGTTTTCGAGAAATAGAGCGCGTTTCTGTCGAGATCGAAGACCACCGTGGTTCCGCTCGTCGGCGAAATCTCCTTATGCGCGATGAAGTCGCGCGAGGCCTTCGCGTCGAGCCGCACGGCCGGCGTCGCCATCTCGACATCGGGATGCGCTTCCAATTCCTCGATCAGCGCGTCGAGCGCCCATGGCGGCGTCAGCACGGCGTCGCCCTGCAGTCCGACGACGACGTCTTCGCGCAGCTCGAGCAATGCGACGGCCTCATGGACGCGCTCCGTGCCGTTGCGACAGTCCTGCGAGGTGAGCACGGTCTCGGCGCCGAAGGCGGCGGCGTGAGCGAGAATGCGCTCGTCCTCGGTCGCGATGACGACGCGCGAGCAGCGACGCGCTGCGCGGGCGATCCGCCAGACGCGCTCCAGCATCGACCTGCCCGCGATGATCTGCAGCGGCTTGCCGGGAAAGCGCGACGAGCCGTAGCGCGCCGGAATGATGATCGCTGCGGACATGGGAGATCAGGCGCTCGGCGACGAAAAGATGCGAGCCTTTAAGGCTCGCAATTCGCTCGCGGATGCTCCGTCAGTTGTCGAGGAAGCTTCGCAGCTTCCGCGACCGGCTCGGATGCTTGAGCTTGCGCAGCGCCTTGGCCTCGATCTGGCGAATGCGCTCTCTGGTCACCGAGAATTGCTGGCCGACCTCTTCCAGAGTATGGTCGGTGTTCATGCCGATGCCGAAGCGCATGCGCAGAACGCGCTCCTCGCGCGGCGTCAGCGAGGCGAGCACGCGAGTGGTGGTCTCGCGCAGGTTCGACTGGATCGCCGCCTCGATCGGCAGGATGGCGTTCTTGTCCTCGATGAAATCGCCGAGATGCGAATCCTCCTCGTCGCCGATCGGCGTCTCGAGGCTGATCGGCTCCTTGGCGATCTTCAAGACCTTGCGCACCTTCTCGAGCGGCATGGCGAGCTTTTCGGAGAGCTCCTCCGGCGTCGGCTCGCGGCCGATCTCATGCAGCATCTGGCGCGAGGTGCGCACGATCTTGTTGATCGTCTCGATCATATGCACCGGAATGCGGATCGTGCGCGCCTGATCGGCGATCGAGCGCGTGATCGCCTGACGAATCCACCAGGTCGCGTAGGTCGAGAACTTATAGCCGCGGCGATATTCGAATTTGTCGACCGCCTTCATCAGGCCGATGTTGCCTTCCTGAATGAGGTCGAGGAACTGCAGGCCGCGATTGGTGTATTTCTTGGCGATGGAGATCACGAGACGCAGATTGGCCTCGACCATCTCCTTCTTCGCCTGCCGCGCCTCGCGCTCGCCCTTTTGAACCATGTGGACGATCTTGCGGAACTCGGCGATCTCGAGGCCGGTCTCGGTGGCGAGCGCGTGAATCTCGCCGCGCAGCTCCTTGATCCGGTCCTTCTCGTTGGCGACGAATTCCTTCCAGCCGCGCGAGCCGAGCTTGGACACGCGCATGATCCATTTGGGATCGAGCTCGGAGCCCTGGAACTTGTCGATGAAGTCCTCGCGCTGCACGCCCTGCGCGTCGGCGAGCAGGAACAGCTTGCGCTCATAGCCGACGAGGCGCTTGTTGATGTCGTAGAGCTGCTCGACCAGCGCCTCGATGCGGTTCTGGTTCAGCGAGAGAGATTTCACATCGGTGACGATCTCTTTCTTGAGCTGCTTGTATTTGCGCTCCTGAGCCGGCGTCAGCGTCTCGTTCTTGAGCTTGTTCTCGACATTCTGGTCCTGCAGCCGGCGCAGCTTCTTATAGGCGTCGGCGACGCGGGCGAAGGTCTCGAGCACGCGCGGCTTCAGCTCGGCCTCCATGGCCGAGAGCGAGACCGAATTCTCGAGATCGTCCTCCTCCTCGAAGCTCTCCTCGGCGGGCGCGCCGGCCTCGCCGAGCGCCGCCGGCGGCGTGCGCGGCGCCGTCGCCGGGGCGAGCTCGTCCTGCCCGGCCGGGGGCTTGGCGTTCTTGCCCTCGGGTCCGGCGTAGGTCGCTTCGAGGTCGATGATGTCGCGCAACAGGACCTTGCCGGCCTCGAGCTCCTCGCGCCAGATGATGATGGCCTGGAAGGTGAGGGGGCTTTCGCACAGCCCGGCGATCATCGCCTCGCGGCCCGCCTCGATGCGCTTGGCGATGGCGATCTCGCCCTCGCGCGACAAGAGCTCGACCGAGCCCATTTCGCGCAGATACATGCGCACGGGATCGTCGGTGCGGTCGGCCGGCTCCGCGCTGCGGGTGGCGACGGCGGTCGAGCGAGCCGACTCGACGACCTCGCCGCCGGTCTCCGCCTCCTCTTCCTCCGCCTGCTCCTCGCCCTCGGCGTCGTCGGGATCGTCGCCCTCGGAGACGGTGATGCCCATCTCCTGCAGCATCGCATAGATGTCCTCGATCTGGTCGGAGGAGACTTCCTCCGAGGGCAAGACCGCGTTGAGCTCGGTATAGGTGACGAAGCCGCGCTTCTTGGCGAGCTTGATCATCCGCTTGACGGCGGCGTCGTTGAGGTCGAGCAGAGGACCGTCGGCGGTTTCCACCGCGACCGCGCCCTCGGTTTCGACTTTCTCGTCGTCTTTCTTCGCCATTCCTCGCTCCAAAGCCCGCCGTTCCGCCGCGGCCGCGCCCCAGGTCCGTCGCCTTTGCTCGCCGCCTACGAACCACAGGAGCAAGCACAAGACAAGCCGCGGCCGGCCCCGCCGCCGCGGTGATTCGCCGGTCGCCTCACAGTCGGAGCGCCGGCTTGACACTCCGTTAACCGAATGCCCCGCTTTCGCTCCAGACATCGAGTCCAGCGCGAAATCAAACCGTTCGAGTCGTCCGACCGGACAAAGAGCCGAACCCCTCCACCATGGCTTCGGTTCCCTCGATCGTGTTCAATTGGGCTTGAATATCGCTCAGGCGGGCGAAATCATGGTCGCTCGGCGCGTCCGCCAGCCTGGACTCGATTTTTCTGAGTTCTTTATGTAGCGCCCGCGCCCGATGTTGCAAGATCAAAGCCTGACGCAGGCTTTCGGCCGCGTCGGTCGCCGCCGCCCCGGCGCGCACGTTCCACAGCGAGGCGTGCGCCGTCATATTCGCCAGGCGCGCGCAGAACGCCTCCAATCCGGCCGCGGCGATCTCGCGCTCGATCGCCTCGCGATCCGTGGTCCCGTCGGCGGCGCAGCGGATCAGCGCCGCGCGCAGCTCGCGCGCCTCCGCCGAGTCGAGATCGAGCGCCGCGACGGCCTCGAGCTGCGTCTGCAGCAGCTGCGGATGGTTCAACAGGATGATCAGGATCAGCGCCTCGCGCGGGGCGATGGCGGCGGCCTGGCCGCGAAACAGCGGCGACCGCGCGAGCGAGGCGCCGATGGTCAGCGGCCCGCGCAGCGAAGGCTGCTCATTGAACCGCCGCATCGGCCCGCGGCCGCCGCCGCCGCTCGAGCGCCATTCGCGCCGTGGCGGATAATTCCGCGAGCGGCCGAACAGCGTCGCGCAGCGGTCGTTGAGCTCCTGCGAATAGTGCCGGCGTAGCGCCTCGTCGGCGATGCTGCGGGCGAGCTCGGCGAATCGGCGCTCCAGCGCGGCGCGCCGCTCCGGCGTGTCGAGCCGCGCGCCTTCCGTCTCGCGCGCCCACAGAAGATCGACGAGCGGCCGCGCCGCGCCGATCGCCTCGGCGATGGCCGCGGCGCCGCCGGCGCGGAACAGCTCGTCCGGGTCCTGGCCGTCGGGCAGCAGCGCGAAGCGAAAGCTGCGGCCGGGGCCGAGCAGCGGCAGAGCCGTGTCGATCGCCCGGTCGGCGGCCTTGCGGCCGGCCTTGTCGCCGTCGAAGCACAGGATCGGCTCCTCGGCCATGGTCCACAGCAAAGCGCATTGCTCCGCCGTCAGCGCCGTGCCGAGCGGGGCCACCGTTTGCGGAAAGCCGGCGGCGGTCATGGCGATGACGTCGACATAGCCCTCGACGGCGACGACATAGCCGGCCTCATGCGCGGCCTTGCGCGCATTGTGCTGATTGTAGAGCGTCGCGCCCTTGTGGAAGAGCGGCGTCTCCGGCGAGTTCAGATATTTGGCTTGCGCGTCCTTCTGCATCGCGCGGCCGCCGAAGGCGATCACGCGCCCGGCGCGGTCGCAGATCGGAAACATGATCCGATCACGGAAGCGGTCGTAAGGGACGACGATGTCCTCGCCATGCACGAGCAGCCCGGCCTCGATCATCGCCTCGACGCTCGCGCCCTTGCCGGCGAGATGGTCGCGCAGCGCATGGCGCTCGGGCGGCGCGAAGCCGAGCCGAAAGCGCGCGCGATCCGATTCTCCGATCGCGCGGTTCGAGAGATAGGCGCGCGCCGCGCTCACGGCGCTCCCGCGCAGCTGCGCCTCGAAGAATTGCGCCGCCCATTCCAGCACATCGCCGAGCGAGGCGCGCTTCTCCTCGAGCTCGCGCGCCTCCTTCGTCTCGACCGGCATGGGGAGGCCGGCCATCCCCGCGAGCTTCTCGACCGCCTCGGGAAAGGTGAGCCCCTCCGTCTCCATCAGAAAGGTGAAGCCGTCGCCGCTCTTTCCGGAGGAGAAGTCGTGGAAGAACCCCTTCTCGTCGATCACATAGAAAGACGGGGTTTTCTCGGCGTTGAAGGGCGACAGGCCGCGCCATTCGCGGCCATGCTTCTTCAGCTTGACCTTTTGCGAGACGACGGCCGAGACGGGCACTCGGGCTCTGATCTCATCGAGGAAGGAGGGAGGAAATCGCATGGGCGCCCGGCGTCGAGGAAGGAGCTTTCTAGCATCTCGCGCGATTCGGGCGCGTTCTGAAAGCGGCGTCGTCACCGCAAATCACAGACGGGGGAACGTCCCCGCGTCTGGAGCGGCGCAAAAAAAAGGGCCGCCGGAAGCCAGCGGCCCAAGTCAAGGGAGGAAACGCCCAAGGAGGGCTACGGAGCGAGATCAATCTCGCTGCGTCGCACTGTTGTATTGCTGCGGCGCACAAGTGTCAAGCGTAAAAAATCCATACGCTGCCGCGCTCGAGGCAACCTCCATGATTCTGCGGCATTTCCGGCGCGCGCCGACAGAATTGCCGCCTCTCGCTGCTGCGTGGCGGTTGCGGCGGCCCCCGCCGCTCGTCAGCCGGGCGACGGTGTGAGGCCGGGCCGGGCGATCGGATTCGCAGAATATCCTGAACCTCGTCCTGAGGAGCCGCCGCAGGCAGCGTCTCGAAGGACGGCCGCAGGCCGAAGTCATGGGCTTGTCGCCGTGGCTTTAGAGTCAGGGCCGCGTGGGCTGCACGGGAGCGTCACGCAGGCTGGCGGTCGCGACGCCGGGGGGCGTGGCGGCGGCCGCGGCTTCATTCCTCGGCTTTTTTGTCTCGAGCGAAGCCTCGGGCTTTTTCGTTCCGATCGACGCCTGCGGCTTTCTCGTCTCCACGGCCGCTTGCGGCTTCTTCGCCTCGGTCGAGGCCTGCGGCTTTTTGCCGCCTTCGGCGCGGCGCGACGGCTCCGGCTTGGCGAGGGCTGGCGCCGGCTTGGCGACGACTGGCTCCGGCTTCGCCGGCTCCGCCTCGGATTTCGCCACTTCGGTCGCGGCCTCCCCGTCCTTGCGCAGGCCGAGCCATCCGCCGATCGCGCCGGCGCCGGCCGCCAGGGCGGCGAGCTTTGTCGTTTCGAGCGCCGGCTCGGCCGCCGGCGCATTGGCCGGGGCCGGCTGTTGCGGCGCCGCGGCGAGCGTCTCGGCCGCGGCATGGGCGCGCGCGGCCTTCTCCGCCGCGACCGCGACGACCGGAGATTTGGCGGCGAGCTTGACCGGCCCCTTGGCCGGCTTCTCGTCGAGCGGGATCTCGGTCGGCGACACGGCCAGGGCCTCCGGCCGGCTGACCTCCGCAACGCGGGCGTAGAAATCCGGATGCTGGCCGCCATCCTGATAGACGACGCGCACCGGCTTCACGCCGGCGCCGACCAGCTCCGCGATTTTCGCCGCGTCCTTGGCGGACTTCTCCGCGACGAGCGACTCGATCTGAGGATCCCGCTTCAGCGCGGGGCAGGGCGCCGAGGCGTCCAACGAGTGGCCGCTCGCCGGCGTCGCGTCGAAGACATAGCGACGGCCGCAGACGCCGACCGTCGGCTCCCGCCAAGTGGCCTCGAAATGATCCGAGCCGTTCTCGAGCTGCTTCCAGAACTCGATATTGGGGTCGAGCCGGTGCTTGGCGAGATTTTCCGCCGTCATCTTGAACGGGTAGGACTGCATTTGAATGGCGCGCTGGCCATTGTTGAAGGAGGTGCGCAGGATCGCATAGATCTCGGAGATCTGATGGTCGGTCATGGAGAAGCAGCCGGCCGAGGAGCAGGCTCCATGCACCATGATCGAGCCGCCGCCGTGGCCGAGCGCGCGATCATAAGCGTTGGGGTAGCCGACGTTGAAGGAGAGATAATAGGCCGAATTGGGGTTCATCTGCCCCGGCGTGATCGAATAGAAGCCTTCGGGCGCCTGGCGGTCGCCTTCGCGGACCTTGGGGCCGAGCTGGCCCGACCAGCGGCACATGGGAAATGTCTTCAGATAGACATAACGGCCGTCGGGACGCTGCTTCCAGATCTGGAACTCGGATTCCTTTTTATAGCTGCGAATGAGGGTCGGCGATTCCTTGGCGACGCCGGCCTGCTCCATGAGCGCCAGGGTCTCGGGCGGAATGGGTTGCAGCGAGCGCTGAGAAAGACCCGAGTCGTTGCAGGCGCCGAGGGCGAGCGCCGCTCCGGCGGCGACGCCGTAAGGGGCGAAGCGCCCGATCGTCCGGATGAGAGTCATTCTCGCCCCGCTTTTCGACTTGGTCCCGCGACGCGAATCACACCTCGCAAGACCCTGGCGCCGACACTGGACCCGAAATTCCAAACAAGTTTCTAACGCAAGACGCTCCGATAGGCCAGAGCGCGGCCGCGAGCGGGCAGGGCAACGCAGGAAGGGGCGTATCACCCTCCCCTTCAGGGCTAAGGGAGTCACACGTTTCCAGGAGGCCGTCATGGCCGGGCTCGCCCCACGGCTGTCCGGTTCAAGATAGGCATAGTATTATCTCGTATTGGCGTGGGTCCGGCTTGTTATTCGGCGTCGGC
>NZ_JAINDZ010000119.1 GCF_019802345.1 Methylosinus sp. Sm6 | reverse complement strand
ATAGCGCTCATGCGACAGCGCCATGATCGCCCCGCGATCATAGCCGCCGTCCTCGCGCAGGAGGCCGCGCATCACGCGATCTTCAGCGTGGTCGGGACACCGCACGGCATCTGCCGCACGCGCAGCGACGGCGGCCACCATTCGGCGGGATCGGCTCCGGCGCGATCCTTGAAATTGGCGTTGCGCGCGAAGAACGAGCCGAGCTGCTTCACGAAGATCGCGACGCCATGCGTCTCGCCCCAGGCGATGAGGTCGAACGCCCAGCCGACGCGGTATTCGCGGCCCAGCGCGCCGCCCTGATCGCTCTCGCCGGCGGTGATGATCCAGTCCAGGCCGTCCCCGTTCTTCGGGATGATGCGCTCGAGCTGCGGCTCGATCGAAAGGCCCACCCAGGCGACGCCATACTTGCGCTTGATCTCGAGCAGCTTCGGCAGATCGCGGTCACACTCCTTTTGCGTGACGACGGTCGCGACGAGTCCGCAATGCGCGAAAGACAGCGCCCAATGACTCGGCAGCATTTTAAAGGCGTTGCCGATGCGCTTGGTGACGATCTGGAAATTGAGCGCGTCGCATTCGCTCATCTCGGCGAGCGCGTCGCGGCGCCACTCCGGATCGACTTCATTGTCGAAGATATCGGCGAGGCTGGCGACGAACACCCAGGGCCGAACGCCGCTCTTGCGTGCGGCGCGGTTCCATTTCTTCAGCTTGTTCCAGTTCTGGATCGTGGTGCGCAGCCGCGGCGCGCCCGAGCCCCAATGCTTGCCGCCGAAGCGCGCGTCATAGGCCTCGGCATAGCAGGCGTCGCAGCCAGGCGAGACCTTGGTGCATCCGATCCAGGGGTTCCACGTGTGCGTGGTCCAGGCGATTCCACTGTTCTCGCCCATCACAGCGCTCCCCGTCTGCGCAGCTCGGCCAGTATGTTCCGCGCTGTTTGAGTCGCGATGCCGAGCGCGTTGGCGATATCCGCCGGGGCCGGAGCCTTGCCAGATTTTCGAACGAGATCGAGCACGCGCTGCTGTGTCGCGGAGAGGCCATGCACGAGCGGCGCGTTCCCGACGCTCGGATGCGGCGCCGGCGGC
>NZ_JAINDZ010000118.1 GCF_019802345.1 Methylosinus sp. Sm6 | reverse complement strand
GCTACGGCGCTATGAAAAGCGCGCGTCGCGAGCGGCTTGCTCCCGAACTGCTACACCACCGGTGGGGACACGACCCGCCGGACGCATTCCCCGGCGTTTAAAGCGAAGGTGGCTTTGGCCGCGATCAAGGGCGAGAAGACGCTCAGCGAACTCGCGCAGCAGTTCGACGTTCATCCGAACCAGATCACGACGTGGAAGGGCCAACTTCTCGAAGGTGCGACGGGCGTTTTCGGTCAGGAAAAACCGGAAGCGAAGGAAGCGGCGGTCGATTTGAAGGCGCTTCACGCCAAGATCGGCGAACTGACGCTGACCAATGATTTTTTGTCCGGCGCGCTCACCAAAGCGGGATTGCTGAGCGTAAAACGATGATCGACCGCAGCCACGATCTCCCCATCGCCCGTCAGGCGCGAGCGCTCGGCGTCGCGCGCAGCTCGGTCTACTACAAGCCGCAGCCCGTCTCGGCCGAGGATTTGAAGCTCATGCGGCGGATCGACGAATTGCATCTCGAACATCCCTTTGCAGGGGCGCGGATGCTACGCGATTTCTTGCGGCGCGAGGGCGTCGTCGTCGGTCGCCGCCATGTGGCGACGCTGATGAAGCGGATGGGCATTGCCGCGATCTATCGGCGGCCAAACACGAGCAAGCCGGCGCCGGGGCATAAGATCTACCCTTATCTCCTGCGCGGCGTGAAGGTCGAGCGGCCCAATCATGTCTGGGCGACGGATATCTCCTATATCCCGATGCGACGCGGCTTCGTCTATCTCGCGGCGGTCGTCGACGTGGCGAGCCGGCGCGTGCTGGCGCATCGCGTATCGATCACGATGGAGGCGGAGTTTTGCGTCGAGGCGTTGAAAGAGGCGCTGGCAAAGCATGGCAGACCCGAAATTTTCAACACGGACCAGGGCAGCCAGTTCACCGGCAATGGCTTCACGAGCGTGCTGCTCGACGCGAAAATCGCCATCAGCATGGACGGCAAGGGCGCCTGGCGCGACAATGTGTTCGTCGAGCGGCTGTGGCGCAGCGTCAAATATGAGGAGGCCTATCTGCGCGCCTATGACAGCGTGTCCGAGGCGCGCGCGTCCATCGCCAAATATCTGGCCTTTTATAACGAGCGGC
>NZ_JAINDZ010000117.1 GCF_019802345.1 Methylosinus sp. Sm6 | reverse complement strand
GTCCGCAAGATCATCGGCTATGCGCGCGATCTCTCGGCTCAGATCGCCCGCTTTCGCGGACATACCTTCGACGACATTGGCAGCCTGCAGGCGCTCGTCGCGCAGGAATATCAGGCGCCGCTCGGCGGGGCCAAGGGCAACATCACGCTCACCAGCTTCGACGGGCTCATGAAGGTGCAGGTGCAGGTGCAGGATCAGCTCGACTTCGGGCCGGAGCTGCAGGCGGCCAAGCGCCTCGTCGACGAATGCCTCACGGATTGGGCGGCGGATTCGCGCGCCGAGATCCGCGCGCTGGTGACGCGCGCCTTCCAGGTCGACGCCACCGGCAAGATCAATCGCGCCGAAATCTTCATGCTGCTGCGCGTGGAGATCGAGGACGAGCGTTGGGCGCGCGCCATGCAGGCGGTGCGCGACAGCATCCGCGTGATCGGCAGCAAGACTTATGTTCGCTTCGCCGAGCGCGCCGCTCCCGATGCGCCCTGGCGCTCCATCACCATCGATCTCGCAGCCGCGTGAGGGACTCATGAGCACTTTGGAACATATGGACATCGAGCGCTCGCCGTTCGCGCTCGGAGATCGTGTGCGCTTCACCGGCGACGACATGCGCGACGAGGGCGACGCCTGTCGCGAGATCACCGGCGTGGTCGATCGCATCAGCGGCCATTACGTTGCGCTCCGCGACGACGACGGCAATCTGTGGAGCGTTTCGGTCCATTGGATCGAGCACGTCGCGGAGAAGGGAGAGGCGGCATGAAGTGGCTGAACGGGGTCAATCCCTACCGTGACCTGCCGCCCGAGGCGGCTTGCTTCATGGAACTCCTGCAAAAGGCTTTCGCAGCCCAAGCCGATCGGATCATAGCGGAGGCCGCCGCGATGGGCGTATCGGAAGAGGATGCGACGGCGTCGATCATGTTTTGCATGATCAAATATGCCGTCCAATACGTCGCCTACGACACCATTCGTGTGGGCGAATTGTTCCCGCGCGCGGAATTCGACGCGCTCTGCTGTGAGATCATCGGCTTCGTCGAAACGCGAAACAGGGAGCTGCGCCAGTGACCACGATCGCGCAAGACTATGCCGCGGAGCTGCGGCGCATCTCGCTGGACCTGATCCGTGACGGCAAGCGTGAC
>NZ_JAINDZ010000116.1 GCF_019802345.1 Methylosinus sp. Sm6 | reverse complement strand
CAAGGAGCCGGACGCGTGGCCCGCATATCCGGTTCTGTGAGAGGCGCGGCGGAGAAATCCCCGCGCCTACTCGACGCGCGACAAAATCGCGGCGACGATCATGCTGCCATCACGACCTCTCCACAACCAAAATAAGCCTCGTCTGGCGTGCGGGCGTCGAGGCTCGAATGTGGGCGCCGCTCGTTATAAAAGGCCAGATATTTGGCGATGGACGCGCGCGCCTCGGACACGCTGTCATAGGCGCGCAGATAGACCTCCTCATATTTGACGCTGCGCCACAGCCGCTCGACGAACACATTGTCACGCCAGGCGCCCTTGCCGTCCATGCTGATGGCGATTTTCGCGTCGAGCAGCACGCTCGTGAAGTCATTGCCGGTGAACTGGCTGCCCTGGTCCGTGTTGAAAATTTCTGGTCTGCCATGCTTCGCTAGTGCACTGACGCCGACACAGGATTCACAATTGCGGCTCGGCGTGCGAGTCTGGGCTCATGGCCCAGACTGTCAGCATCATCCTTCGGGACGAAGACCGTGAGCGCCTGGACGTGATCGCCTCCGATCGCTCTCGGGCGCTCAAACATATCCAACGAGCAAAGATCGTGCTCTTTTCCGCCGAACGGCTCCCGGTTCTGGAGATCGCCCGGCGCGCAGGCGTCAGCCGTCCGGCGGTCTGGCGTTGGCAGCAGCGTTATGCCGAAGAAGGCGTCGACGGCCTGTTGCGCGACAAGACCCGCAAACCGGGCCGCGCGCCGCTCGAGGCAAAGCTCGTCGCCAGAGTTCTCGAATTGACCTGCTCGGAGCCGCCCGGCGCCGCCACTCATTGGACGGGCCGCGCCATGGCGAAGACCATGGGGATTTCGCTGCGGGCGGTGCAGCGCCTCTGGGAAAAGCATCGCCTCCAGCCGCATCGCATCCGAACCTTCAAGCGCTCGACCGATCCGCAATTCGCCGAGAAGGTCGAGGATGTCGTCGGACTCTACATGGACCCGCCGGCTCACGCCGTCGTGGTCTCCATCGACGAGAAGAGCCAGATCCAGGCGCTCGACCGCACCCAGCCAGGCCTGCCGCTCAAACCCGGAAAATGCGGGACCATGACCCACGATTACAAGAGAAACGGCACGACCACCCTGTCCGGGGAATGCGTCCGGCGGCTCTTCTTCGTCATCGAATGCTCCTGATTCGCAGCGAGAAGCCTCGCCGCTGTCAGGCAGAAAATCC
>NZ_JAINDZ010000115.1 GCF_019802345.1 Methylosinus sp. Sm6 | reverse complement strand
TGCGTGAAATTGCCGGCGCCGGTGCGCAGCAGGCGGCCGTCGACCGTGTAGGATTTGAGATGCATGAAGGGCGCGGGGCTGCCCTTGTAGCGGATTTCGACGCGCAGCTCGGCCGCGAGCCGGTCGATCGCCTCGGCGAGCTTGCGCGGTTGGCGGGCGTCGCGCCCGTCGCGATAGACCCGCACCACGACGCCCCGCTGTGCCGCGCGAGTGAGCGCGTCAATGACGGGCGTCGAGGTCAGCACATAGGCCGCAAAGTCGATGCGGCTGCGCGCGCCGTCGATCAGCCGCACGTCGATCGCCTCGAGATCGTCGCGCGGCGCGAAGCCCTGCTCCACGATGTGGCAGGACTCGGCGGCCGCGGCAGGCGCAGCGAGGAGTAGGAAGGGGAAAAGGGTAATGGCTCTCATTGTTCCCACACGATGATCTTGCCGGTGAAAATGGAGTGCTCCTCGCGCATCTCTTCATGCTGCTCGAACCAGAAGCGTGCGAGGTCTCCCCAGCCAATGAACCCGTCGGCGCGTGCGAACGCCTCGAGATAAGGCGTGACGAAGCGCCCGCTGAGCCCGTAGCGGTCGAGACCGATCTCCGACGCGTCGCGTGGCTCTCCATGAAGAAACGCGCATTCATAGCCGGCGCCGACCCAGGCCCAGCGACGACGCGGCGAAAGCGCGATCGGATAGACGCCCTTGCACCGCGCGCGGCGGATGTGCTTGCAATGCTTGGTCCGCATGCCCGTGTAGAGCTGCAGCTCCTCGCCGGGCCGCGCGTGGCGCTTGCGATCGGGACGAATGGTCTGGCGCTTCGTGCCGGCTTCGATCGGCTCGGCGAACCGCTTCTGGAACGAATAGGCGACCATCAGGCTGCCCTCTCCTCGACAGGCTCGATGCTCCAGCCGCCGTTGCTCTTCACGAGGCGCGCGCCGATCATCGCGCAGACGAAGGAAAGCGTCTGTCGGATCCCGCCCAGAGAGCTATTTGTGTTCTCTGGGCCTCCGCCGACGTGGTCGCCATAGGCGGCGTCGATCATTTCCGACAGACGCACGACTCGCCCCGGCACGGCGAGCAGCGCGACGAGCATTCGCCTATCCTGGACATCCATGCGGAAATCGTGTCCGCGATAGCCTGCCCAGGGCGTCATTGTCGAAATCACCAATGCGTCGCGTCGCTCACTCGACAGGCTGGCGACGCGTGTGCGCTTGAACGCACCGAGAATGAGCGTCGGCAGGGCCATCACGCCGCCCTCGCTGCGATCGGCGCGCGCAGGCGCGCGAGGTGATGCGCG
>NZ_JAINDZ010000114.1 GCF_019802345.1 Methylosinus sp. Sm6 | reverse complement strand
CAGGGCTCTGAATCCGGGTTAACGGTCTGAGGCTTCCAAGGCGATGGCGAGATAATCCTCGCGCCAGCTGGCGATTTTTCTGCGGAGCTTGATGCTGGTGCGTGTGGGCTTTGTGGCCTTGCGCTGCGGTTTCATGGGCTTGTTCTCGGGCTCTGGGGCGGTGCGGATCATATTGATGGCGAAATGCCTGACGACGGCCATGTTCCGCGCGCCATGGCCCTTGCGCAGTCGCGATTGGTCCTCGGCGAAGACGACGTCGAGCACCCAGTGCAGCTGGTTCTCTATGCCCCAATGGCCGCGCACGGCCTCGCCCGCCCGCTTCGCCGGGAGAAGGGCCGAGGAGATGTAATAGCGCGTCTCGAAGCGGCCGCGGTCGGAAAGCTCGGCCTGCGATTTGACGCGAATGATCGTCGCGGCGTTCGGCAGGCGCAGCTCGCCCGGAAAGCGGCGCTCGCCGTTCAGCCAGTCGACCTCGGTGATGACGCTCACGCTGCGCTGCTCGATGCGCCCATGGCCCTTGTCGAAATCGACGCATGTGTCGATCCGCGTCGCGGCGGAAAAAGCGCTCTCGATCTCGGCGCGCAGGGTCGGCTGATTGGCTTTGACCGCCAGCAGATAATCGGCGCCCTTGTCCACGATCGCCTGGGCGATCCTGGCGTTGGTGGCGATGGCGTCGATGGAGACGAGCGCGCCTTTCAGCGCGCCGCCGTCCGAGAGGCGATCGAGCAGGACGGGAATGGCGGACAGCTCGTTGCTCTTGCCCTCGACCGCCTCCTGGCCGAGCACGAGGCGGCTGGTGGTGGCGAAGGCGGAGACGAGATGCAGCGGGGCCTTGTCCTCGGCGCGATCATGACTGCGACGCGAGGTCTTCCCGTCGATGGCGATGAGCTCGGGCCGTTCCGGCCAGGTCTCGCGCACCCAGCCAGTGAAGGCCGCCGAGAACAGCGCCGGATCGACGCGGTTCATGAGCAGGGTGAGCCAGCGTCCGCCCGGCACGCCGTGCTCATAAGGCAAATAGCGGCGCAGGAAGCCGATGTTGACCTTGCCCCAAGATGCAATAGCGTCGAAGTGATCGCAATCGGCCATGGAGGCGCAGACGACGAGCAGCAGCACCTCGCGAAGCGGATGCGCGACGCGCCAGGGCTCGCGCGGGTCGTCAATGATCGAGAAATGGTCGAGAAGCGCTTTCAGACGCGACTTCTCTTTGAAAACTGCGAAGGCGAGGCTCATCACGGCGGCTCCAGAATCACTCCGCCGATAGGGAATCACGCCTGAGCCCATCCGTTAACCGCCGTTAACCCGAATTCGGAGCCCTA
>NZ_JAINDZ010000113.1 GCF_019802345.1 Methylosinus sp. Sm6 | reverse complement strand
GAGATTAGTGAGCCTGCAGAAGCAAGCAATTCGGACAATACCGGATGGGGCGATCCCGCCGGAGAGCCGACGCATCTCGCCGAGAAGCCGCTTAATGAATGGCGCCGCGCGACGCGCGAGGTGCGCGCGCTCGCCGAGCAGCTCGGCATATCCATGGCCGAGGTCTGCCGCCGGGCCGATGTGCCCCAGGGCACACTGAGCCCCTGGTATGCCGGCAACTACAACGGCAACTATCCGAACACCACCGCGCGTGTGCGCAAATGGCTGGACGCCGAGGCAACGCGCCGCGCCGCCTCGCTGGCGACGCTCGCCGAGCCCGCCTTCGTCGAGACGGCAACGGCGCGCGAAGCGCTCAATGCCATCATCTATGCGCAGACGGCGCCGGCCTTCGTCTTGATCACGCTCGGCGCGGGAATGGGCAAGTCTACCGTCTCCCGCCATGTCGTGGCGACCCGGCCGCACGCCTATCGTGTCGTCATGCGGCCCTCGACCGGCTCCGTGCATTCCATGCTCAATGTGTTGGCCACCGAGATCGGCGTCGTCGAGCGCGATCCGAAGAAGCTCGCCTATACGATCGGCGGGAAATTGAAGCGCAATGGCCGCAACACACTGGTGATGGTCGACGAGGCCCAGAACCTCACGGAAGCCGCGGTCAACGAGCTGCGCTACTACATGGACGAGTATGGCTGCGGCATTGCGCTCCTGGGCAATGAGGAGGTCTCGACGCGCTGGGGCCAGACGACGCCGCGCGAGGGGCAGGCGCAGCTGCATCGCCGCATCGGCATGCGCATCCGCCGGATGACGCCGCGGCAGGCCGACATCGACGCCTATGTCGACGCCTGGAAGATCGAGGACCCGGAAGTGCGCAAGCTGGCGCGGGCGATCGGCCGCAAGCCGGGCGCGCTCGGCCAGATCGCCGAGTCGTTGAAGCTGGCTGCGATCATGGCGTCTGGCGCGGGGCGGGACATCACCGCCGATGATTTGCGGCAGGCGTGGGCGAACCGTGGCGGCGAGGAGATGCGGTGATGTCCATGATGATCTTTCGAGAGCAGGGCTTTTGCGGCACCGGCGAGGTAGGCGCGCATGGCTGACGCCTCCTCCTCCGGCCTCGCCTATGACCTGCGCGAGCTAGCGACGCTCATGCGCTGCGTCGAGAACGGCGATATGCGGCTCTCGTCGGCGATGGCCAGCGCCGTCGCCGAGCAGCTCTACAGCATCGCCGAGGAATGCGACGTGCGGCAGCAGCAGCTCGCCGCAGCCCGACGATGGCTCGGCGCGCAGAGCTTCTCCGAGCACTTCGCGCGCGACATCGCCATTCGCGAGGGCGTGCGCGCGGGGCG
>NZ_JAINDZ010000112.1 GCF_019802345.1 Methylosinus sp. Sm6 | reverse complement strand
GAGGGGGGCGCCATTATCCCGGAATCCCCGGGCGCCATTATCCCGTTAAAGACGGGCGCCTTCGTCGGAATCGCCACATGGCTCGCGACGAGTCCGGCGAAGGATGGAGTCTGCGCATAAAGTTCGACGACTTCGACGGTCGGGAGCATGTGGCGCGTATCGCTTTGTCCGACATTCACAAGAGCAACAGCGATCTTCGCCCGCGCCTTGCCAATATGGGACTCGACATCCATCCGCTCGGCAAGGGCTTCAACGCCCTGTTCGCTCGATTGGTTTCAGTGAAGGAACGCTCGATCATCGTCCGCAAGCCGGGTTGGCGTCCAGGTCGTAAGAAGTTCGTCACTCCGGCGGGCGTGATGATCGGCGTCGAAGACGGTGAAGGAGTCTACCTGGAAAACGCCTTCACGGACCAGACAGCCGGGAATCTGGACGGCCAACTCGCCGCTTGGGGTATTGCTCTTCATCATGGTGGCGCTCACCACTTCATCGGCTGTCTCGCGGGGGTCGCTGGCGCTCTAGTTCAGTTCATCAATCTGGGCTCGACGCCGATCATCGCTTTGACCGGAACCTCTTCTCACGGCAAGACGACATCGATGATGCTTGCCGCCGGAGGCTTCGGCTATCCTGACATTCTGCCGAAGGGCAAGGAGTCGCGTGGATCGTTGCTGCACTCCCTCCGGAGCACAGAGAACGCCGTCGAGTATCTGGCAGAGCGTTCGAATGGAACCTTCTGCGGCCTCGACGAAACCGCCTTGTTCGATCTGAAGCGCCTCGAAAGTTTGATTTTCATGCTCGCCTCGGGAAGTGGTAAGAACCGCATGAGGACCGATGCGACCGAGCGCGAAACGAAGAGCTGGGAAAGCTTCGGGATGATTTCGTCTGAGCATCCTGTGGCGAAGTCGGTCGAGACGGCGAGCGGCGAACAGGCGCGGGTCGGTTTTTCCATGCGTGTCGCCGATATTAATATCGATGGCTATCGGCCGATTCCGGAAGCCGACTACATCAAGATGCGTCGTTTGCTGCTGGCAAATTATGGCCATGTCGGGCCGGCTTTCGTGAAGGCGCTGGTTGAGTCGGGGAGACCAGAAACGATACGCGAGGCTATCGATGTGAAGGTGTCGGCGCTTGCCGGTGAAGGTGCCTCACCACTCGTTCAGCGTTCAGCGGGCGTCTTTGGCGTCCTGTGGCAGGTAGGAGAGATGCTAGGCAAGGCCAGACTTCTGCCCGCCGCCATTGGAGATGGTGAGATCGAACGCCGCATTCATGAAATTTGGAAGCGGGGTCGTGTCCCCACCGGTGGTGTAGCAGTTCGGGAGCAAGCCGCTCGCGACGCGCGCTTTTCATAGCGCCGTAG
>NZ_JAINDZ010000111.1 GCF_019802345.1 Methylosinus sp. Sm6 | reverse complement strand
TATTTCGCGGCTGTCGGGGTTTTCCAGGGATCGGAGAAGCGCGGGGCGGTCGCGAGGCGCTCGTCGGTGAGGGTTTTCAGAAAGGCGAGGAGATCGGCCTTTTCCTGCGGGGTCAGGTCGATCTTCACGATCAGCCCGCTCTTCAGCGGGCTGGCGCGGCCGTCGCCCGCATGCGGGCCGCTCGCGACATTGCGTCCGCCTTCGGAATAAATGTCGATCACCTCTTCGAGCGTCGCCACGCTCCCGTCATGCATATAAGGCGCGGTCAGCGCGATATTGCGCAGGCCGGGGGCGCGGAACTTGCCCATGTCGTCGGGCTCGCCGGTGATGTCGAAGAGGCCGTGATTGGGCGCGGGATAGCCGCCCTTGCCGTCGATGTCGTAGAGCCCGGTGTTGTGGAACGGCGTCTCCGCTTGCCGCGTCCTGGCGTGCACGAATTGATCGTCGAGGCCGACGCTGCCATGGCAGTGATGACATTCGGCCTTCTCGCCGAAATAGAGATCATGCCCGCGCTGCTCGGCCTCGGTGAATTGGATCTTGCCCTGCAGATATTGGTCGTAGCGGCTGTCGAAGGAATAGACGCCGCGCTGGAACGCCGAGATCGCTTCGATGATCGTGGCGAAGGAGATGGGCTCCTTCATCTGCGGAAAGGCCGCCGAAAACCATCGGCGATAGTCGGCGTCGGCTCCAAAGCGCGCGACGATCTCCTGCTTATTGGCGTCGCTCGCGCCCATCTCGATCGGATTGTCGCCGAACAGCGGATTGAGCATCTGCCGCTCCAGCGTCACCAGCGCCGGATTGGCCCAGGTGAGCGTGCCATGCCAGCCGGCATAGGCGATCGACGGCGCATTGCGCGGCGTCTTTTCCCCGGTGGAGCCGACGGACACGACGCGCCCGTCGGTGAAGGCGCGCTCCTGCAAATGGCAGGAGGCGCAGGCGAGCGTTGCATTGCCGGAGAGGCGCTTGTCGTAGAACAGGCGCCGGCCGAGCTGAAATTTCTCCTCCGACATCGGATTATCGGCGGGAACGCGCGGCGGCGGGACATATTTGGGCAGGTCCCAATTCCAGTCGGCGGCGGCCGGCGTCGCGGCGGCGAGCGCCGCGACCAGGAGAGAGACCGAGAGAGAGCCCGAGAGACAGACGACGAGAGAGATGCGCGCGCGCGTCATTGCTTGGCGCCCGCGAGCTTCGGCGCCTCGGCCGGACCGACGGAGAAGATCGGCGAGACGCCGGGCTTGGTCTGCTTGCCGGCGTCATCGGCGCCCGGCGCGCTGTCGGTCAGATTGAGCCCGAGCGCGCGAAACACCGCCGGACAATCGGGATCGTCGAGCGCGCTCATGCAGCCGACCGCGCCGCCCTTGTCGACGCTGATGTCGCTCTCGGCGAGCAGCCGCGTGAGATCGAGCTCGACGCGCTGCGTCCTGGCGTCGAAGCGATCGAAGGCGACGGAGAAGCGGTTCTCATGCGCGCAGGAGACGATCTCGCCGGTGGCCGGATTGCCCTTGCAGCCGGTGGAGCCGACATGCACCATCCAGGTGCGCGACTTGGAGCCGTCGGG
>NZ_JAINDZ010000110.1 GCF_019802345.1 Methylosinus sp. Sm6 | reverse complement strand
GTCCGATTGAACCCCTCGAGAATGAGTTTGCGCTCCTGCTCGGGAATAATCTCAATCTCATCCATGGGCGTGGCGGGATTTTTCACACAGCCCTCGAGCAGCTGCGTCCAATAGCCGATATGGCGCTCGATCGTCTCGCGATCGAACAGCGCGGTCGCATAGTTCAACTCTCCGATGATCTCGCCCTCCGCCGCCCAAAGCACGAGCGAAAGATCGAATTGAGCGTTTTCGCGCGGCGGAGCAATGGCGGTCAGCCGCAATTGTGCAGCTTCGATCGTCCCCTCCGGCGCGTTCTGCCAGGCGAACAGCGCCTGAAACAAAGGCGCATGCGCCAGACTGCGCACAGGCTGCGCAATCTCGACGACCTGCTCGAAAGGCAGGTCTTGATGATCCTGAGCCTCCAGCGTCCGCGTCTTCACGCGCGACAATAGCCCGTCCATGTCGGGAGAGCCGGACAGGTCTATCCGCAGCGCCAGCGTGTTCACGAAAAAGCCGATCAGCGGCTCGATTTCTAATCGCGCCCGGTTCGCCGTCGGACTGCCGATCACAACCTCCCTCTGACCGGACAAACGCCCAAGCAACGACGCCCAGCCCGCCAGAAGCGCCATGTAAAGCGTTGCGCCTCGAGAGCGCGCCAGAGCCTCCAGCCCTTGCGTCAAAGAGGCCTCGAGGCGCACCGGAACGCTCGCGCCCGCAAAATCCTGCCGCGGCGGGCGCGGCCGGTCGGTCGGCAGCTCCAAAAGGCCGGGAGCGCCCTCCAGCATTCGTCTCCAATAGTCGGCCTGTCGCTCGAGCCGCTCCCCGTTCAGCCAGTTGCGCTGCCACAGCGCATAATCCGCATATTGCGCCGGCAGGGGCGGCAGGGGATCCGGCGAACCCCCGCTGAAGGCGGCGTAAAGCGCGCTCAACTCCCGGGTCAGGACGCCCATCGACCACCCGTCCGACACAATGTGATGCATCGTCATCAATAGCGCGTGATCATTGTCACCCAGACGGGCGAGACGCCCCCGGATCAGAGGACCGCGTTCGAGATCGAAAGGTTCGGAAGCTTCTCGAGCGAAAAGACGGCGCAACGCATCTTCGACGTCTGCGGCGCCAGAGAGATCGTGTTCAACGAGATGAAAACCTGTCTCCGAAGAGCCGATCTTTTGCTCCGGCTCTTCCGTCGCCAGCACGAAGGTCGTGCGCAGCGCTTCGTGACGCTCCACGATCCGATCCAGCGCGCGCCGTAAGGCGGCGGCGTCCAGAGAACCACAAAGGCGCACGCCTCCCGCTATGTGATAGGCGACGCTCGCCGCCGCGTCGAAGCGCGAAAGAAACCACAGTCGCTGCTGCGCAAACGACAGCACGAGGGGGCCCGTCCCCCGATTCGCCGGACCCATCGGCGGCGGCGGCGCGCCATGCCCAAACGCTTCGAGCGTTGCGGCGAAGTCTTTCAGCGTCGGCCCTGCAAACAACGCCGTCAGCGGCGCCTCGGCGCCCAAACGCGCGCGGATGCGCGAGAGAAGCTGCACGGCGAGCATGGAGTGTCCGCCGAGTTCGAAGAAGTCGTCGTTGCGGGAGACGTGTTCGACGCCGAGCAGGT
>NZ_JAINDZ010000010.1 GCF_019802345.1 Methylosinus sp. Sm6 | reverse complement strand
TCCAGAATCACTCCGCCGATAGGGAATCACGCCTGAGCCCATCCGTTAACCGCCGTTAACCCGAATTCGGAGCCCTACATTTCGTGATGCATGATTGCGAATCAGCGTTCGAAACGTTAGCAAGCGGTTTACGGCGCGCCGCATCTGTCACGATGCGCGGCCTGTTGCAGCAGGGAGACATGCGATGGCCAGGGCGAAGAGCGAGAAGCCGGCGGTAGTCAAGAAGACCAGGAAAGCCGAGGCGTCCACGGTTCGTCCGGTGAAGGAGACGCTGACCAAGGCGGCGCTCATCAATCATATCGCCGAGCAGAACGAGCTTCCGCGCAAGACGGCGGCGGCGGTCTACGCCACTCTCGAGGAGGTGTTCCTCGGCTCCGTGCATCCGCGCGGCGTCGGCGAGTTCACTCTTCCCGGCTTGCTGAAAGTCTCGCTGCGCAAGGTCCCGGCCCGCAAGGCCGGCACTCTGGTGCGCAATCCGGCGACGGGCGAGATGGTGAAGGCCGCGGCCAAGCCGGCCAGCGTGCGCGTGAAAATCCGCGCGCTGTCCAAGCTGAAGACCGTCGCGGCGCCGTGACGCGCAGGATCGAACGCCACGGCGTTCGATCCCGTTCGCGCTATCGAGGCGCCCAGCCAGAATGACGCGAAGTCATTTCGGCTTGGGCCAATAGCCCGCCGCTACGCCGGGCGTGTCGAGCCGTGTCGTCTCCACCGGCCCTTCGCCGATGATCTGCACGATCGTCTCCTCATCGCCTGCGCCGTCCCAATGCACGCCGCCGGCCGGATGGAGCACATAGGAGCCGGCCTTCAGCGGCTTCGCCTTGCCGAAGTCCAGCGTCTCGCCGACGCCGTTCCACCAAACGCCCTTCAGCACGACCGCATGGCGATCCTTGGAATGGAAATGCGGATTGGAGTGCGCGCCGGGCGGAAAGCGCACGCGCACCACATAAAGACCCGGCTTCGACGGATCGCCGTACAGCACCGCCTGATCCGGCCCGACGCCGAAGGGGCTCTTGAAGGCGACATCCTCCGGCGGCGTGTAGATGAAGGGCTTGTCGGGCTCGGCGATTGCCTGGGCGCATGTCGCGGCCAAGGCTCCAGTCAGGATAAATGCGATTGTCTTCATAGGAAACTCCCTTTCGCTCGTCGGCTCCTCGCGCTCCAAAGGCTGAATTTCTGCGGCCAAATGGACGCTTTGCCGCGACAATAATCTAGCTGATCTATATGTAAATAGTCTCGCGTCCCGGCGCCGCTGGCTTTCGGCGCTAGGCGGCCGCGCCGGTGCGGCGCTGCGCCAGCCATCGGCTCCAGGGCTCGGGCGCGATGAGCCCGGCGCTCGTCCAGACAGGCAGGATGCGTCCCCGATCGACGCAGCCGACGAAGGCGGGCTTGACGAGATGCTGCGTCTCCTCGTCGACGCGCACGGTGAAGCCGCTCGGCGCGCGAATGCTGCGTCCGGGAAGGATCGCGCGCGTCTTCGCCGCTTGCGACGCGCCGGCGGCGACCACCGCGGCGCTCCACAGGTTGAAGCCGAGCCAGGTCGCCTCCATGGCGTCATTGGTCATGGCGTCCGGCGCGCCTTTGAAGCGACGCCAATCGGCGACGAAGCGGCGGTTCTCCTCGGCGTCGATCTCATGCAGGTAGTTCCAGGCGACGAAGACCCCGTCGACGCCGCAATGGGCGAGCGCCGGCAGCTCCGCCTCGCCGATCGAGAGCGACATGATCGGCGTCGCCGCGCGACCGCGGCCGCCGCGCGCGAGCTCGGCGAAGAAGCGCAGATTGGCGTCGCCGCTCACCGTGGAGACGACGGCCGCGCCGGGGCGGCCGCAGAAAGCGCGAATTTCGTCGCCGACGTCGCGCCAATCCTCGCGGCCGGCAGCCGCATAGCGCTCGACGACGTCGCCGCCGGCGATCCCCCGCGACGCCAGATAGGCGCGCAGGATCGCATTGGTGACGCGCGGATAGACGTCGTCGACGCCGACGAGAAAGAAGCGCCGCGCCCCGCGCGTGCGAAGAAAGTCCACCGCGGGAATCGCGGTCTGGCTCGGCGTTCCGCCCGCATAGACGATATTGGGCGAGCGCTCTTCACCCTCATATTGGCTCGGATAGAACAAGAGGCTGTCGAGCCGCTCGATAACGGGCAAAGTCGCCTTGCGCGAGGCGGAGGTCCAGCAGCCGAAGACGGCGTCGACCTTGCGCTCCTCGATCAGGACGCGCGCCTGCTCGGCGTAGAGGCTCGGAACCGAGCGCGGGTCCATGATGACCGCCTCGATAGGCCGGCCGAGCAGGCCGCCGCTGGCGTTGCGCTGCTCGATCAGCATCACCAGCAGCTCCTGCAGCGGCCGCTCGCTGCTCGTCATGGTGCCGGACAGCGAATGTAGAATGCCGACGCGGATCGCCCCGCCGTCGATGTCGGAGAAGAAGCGGCCGACCGTGTCGGCGAGGAGATGGGAGCGGCCGAGCAGGTCCTCGGCGGTCGTCCGCACCGAGCGGCCGGCCGATTCCACCTCGCCGACCACGCCGCTCAAATCGGGAAGCGCGCCGCTCACCTCATGCGCGACGAGCGCGGCGCGGCCGCCGATGCGGTCGAGCTCGCCGGCCTCGCGACCGAGCGTCTCGGCGAGGCCGCGATCGACCCGCGCCATCGCCTCGACGCTCGCCGAGACGGCCGCGATCGCCGCGACCGTCTCTTCCACGACGCTGCGAATCTCGCTGATCTGCGCTTCGATGTCGCCGGCGGCGGACGCCGTGCGGCTGGCGAGCGTCTTCACTTCTCCCGCCACCACCGCGAAGCCGCGCCCCGATTCGCCGGCGCGCGCCGCCTCTATGGTCGCGTTCAGCGCCAGCATCGAGGTCTGGGCGGCGATCGCCTGGATGAGCCGGCTGACCTCGCCGATGTGTCCCATCGCCGCGGCGAGGCTGCGCACGATGGCGTCGGCGCGCGCCAGCTCCTCGGCCGTGCGATCGGCGGCGGCGCGCGCATCGGCGATCTGCCGCGCGGAACCGGCGAGGAGATCGATCGCCGCCCGCGCCGCGCCGGCGAGTCCGTCCACGTCGCGCGCGGCCGCCTCGGCCGCAACGGCGGCGCTCGCCGTTCGCCGCCGCATGTCGCCGCTGCAGGCGTCGAGCGCGCCGACCGTCGTCCGAACGCCCTCGCCGGCGGCTTCGAGCCCGGCGACGGCTTCGCTCACGCCGTCACGGAAGCGGCGGGTGAAGAGGGCGCGTCCCGCATTGCGAATCTCGAGCTCCGCCTCGCGGCTGCGCTGCGCCACGGCCGATGCGTCGGCCGCGACCAGCATGTCTCGCATCCGCGCCGAGACCGCGCCGAGGCGTCGCGTCAGGCCGTCGCCGGCGTGGGGCAGCGCGGCATAACGGTCTCCGCCGGCGATCGTCTCCATCGCCTCCATGTGCGGCGCGAGCCGACGCTCGATATGGGCGGCCGCGGCGAGCGCGGCGAGGAGCGCGACGACGCCGGCGAGCGCGACGCTCCCCGTCGCCATTCCGGCGGTCGCCGGCGCCGCCGCCGCGAGGAGAGCGGCGGTCACGAGCATGCGCGAAGGAAGCTTCGCGCGAAAGGTCTGCGCCATTCGACAGAGGCTCCAGCAATTCTCGGAAACCCAAGGCGAATCTCATTCGTCAGGGTTACGGATGTGTTTAGGAATGCGCGTGATCTCGCCTCAATTCTCGGCAGTGGCGCCGTAAGTTTGAGCGTCGCCGCGCGAGGCGGATCGACTCGCGCGGCGCGCGGGTCTATGCAGAGCGCCGAGAGCTTCGCCGACCAGGGGGCGGGTTTGCGCTATTTGAAGCCGTTTCGTCTCGGCGCGCTCGTCGCCGCCGTCGCGCTCGCCGCCTGCGCGGACCGCCCGCATGGCGTGCTGATCGCGCAGCCGCGGGCGCCGGGCACGAGCCGCGTGGACATGCTGGTCGCCACGACGCGCAGCGGGCAGGGCGCCGCGCCGGGCGATCTCTTCACCGGCGAGCGCGGGGCGGGGCTCGCTTTCGCCGATGTCGCCGTCTCCATTCCGCCCGATGCGGCGCGTCAAATCGGCGAGGTGCAATGGCCGGACGCCGTCCCGGCCGATCCTTATCGGGATTTCGTCACGCTGCGCGCCGAGCCGCTGGCGCGCGACGCGGCGCTGCGCGATTTCCACAGCCGCATCGCCGCCGCGCCGAAGCGGCAGGCGCTGGTCTTCGTCCACGGCTTCAACACGCTCTTCGCCGAGGCGGTCTATCGCTTCGCGCAGATCGTCCATGATTCCGGCACGAGCGCGCTGCCGGTGCTGTTCACCTGGCCCTCGCGCGGGCGCCTCGTCGATTACGGCTATGACCGCGAGAGCGCGAGCTATTCGCGCGATGCGCTGGAGACGGTGCTGCGCGCGCTCGCCCGCGATCCGGCGGTCGGCGAAATCTCCATCCTGGCGCATTCGATGGGCAATTGGGTCACGCTCGAAGCGCTGCGGCAGATGGCCATTCGCGACAAAGGCCTGCCGGGCAAGATCAAGAATGTGATGCTCGCCGCGCCGGATGTGGATTTCGACGTGTTCACGCGGCAGATCGCCGAGATCGGCGAGCGCCGCGCGCTGTTCTCGCTGTTCGTCTCGCGCAATGACGAGGCGCTCGCCGCCTCGCGCCATGTGTGGGGCGACAAGGTGCGGCTCGGCGGCATCGACCCGGACGTCGAGCCCTATCGCGCTCTGCTCGCCGAGCGCCGCATCTTCGTCGTCGATCTCGCCGATGTGGCGTCGAGCGATCCGCTCGGCCATGGCACATTCGCGCAATCGCCGGAGGTGGTGCGCGCCATCGGCCGCCGCCTCGCCGCCGGCCAGCAGCTCGCCGACGTGCGGACGAGCGTCGGCGAGAGCGTCGGCCAAATGGCGACCGGCGCCGCTGCCGCCGTCGGCACGGCGGCCGGCGCCGCGGTCACCGCGCCCTTCGCGGTGGTCGATCCGCGCGCGCGCGAAAATTTCGGCGACCGGCTGGAGCAGCTCGGGACGCAGATGACGGACACGCTGCGGCCGTTGCAGTGAGGCGCGCTCACCAGGGCGTGTCCTTGCCGCGATAATCGACGAAGCGCCCGCTGTCGCCCGTCGTCAGCGCGTCGATGGTCGCGACGATGCCGGTCGCGCTCTCTTCCACCGAAAGCTCGGCGTTCCTGCCGCCCATGTCGGTGCGCACCCAGCCGGGATTGAGAGCGACGACGATGATCCCGTCCCGCTGCAGATCGAGCGCCAGACCTTGCGTGATCTTGTTCAACGCCGCTTTGGCGGCGCGATAGGCGATATTGGTCGCGCCCGCCGTCGCCATCGAGCCGAGGCCGCTGGAGATGAGAACCACGCGCGGGTTCTCCGCCTTTCGCAGATTGGGCAGGAGAGCCTGGACGAGGCGCAGGGGCCCGAGCGCGTTGACGTCGAAGAGATCGAGCGCGCCGCGAAAATCCATGTCGAGCGTCGACTGGCGCTGCGGTCCATAGGCGCCGGCGTTGCAGACGAGCACGTCGATCGGCTCCTCGACCGTCTGCGTCGCCGCGCGGATGGCGTCCTCGTCGCGCGTGTCGAAGCTCACGATCGCGAAGCGGGCGCGATGGCGCGCGACGTCCCGCTGCAGCTCCTCCCGCGCGCGCTCGCTGCGCACCGAGGCGGTGACGTCGTCGCCGCGCTCGGCGACCAGCGTCGCCAGCCCATGGCCAATGCCCCTGTTCGCGCCGGAAATGAACCAATGCTCCGCCATGAGGTCCGCTCCTTCGCCGAGACTCCTCGAATATAGCGCGAAGTGGCGCGGCGTCAGCGAGAGATGGCCGTTGTTTCGCGATTCGGCCTTGCGAGGCTCCGCTCGAGCACGTAGCCTGAGCGAGTTGTGCCTTGTGATTGTCGCGAAAGGCTGTTCGCCATGTCGGATTGCTCCAATGTCGTGCGGGACGAGGCCGTCGCCGCATCCGCTCCCCTCCCGACGGCGCCTCGGCCCATTCTCTTCACCGGGGAAAACGGGGAATTTCGCCGCCTCGTGATGAGAGGCGCTCTGCTCGAGATCGTGACCGCTGGCTTCTATCGATTCTGGCTGGCGACGAAGATGCGCCGCTATCTCTGGTCGAACACGGTCATCGACGGCGACGCGCTGGAATATGTCGGCGCGGCGCGCGAGCTGCTGTTCGGCTTCTTCTTCGCGCTCGCCATCGCCACGCCGGCCTATCTCCTCTATTTCCTCGTGACGATGGAGGCGGAGCGATACAAGGCGTTCGCGTCGCTGCCCTTGCTGCTCTTCTTCTTCGCCTTCGGGCAATACGCCAATTACGGCGCGCGCCGCTACCGTCTGCACAAGACGAGCTGGCGCGGCCTGCGCTTCGGAATGGGCGGCTCCGGCCTCGCCTATCTGGGGCGCGCGCTTTGCTGGGGCGCCGTGATCGCGCTGACGCTCGGCCTCGCCCTGCCCTTTGCGCAGGCGGCGCTCGAGCGCTACAAAATGCGCAACACCTCCTATGGCGGCCTGCGCGGCGATTTCGTCGCGCGCGGCGGCGCGTTCTTCAAGCGCGGCTGGTGGATCTGGGCGGCGACCATAGCCGTCGCCGTGACGTCGCTCATCCTCGGCGCCGCCAAGAGCGAAGCGCTGCTCCTGCTGGCGATGCTCATCGCCCTGTTCGCCGCGCCGGCGCTCTACGCCGCCTTCAAGGCGGCGCAATGGCGATGGTGGCTCGAGGGGCTGCGGCTCGGCGACATCCGTCTGGAGACCAGCCTCACGACACGCCGGCTCCTCACCAACTACTACGTCTATTTCGCGATCGTCATGGGCTGCATGCTCGCCTTCGGCGCTCTCGTCGGGATCGTGACCTTTGTGCTCATTTCGGGCGGACACGCGCCGCAGCCGCAGCAGCAGCCGTCCGCGGCGCTTTTCGTGCTGTTCGGCGCCTTCTACGTCCTGACTTTCGTTGCGGCGGGCATCGCGACCCGCATCTATTTCGTTCAGCGCGTCTGGAAGATCGTCGCGGGCTCGCTGCGCGTGCATGCGCTCGAGCAGGCGGAGGCCGCCGTGGCGGAAACGGGATCCTCGGCGAACGCGATCAACGAGGGCTTCTTGGGCAGCCTCGATGTCGTCGGCTTCTGAGGAGACGCGTTCGATGAGCGCAGCCCCCGCGCCGGTGAATGCGGGCCCTGAATCGTTCTTCTTCGATGGCGTCGCCAGCAGGCGCCGCATCGTCGCCCTGCGTTTCCTCGCGACGGCGCTGGAGATCGCCGCCGAGGACGAGACGCTCGCGATCTGGCCCTATGACGAGATTCGCCGCGTCGACCGCCCGGGCTTCGTGCTCTCGCGCGAATCGCCGGAGGCGCCCGAGCTCGCCCGGCTCGAGCTGCCCGACGCGCGCCTCCACAATGAGATTCTGGCGCGCTGCCACTGCCTCCACGGCGGCGCGGCGCGCGTCTCGATGGGCCGCATCGCCGCCTGGTCGATCGCGGCGACGGCGAGCGTCGTCGTCATGATCTGGTTCGGCGTTCCCTTCGCCGCCGACCGGCTCGCGCCGCTCGTTCCGAGCCGGTTGGAGCGGCGCCTCGGGGAGGCGGTCGACACACAGCTGCGCGCGATCTTCCCGCAGGACTCCTGTGAGGGCGAGGCCGGCGGCGCCGCGCTCGCCACGCTGTCGTCGCGCCTGCAACGCGCGGCGGGGCTTCCCTCCGAGACGACGATCGAGGTTCTCGACACGCCGGTCGCGAATGCGCTCGCTCTGCCCGGGGGCAAGATTTATATGTTCGCCGGGCTGCTGAGACAGGCGCAGGCGCCGGACGAGGTCGCCGGCGTCCTGGCCCATGAGCTCGGCCATATCGCGCGTCGCGACGCCTTGCGCAGGGTGATCGCCCTCGGCGGAACCTCCTATCTCGTCGGCTTGCTGTTCGGCGACGTGACCGGCGCCAGCGCGCTCATCTTCGCGAGCAAGGCGCTGATCGGCGCCGCGCATTCGCGCGAGCAGGAGGCGGAGGCGGATCGATACGCCGGCGAGCTGCTGACGCGCCTCGGACGGCCGGCGCGCCCCTTGGGGGAGTTGCTCACGCGCATCTCCAGCTCGGAGACGGCCGCGCTCGGCCTGCTGCAGGATCACCCTTTGACCGGGCAGCGCCTCGCCGCGCTCGCGGCGGCCGACGCGGGCGAGCAGGGCCCCCCGCTGCTCGATGCGGAGCAATGGGCGGCGCTGAAGGCGATCTGCGATTGACGCAGTCTTGGATCCCTTCGCGTCCAAGCTTCTTTTTTATGAAGGCGCGAAGCGTGGAAGGATGCGCCGGCTGAGCGCCTGCTCGAGCGACGCTGGTGGCGTGATGCAGCTGAAGGCTCGCGGTCCGAGCGCGGCCCTGGACCGCGAGCCTTCAAGCTCGCTCTCGAGAGGCTTCAAATTCGTCGACGCACGTCGCCAAGGCCTCTGACGGCCGCGCGGCGCAAGTCCGACGCGATCCTGTTCGCGCCGGAAATCGGATCGCTCCCTCCTGACTCCTCGATTGAAGAATGGCGCGGGTCCGCTCTTGTAATTATCGCAAAATTTGTTTTATTATCGTAGATCGATAATTTCAGGTCGGCCTGAAGCATGTCGAATGTCGTCCCGCTCCTTCCACCGGAAGCTCCTGCTCCCGAGCCGCCCTTGCTGCGACGCATTCGGCGTAGCGGCGCGCTCTTATCGGCGCTGTTCACGCTGCTGCTTGCGCTCGCATTGCTGTTCGCGGCCGCGCTGGTCGGCGTCGTCCTGTCCTATCAGGGCGAGGATATCGCCTTCGGACCCGGCGGCGTCTGGTTCGGACGCAGGCCGGACGCGGCGGCGGGCCTGGTCGCGCTTTCGGCTTTCAGTCCGGCGCAGCGTCTCGTCGGCGCCGGAGCATTGCTGCTGCTCGTCGCGCCCGCCGCCTATATTTTTCTGCGCTTGCGCCTGCTGTTCGGCCTCTATGCGCGAGGCGTCGTCTTCGCTCCGCGCAACGCGCATTGCTTGAAGCATGTGGGTCTCGGGCTCATCGCTTATGCGGTTGCGCCCTTTTGCGCGAACCGTATCGCGCTCCTCGCAGGCGTCGCGAATGATCCGACTTGGTTCCACCTCTCCGAAATCCAGGCTGCGGTTCTCGGCGCGCTCGTCTTCGTCGTCGCCGACGTGATGCGATGCGCGCATGAGATCGAGGCCGAGCGGGACGGATTTGTCTGAATGCCGATCGTCATGCGACTCGATGTGATGCTGGCCAAGCGCCGCATGCGCTCCAAGACCCTCGCGCGCGCGATCGGCGTCACCGAGGCCAATCTCTCGCTGCTGAAATCCGGCAAGGTGAATGGCGTCCGCTTTTCGACGCTCGCCGCGATTTGCCGCGAGCTCGACTGCCAGCCCGGCGACCTCATGGAATATGCGCCCGACGAGGCCGCGGCCGTCTGCGCCGAAACGGGATAACGACATTTATTTCGAAGAGGCGTCCATGATCAGACCTTTCATCGCAACGGGGCTTGCTTGCGCGCTCTCGGCTTGCTCGATCATCGCGGGCGTCGCCGACATGGAGGGGCAGGCGACAGCGGACGGCGTTGCGGCGAGCACGCCGATGATTCTCGACGGCGATCAAATTCTCTTCGAGATCGAAGCCGAGACGCCGGACGGCGCATGGCGGCGCTGCCTCGCTCTGCTCAATATGGGACAAGCGCCGCCGGTGTTGAGGCGCGGCCTCTATGACGAGCTGGAGATTGCCGGCGGCCGCGCGTTGCGCTTGCGCATCGGCGGCCGACGCATCGAGATCGCCGCCGCCGCCGTGCGCAGCGAGCCCGAGCGCGCGGCGGGCGAGCGCCAGTTCGGCCCCTTCTTTCCCTCCCGCCGCGTGGATATGGTCCTGCAGTCGGGCGCGCTGTCGAATGGCGGGATCGTGCTCGACTATCCTGCTCGCCGGCTCGTCTTCGCCGCCTCGGGCGCTCTGCCCGCCGACGGCGTCGCTGCGCCGATCCGCGTCGATCGGCGCACCGGCCTTGCGCTCGTCGATGCGCAGATCGACGGCGCGACGCACGCCTTCGTGATCGACGCCGGCAGTCCCTACAGCTGGACGCGCGGCGCGCTCGCCTCCTCCTGGGCCGCGCGTCATCCGGAATGGCTGCGCGCGAAGGGCGCCGTCGGGCCGGCGAATTACAACATGCTCGATCTTCCATTCGAGAAAGACGGACTCATGTTGCGGATTCCTCAGATCATGATCGGGCCGCTGGCGATGCGCGACATCGGCGTGATGGGATCGGGGCCGTCATTGTCGCCCGTCGTCGACTCGATCTTCGGAGAAGCCTTCTGGGACATATGGCAGGCGAATGCGGGAGAGCCGGTCGCGGGCTGGCTGGGCGCCAATGTGCTGAAGACCTATCGCCTGACCATCGACTATCCGCGCGCCATGTCCTATTGGCGAAAAATGTCCGAGCCCGACCCGCGCGAGCTCGACGTGGTGGGCGTCACTCTCGTCTATGAGTCCGGCCGCTATTTCATAGGCGGAGTCGCGCGCAAGAGCGGGCTCGCGAGCGTCGCGGAAGCATCGATCGGAGACGAGATCGTCGCCGTCGATGGGATGGCGATGCGCGGCGCGCCACGCGAAGCCGCGCTGTCGGCTCTGCACGGCGCTCCGGGCGAGCGCAAGCTGCTTCGCATCGCACGCAAAGGCCTCGAGCGGGACATCGAGGCGCGTGTCGACCATTACTGACCGCTGTCGAGCCGCTCGATCAGCGCCATCGCCGCGGCCGGCGCCCTCACCTTGGCGCCGTCGATCATGAAGACGAAGACGTCGCGGGGGCGTTTTTCGGCCGGCGGCGCGAGCGAGCGCAGATCGGCGGGCGTCGCGCCGCTCTGCCAGCTGCGCGCGCGCTTCGCCCAGAGGCCCAGGGCCTTCGCCGCATAGCCCGTTGCGCAGTCCTCGCGCGTGCGGCGCAGGCGGGCGTAGACGAAATCGGCGGTCACGTCCGCGATCGCCGGATGGCCCTCGCCGTCGACATGCACGGCGGCGACATTCTCCTCGCGCAGCATCGCGATGAATTTCGCGTCGAGAAAGCTCTCGTGGCGAATCTCGAGCGCGTGGCGCAGCGGACGGCCGTTCCTTTGCTTCGGCAGCAGCTTCAGAAAGGCGCCGATCTCGGCGGGGTCGAAAGGCTTGTGCGGCGGCAATTGCCAGAGCAAAGGCCCGAGCTTGTCGCCGAGCTCCGCGACCCCGCTCGACAAAAAATACTCGACCTTGTCGCCCGCCTCCGCCAGCGCCCGCGCCGAAACGGCGGCGCGATGCGCCTTCACGCAGAACACGAAGCCTTCGGGCGCGGCGTCGCGCCATTTGGCGAAGCTCGCGCGCGATTGCGTGCGATAAAAGGTGGAGTTGATCTCGATGGCCGTCACGTGGCGGCACGCATAGGCGAGCTCTTGCGCGTGCGGCAGGTCCTCGGGATAGAAGCCCCCCCGCCAAGGCTCGAAGCTCCAGCCGCCGACGCCGACGCGAATCATCCGACCTCCGCTAGCTAGTGGCGTGATTCAGCCGATTTGAGCGAGCCTTAGAGGGCTCGCTCTCGATAGGCCGTCGACGCAAGCCACGAGCCTGTACAACGCGGCGGCTCCTCAGGGCGGGGGTAGGGATTTTTCCTACCCCCGTTCGCTCTGGCTCAGCGCGCCTTGCGCTTCGTCGCCCGATAGAACGCCGTCTTGGCGGCGGCGCGCAGGCGCCGGCGCAGCTTCTCGCCGGCGCAGGCCGCCGAAAAACGCGCGGGAGCTTGCGCGTCGGCCTGGATCATCAGGTCGCAGACGGCGAGCCGCTCGGGCCAGGCGCGCTCGATCATCGAATGGCCGGGAATGGCGCAGGAGTCGGTCGTCTCGATCTCGGCGCGCTCGGTCTGCGCCTCGGTCAGCGAATAGACGAGCTGCACGCCGGGCGCCTGGGGGCGCAAATTCTCATCATAGGCGATCTTCCAGAAATAGGCGCGGCCGCCGCTCTCGATGACGACTCCCATGGCGATCGGCTTGCCGTCGAGCTCCAGGCTGTGGATCTTGCACTTGCCCTCGCGCGCGAGGAGCCGCGTCGCGCTGCGCGTGAAGGTCGCGAGCGAGGGATGGGCAAGCAGCGCGCCGCGCGTCGCTTTCCAGCCGCTCGCCTCGAGCGCGAGAAAGGCCTCGGCGGCGGCGGGAATTTCGGCCGGCTCGCAATAAATCCTGTGCGTCAGCTCGCCCGCCTCCTCGAGCCGGCGGCGGCGGCGGCGCAGCTCGCTCAACGCTTTGCCGGAGCCATTGCGGGTCCACAGCTCGCGCGGATCATTGCCGGGCTGCAGCATGGCCCGCTCGCGCCGCTCCAACACCCGCCAGGCGCGGTCCGACGCCTGGGTGGCGCGCGTCAGCGCGGCGAAGGCGGGACCGGATATGGGCAGCGTCGGAAACAGCAGCGCGCCGCTCCCCGGCGCATGCGCCGCGAGCCAGTCGACGAGCGCCGCCGCCGCCTCGTCGACGTCGTCGCGGGCGAGGAGGGGCGTCGCCAGCGCCGCCTGCTTGTGCAGCCAGCCGCGCGTCACCGCGGCGCCGAGCGCGAGCCCCGGCGCGACGATGGGAAACAGCGCGATCAGCCGCCGCGCGCCATTGGCGGCGCGCTTCCAGACGACGACGAACAGCGGGCGCGAGCGCGCGGGAAAATGGCGCGCGGCCTCGAGCGCGAAGCCGGGCTCGAGAAAGCCGTTCGGCTCGACGGCGCGCGCCGCGAGATCGGCCCAGTCCCGCGTGAACGGCGCGATCTGCTCGGCGTCGAGCGCCTCCGCCACGACGGTGCGTTTCGCGGCCTCGACGCCGGCGACGACGCGAAGGCTCGCGGCCCGGCCGGGCAGGGCTGCGACGGCGCGGAAAAACGGCGGTCTGCTGATCCAAAACGGCGCTGTCGCCATGGCTTCCCTCACAATGGTCTCGCTTTCGTCCAAATCGGCCGCCCAGAGCGGAACATCTCGCTGCGGCTGACGGGACGGCTTCAAGGCGAGGGCCAGACCGGGGCGGCGGGCGCCGGCGGATCGGACCGGGCGCACTCTTTCACGAAAAAGGTTACGATCGACGCTCCAGAGAACCGAATAATCTCAGCGCCTCGAGCGGTTGCGCCGGGGCCGCCATCCGTGCCAGGATGAAACTGCCGAGGTCCGGCATTTGCCGGCTTCGCCGAACCCGCTATATGAGAACATCTGCGGTCGAAGCTCTCGGCCCGTCCAGAACAGAGTTGGCGCTTTGACGACATCGAAGACCCCCCTGCTCGACAGGATCGACACGCCGCAGGATCTGCGCAAGCTGCATCCGAATCAGCTGCCCCAGCTCGCCGACGAATTGCGTCGCGAGACGATCGACGCCGTCTCGGTCACCGGCGGCCATCTCGGCGCGGGCCTCGGCGTCGTCGAGCTGACCGTGGCGCTGCATTATGTGTTCGACACGCCGAGCGACCGCATCGTTTGGGACGTCGGCCATCAGACCTATCCCCACAAGATTCTCACCGGCCGTCGCGACCGCATCCGCACGCTGCGCCAGGGCGGGGGGCTCTCCGGCTTCACCAAGCGCGCCGAGAGCGATTACGACGCCTTCGGCGCCGGCCATTCCTCCACCTCCATTTCCGCCGGGCTCGGCATGGCCGTCGCCCGCGATATTTCCGGCGGCAATAATCATGTGGTGGCGGTGATCGGCGACAGCGCGCTCTCCGCCGGCATGGCCTATGAGGCGATGAACAACGCCGGCGCGCTCGATTCGCGGCTGATCGTCATCCTCAACGACAATGACATGTCGATCGCCCCGCCGACCGGGGCCATGTCCGCCTATCTCGCGCGTCTCGTCTCCGGCGGGGCCTATCGCACGCTGCGCGAGACGGCCAAGCAGCTCGCCCGCCATCTGCCGCATTTCCTCTATGACAAGGCGCGCAAGGCCGAGGAGTTCTCGCGCAGCTTCATCACCGGCGGCGGCACCATGTTCGAGGAGCTCGGCTTTTATTATGTCGGACCGATCGACGGGCACAATCTCGAGCATCTCCTGCCGGTGCTGACCAATGTCCGCGACAAGGACGACGGCCCGGTGCTGGTCCATGTCGTGACGCAGAAGGGCAAGGGCTATGGCCCGGCCGAGGCGGCGGCCGATCGTTATCACGGCGTCAACCGTTTCGACGTGCTGACCGGCGCGCAGGACAAGCCCAAGGCCAATGCGCCGTCTTATACGAGCGTCTTCGCCAAGAGCCTCGTCGCCGAGGCCGAGCGCGACGACAAGATCGTCGCGATTACCGCGGCGATGCCGGGCGGCACGGGGCTCGACCTGTTCGAGAAGGCGTTTCCCGATCGCACCTTCGATGTGGCGATCGCCGAGCAGCACGCCGTCACCTTTGCCGCCGGCCTCGCCTGCGAGGGCTACAAGCCCTTCTGCGCGCTGTATTCGACCTTCCTGCAGCGCGGCTATGACCAGCTGGTGCATGACGTCGCGATTCAGCATCTGCCGGTGCGCTTCGCCATCGACCGCGCCGGCCTCGTCGGCGCGGACGGGCCGACCCATGCCGGCGCCTTCGACGTCGCTTACCTCGGTTGCATCCCCGGCATGGTGGTGATGGCGGCCGCGGACGAAGCGGATCTCGTCCATATGGTGACGACCGCCGTGCAATATGACGACGGCCCCATCGCGTTCCGCTATCCGCGCGGCGAGGGCGTCGGCCTCGATCTGCCGGAGCGCGGCGAGGCGCTGGAGATCGGCCGTGGCCGCATTGTCCGCGAGGGCTCTCGAGTGGCGCTGCTGTCGCTCGGCACGCGGCTCGCCGATGCGTTGAAGGCGGCCCAGGAGCTCGGGGCCCGCGGCGTCTCCGTCACCGTGGCCGACGCGCGCTTCGCCAAGCCGATCGACCGCGATCTCCTGCGCCGGCTCGCCGCCAATCACGAGGTGTTGATCACCATCGAGGAGGGCTCGATCGGCGGCTTCGGCGCGCAGGCGTTCCAGTTCCTGTCGGAGGAGGGGGCGCTCGACGGGACGCGCGGCGCCTTCAAGTTCCGCAGCATGATCCTGCCCGACGTCTACATCGACCAGGACAAGCAGGATGTGATGCTGGCCAAGGCCGGCCTCGACGCTCGCGCGATCATCGCCAAAGTGCTCGAGACTCTCGGCGACGAGCGCGGAGCCGCGCGCGCGATGATCGCTTAAAAGAGGCGAAATCGGGCAGCCGCTCTCCTTCTCCCACTGGTGGGAGAAGGTGGCCCGGCGTAGCCGGGTCGGATGAGGGCGCTTCAGAAAGAGGCGTTCCGCCGGAGGCCGCCTTCATCCAGAGATCGCCCTTCCGGCGCGGACCCTCATCCGAGTCCGCTTCGCGGGGCCACCTTCTCCCGCCCCCATACGGGCGAAGGACCACAGTCCCGTCACCCTCCTCCTGAGGAGCCCGCGAAGCGGGCGTCTCGAAGGATGGCAACGGGGAGAAGCCTTTGATTTCGCTCTGCGGCCGCCCTTCGAGACGCCGCCTGCAGCGGCTCCTCAGGACGAGGGTTGGGGATTTTATCCTTTACGCGATCGCCCTGCCCGCCAAGCGGAGAAGGGAGCGCCCCGATTATTTCGTGTAGACCTTTCCGTCCGGGCCCTTCCAGCCGTCGCCGGCGGCATAGAAGCGATATTCCTCGTCGAACGCGATGGTCGAGCCGGGGGCGATATATTGCTTGCCCTTGGGGTCGCTGCTGCGTGGCGCCGTCACAAAGAATTTGCTCGGCGAGCAGCCCTCCGGAGACTTGCCGGCGTCGTCCGGCTTGCACTCGAGATTGGCGCCCTCGGGAAATTCCACCGTGGCGTTGAAGAACAGCTCATAGCCCTTCTCGCCAGTCGCGTGCATCTCCAGGCGCTCGGTCATGGTCTGCTTGAACGAGAGCACCTTGCCCGGCTTGTCGAAACGGGTCTTCAGCAGATTTTCGAAAATCTGGCGCGCGTGAGCTTCGGTGGGGTCGGGGCAGCCGAACCAGCAGACCGCCTGGGCGCGGTCGATGGTCAAGGGCGCGGCGAGCAGCGCCAGCGCGAGAATTCGGGAGAGCATCGGGGTCCTCTTCTTCATTTGCGTCGCGCCGCGCCGATCGCGGGTGCGCCCGTCGAGACCCGTCTTCGGAGCGGGCTTGGGCCACAAAATAGCCGATCTCGGCGTCAAAATGAACCATGGCGCGAGGGGGAGCGCCAACCTTCCGCTTACCATCGGCCGCTAAAATTCCGCTCATGAAGACGTCTCCCCTCTTTCCGACGCTCCTCGCCGCGCTGCTCTGCGCCGTCCCGGCGCGGGCCGACTTCTCCTCCTGCCTCTCCGGCCTGCGCCACGCCGCGGCGGCCGCGGGCGTTTCCGCGCGCGCGATCGAGAGCGCCACGGGCGCGCTCGAGCCCAATGACGCGCCGAGCTTCATGGACAAGCAGCCCGAGTTCAAGACGCCGATCTGGGACTATCTCGCCGGCCTCGTCGACGACGAGCGCGTCGATGAGGGTCGCGCGCTGATGCGCCGCCACGCCGCGGCGTTGCAGACGGCCGAGCAGCGCTATGGCGTCGATGCGGCGACGGTGGTCGCCGTCTGGGGCGTCGAGTCCGATTTCGGCAAGAATTTCGGCAAGCGCAGCGTGGTGCAGTCGCTGGCGACGCTCGCCTGCGAGGCGCGCCGCCGCAACGATTATTTCCGCGGCGAATTCATCGCCGCGCTGAAGATCCTCGACGCCGGCGACATCGCGCCGGACGAGTTCTACGGCTCCTGGGCCGGCGCCTTCGGCCACACCCAGTTCATGCCCTCGACCTTCCTGCGCATCGCCGTCGATCTCGACGGCGACGGGCGCCGCAATATTGCGAGCTCGGCGGCCGACGCGCTCGGCTCCACCGCCAATTATCTGCACAAGAGCGGCTATCGGCCGGGCCTGCGCTGGGGCGTCGAGGTGCGCATTCCCGAGGGCTATTCCGGGCCTTCCGGACGCACGGCCCGTCAGCCCATGTCCGCCTGGGCGAGTCGCGGCGTGCGGCGGCTCGACGGCCAGCCGCTCGGCGAGGGCGCGGCCGCGCTGCTGCTGCCGGCCGGCCGCGACGGTCCCGCCTTCCTCGTGACGCAGAATTTCGACGCCATCTATTCCTACAATGCCGCCGAATCCTACGCTCTGGCCATCTCCATCCTGTCGGACCGGCTGCGCGGGCGCTCCGGGGTTCAGTCCGCCTGGCCGACCGACGATCCCGGCCTCTCGCGCGCCGAGCGCCGCGAGGTGCAGGCGCTGCTCGCCCGCCACGGCTATGAGGTCGGCGAGCCGGACGGCGTCATCGGGACCAAGACGACTCAGGCCATCGCCGACTTCCAGGGCCGCGCTGGCATGCGCGCGGACGGCCGCGCCGGCCGCAGGACGCTGGAGGCGCTGCGCGACCGCTGACGCTCAGGCGACGCGGGAGGCCTCCTCCCTCGCCGCGCGCACCGTGACAGTCCGCAAGAACAGCGCGAGCTCGCGCGGGTCGGCCGATTCGCCGAACGCCGCCGGCCTGACCGCGCGCATGTGCTCGAAGCGCAACCGCACGCGCCCCGAATCGTCGACGACCTCGACCCGGACGGAGAGCTTTTGCCGTCCGGGCGATAGAATGCGCCAGAAAGCGACCGGCTCGTCATCGGCGAAGACATAGCTCTGCTGACAGGAGCAGATCGGCGACACATAGGCGGAGATATCGAATTCGATCAGCAGCGTCTCGCCTTTGTGGGCGCTCGTCCGCAGCAGCAGCGTGGACGACGGTCCGCTGCTCCACACGCCTTCCGCCTCGCTGATCGACCAGCCCTCTTGCAGCACGTTCCAGGCGGCGGCCGGATTGGCGCAATCGACCGCGCCGCCGGTCGGGAGGATCGATCGCCGATAGCGGCGCTCCGATGTCTCCGCTCGCCGCCGCTCGACAATTTCGCGCAGCAGCGATGCATAGCCCGCCGCCGCGCGCTCGACACGAAACCCGTTCGCCCGCTCGCGCGCCGCCTCGGCGAGGCGCATGCGCAGCCGCTCGTCTTTGCTCGAGCGCTCGATCGCCGCGGCGATGGCGACAACGGCCGCATCCGGATCGAGCGGCAGCAGAATGGCGCAGTCCTCGTCGATCAGCTCGAGGATGCCGTCGACCGCCGTGGCGGCGACCGGCACGCCTTTGGCCATCGCCTCGATGATCGACAGCGACGTCGCCTCCGATTTCGAGGGAAGGATGAAGAGGTCGCTCGCATCGAGCAGATCGACGACATCGGCGCGCGGACCGAGCGTCAGCACGCGATCCTCGAGCGCGCCGCGCGCGATCTCCCGCTCGAGCTCGCGCAGATGCGGCTCCGACGCTCCCCCGGCGAAGACGAGGCGCACATCCGCGCCGAGACCGCGCCGCTGCAGCGACGCCAGCGCCCGGACGATCAAATGCTGCCCTTTGTGCGGCTCGATGCGCGCGGTGGTGAGGCAGACGAAGGCGTCCTCCGGCAGCTGGAGCTCCCGCCGCAGCCGTTCGCGCGCCCGCCGATCGCGCGGCGTGAAGAAACGCTCCGGACGGCAATTGAGAATGACGCGCTGCGGCGCCGGATGATCGGGGAGAACCGTGTCGAAGCGCCTCCGATGCGCCTCGCAGGCGAAGACGATCGCCTCCGCTTTCGCCAGCGCCTCGACGAGAGCGCCATAGCCGAACCCGAAGCGAGCTTCGACATTCTCCAGTAATATGTTGATGACGGCGACAAAAGGAATCCCGCACTGTTTCGCCGTCGATTTGAGCGCGGCGAAGGAGAACAACTCGGCGGAGTCGAAAGTGAGCAGCAGATCGGGATCGCTCGCCTCCAAGAGATCGATCGCCTGATCGATCGAATAGAGGCTCTTCAAAGGATTGCGCCAGGGCGCGCCCTCATCGATGTCATAAGCGACGAAGGCCACTCCCTGCCGCGTGAGCGCGTCGAGCGCGTGGGCGTTCACTGCATTGCGCCGGCCGGCGAGGCGGACATCGAAGTCGCCGACGAGGGCGGCGGCGATCTGATAGGCGACCTGCGCCGTGCCGCCGGCGGAGGCGTCGTCGGTCGCGACGAGCAGGCGCGGCTTGGCGCGGGCAGGGACGAACGTCATATGCAAATCTCCATTTATGAAAAGTCGTCGACGCGGAATGTCTCGGTCTACCTCGCTCGCCGCGGCCGTCCGCCATTGCGGCGCGGCGCGAATGCAGCGCGCGCATCGATGATCCCTGGTCGCGTGCTCGACTCGGCCGACGCCGCCTTCGGGCCTTCAATTCAGATGACGCAGAACACTCGCGTCCGCGCCACCCGTCGCCATCCCGCGCGGGCTTTCATCAAAATCGCACGGATGTCTCGACCAGGCCGTAGGCGCCGGACCTGTTGAAATTGTCATAGGCGTAACCGCCGGCGAATGTCGCGTGGAACGGACCGAATTCGGAAATCGTCAGATGCGCGCCCACCTTCCAAATTCGTTCGTGGCGATTGGAGTCCCAAATCCCTTGCGGGCCCACATAGATATTCGTCGCCGACAGGAGCGTTCCGAGATTGAATTGCTTCAAAACGAGATAGCCGGGGCGCGCGTCGATATAGGCGCTCTGGAACGCCGTGCTGTACATGCCATAGCCGAAGAACATCGTCTGATCCGTCGGATAGGCGTCCACCTCGCCGACGACATTGAAGCCCCATCTCGTTCCGCGCACGGGATTCTCGGGATCGGGCTGCGACAAGGAGTGATGCTGCACGCCCGCGCCGACGAGGCCGAGCAGCGCATAGCGATCGCCGACGAGCTCATAGCCGACGAGAAAGGCGCCTTCCTGATAGCGCCCCGAGATCTTGCCGAACTGTCTGAGCCACGGCAGGCCGAAATCGCTGAACGGAACGTCGGTTCCGGCGATCGGATAATCATAGCGGCCGAAGCCGAGCCCGAGCCGCGCGCGAGGGCCCGACTGGTCGAGGCCGTTCTGCAGCGCGAGCGTGCCTTCGAGATATTGATCCCAGATGCGCCGCGTCGTCGAGGTCGACAGCGAGGTGATCTCGATCGTGGGGGCGATCGGCGGCGCGGGAGTCCCCGGCGGCGGACGAAGAGAATCCGCGCTCGCGTCCAAGCTCGCGATGCCGATGCAAAACGGCAGGGCCGCACGACAAATCCGTTTCACGATGATCTCTCCGAAAGGCGCTTCGAGCGCTTTCCGATCGAACGGCGTCGAACGATCAGGATTCGCTCCAAATCAAAAAAAGCTGGAGCCGCTTTCGATCCACTCGGATCGCAAACTGCTCGAGATGACCGACGCGCGAATGCCCAACGTCGATAATCGAGCATACGCTTCATGCGCGTCGTCGGCACTCCGCGCGAGCCGGAGCTGATCGAGTATTTGTACAGAACCTTCAGGTGACGCGACGCGTCGTCGCCGGACCGCTTCTGCGCAGGCGGGACATGAGGCTGCCGAACATTGGCGGCCAGATGCGCTTGCGTGTCGGCTCCGCGAGCCGATAGGCCATCGACTCGAACGCCCAGAGCTGCTTGTATTCGGCGTCGTTGCGGCCGAAGGAGAAGCGCAGCGATCGTCCTTTCGCCTCGGCCTCGCTCTCGAGCAGCTCCATATTGCGAAACATCAGCGCCGCTCCGGGCGAAAACTGGCGAAAGCGTGGATCGACGCCGCGATTGACGCCGTTCGCCAGCAGAAATCGCGGCGTCTCGCTGCGATAGATCAATTCGATCGCCGCGGGCTCGCCGCCGATCAGCAGAACGTCGCCGAACAGCATGTCGCCGATCTCGGCGAGCACGATCTCGAGCAGTGCGTCTGCGAGAGGCGAAAAGCCCCAGCGACTCTCGAACAGGCGCTTATACGTCTGGGCGATCTCCTTCGGCGAAAAGCCGGCGATGGGCGAGAAGCTGCCGCCGGCCTCGAGCAGGCGCCGCCGCTCGCGACGCCTGCGCGCTTGCGTCTTCGTCGACAATCCACGCTCTCCGCGCAGGCCCTTGGCGAGGGTCATGGCGAAATCCTGCTCGCGGCCGAGATTGGCGATCTGTTCCGCATGCAGGGGCGAGACGAGGTCGGCCTTGAACGGCAGCTCGATCCTGCAGCAAGGCGCGAGCGGCAGCACGATTTCCGAATCGCCGATGTCGATGAGATGCGGGCAGCCATAGTCGATGAGAGCGAGATGAGTTGCGACGACATGCTCTCCCCATAGCGGGACGGCGGCGATCCACTCGCCCTTGTGCTCGTAGGCGACGTAGCGCACATCGCGCGACGCCAGCGCGCCGAGCAGCGACACGACGCGCGGATGCACGCCGAAGGAGCCGCCGAAGCGGTCGAAAATCACCTTATATTCGCTGGCGGAGATCGCCCTCCAGGCGCCGCGCGTCAGCATGCGAGCCGCTGGCGGCGGTCCGTCCTCTCGCGCATGGCGATGCTCCTCGTCGCGTTGGCGCACTCGCTTCGACGCACACGCGCGGACAATACACGTCCTCGGCCCGAGCCGGAGCCGTTCGACGATGATGATCGAATGCGGCGACGGGAATGTCGGAGTTATGCCGGACGGCGCTCGTCATCGTCAAGACGATAAGCAGCGCATGCGCATTCGCGGAAAATGCTGCGAAAGCGCGCCGATCGTACGTACCGTGCAGCGGGGGATATGTCCGCGGCTCCGCAGTTTTCCCTATTTCCCGACCACGATCTCGTCGTGGATATTGACATTGTTGCTGCTTCGTTTCGACGATTTCAATGACGCCGCGCCGCCGCCGATGCGCGACTTGCGCTGCAGTCGCCATTTCGAGGAGCGAGGGGATGACGAGCTGCGTCGCGCAACCAGAGGAAATCGTCACGCTGGAGAATGCGAGCGATCGCGCCGCCACGCTGCTCGGCGAGCTCGCGGATATCGAGACCAGCGCGACGATCGATGCGCGCGACGTCGCGATCGTGGTCGCCCATCCAGATGACGAGACGATCGGCTGCGGCGCCGGCCTGTCGCGTCTCGCAGGGGCGTCGGTGATGCTGATCACGGATGGCGCGCCGCGCAATGGCGTGGACGCTCTGCGCGCCGGCTTCGCCTCGGCAGGAGACTATGGCGCGGCGCGCGCGCGGGAGCTGCGCGCGGCGCTCGCCGTGGCCGGCGTCGATGCGAGCCGCATTATTGCGCTCGGCCTCGCCGATCAGGGCGTCTGCCATTCCCTCGCGCCGACCGCGCGCCGCCTTGCTTCGATCTTCGACCGCCTCGGCATTCGTATCGTTCTCACTCACGCCTTCGAAGGCGGCCATCCGGATCACGACGGCGTCGCCTTCTGCGTCGCGGCCGCCGCGCAGCTGCTCGGCTCGCGCGCGCCGGCGCTGATCGAGATGCCGTTCTATCATCTCGCCGAAGACGGCGTATCATTCGTCGCTCAGCGCTTTTGCGACGGCGAGGATGGCGTCGTCGTCGAGCTGACGTCGCGCCAGCGGCGGATGAAGGCGGCGATGATGGGCGCGCATGCGAGCCAGGCCGAGACGCTCCGATCGTTCGGCTGCGAGGCGGAGCGCTTTCGCCGCGCCGGGACTCGCGATTTTCGGTCGCTCCCAAATGGCGGGCGCATTTTCTATTCGACATTCGACTGTGGCTTCTCGGCGGCGGATTGGCCCGACACGGCGCGCGCGGCGCTGCAGCGGCTGGGGCTCGAGCGCGCGTCGCGAAAATGGTTTGCGTTTGTCTGAACGATATCGGCCAAAAGTCGAAACGAAAGCGCCTCGACATGAACGCTCACACGATCAATTCCTATATCGCTTGCGAATTGCACAAGGAGATCGGCGAACTCGAGCAGCGTGTGGTGAGCCTCGAATCGGAAAGAAGCGTGCGGCTGTCGCGCCGCTTCTCGACATTGCGCGAGCGGCTTTTGAGCGGCGCGCGCGGCGCGGCGATCGGCCGCGGCGTCGACGTGGCGGCGCATCCGGCGCCCGTGGAAGCGGAGGTTCGACGCGCTCGCGCCGCGCCGGCCGGCGAGCGTCTTCTCATCGATATGACCAATACGATCCGCTGCGAGTTTGTCAGCGGCATCCAGCGTGTGGTGCGCCGGATCGCGGCCGAGTCCACGCAAGCGGGGGCGGGGATCGGCGTCGTGTTCGAAGACGGCGAGCTCTACGCTTGCGATGGTTCGTCGCAGCGCGAGAAGGTCGAGATCGCTGCGGGCGACAAATTCGTCATGGCCGACGCCGCCTGGCACGATGCGCGCGGCTGCAGACGAGTGATGGACGAGGTTTCGCGCGAGGGAGGGATGAATATTCTCATCCTGCACGACATTCATCCATTGCTCTATCCGGGATTGTTTCACCCGCAGAATGTCGAGGCCTTCTCCGTCTGGTTCGACAAGGTCGCGATCGCCAGCGACGCTCTGGTCGCCGTGTCGCGCAGTTCGGCGGAAGAATTTCTCGATTATGTGATCGCGAGCGGCAAGCGCGTCAACCCCGCGATGAGAATCGGGTGGAGCCATCCGGGCGCCGACGTCGATGCGGACGCCGAGGGCGACGCGTCGGAGCAGGTCGCCGCGATCTGCGCGAGCGAGACGCCGTTCTTCCTCAGCGTCGGAACGCTGGAGCCGAAGAAGGGCTATTCGATCTCGCTGGACGCCTTCGAACGCGCCTGGGCGAGCGGCGTGGACGCGCGCTTCGTGATGGTCGGGCGCCGCGGCTGGAACACGCGCGCGCTCGAGCGTCGCATTCTGTCGCACGCAGAATTCGGCCGGCGGCTGTTCTGGCTCGATGCGGTCGGCGGGGCGGATCTCACGCATCTCTATCGCCACGCGCATCGGCTCGTGGCCGCATCGGTGGCGGAAGGATTCGGTCTGCCTCTGGTGGAGGCGACGCATTTTGGACTGCAGGCGATCGCGAGCGATATTCCCGTGTTTCGCGAGGTCGGCGGCGACGCGGCGACCTATTTCGACGTCGCGGACATCGACGGCCTCGCGGCGCGCATCGGCGAGGCGTGCGCGCGCCGCAATGGGCTCGTCTCGCTGCCGCGGCGACGGAGCTGGCGCGACGCGGCCGCTGGTCTGTTCGAGCTCATTCGCCATGAAGATTATCAATTCGGCTCCTTCGCATGGCGTCTCGCCGGCTCGGACGGACAGTATGAGGCCGAACCGACGCGCGCGCTGCGCGCCGTGTCCTGAGCCGATCGGACCACTGCCTGCCGCGAGACTTTCATGAGCGACGCGATGCGAAACAAGCTGTTGATCGTCACCGATGACGCCAATATGGGCGGAACCTACCGGGTCGCCGAACAGCTCGTCGCCGGCATGGCGGCGTCGTTCGACATCCGCTTCGCCTGCAGCTTCGAGGCGAAGAACGCGGCGTCGCGAAAGAAGATCGAAGCCAGTGGCGTCACCGTGCTCGATTATCGCGTCTGCGAGCGCAATCCGCAGCGCGCCGCTTTCGCGCTCGAAGACGCTCAGCGCCTGCTCGACGCGGTCGATCCCGATGTGATCCTGCTCGTGGATGGCGGCGAGATCTGGTCGCTGCTGGCCTTGAAGCAGGTCGCGGCGGCGCGTGGAATTCCTTATGTCGTTTCGGTCAATCTGCTCACCGAGGATTGCGTGCGGCGCTTCGCCGAGCTGCGCGGCAAGGCGATCGAGACGCTGCGCGCGGCGCACGCGATCGTCTTCGTCTCGGAGGCGAGCCGCCGCCGGTTCGAGACGTTGTTGCCGGCCATCGACGCGCCGAAGCATGTCGTCGCCAACAGCCGGCCGGGAAGCTATTTCGACATGCTCGGAACGCGACAGGCGACGCGCCGATCGCTCGGCCTGCGCGACGATGAGACGCTGATGCTTTGCGCTGCGCGTATCGAGCCGCGCAAGGGGCAGACGCTCTGTCTCGAGGCGTTCGAACAGCTGCGCGCGCACGGGCGGCTGACGAAGCTGCGGCTCGCGTTCGCCGGCGGCGGCGTGAGCGGCGATGTCGACGCGCTCCATCGGGCGATCGCGGACAAGGGCCTCGGCGAGCATGTGCTCGCGCTCGGACCGCGCGATGATGTGCCGAGCCTGCTCGAAGCCTGCGACGCCTTCGTGCTTCCCTCCTATTCGGAAGGAATGCCGCTCTCGATCATCGAGGCGATGGCGAAGGGGCGGGCGGTGATCGCCACGGCGGTCGACGGCGTGCCCGAGCAGATCGATCGCATGTCGGGGATCTTGGCGCCGTCGCCGGTGGTCTCGCGCGAGGACTGCGTGGCCGCGCTGGCCGATGCGATGGCTTTGCTGCGCGACGATCCTCGCCTGCGGGAGCGCATGGGTCGATGCGCGCGCTTGCGTGCGGTCGAGCTTTTCGACGAAAGGCGCATGATCGGCGAATATGGGGCGGTGGTCGCGCTCGCTGCGTCTCATCGGCGGCCGCAGCGGCGCTTCGAGGGCCTGCGCGCGCATCCGCTGCGGCGCGCGGCCGCGAATGAGCAGGAGCGCGAGGCGTTGCGCGGGAGCGCGCCGAGCATGGTCCGGATCGGATCATGGATGGATGCCGGCATGCGTCGACGTCTTGCTCGCGAGCGCGCGGTGCGCGCCGATCTTCGCGCGGGACTGGCGCCGGGCTCGCTCGTGGAGCTGCACGATCCGGCGCAGTGCTGGAGCTGTGCGAGCGATGGATGGGACGTCGTTGAGGACGCCGGCGTCTGGAATGACGGCGCGATCTCGACGATCCGTCTGCGCTTGCGCCGGCCGATGCGGCGTCTGCGCGTCCGACTCGATCTCATGCCCTTCGCGCCGCCCGGGCGCCGGCAGGAAACCGATGTGCTGGCGGATGGCGCGCTCGTCGCTGGCTGGAGCTTCGATGCGCATGTCTGGGAGAGCCGGACGATCGACATTCACCGACGAACTGGCAGCCGCACATTGGAGCTGCGGTTCGTCTACAAGACGGTGTGCTCGCCGCGTGCGGTCGGGCTCTCCGACGATGCGCGCGATCTCGCGATTTTCTTGCGCCGCATCGAGATTCAGCGCGTCCCGCTGCGGGAGCGGCTGCGCGAGACGCTCCGCTTCGATGCGCGCGCGCTCGTGAGCTGGCAAGGCGCGGCGCGGGTTCCGGCCGAATGAGGAGGCGGCGCCGGATCAGGCCGCCGCCGTCTTCGCGCGAAAATAATGAAAGTCGCCGCGCGTCACGATCCGGTCGCCGGGCGCGAGCTCATGTGGCGCGAGCGTCGGCTGCGCGCGCAGCCGGTCGTAGATCGGGCCGAAATCCTGATAGCAGGCGTCGAGCAGCGTCTGGAAGCTGTCGATCACGAAATAGCTCTGCTGGAAGTCGTCGATGATGTAGCGCGTGCGCATCACTCGCTCGAGATCGAAGGCGATGCGGTTCGGCGACGAATCCTCGATCGAGAACATGGTCTCGGCCGGCGACGAGAGAATGCCGGCGCCGAAGATGCGCAGTCCCGTGGGCGTGGCGATGAGGCCGAACTCGACCGTATGCCAATAGAGCCGCGCGAGCTCGGCGAGCTGCCCGCGCGCCAGCGCCCGCCGCCCGCCCTCGCCATAGGCCTGCAGAAAGCGGGCGTAAACGGGATTGGCGAGCAGCGGGACGTGGCCGAACACGTCGTGAAAGACGTCGGGCTCCTCGATATAATCGAGCTCCTCCTCCGGGCGGATGAAGGCGCCCGCCGGAAACCGTCGCTCGGCGAGATGGTCGAAGAAGACGTCGTCCGGGACGAGTCCCGACACCGGAACGACGCTCCAGCCGGTGAGGGCGGCGAGCCGTCGGCTCAGCTCGGCGAAATCCGGCACGCCGCTCCGCGAGAGCCGCAGCGCCTCCAGCGCCGTCAGATACTCATCGCAGGCGCGGCCGGGCAGCAGCGCGATCTGGCGGGCGTAGAGCCGATTCCAGCGGTCGTGCTCCGCCTCGCCATAAGACCGCCAATCCTGGTCGATGGTCCAATCGGCGCGCTTGGGGGCGTCGGCGTAGCGGTTCTTCGGCGGATGCGCCGTGTCGCGATCGCTCTGCATCGCTCTCTCCAGCGGGCGGCGGGAGTGGCTTCGAATTGAGATATGGCGTCCAGTCTGCGTCTGCAAAGAGGTGTCTGGCCGCCTCACGTCAGCGCGCGAAGATCACGAGGGCTACGCGGATCGTTCCGGCGTCTAGCGTCGCCGGAGCGCAAGCGTCACGCGGGCGCGAAGCGCGCCGTGAAATGGCGCAGGAACGGCGCCTGCCAGACGATGCGATAGGCCGGAATGGCGGCGCGATCGGCAAAGACGCTCTCGATCGTCTCGATCACATAATCGAAATGGCTCTGCGTGTAGACGCGGCGCGGGAAGGCGAGGCGCACCAGCTCGCGCGGCGCCGGCGTCTCGCTCCCGTCCGCCCCGCTGCGGCCGAACATCACGCTGCCGAGCTCGACGCCGCGCACGCCGCCGTCGCGATAGAGCGCGTTGACGAGGCCGACGCCGGGGAAGTCGGCGGGCGCGAGATGCGGGCAGAAGCCGGCGGCGTCGAGAAACACCGCATGGCCGCCGGCCGGCCGCACGATCGGCGCGCCGCGCGCGATCAGCCGCGATGCGAGATATTCGACCGTGGCGTGGCGATAGCGCTGATATTCTTCTTCGAGCGCTTCCATCAGTCCGACGGCGATCGCCTCGAGATCGCGGCCGGCGAGGCCGCCATAGGTCGGAAAGCCCTCGGTGAGGATCAGCAGATTGCGGAAATCCTCCGCCCAGCGTGCGTCATTGCAGGCGAGAAAGCCGCCGATATTGGCGAGCCCGTCCTTCTTTGCGCTCATGGTCGCGCCATCGCAGAGCGAGAACATCTCTTGTGCGATGTCGAGCAGCGGGCGCCCGGCCTGGCCCTCCTCCCATTGCTGGACGAAATAAGCGTTTTCGGCGAAGCGGCAGGCGTCGAGCAGCAGCGGAATTCCATGTCGCGCGAGCAGCGCCCTCACTTCGCGCATGTTGCGCAGCGATACGGGCTGGCCGCCGCCGGCGTTGTTGGTGGCCGTGATCATGCAGAAGGGGATGGCCGCCGCGCCTTCGCGCTCGATCAGCCGCGCCAGCGCTTCCACATCCATGTCCCCCTTGAAACGCTCGTCCGAATGAATGTCGCGGCTCTTTGGCGTCGGCAGGTCGACGGCCGTCGCGCCGACATATTCGATATTGGCGCGCGTGGTGTCGAAATGGCTGTTGTTGGGCACGATGTCGCCCGGCTTCAGCCGCGTCGCGGCGAGGATGCGCTCGGCGGCGCGGCCCTGATGCGTCGGGAAGATATGGGAAAAGCCGGTGATCTCGCGCACCGTCTCTTCGAAGCGGCGCCAGGATCTGCTGCCGGCGTAGCTCTCGTCGCCCTGCATCATCGCCGCCCATTGGCGGTCCGACATGGCGCCCGTGCCGCTGTCGGTCAGAAGATCGATGGTGACGTCGTCGGCGTCGAGCAGGAAGAGGTTGTAATGCGCCGCGGCGAGCCTTTCGGCGCGCTGCGCTCGCGTGGTGATCGGCAGAGCTTCGGTCATCTTGATGCGGAACGGCTCGATGATGGTGCGCATCGTTCTCTCCTTGTCCGAGGCCGGGAATATCGGAGAATTGTGGGGTCGCTTGAATTTCCGCCAAGCTTTTTGTCGGCGGGACCGCGCCGGCGTCGCCTTGCTTGATTCACGGCGTCACGACGTCCGTCGCCGTCACGATGCGCCGGTAACCTTTTCCTTAGCCGCCGGTATAAGACGCGGAACCGGAGCGGCGCCTTGGACAGCACCTCAAATCTCTGCAGAGCGGCGATGGGCGATGGCGTCGCCTTCGCCCGCGTGGTCGAGGCGGAGCAGGGCCGCGTGTTCGGCTTTCTCGGCCGCATGGGCCTCGACGCCGCAACCAGCGAAGACATTGCGCAGGAGGCGTTCCTGCGCGTGTGGCGCAACGCCGGGAGTTTCGATCCGAAGCGTGGAGCGGCGTCGACCTGGATACTCGCGATCGCCCGCAATCTGGCGCTCGGCCATCTCCGCGCGGCGTCGCGCCGGCGCGAGACATTCGACGAAGACGAGGCGCTGAACGCGCCCTCACAAGAGCCGCGTCCGGACGCCGTGCTCGAAGACAAGCAACGACGCGCGCTGCTCGCCGCCGCGCTCGAACGGCTCGCGCCCGCCGAGCGCAGCCTGCTCGCCGCGAGCTACGACGAGGGTCTCGATCTCGCATCGATCGCGCGGCTCGAGGGCTGCTCGCCGGGCGCCGCGAAACTGCGGCTTCATCGTGCGCGAATGAAGCTCAGACGAATAGTGGAGATGGATGATGGCTGACGACCTCGACCCATTCTTCGCCGCCGCGGGGCATCGGCCTCCGCCGGATTTCGCTCGGCGAGTCGCGGCTCTGGCGCGGGAGAGCCGGCAGGCGCCCGCCCCGCGACCGCTCACCCTCTGGCGCTTCGTCGCTCTCGCCGCGAGCGCTCTGTGCGGCGCGCTGTTCGCCGGCGAATTCGCGGTCTTCGCCTTTATCGCCGCGGTCGCGCAGTGACGCGATCCATCCTCCCGCAATGGAGCATTCACATGACAGGCCTCAATTCGCTCTTAAACGCCACGCCACGGCGCTCGGTCGTCGCCGCGCTGCTGTCGCTTGCGCTGCCCGGGCTCGGTCAGCTCCACAATGGCGCGCTCGACAAGGCGCTGTGGACCTTCCTCGCTTTTGCGCTTGCGGGCGCGCCCGCCGGCGTCCTCGCCACTCTCTATGCGCCGAGTCGGCTGATGGCGCCGTTGCTCGCGGCGGTGGCGCTCCTCACCCTCGGCATCTGGGCGGCCTCGATCGTCGACGCCTGGCGAGAGGCGCGCGCGGAGCCTGCGCCGCGTCGCGAGTGGCAGGTCGGCGGACTCTACGCCCTGCTGCTTCTCCTCGGCAACGCCGCGCTTTATTTTGGTCTCGTCAGCGGCGTGAACGCGCATCTGGTGCGGTCCTTCACCACTCCGGCCGACGGCATGGCGCCCACCCTGCTGCGCGGCGATTATTTCTTCGTCGACATGCGCTACAATTGTCCGCTGTGCAAAGGGCGCGTGTCGCGCGGCGACGCCGGCGTCTTCGTCTACCCGGACGATCGCACGCTCTACTACATCAAGCGCGTGATCGGACTGCCGGGAGACCATATCGCGCTGCGGGGCCGCGCGCTGTTCGTCAATGGCGCGCGCATCTCGGGCGCCGAAGCGATCGAGGGTGATCGGATCGTGGTCCGCGAGCAGTCGGACGCGCGCGAGTGGCGCGTGGAATGGGGCAAGGCAAATATCGTCCCCGACGCCGAATGGGTGGTCCCGCCGGCGGCGGTGTTCGTGCTCGGGGACAACCGCGACGAGACCAGGGACTCGCGCAGCTTCGGCTTCGTGCCGCTCGCCGATCTCGTCGGCAAGGCGCGGCAGATTTGGTTCTCGACAGGGCCTTCGGGCGTGCGCTGGGAGCGCATCGGAATGACGATCGAATAGCAGTCGCTTTGGCTGGACGGAAGCGGCGCCGGCGACGATAGAGGTCGGCGCGCGCCGAGGTCGGCTCGCCTCGATCACGCGCTTTGCGTCGGCGCTCCGCCTATGGCACAAGGTCGGCGCGAAGCGAGGAGTTCCCATGGCGGCCGACGTCACCTTTCCCGCCGCCGCCGCGGCGGGCGTTCTCTCATTCCTCTCCCCCTGCGTGCTGCCGCTGGTGCCGCCCTATCTCACCTTCATCGCCGGAGCGACCCTCGAGGAGCTGACGGCCGGGGGCAAGCCGCGCGCGCGGCGCGACGTGCTGATCGCCGCGCTTTTGTTCGTCGCCGGCTTTTCCACCGTGTTCGTGGCGCTCGGCGCGACGGCGAGCGTGTTCGGCAAGGTCCTGCGCGCCAATCTCGAAATATTGTCGATCGCGGCCGGCGTCGCCATCATCGTGATGGGGCTGCATTTCCTCGGCCTGTTCAAGATCGGCCTGCTCTATCGCGAGAAGCGCCTCGAGGTCGGCCGTCCGGTCGGCCGGCTCGGCGCCTATGTGATGGGTCTCGCCTTCGCTTTCGGCTGGACGCCCTGCATCGGGCCCATTCTCGCCGCCATTCTCGCGGTCGCCGGCTCGCAGGAGACTGTGGCGAAAGGGGCGGCTCTGCTCGCCGTCTATTCGGCCGGACTCGGCCTGCCGTTCCTCGCCGCGGCGGCGGCGATGGGGCCGTTCATGGGCTTCATGCAGCGCTTCAAGCGACATTTCGGCAAGGTCGAAAAAGTCGTCGGCGTCCTGCTGGTCGCGACCGGCCTCGCCTTCCTGACAGGAGCGATGCAGAATATGTCGTTCTGGCTGCTGCAGACCTTCCCCGGCCTCGCGCAATTCGGCTGAGCTCGCCCATGTCCCGCCCCCTGTCCCGACCCGTCGACGAAAATCTCTTCACCGGACCGATCGGCGCCGAATATCGGATGTTGGAGCTGATCTGTCCCAACGCCGCTTTGCTCGCCCGCCGCGTCGCCGAGCGCGTCGCCGGCTGGCGCGAGGGCGAGGCGCTCGAGGCTGTCGAGATCGGCTGCGGCTCGGGCGTGAGCACGCTGCCGCTGCTCGCCTTCCGCGACGATCTTCGTCTCACCGCCGTGGACAGCGCGGCCAAAATGCTCGATCAGGCGCGCGCGCATCTTTCCGGCTATGTCGAGGCGGGCCGCGTGCGCTTCGTCGAGGCCGACGCGCTGTCCTGCCTGCGCGCTCTGCCGGAGGCGAGCCTCGACGTCATCACGTCCAATTACGCGATTCACAATTTTCTGGATGACTATCGCCAGGAGACTCTGGCCGCGGCGTTCCGCGCGCTGAAGCCCGGCGGCCTCTTCGTCAATGGCGACCGCTATGCGATGGACGACCGCGCCGCGCATCTTTCCGCGACGCAAGCGGAAGCGCGCCTCTGGTTCCAGAAGTTCGGGGCGATCGGCCGCTATGATTTGCTCGAGGATTGGATCGCGCATCTCTTCAGCGACGAATCGCCCGAGCACATCATGTATCTGACGCCCGCGCTCGAGCGCCTCTCGGCGCTGGGCTTTGCCGACGTCCGCGTCGAATATCGCGAAGGCGTCGACACTCTGGCGACCGCGGTCAAGCCCTGAGCGGGCAATCGGGTGAAGGATAAAAGCCCCAACCCTCGTCTGCTGAGGAGCCGCCGTCTCGAAGGACGGCCGCGGGGCGCAAGCAAAGGTTTCAGCCGTCGCCGTCCTTCGAGACGCCCGCTTCGCGGGCTCCTCAGGACGAGGATGATGGGGGCTCGTCCTCTACCCGATTGCCCTGGGGCGAGCGGGTCCAGAAAATGCACACGCCGCCTGAAAAAGAAAACGCCGGACGTACCTCCGGCCCGGCGTTCGAGCCGCCGCGGCTGTGACGCCGTCGGTTGCTCTGTTCCCAGAAATAGCGAGCTCTCGTGACTGGACAATGACGCGGTCGCCCGCGGCGTGAAAAAATTGCGCCGACGGCGCTTGACCGCGGCCAGCGTGTTCCGTATACGTTCCCTTGTTCGGTAAATGTTCCGTCTCAGAGTAAACAAGTCCCCTAAAAGTCGTCAGTAGTGGAGCGTAGTCGCGTCGGGCCCGTGGTCGTCGCGCGCCGAGCGTCGCTTCGCGGCGCATCGTCGATCGCGGGCCCTCGACGCGGACGGCGCGGGAGGTGAGCATGGCGAGCATCATGGCGAGCGCTGCGAAACGGCTGGTCGAACGAGCGGAACAGGCCGATTGGCGGGGCGCGGCGCGGCTCAGCCGCGAGGCGATCGGCGCGGCCGTCGATTTTTCCGCCGAGGAGCGCCCGATCGTCGATCCGGCGCGGCGGCGCGGACGCGGCGCCCTGTCGAACGAGAGCGGGCGCTACGAGCGCGAGCGGCGCGTGCCTGCCGAGGACGGCTGGGGCACGCTCGAGGAGGCCGAGCCGCTGCGCACCAATATTCACGCCGAGCGGGCGCGGACCATCGTCACCCGCAATGATTCTCCCGACATCTCCTTCGACCGCTCGGTGAACCCGTACCGCGGCTGCGAGCACGGCTGCGTCTATTGTTATGCGCGGCCGAGCCACGCTTACATGGGCCTTTCGGCCGGCCTCGATTTCGAGACCGAGATCTTCGTCAAGGAGGGGGCGGCGCAGCTCTTGGAGCGGGAGCTCTCCGCGCCGGGCTATTCGCCGAAGACCATAGCGATCGGCGCCAATACGGATCCCTATCAGCCGGTCGAGAAGCGCTACCGGATCACCCGCGGCCTGCTGGAGGTGGCGAGCCGCGCCGATCATCCGATCGGCATCGTGACGAAATCCTCTCTGGTCGCGCGCGACATCGATCTCTTGGCGCCCATGGCCCGCAAAGGACTCGTCAAAGTGGCGATCTCGGTGACGACGCTCGATCCGGGTCTCGCGCGGGCGATGGAGCCGCGCGCCGCCTCGCCCGAGCGGCGTCTCGCCACGATCGAGCAGCTGGCCTCGGCCGGAATCCCGGTGGCCGTGCTGGTCGCGCCGATCATTCCGGCGATCAACGACGCCGAGATCGAGACCATACTGACCCGCGCCCATGCGGCCGGCGCGCGGGAAGCGGGCTATGTGATGCTGCGGCTGCCGCTCGAGCTTCGGGAGGTGTTCAGCGAATGGCTGGTCACGCATTTTCCGGCCAAGGCCCGGCATGTCCTCTCGCTCGTGCGCTCGGCGCGCGACGGCAAGCTCTACGACCCCGCATTCGACAAGCGCATGACGGGGGAGGGGCCGTACGCCTGGATGATCGGGCGGAGATTCCAGGTCGCTGCGGCCCGGCTCGGCTTCGCCCATACGCGGCTGCGCTCCGACCTGTTTCGTCCGCCCCGCTGTGGAGCGGAGCAGCTCAGCCTGTTTTAGCGACTGCCGTTGAAAGGCCGTCAGCCGCCCGCGAGCCGCGCCGCCGCCCGCGCATGGCCGATCAGCGGCAGCAGCAGCGATAATTCCGGCCCGTTCTCGGCCCCGGTCAGCGCCAGCCGCAGCGGGTGGAACAGCGCCTTGCCCTTGCGGCCGGTCTTCGCCTTCAGCCCGGCGGTCCATGCGCTCCAAGTCGTCTCGTCCCAGGGCTCCCGCGGCAGCGAGGCGAGCGCTGCGGCGAGAAGCTCCTCATCCTCCCGGCGAGGGGCGATCTCGCCCTCGACCACCCGCCACCAGTCCAGCACATCGGAAAAGGCCGAGAGATTGCCCCGCGCCGCGCGCCAGAACGGCTCGGCCTTGAATCCGACGATCTCATGCGCCTCCAGGCGCTCGCGCATATCCTCATAGTCGAGCCGCGCCAGCGTGCGGTGCGTGAGCGGGCGAAGGTCGGCGGGATCGAAGCGCGCGGCGTTGCGCGAGAGATGGGCGAGGTCGAATTCCTTCGCGAGCTCGTCGAGCGAGCGGATCGGATGCACGCTATCCGAGGAGCCGGTCAAAACCGCGAGCGCGGCCACGGCCAGCGCCTCATATCCTTCCTCGCGCAAGGCGCCGATCGACAGGGCGCCGCTGCGCTTGGAGAGCGCCTCGCCGCCGGAGCCGACCAGCAGATTGTGATGCGCGAAGACGGGCGGATGACGCCCCGGGGCGAGCGCCTGGAACAGGCGGATCTGCACCGCCGTATTCGTGACATGGTCCTCGCCGCGGATCACATGGGTGATGCAAAGATCGATGTCGTCGACCACCGAGGGCAGCGTGTAGAGAAAGCTGCCGTCCTCGCGCAGCAGCACGGGGTCGGACAGCGAGGCGCAGTCGATCGCGCAATCCCCGCGCACGAGATCGCGCCATTCGACCACGCCGGGCTCCAAACGAAAACGCCAGTGCGGGCGCCGTCCTTCGCGCTCCAGCCGGGCGCGCTCCTCCGCCGAGAGGCGCAGCGCGGCGCGGTCGTAGATCGGCGGCTGGCCGCGCGCCTGCTGCAGCTTGCGGCGCTTCTCCAATTCCTCCGCCGTCTCGTAGCAGGGATAGAGCCGCCCGGCCTCGCGCAGCGCCGCCGCCGCCGACTCATAGAGCGCGACGCGCTGCGACTGGCGCAGCGTCATATCCGGCGCGACTCCGAGCCAGGCGAGGTCGACCTCGATCGCTTGCGCGAACTCCTCCGAGGAGCGCGCGACGTCGGTGTCATCGAAACGCAGCACGAATCTACCATTGTGGGCGCGCGCGTACAGGTAATTGAGCAGCGCCGGCCGCGCATTGCCGATGTGAAGGCGGCCCGTCGGCGACGGCGCAAAGCGAACGATCGGAGAGGTCATGGCCATAGTTCGGCAGGAGGAAACGGGAGGCGTCGCGCGACGCGACAAGATTCTCGCGCCGCCGCCCTTTTGCCAAGACCCGAAGGAATTGTCAGGTGGAATATCGCAATGGCCCGCTCCCGGCCTGCGCCGCCGGCGCCGTCCCGAGGCCGCCCCGACCCCGCTCTCTCTCGACTCCCGCAAGTGACAGGCAGAGATAACGCATGATGATCGCCGCCTATGCGTGCGCCGCGCTCTGCGCGGCCATGGTAACGCTCAACCTCGCCGCCATCGCCATCGCCGCCTTCCGATGCCGCGCCCGCCCGCGCACCCTGCCGGTTCCTGCGGCGCCGCCGCCGGTCAGCATCGTGCGGCCGTTGCGCGGGCTCGAGACGTTCAGCGAGGAGACGCTCGGCTCGAGCTTCACGCTCGATTATCCGTCCTACGAAATTTTGTTCTGCGTCCAATGCGCCAATGACCCGGTGATCGGCCTCGTCGAGCGGCTCATCGCGGCGCATCCGCATATTCCGGCGCGCCTCCTGGTCGGCGATGATTATGTAAGCGCCAACCCCAAGCTGAACAATTGCGTGAAGGGCTGGGACGCCGCGCGCCACGCCTGGGTCGTGCTCGCCGACTCCAATGCGCTGCTGCCGCCGGACTATATTCAGACCATGCTCGCCGCCTTCCGGGACGACACGGCGCTCGTCATCTCCATGCCGATCGGCTCGCGGCCCGAGGGGTTCTGGGCCGAGGTCGAATGCGCCTTCCTCAACACCTTCCAGGCGCGCTGGCAGTATGGCGCCGAGGCGGTCGGCATCGGCTTCGCCCAGGGCAAGAACATGATGTGGCGGCGCGAGGTGCTGGAGCGCGCCGGCGGCATCAGAGCGCTCGGCGCCGAGATCGCCGAGGACGCCGCCTCGACCAAGATCATCCGCGCGCAGAAGATGAAGGTGCGGCTCGTCGACATGCCGTTCGAGCAGCCGCTCGGCCATCGCACCGCGCATGAGGTCTATTCGCGCCATGTGCGCTGGGCGCGGCTGCGGCGCGTGACCTTCCCCGCCTATTTCGCGCCCGAGTTCATGAACGGCAGCTTCGCGCCGGTGCTGACCGGTGCCTATGCCGCCCATCTGCTCGATGTGAGCGTGCCGCTGGTCGCCGCCGCCATTCTGGCGACGCTCTATGGCGCGGAGCTCGCGCTGGCCCGCGTCGCCGGCTGGCGGCGCTCCTGGCGCAGCCCCTTCGCAAATCTGACGCGCGACATTCTGCTGCCGGTGATGTTCGTCGACGCTTGCCTCTTCGACGATTTCGTCTGGCACGGCAATGCGATGACCGTGCGCGAGCAGGAAGAGCAGACCACGGGCTGAACAGGGCGCGCCCGCCCTCCCTGCGCGGGGAGGGCGGGCGTCCGGCGCTCCCCTCAGCCCTTCTTTTTCTCCGATTGCACGGCGCGGAAAGCGCTGGCCCAGCCGCCCTTCTCCATCTGCCGCGCGCGGCCGACCGCGAGCGCATCCGCGGCGACGTCGCGCGTGATCACCGATCCGGAGCCGACATAGGCGCCGCTTCCGATCTCGACCGGGGCGACCAGCGCCGAATTGGAGCCGACAAAGGCGCGCTCGCCGATTACCGTTCGATATTTGAAGAAGCCGTCATAATTGCAGGTGATGACGCCGGCGCCGATATTGGAATGGGCGCCGACCGTGGCGTCGCCGACATAGCTCAGATGATTGACCTTGGCGCCCTCGCCGATGTCGGCGGCCTTGATCTCGACGAAATTGCCGATCTTGGCTGCGGCCGCGAGCCGCGCCCCCGGCCGCAGCCGCGCATAAGGCCCGATCTGCGCGCCGACGCCGACGCTCGCCCCCTCGAGGTGCGAGAAGGAATGGATCGTCGCGTCGTCGCCGATCGAGACGCCCGGGCCGATGACCACATGCGGCTCGACGGTCACGTCCCGGCCGATCTCCGTATCGAAGGAGAGGAAGACCGTCTCGGGCGCGATCAGCGTCGCTCCGCCGAGCATCGCGGTGCGGCGCAGCCGCTGCTGCGCGATCTGCTCGGCCCGGGCGAGCTGGACCCGGTCGTTGACCCCGAGCACCTCCTCCTCCTCCGCGAGCACGACCCGCGTGGCCGAGCCCGCCGCCCGGGCGCGCTCGACGACATCGGTGAGATAGAACTCTCCTTGCGCATTGGCGGAGCCGACTCCCTCGAGCAGGGCGAGCGCCCTGGCGCCGTCGATCGCCATCAGCCCGGCGTTGCAGAGCGTGACGCGACGCTCCGCCTCGCTCGCGTCCTTCTCCTCGCGTATCGCCAGCACCCCGCCATCGGCGCCGCGCAGAACGCGCCCATAGCCGAAGGGATTTTCCGCCTCGAAGGCGAGAACGGCGACGCCCGCGCCGCCGGCGAGCCCCTCCCGCAACGCGGCGACGGTCGCCGGGGAGACGAGCGGCGTGTCGGCGAAGAGCACGATCAGATCGTCATAGCCCTCGGCGATGGCGTCGCGCGCCGCCAGCACGGCATGGGCGGTGCCGAGCTGGCGCTCCTGCACGAAGGTCCGCGCGCCGGGGCTGCGCCGGCGCGCCTCGGCCGCCACATCCTCGCGGCCGCCGCCGACGACCACGGCCGCCGCCGCGACGCCCGCCGCCTCGACCGCCGCCAGCACATGGGCGAGCATGGAGCGCCCGGCCACCTCGTGCAGCACCTTGGGGCGGCGCGATTTCATGCGCGTCCCCTCGCCCGCCGCCAGGATCACGGCGAGAGCGCGTCGTCCGGTCGATCGCTTGTCTTCTGTCATGGCGTCCGCGCATGTGCGTGCGAGCCCGAAGGCTCAGGGTCGACTGCGGAGCCCCGCCCGTCTGCTCCCGCGAATCGGGGGAGGGGGCCCTCTCGCAGCCTCATTCCGAAACACTAGAGCAGTTTCCGATCCGAATGGATCGAAAATCGCTCCAGCTTTTTTTGATTTGGAGCGAATTCTGATCGATCGAACGATTCCGTTCGATCGGAAAGCGCTCCAGGCCGCAAGCCTCTCGATCACGCGACCAACGAGCAAAGAATCGCATTCCGATCCGCGATCTTTCGGGTATACCCGTCTGGCGCCCGCGCCGCTTCCTCCAATCTACCGATTCCAGCCCGAATTCCGGCCTCCCAATGCTCGAACGCAGAGACGTCCTGAAAGCCGCCCTGACCACTCTCGCCGCGAGCGTCGGGCCGGGCCGCGGAGCGGCTCAGACCGCGCCCGCCGCGCCGGCGCCCGGCGCGCCCGTCCCGTTCAACCGCGACGCGGTGCTCGACATCGCCCGAGCCGTCGCCAAGCGTCCCTTCGCCCCGCCCCCGACCGATCTGCGCGAGCCCTTCGCCAATCTCGGCTATGAGCAATATGTCGGCATCAAGACGCGGCCCGGCGCAGCCATATGGAGCGGCGAGAACCGCGGCTTCTCGCTCGAGCCGCTGCACCGCGGCTTCATATTCGCCGCTTCGGTCGAGCTGTTCGTGGTCGAGGACAATCTCGCCCGGCGCGTTGCTTACGACCAGGCGAGCTTCGACTACGGCGCGTTGAAGGTCGGCGACAAGGCGCCGGACGTCGGCTTCTCCGGCTTTCGCGTGCTCGGCCGGCGCGAGGATGGCCGCGATACCGAGCTGGCTCTGTTCCAGGGCGCGAGCTTCTATCGGGCCGTGGCGCCGGGCCAGACCCTCGGCGTGACCGCCCGCGGCCTCTCGGTCCGCACCGCCGATCCGCGCGGCGAGGAGTTTCCTGCCTTCCGCGTCTTCTGGATCGAAAAGCCGACCCTCGCCGACAACGCCCTCGTCATCCATGCCCTGCTCGAATCGCAGAGCGTGGTCGGCGCCTATCGCTTCACCCTGCGCCCCGGCGAGGCGACGCTGATCGACACCGAGATGACGCTGATTCCGCGCGCGGCGATCGACCACCTCGGCCTCGCCGGAGCCGCTGCGTCCTCTCTGTTCACGCCGCTCGACCACCGCCGCACCGACGACGTGCGGCCGGCCGTCGCCGAGACCAATGGCCTGCAGATGCTGACCGGAAAAGACGAATGGCTGTGGCGCCCGGTCTCCAACCGCGACACATTACAGATATCCGCCTTCGTCGACGCCAATCCAAAAGGGCTGGGCTTCCTGATGCGCGAGCGCGACATCGACGCCTATGAGGACGATGTGCAGCATTGGGAGCGCCGCCCCTCGCTCTGGGTGGAGCCGATCGGCGATTGGGGAGAGGGGTCGGTGCAGCTCGTCGAGATCCCCTCCGAATCCGAGATCAACGCCAATATCGTCGCCTATTGGCGGCCCAAGCAGGCATTCGCCGTCGGCAAGGAGGCGACCTTCGCCTACCGGCAGTTCTGGTGCTGGAATCCGCCGGCCCGCCCGCCGCTGGCCATTGCGGCGACGGCGCGGGGCGGGCGCTCGCCCGTTCCCAAAATGCGCCGCTTTATCGTCGTGTTCGTAGGCGAGCCTCTCGCCGATCCGCAGCGCACGGCCACTGTCCGAGCGGCCTTGACCACCTCGCCCGGATCGGCGACGAACATTCGCACCTTCTGCAATCCGCAGGCGAAAACCTGCCGAGTCGTCTTCGACGTCGACCCGGCCGGCGAAACCTTCTGCGAGATGCGCCTCGTGCTCCGGTCTGGCGACGAGCCGCTCAGCGAAACCTGGCTCTATAGATGGACGCAGTAGCAGCCCTCCCTCTGGTCGAGCCGGCGCCGCCGGCCGAAGACACGCCCGCTGCGCCGGCCGCCGATCCGGCCGCCGCCCCGCCCATGCCGCGCGAGTGTCGGCTCGGCATGCCGACGCAATCGCTGTGGCGCTTCGACGCGCGCAAGCGGCGGCCGCTCGCGGCGCCGGCGCTGCGTCGCACGCCCTGGATCTCGCGTCTCGTCACCTTCGGCGGCGGGCTGGCGCTCACCGTCTACGGCGGCCACGAGATGTATCGCGTCATCGACGTCGGCGGCGTCACGACGCTGAAATGGGCGCTGCTCGCGCTGTTCGTGCTCAATTTCTCCTGGATCGCCCTCGCCTTCTCCAGCGCCGTCGTCGGCTTCTTCGCGCTGCTCGCCTCGCGCCGCCCGCCGTCCATGCCGGAGCGCCTCGACGCCCGCACGGCCGTGGTCATGCCGATCTACAACGAGGCGCCGAGCCGGGTGTTCGGCGCGCTGCAGGCCATCCTGCAGGACGTCGAGGCGACCGGCTTCGGCGCGAATTTCGACTGGTTCTTCCTCTCGGACACCACCAATCCCGACATTTGGATCGCCGAGGAGCGGGCGTTCATCGCCATGCGCCGCCGGCTCGGGCCGCAGGCGCGGGTCTATTACCGCCGGCGCGAGAAGAACATCAGCCGCAAGGCCGGCAATATCGCCGATTTCGTTACCCGCTGGGGCGGCGCCTATGAGCAGATGGTGGTGCTCGACGCCGACAGCCTGATGGCCGGCGAGACCATCGTTCGCCTCGCCGCGGCGATGGAGGCGGACCCGGACGCGGGCATCATCCAGACGCTGCCGCTGATCATCAACCGCAACACGCTCTTCGCGCGCGTGCAGCAATTCGCCGCGCGCATCTATGGGCCCGTCATCGCCGCCGGCCTCTCGCAATGGATGGGGCGCGACGGCAATTACTGGGGCCATAACGCCATTATCCGCACCGAAGCCTTCGCCCATCATTGCGGCCTGCCGGACCTCAAAGGACGCCCGCCCTTCGGCGGGCACATCCTCAGCCATGATTTCGTCGAGGCGGCGCTGATCCGCCGCGCCGGCTACGCCGTCTATATGATGCCGACGCTGGACGGCTCCTATGAGGAGAGCCCGCCCTCGCTGATCGACCTCTCGATCCGCGACCGGCGCTGGTGCCAAGGCAATCTGCAGCATTCCCGGGTGCTCTGGGCGCGCGGCTTCCATTGGGCCTCGCGCCAGCATTTCCTCACCGGCATATTCGGCTATCTGACCTCGCCGCTGTGGCTCTGTCAGCTGCTCGTCGGCATCGCGCTCGTGTTCCAGGCGAGCTATTTCCGGCCGGAATATTTCACCTCGCAGTTCACGCTGTTTCCCGTGTGGCCGCGCTTCGACGCCGAGCGCTCACTGGCGCTGTTCGCGCTCACCATGGCGATCCTGCTCGCGCCCAAGGCCTTCGGCCTCGCGCTGGCGCTCATCGACGCCAAGACGCGGCGCGGCTCGGGCGGCGTCTTCATGCTGCTCGTCTCCACCTTGTTCGAAGTGCTGATGTCGGCGCTGTTCGCGCCGATCATGATGCTGATCCAGACCGGCCATGTGTTCCATATTCTGTTCGGCTTCGACACCGGCTGGGACCCGCAGCGGCGCGACGACGGCTCGGTGCCGTTCAAATACATCGTCAAGCGGCATCAGTCGCATGTGGCGCTCGGCCTGCTGACGCTGGTCGCGGGCCTCATGATCTCGCCCTCGCTCGTCGCCTGGATGTCGCCGACCATCGCCGGCCTCATTCTGGCGATCGTCATCTCCTGGATCACCGGCCAGCGCTGGCTCGGCCTCGTCTTCCGCCGCGCCGGCGTGCTGGTGACGCCCGAGGAGACGAGGACGCCGCCGATCGCCCGGCGCGGCCGCGCGCTGCACCGCCTGCTCGCCCGCTCCGGACAGGACGATGTGAACGGCCTCCTCGCCATTCACGCCGATCCGGAGCTGCGCGCGCTGCACGAGGACTGGCTGCCGGCCCGGCCGCCGCGCGTGCGCGGCCAGATTTCCGCCGATCGCGCCATGGCCGAAGCCAAGCTCGCCGACGCCGAGACTTTGGAGCAGGCGGTCGACTGGCTCGATCGCCGCGAGCGCCTGGTGGTGCTCGGCGACCGCGCATTGATCGGCATGCTGGCGCGTCTGCCGCTCGCCACGGAGCGCGACGCTGCGGCGCGGGCGGGGAACGAGCGGCAGGCGAGCTGACGCTTCCCCCGTCCCGGCTCGCTTTCTCTAAAACCGCAGCGAGGCGCGGATGTAATAATATCCGCCATTGACGCCGAAGGGCGAGAAGGCCGGAAAGATCGCGGCGCCGAAGCTGCGCGAGAGGGGGTTGGTCTGGTCGGGCCGCACGCCGAACAGATTGTTCCCGCCGATGGCCGCGCGCAGGCCCGAGCCGAAATCATAGGCGATCTCGCCATCGGTGATGAATTTCGGCGTGATGACATTGGTGAAGAAGGGGGCGGCGCCGGTCAGCGGCGAGGCGCTGACCGCGCTGACAGTCCCATATTGCGTGAAATGCAGCGAGACGGTCCAGGCGTCGTAGAGATAGGAGCCGCCGAAGACGACTTTCGTGCGCGGGGTGAGATCGGTGATGTTGGAGCGCGCCGCCGCGCTGAGCAGAGGCGCGCCGTTGAACGGGGCCGGAGCCGCCGCGACGGAGAGAATCGTCGTCTCGAGAAAGCTCGCCGCCGCATCGAGGCGAACCGCGCCGTAAGCCCCGAGGTCATAGGCATAGTCCGCCTTCACATCGACGCCGCGCGTGCGCGTGTCGGCGCCGTTCACGAAGAAGCTGACGGAACCCGCGGCTCCGGCCTGCAATGCATTGCCGCTCGCGGCGATGGCGGCGAGCGCCGCGGCGCCGGTGAGGCCGCCGGTCGCGACGATGCGGTCGCGCAGGTCGATCTGATAGGCGTCGACCGAGACATGCAGGTCCTTCAACGGCTCGGCCACCACGCCGACGCTGATATTGGTCGACTTCTCGGGCTTCAGCGGCTCGGCGCCCGCGACGCGCGCGGCTGCCGAATTGGGCGGCAGCACCACATTGGCGATGGTGGGCGAGACGGTGGTCTGGGAAAAATATTCCTCGGCGAGCGTCGGCGCGCGAAAGCCGGTGCTGACCGTGCCGCGCACGCCGAGCTGCGGCAGAATATCGTAGCGGGTGGATAATTTGCCGTTCACCGTGTCGCCGAAATCGCTATAGGTCTCATAGCGTCCGGCGATGTCGATCTTCCATTGCGGCAAGGGCTTGGCGCTGAGGTCGGCATAGCCGGCGAAAGAATCGCGGGCGTGATCGCTCTCGTCCGTGGGCCTTATGCCGACCCAGGCGGACGGTCCCGACGAGTAATAGGAAAAGAAATCGCCGCGCCGCACCGCATAGGTCTCGTTGCGATTTTCGGCTCCGATCGCGACATTGACCGGAAATGAGAGAAAGCTCGGCGCGACTTCCTTGCGCAGATCGAGATTGATCGTCCGCTCGGTACGGAAATATTGTCCGATATAGAATTGGCGCGGCGTCCAGCCGACGCCGGTCGCCGCGAGCGTGTCGTTGAACAAGGCCACATTCGCGGATTGGTTGAGGCCGACATCGATCTTGTCGGAGCCATAGGTCAAAGCGAGATCCCATCGCACATCGTCGAAGATCTTGCCCCTGGCGCCGCCGGTGAGGCTCCAATCCTCCTCATGGATCGTCTCGGCCGGCACGAAGCCGTTGATGTCGATGATCTTCGACGGCGCGGTTCCATTGAGATTGGGCGCGCGGTAATTCTGGAACGACTCGCCGCGCCGTCCGGCTCCCGTGCCGAACAGATAGAGCTCGACGTCGTTGTCGAGCGTGAAGCCCGCATTGAGCCCCGCCGTTCCATTGATGTAAGCCGCGTCGCCGATGATGGACGCGACATTGGGATCGACCCACGGATAGGCGGTTCCGGGACCGACGCGCAGCCCGTTTCCGGACTGCGTCCGATCGGGGCCGGTCTGATTGCTGTGCAGATGCGAGGTGAGGTCGGCGCCGAGATCGAGGAAGCCGGTCTCGCCCAGCGGAAAGGCCGCGTCGGCTTGCAGATTGCGCGTCAGCCCATTGCCATGCGTGTTTGGATTATAGCTGGCGCCATAAGAGCCGACGAGCGCCGACACGCCGCCGCCCTCGGGCGAATTCTTCAATATGATGTTGATCACTCCGGCGATCGCGTCGGAGCCGTATTGAGCCGCGGCGCCATCCTCCAGAATTTCGATGTGGTCGACGAGGGCGACGGGAATGAGATCGAGATCGGCGCCGGCCGCGCCTTTGGTGAAGCCGGTCGAGGAGAGATTGGCCGTGCCGTGGCGCCTCTTGCCGTTGACGAGCACCAGCACATGGCTGGCGGTGAGCCCGCGCAGTCGCGGCGAGCGCACGAGATTGTTGAGATCGCCGCCGACGCCATAGATCGAATAGGTGGGCTCGAGGCGCTGGAGCGCATCGACGAGATTGGTTCGGCCGGTCGCCTTCAGCCGCTCGCTGCTGATCACGGTGACCGGCGCCGCGCTCTCGCGCGCCTTGACGCCATAGTCGCGCGTGCCGGTCACGATAATGTCCTCGACGGTCTCCTTGGCCTGCGCCCGCCCGGCCGAGGCGCGCTCCTGCCCCGCCGCGCCTGTGGCCATGGAAACAGCCATCGCCAGCACGCTGGCGCCGAGCGAGGCCGCGCGCGATCGCCGTTCCGATCGAGGATGACGGCCGAGACTTTCGATGATCGGTCGGCTATCCAGCCCAAAACAAGTCATTTATCATCTCCGTTGAGATCAATGCGCTTCACGACGCCAAAGCGCGTCCAGAAGAAGGTCTTTGAAGCGACGATCCCGCGCAATATTTCTCAAGCTAGACGATGTATTTCTATATATGCAACATTTTTTTGAATCGATCGCGCCGATATACCGGCATATGCATAGAATAAAATATACAATAATTGCCACAAATCGTGATATTGCACTTGTTATCTATGGTATGATGCCATAATTAGTCTATCACGCCCGATTTCCATAGATTTTCATTCGTTTCGCGCCGTCGGCTGCGGAACGCCGCGTCTTCTCCTCGTCGCGATAAATGCTCCGCCGAGACGAATCTGCGGCGCGGGAGAAGGCTGTCCTCGCGCCTTCGGCCGCGGCGACGCAATACGGCGCGCGGCGGATGACGCCGGAAAAAAAAAGCTACTCAGGCGGCCGCGGCTCGACGACGCTCGATCAGCTCGGCATAGGCGACCAGAATGCGCTCGACATGCCGGTCCAGCGTCGGCGGATCGCGCCAGAAGGCGTCATAGGCCCCGTCGGAAAGCCGCGCGACCAGCGCGTCGTCCTGCAGCCGAAGCAGCGCGGCGGCGAGCGCATCGACGTCGCCGCTCGCAAACCACAGCCCGCTCACGCCGTCCTCCACCTCCTCGCGGCCGGCGCAAATATCGGAGACGATGATCGGCGTGCCCATGGCCTTGGCCTCCAGCACGGTGAGCGGCTGGCCCTCGTACCAGAGCGAGGGAAACACCAGCGCGCGCGCCGCGCGCATCTGCGCGCGCACCTGATTCGGCGGCAGCCAGCCGAGAAAGCGCGCATCGGGGAAGCGCGCGCGCAAGGTCTCGGCGATCGGCCCGTCGCCGATGAACACCGGGCGAAGGCCCGTCCGCGCCGCCGCCTCGGCGAAGAGAAAGGCGCCCTTCTCGGCCGAAAGGCGCCCGACGAAGATCGCCTCGCCCGAGGCCGGCGCGCTCTTGCGCCCGAGGTCCTCGCAGTCGATCGGATTGGACAGGCGATGCAGGCGCGCGCTCTTCGGCAGGAAGGGCGCGACAATCTTTTGCTGATAATCCGAGATGCAGATGAAATCCGAAAAAATCTCGGGCAGGCGCGCGACGCCCCGCGCCACGGCGAGACGGGCGTTGCGCCAGAGCTTGCGCGGATAATCGCGGCTGTCGCAATTCCTCGACCAGCAGGCGGCCGAGAGCGGCGTGCGCCGGCATGCCTCATTGGCCTGAAAATCATAAAAGCCGCCGTTGGGGCAGAACAAAAAATATTCGTGCAGCGTGTAGAGCGCCGGCATGCCGGAGGCGCGGATCGGCGCGGCGATGGCCGGCGAGAGCGCCTTGGCCCAGCCATGCACGTGGACGATGGTCTCGTCCTTCGGCAGAAGCGCGAGCAGATCGGCGAGCGCGCGCGCCGCGCGAAAATTCCACGCGCCTTGCAGAGCGGCGGCGGCGAGCGAGGGGTTGCCGAGCAGATCATGCTGATCGAGGCAGACGACCTCGACGCCGGCCTCGGTCAGACGCTCGTCGACCGGCGCGGCGGCGGCGAACAGGATCGGCCGCGCGCCATGCGCCGCGAGCCCCAGCGCGCTCTCGATCGCCACCTTCGCCTGTCCGCCGGAGACAAAAGCATGATCCGCGCAGATGACGACGGTCGGATGAGGGGCGGCCATGGCGGACTCCGGAGAATGATGCGCGCAGAGCTTGGCCGAGAAGGACTTAAGCCGGCGTAAGCGAGGCGGCGCGGCGAGTCGCCGACCTGCCCGTTCTGTTTGCGGACCTGCAGAAGACGCCGTCTGCGTAATCGCCACGATCGCCGCTTACACCGTTTGAAACCCGCCGCGCTCGCCGTTAAGGAAGAGCCCATGTCCGAACCTGCTCGTCTCTACCTCGTGACACCGCTCGTCACGGCCGCCGACGCCTTTCTGCCCGTCCTGCGGGAGGCGCTGGAGGCGGCCGATGTCGCGAGCCTGCTGCTGCGGCTCGGCGAAGGCGCCGGGGACGAGACGGTCCGGGCCGTCGCCGCGCTGACGCAGAAGCGCGACATCGCTTTGATGCTGGAAGGCGAAGCCGAGCGCGTCGCCCGCTGCGGAGCGGACGGGCTGCATGTCTCTCACGACGAGAAGCGCCTCGCCGCCGCGCTGAAGCGCCTGCATCCGGATTTCATCGTCGGCGTCGGCGGCCTCGAGACCCGCGACGACGCCATGCGGGCGGGCGAAGCCGGCGCGGATTATCTGCTGTTCGACGGAGATTTCGAGCAGGCTCTGGAGCGCGCCGCCTGGTGGGCGGAGATTTTCGAGACGCCCTGCGTCGCGCTGGCGCGGCGGCTCGAGGACATCGGCCCGCTCGCCGCCACCGGCGCCGAATTCGTGATGATCGGCGATTTCGTCTGGGACGATCCGCGCGGCCCCGCCGAGGCGATGCGCGAGGCCTCCCGCCTCGCCGGAGGCGCGCCATGAGACTCGCGCGCGCGGTCTCGCTGAGTATTGTTCTCGCCGCGGCCGCCGCTCGCGGGGAGGGGGCGCCGCCAGCGCCCGATCTCGCCTTCGGGGCCTATCAGCGCGGCGACTATATCGCCGCCATGGGCGAGGCGAACAAGCGCCTCGCCGCCGATCCCAAGGACATCGCCGCGCTCACTTTGATCGGCCGGCTCCATCTCGACGGCGCCGGCGTCGCGCGCGATCCGGCCGAGGCGATGCGCTGGTTCCGCCGCGCGGCCGATTTCGGCGGCAAGGACGCGGCCTATCTGTTCGGCGCGGCGACGCTGACCGGGCGCGACACGCCCAAGGACCGCCCCCGCGCCCGCTTTTATCTCGAGAGGGCCGCCGCGCAGAATCATCCGGCGGCGCTCAACCTGCTCGGCGAGCTGGCGCTGGAGAACGACGGCGGCGCGCCCGACTTCGCCCGCGCCATCGGCTTCTTCCGCCGCGCCGCCGCGCTCGACGACGCCGACGCCGCTTATGCGCTCGGCCTGCTGTTCAAGAGCGGCCGCGGCGTCGGCCAGGATGCGAAGGAGGCGGCGCAATGGCTGCGCCGCGCCGTCGCCGGCGGCCATTCGGCGGCGATGGTCGAGCTCGCCATTCTGGAGTTCAACGGCGCCGGCGTCGCCCGCGACCGCGCCGGCGCGGTGGCTCTTCTGCGCCGCGCCGCCGAGGCCGGCAACGCCGTCGCCGAAAACCGCCTCGCCCGCCTGCTCGCCGAGGGCCTCGGCGTCGACAAGAATCTCGCCGAGGCGGCGCGCTGGAACAATCGCGCCCGGGCGGCGGGGCTCGTCGACGACAAGCTCGACGCGCTGCTCTCGGCCTCCGCGGTGAAATAGGCCGCCGGACATGGCGAGCCTCGCCGCGCGTCTCGCATGCGCTTATCTGCGCCGGCGCCTGCGTCCGCTGCTTTCCGGCGAGCGCGGCCTCGAGGCGGCGGCGCGGGCGCTCGATATGCGCTGGCCCTGGCCGGATGGGGCGCGACGGGAGGCGGACCCGCGGCTCGCCGGCGAATGGACGCGATCCGGCCGCCCCGCGCCCGTGGCGACGCTCCTCTATCTGCATGGCGGCGCATTTTTCGCCGGATCGCCGCGCGGCGGTCGGCCGATCGCCGGCGCCTTCGCCCGCGCTGGCTTCGACGTCTTCGCGCCGGCCTATCGGCTCGCCCCCGCTCATGTGTTTCCGGCCGCCCTCGACGATGTCGCCGCGGCCTATGACGCGATCGCGCAAGACGCCGAGCGCATCGTGCTCGCCGGCGATTCGGCCGGCGGCGGCCTTGCGCTGGCGCTGGCGCTGCGCCTGCGCGCGCGCGGCGCGCCTTTGCCGCGCGCGCTCGCTCTGTTCTCGCCCTGGACCGATCTCGCCGCCGCCGGCGCCTCGGCGCGCGACAATGAAGGCGCGGACCCGATCTTCACCCGCCGCGCCCTGAAGCTCGCCGCCCGCCAATATCTCGGCCGCGCGAGCGCGCGCGATCCGTTCGCCTCGCCGCTCCACGCGGAGCTCGGCGGATTGCCGCCGCTGCTGCTGCATGTCGGCGCCGACGAGCTGCTGCTCGATGATTCCCGCCGCCTCGCCGAACGCGCCGCGGCGGCGGGCGTCGAGGTCGAGCTGAAGGTCTGGCCGGTCGTGCCGCATGGCTGGCAGCTGGGCGCCGCCTTCATGCCGGAGGCGCGCCGCTCGCTCGCCGAGGCGGCGGCGTTTCTCGCCGGCCGCGCGGCGGCTCGATCGCAATGAGAAGCCGCCGCCCTGCGGTCACGCCCTTTGACCTTCCGCGTTTCGCCGCGTAGAAGGGCGGGAACTCGGATATTGACATATCGACCATCGCTCATCCTCGAAGAGGGAGGGGAGGTCGTCGCCAACCGCAGGACGAAAGGCACATGCGCGTCTATTACGATCGGGATGCCGATATCAATCTGATCAAGGGCAAGAAGGTCGCAGTGGTCGGCTATGGCAGCCAAGGCCATGCCCACGTCCTGAACCTCAAGGATTCCGGCGTCGCCGATGTGGCTGTCGCCCTGCGCAAGGGCTCCGCCTCCGCCAAGAAGGCGGAGGGCGCCGGCGTCAAGGTGCTGGAGGTTGCCGAGGCGGCCAAATGGGCCGATGTCGTCATGATGCTGACGCCGGACGAGCTGCAGGGCGAGATCTACGCCGCCGAGCTCGCCCCGAACCTGAAGCCCGGCGCGGCGCTGTTCTTCGCCCATGGCCTCAACATCCACTTCAACCTCATCGAGCCGCGCAAGGATCTCGACGTCATCATGGTCGCGCCCAAGGGCCCCGGCCATACGGTGCGCGGCGAATATCTGAAGGGCGGCGGCGTTCCCTGCCTCATCGCCGTGCATCAGAACGCCTCCGGCAATGCGCTGGAGCTCGGCCTCTCCTACGCCTCGGCGATCGGCGGCGGCCGCGCCGGCATCATCGAGACGAGCTTCCGCGAGGAATGCGAGACCGATCTCTTCGGCGAGCAGGTCGTGCTCTGCGGCGGCCTCGTCGAGCTGATCCGCAATGGCTTCGAGACCCTGGTCGAGGCCGGCTATGCGCCGGAGATGGCCTATTTCGAGTGCCTCCACGAGGTGAAGCTCATCGTCGACCTCATCTACGAGGGCGGCATCGCCAATATGAATTATTCGGTGTCCAACACGGCCGAATATGGCGAATATGTCACCGGCCCGCGCATCATCACCAAGGACACCAAGGCCGAGATGAAGCGCGTGCTGGAGGACATCCAGTCCGGCAAGTTCACCCGCGACTGGATGCTCGAGAACAAGGTCAGCCAGACGTCGTTCAAGGCGACCCGCGCGCGCAACGCCGCCCATCCGATCGAGGAAGTGGGCGCCCGTCTGCGCGGCATGATGCCGTGGATCGGCAAGAACCGTCTGGTCGACAAGGACCGTAACTGAGCGCCGCCGGAGGCGGACCGACATCGCGCGCTCGAACCGCGCGCCAGACGCGAGGGCCGGCTGGCTCTCGCGTGTGGCGGGAGAGAGCGATTGCAGCCTGAGGCCGACGACAGGGACGAAGGGCGTGGCCGCGCGCTGAAGCGCGACATCTTCGCGATCACGCAGCTCCGCATGGCGGGGGCGATCGACGCGATGATGCAATATTTCGCGCCGGACGTCGTCGTTCATTACCGTTGCACAAAAGAAGGGCTATTCCTTCCCGGCGAGCTGCACGGCGTCGAGGAGTTCCGCGAGAATATCCGTCTCACCGACGTCGAATACGAGCCGCTCGGCTTCGAGGTGCTCGACATTCTGGCGCAAGGCGAGCGGGGGGCGGTGCGCTGGCGCAATTCCTGGCGCCAGCGCGGGACGGGCCGGGTCGCCACGCTCGACATGGCGCATTTCTTGCGCTGGCGAAACGGATCGATCGTCGAGGTATTCGAATATCTCGATTATCATGGCTGGGGGGCGACAGCGAGCGAGGCGCGCCTCGACAACAGGGGAATCGTGTGAAGGTCTATATCCCTAACCCCTCGTCCTGAGGAGCCCGCGAAGCGGGCGTCTCGAAGGACGGCAACGGGGAGAAGCCTTTGACGTCGCCCCGCGGCCATCCTTCGAGACGCCGCCTGCGGCGGCTCCTCGGGACGAGGATTGGGGATTTTATCCTTCACCCGATCGCCCTGGCCTCGACAAGTGAGTGAGTTCGTTCGGCCCGACGGCCGAGCTGGCCGGCGGGCGGCGAGGGCGCCCGGCGGCAGAGTGCAGCAAGCCCCGTCGACGCGTCCGTAGAGGCCGTGAATGAGCGATTTCGACGATTTATTTGCCGCTCGCCCGCCGGGCCTCGATCGCGCCGAGATCGTCCGCCGCGCCCGTCTGCTCGCCTGCTGGCGCCCCGACACGCCGGCCGATTTCGCCTTGTTGCGCGGCCTCTATTCGCCGGATGTCGCCTGCGAGTTCGTCGGCGACAAGTCGCGCATTCCCTATGCCGGCCGGCATATCGGCATAGAGGCTCTGATCGGCATCGTGCGCGCCATCAATATCGAGTTCGAGCAGTCGAATCACGAGGTCGAGGACATCATCGTCGACGGCGGCCGCGTGGCGATGCGGCGCCGGGTCGAATGGCGCCATCGCGGCACCGGCCGGCGCGGCTGCGTCGATCTCGCGGATTTCGCCCGTTTCGAGAATGGCCGCATCGTGGAAATGATCGAGTTTCGCGATACGATGGCGATATTGGCGATGCAGGACGAATCGAGCTGGCCGTGAGCTTGTGCTGAACGAGCGCTGTTCACGGAACGCGAATGTGCCTGCGCCCCCTCCCCCGCTTCCCCCTTCGCGGGAGAGGGAGCAGATTCGGCGCTTCATATGAAGTTCGCGAAACGTCGGCGCGCCCCTCTCCCGCGAAGCGAGGGAGGGTCAGGGAGGGGGGCTCTTCAGTTCGAGTGACGCAGCTCACGAGTGGCTTGCGTCGACAAATTTGAAGGCGAGCCTTCAGGCTCGCGTGAGAGCTTCGAAATCGAAGATATCGCAAAGGAGTCATGCGCGATGAAGCTGCGCTTCCACACGCTCGACGTTTTCACCGATCGGCGCCTCGCCGGCAATCCGCTCGCGGTCGTGCTCGGCGCCGACGCGCTCGACGGCGCGACGATGCAGAAAATCGCGCGCGAGTTCAATTTGAGCGAGACGGTGTTCGTCTTGGAGCCGCGCGACCCGGTGAACACGGCGCGGCTGCGCATCTTCACGCCCGCCGTCGAGCTGCCTTTCGCGGGGCATCCGACGATCGGCGCGGCGGCGCTGATCGCCTGGCGGCGGGCCCCGGACATGCTGGCGCGCCAAGGACTGGTCATCGCGCTCGAGGAGCCGGTCGGCGTGCTTCGCTGCGAGGTCGCCCGCTCCGCCGACGGCGTCTCGCTCGCGCGTCTTTTCGCCCCGCGACTGCCGCAGCGGGGGGCGGCGGCGGCCGCGCCGGCGCTGATCGCCGGCGCGCTCGGGCTCGAGCCGCAGGAGATCGGCTTTCGCCGGCACGCGCCTTCGGTCTTCTCGGCGGGCGTCGAGCTGCTCTTCGTTCCGGTCGCCTCTCGCGCCGCCCTCCGCCGCGCGCGGCCGGACGCAGCGGCGCTTCCGGCCGCGCTGGGCTCGGCGCTCGGCGCCTATGTCTACACGAGCGAAACCGACGACGCGGCGAGCGCCGTCTGCGCCCGCATGTTCGCCCCCGGCGCCGGCGTGGCCGAGGATCCGGCGACCGGCGCGGCGGCCGCCGCCTTCGCCGGCGTCGCCCACGCCTTCGAGCAGCCGGAGGACGGCGAGCATGAATTCGTCATCGAGCAGGGGATCGATATGGGGCGCCCGTCGCGGCTCATCGTCGGCTCGCGAGTCGAATCGGGGGCGCTCGTCGCGGTCTCCGTCGCCGGGCAGGCGATCGGCGTGCTGAGCGGGGAGCTCGATCTGTGAGCGGGCGAAATCCGCCTCCGCCGATCGAGCTCTCGACCGTCGATCGCTTGCGCTGCGTCGTCTGCGCGCATGATTGGGATTTCGAGCGCCTGCGGTCGGAGGAGATCGACGCGCATTGGCGCGCGCGCCTCGCCGCCAATCCCGCGCTCTACGACGGCCCGGTTCTGATGGCGCGCGAGGCCGAGAACGCCCGCGAGGCCGACGGCTCGACGACATTGCGCGTCCAATTTTTTCCGACGCGCTTTTCCCGCTTCCTGGCCTGGCGCGACTTCGGCTTTCCGGGGGAGGGCGTGCGCAATTGCTTCTCCATGCCGGCGCTGCGCTCGGCGGACGGGGCCTTCCTGCTCGGCGAGATGGGGGCGGGCCATTCCGCCGCGGGCGCGATTTATTTTCCCGCCGGCACGCCGGATCCGAGCGATATTCGCGACGGCTTCGTCGATCTCGAGAGTAATCTCCTGCGCGAGCTGCATGAGGAGACCGGCGTCGCGCCCGAGGAGGTGCGGCTCGAGCCGCGCTGGACCATCGTGCGGGCGGGGTCCCGCGTCGCCTGCCTGCGCATCGCCCATTGCGCCGAGACGGCGGCGGCGCTCGAGCGGCGGATCGGCGCCTTCATCGCAACGCAGGAGAAGCCCGAGCTCGCCGGCGTGCGCATGGCCGCCCGCCGCGCCGACCTCGCCGAGCCGCGGCTGCTCGACTTCATCCGCCGCTTTTTGGAGCCGTTATTGCCCGAATAGAGGGCGCAAGCCATGAATCGGTGCTGAATTTCCGGCGGACGCAGTGTAGATTGCCGGGCCATGAACAAAGCGCAAGCAATAGGCGAAACCGAGCCGGCGCGGGTCGGCTGGCCGGGCGACGGACGCGGCGGCGCGATTTTGCGCGCCGCGCTCGGCGGCCGCTCGATCGTGCTCGTCGGCATGATGGGCTCCGGCAAGACCTCGATCGGCCAGCGCCTCGCGCAACGGCTGGCCATGCCGTTCAAGGACGCCGACGCCGAGATCGTCGCCGCCGCGGCGGGCATGTCGATCCCCGATATTTTCGCGAAATATGGCGAAGCGCATTTCCGCAATTGCGAGCGGCGCGTCATCGCGCGGCTGCTCGCCGGCGAGCCTTGCATTCTGGCGACCGGCGGCGGCGCCTTCATGGACGAGGGCACGCGCGAGCGAATCAGGGAGCAGGGCGTCTCCGTCTGGTTCGACGCCGCCCATGACGTGCTGCTGCGCCGCGTGCGCCGCAAGGGCGATCGTCCGCTGCTGCAGACCAGCGATCCCGCCGCGGTGCTGCGCCGGCTGATGGACGAGCGCTATCCGGTCTATCGGCAGGCGGATATTGCCGTGCTGTCGCGCGATGTCGCGCATGAGGTGATGGTGGAGGAGACTTTGGCGGCTCTCTATGGCTGGGCGAAGGGAGAGCCGGAGAATGCGGCCGCGACGGCGGATCTCGCCCGCTTCATGACCTCGCGGCCGCCGCCGCGCGCCATCGAACCGCAGACTGTCCCCGTCGGCCTCGGCGAGCGCGCCTATGACATCATCATCGGCGCCGGCCTGCTCGATCAGGCCGGCGACCATATCGCCCGCGTCGCGCCGGGCGCGGCCTGCGCCATCGTCACCGACGCCAATGTCGCGCGGCTGCAGCTGCCGGTGCTGCGCCACAGCCTCGAGGCGCGCGGAATTCGTTCGAGCGTGATCGTCGTCGAGCCGGGCGAAGGCTCGAAATCCTTTCCCGTGTTCCAGAGCGTCTGCGAGCAGATTCTCGAGGCGAGGATCGAGCGGCGCGACGTCGTCGTCGCGCTCGGCGGCGGCGTCGTCGGCGATCTCGCCGGCTTCGCCGCGGCGAGCGTGCGCCGCGGATCGCGCTTCGTGCAGATTCCGACGACGCTGCTGGCGCAGGTCGATTCGTCGGTCGGCGGCAAGACCGGCATCAACACGGCGCAAGGCAAGAATCTCGTCGGCGCCTTCTACCAGCCGTCGCTGGTGCTGGCCGATGTCGACGCGCTCGCCACATTGCCGCTGCGCGAGTTCCGCGCCGGCTATGCCGAGATCGTCAAATACGGCCTCATCGACGATTTCTTCTTCTTCGAATGGCTGGAGAGCAACGCCTCGGCCGTCTTCGCCGATCGCGCCGCGCGCGTCGAGGCGATTTCGGTGAGCTGCCGCGCCAAGGCGAAGATCGTCGCGCGCGACGAGACCGAGCAGGGCGACCGCGCGCTGCTCAATCTCGGACATACGTTCGGCCACGCCTTCGAGCGTCTCGTGCATTACGACAGCGCTCGTCTGGTGCATGGCGAGGGCGTCGCCATCGGCCTCGTCTGCGCGCTGCGCTTCTCGGCGCGGCTCGGCTTGTGCAGCCTGCAGGAGGCCGAGCGCGTCGAGCGTCATCTGACGCGCGTCGGCCTGCCGACCCGCATTCGCGACATTCCCGGCTGGCGCGCCGACGCCGATTCGGTGCTCGATGCGATGTTCCAGGACAAGAAGGTCGAGAAGGGCGCGCTCACCTTCGTCCTGCTGCGCGGCATCGGCCGCTCCTTCGTCGCCAAGGGCGTCGATGTGGACGCCGCGCGCAGCTTCCTGAAAGACGAGATGGCGCGCGAGTAGCCCCATGCACGGCGGCGCCGACACCGGCCTCGACATCGACATCTGGCTCGCCTCGGCCATCGTGCTGCTCTGCGTGCTGCTGTCGGCCTTCTTCTCGGCCTCGGAGACGGCGCTGACCGCCGCCTCCCATGCGCATATGCACGCGCTGGAGAAGGAGGGCGACAGGCGCGCCAGTCTGGTGAACCGGCTGCTGCGCCAGCGCAATCGCATGATCGCGGCGCTGCTGCTCGGCAGCACGCTGGTCAATATCGGCGGCTCGGCCTTCACCACCAGCGTGCTCGTCTATCTGACCGGCGAGAGCGGCGCGATCTACGCAACCATCATCATGACGGTGCTGCTGCTCGTCTTCGCCGAGGTGCTGCCGAAGACGGTGGCGATCAATCATCCCGACCGCCTGTCGCTGCGCGTCGCGCGCGTCATAAATGTGTTTGTCGCCGTGTTCGGCCCGCTGCTGGTCGCGGTGGAGGCCTTCGTGCGCGCGGTGCTGAAGCTGTTCGGCGTCGAGATCGGCCATGGCCGCACGCTGCTGTCGCCCTATGACGAATTGAAGAGCGCCGTCGACATTCTGCACGAGGAGGGGACGGTCGAGCGCAATTGGCGCGACATGTTCGGCGGCGTGCTCGATCTGCAGATTCTGCATGTCGGCGATGTGATGATCCATCGCACCAAGATGCGCACGATCGACGCCGATCTGCCGCCCGACGAGATCGTGCGCGAGGTGCTGGCCTCACCCTTCACGCGCATGCCCCTTTGGCGCGACCGGCCGGATAATTTCATCGGCGTCATTCATTCCAAGGATCTTTTGCGCGCGCTCGATGCGGTGAAGGCCGATTTCTCCCGGCTGAACATCGACGACATCGCGCTCGAGCCCTGGTTCGTGCCGGAGTCGACCTCGCTGGAAGATCAGCTGCAGGCGTTCTTGAAGCGCAAGACGCATTTCGCGCTGGTCGTCGACGAATATGGCGAGGTGATGGGCCTCGTGACGCTCGAGGATATTTTGGAGGAGATCGTCGGCGACATTCGCGACGAGCACGATCTCGCGATGCAGGGCGTGCGCCCGCAGACCGACGGCTCGGTGCTGGTCGACGGCGCGGTACCGGTGCGCGATCTCAACCGCGTGATGGAATGGAGCCTGCCCGACGAGGAGGCGACGACCGTCGCCGGCCTCGTGATCCACGAGGCGGCGGCCATTCCGGAAGCGGGCCAGGTGTTCAACTTCCACGGCTTCCGCTTCGAAGTGATGCGCAAGATGCGCAATCGCATCACCGTGCTGAAGGTGACGCCGGCCGAGGCGAAGCCGGCGGGGTGAGGCGGGCTCTCGACGCGCGCTCCTTCTCCCGCCCTGCGGGAGAAGGAGCGCGCCGTTCTTCAACGGACCAGCGGCCTTCCTTCCGCGTCCTTCAAATTCTCGCTCCAGCTCTTGCGGATCAGCGCGACCACCGACGACGGCATCGGCTCATAATCGAGCTCCTCCGCCGCCGCGCCGCCTTTGACGAACGCCCAATCGAAGAATTTCAGCGCGACGCGCGCCGCCTCCGCATCCTTCGGGGCCTTCGGCAGCAGGATGAAGGTGGCGGCGGCGATCGGCCAGGACCGCTCGCCGGGCTGATCGGTCAGCAGGCGGAAGAAGCCCGGCGCATGCGCCCAATCGGCGTTGGCGGCGGCGGCGCGAAAGCTCTCCCTGCCCGGCGCGACGATCTTGCCGTCGTGATTGATCATGTGAACGACCGTCAGGCCGTTCTGTTTCGCATAGGCGTATTCGACATAGCCGATCGCGCCCTTGGCGTTGGCGACATTGTTGGCGACGCCCTCATTGCCCTTGGCGCCGACGCCGAGCGGCCAATCCACCGCGACATTCTCGCCGACCTTCGCCTTCCAGTCCGCGGAGGCGCGCGAGAGATAATCGGTGAAGCAGAAGGTGGTGCCGGACCCGTCGGAGCGATGCACGACGACGATCGGCAGCGGCGGCAGCCTGGTCTGCGGATTGAGCCGCGCGATCGCCGCATCGTCCCAGCGCGTGATCTCGCCGAGAAAGATGCGCGCGAGAGTCGTCCCGTCGATGACGATGTCGCCGGCTTTGATTCCATCGAGATTGACGACGGCGACGACGCCGCCCGCCACCTGCGGCCATTGGATGAGGCCGGCCGCGTCGAGCTCGGCGGCGGTGAGCGGCTGGTCCGAGGCGCCGAAGGTGACGGTGCGGGCCTTCACCTGGCGGATGCCGCCGCCGGAGCCGATCGACTGATAATTGACCCGGTCGCCGGTTTCCTTGCTGTAGCTCTGCGCCCATCGGGCGTAGACCGGCAGCGGAAACGTCGCCCCGGCTCCGGATATGTCGAAAGCGAAGGCTGGCCCGGCGACGAGGATCGTCGCCAGCAAGGCGGCGGCGCCCCGGCCGAATGTGCGAATGCGCATGCAAGAGTCTCATTTTTTCGCCGCGCGGACGAAGCGCGGCTGTCATCTTTTTGTCATACCCGCTGCTTGTCTCACGACAGCGGGCGGCCTGCCAAGCTCTTGCTCGTCGGGAGGCCGTCCCGCGTGCGCCGATCGAGGCGGCGTAGAGGAAAAAGTTGTCCTTTTTCGTGAGCTTTCCTATTGTATTCAGTAGAGAGCGACGAATGGAGCGGGATCGCGGGGCGATGACGAACGAAGTGCGGACAGCCGAGGCGGAGCGCGTGCGGGAAGCGGCGCGCAGGCTGCGCGGCCGGCTCATCGCCGCCGGCATGCGGCCGACGCGCCAGCGCGTGGCGCTGGGCGAGCTGCTGTTCCGCGGGGGGCATCGCCATGTGACGGCGGAGAGGCTCTATGAGGAGGCGCTCGCGGCCGCGCTGCCGGTCTCGCTCGCCACCGTCTACAACACGCTGCATCAATTCACCGATGTCGGCCTGCTGCGCGAGATCGCGGTCGACGGCGCGCGCGTCTATTTCGACACCAATGTCAGCGAGCACCATCATTTCCTGGTCGAGGACGGCGACGGCCTCGTCGATATTCCGGGCTCGGAGGTCGACATCGTGAACCTGCCCGCGCCGCCGCCGGGGATGAGAATCGCCCGCGTCGACGTGGTGGTGAGATTGGTGAAGGACGAGCGGTGAGCGCAGAACGGGGGGCGTCCCTTTGAGCATCGAATTCGAGCGGGCCGTGCCGATCCTGCGTATGTTCGACGTCGCCAAGGCGCATGAGTTCTATCTCGGCTTTCTCGGCTTCGCCGTCGATTGGGAGCACCGCTACGGTGAGAATTTTCCGCTCTATACGCAGCTGTCGCGCGGCGCGCTGCGGCTACATCTCTCCGAGCATTCCGGCGATGCGACGCCGGGCGGCGCCCTCTGCGTCTATATGACCGGCGTCGCCGAGCTCCACGAGGAGCTCGCGGCCAAGGACTATCGCTATATGAAGCCGGCGCTCACGGACGAGGGCTCTCGTCTCGAGCTTGCGGTGGTCGACCCTTTCGGCAATCGAATCCGCTTCATGGAGCTGAAGGACAGCTGAGCCTCCCGCGTTGCGGCGAGCTGCGAGGGCGAGACCGTCATTGCGAACGGCGCGACGCAATCCATCCGCCGTGGGGCGACGCCTTTGTCGCGTCGTCGCTCGAGAACGCGTCGAGCGCGGACGCCTCGCTCTTCAATCGATCTTCTCGCCCGGATATACCCCCCACAGACTCTCCTGCTTCACGAATCCGTCGAAGCCGTCGCCGGTGACGCGGCACCAGCTGCCGTCGCAGAGGCGCAGGCTGGCGACGACGCCGGGCGAGAGCCGGGCGAGGGGGGTCGTCCGGTCGCGGGCGTAGGCGAGCGCGGGCTCCTTCTTCCACGGGGCGACCAGCGCCGTGCGGCGGCCGGACAGAAGCGAGTGCAGCACCCATCCTTCCGTCCCTTCGGAATCCCGGATCTTGCGCCAGGTCTCGAATTCTGCGGTGATCTCCACCGGCAGGCCGGCGCGCTCATAGACCCAGAGCGTCGGATGCTCCTTGCTCGGCCCTTCGTGCAGATTGACCCGGTCCGATTTGAGGCTGACGAAGCGCGGCACAGCGAGGCCGGAGACCGGGCCGATCTGCTGCTGCGCCGCGGATCCGCCGGCCCCGAGCAGCGCGGCGGCGAGCGCGAGGGCGGCGGCGGCGCGGCGGGCGGCGTTCGGGAGCGCGCCCGCTTCGACATTGCGCGGGCGGGAGGTCGGCGATTCGGGCATTGTCTGCGTTGTCCTCGCGAAGGCTTCCAATCGGCCGGGCGACGCGTCGTCTTGTCTTTGTCCCGCCATCTGATAGGAAGCTTCGAAGGAAGGCGGCGCGGGCGGCGAAACGGTCTTTTCATCCATCGTCGTTAAGGCCAGGTTGAAGAGACCATTCATTGCTCCGAAAGCTCGACTGCGGCCCGCCGCGTGGCGGCAGCATAGTCGAGCGAGGCGGGAGGACGAAGGGGAAGATGGCGAAAAAGAAGCCGCTCGTCGTGGTGACTCGTCGGCTCCCCGAGGTGATCGAGACTCGCATGTGCGAGTTGTTCGACACGCGTCTCAACGTATCCGACCGCCCCGCGACGCGCGAGGAGCTCGTCGAGGCCGTGCGCACGGCGGATGTGCTGGTGCCGACCATCACCGACCGGATCGATTCCGGCCTCATCGGCCAGGCCGGCGAGCAATTGAAGCTCATCGCCAATTTCGGCAATGGCGTCGACCATATAGACGTGGCCTCGGCGCTGCGGCGGTCGATCACCGTCACCAACACGCCGGGCGTCCTCACCGAGGACACGGCCGATCTCACCATGGCGCTGATCCTCGCCGTCGCGCGTCGGCTGGTCGAGGGCGCGCGCACCATCCCGGACGGGACCTGGGGCGGCTGGTCGCCGACCTGGATGCTCGGCCATCGCATCACCGGCAAGAGGCTCGGCATCGTCGGCATGGGCCGGATCGGCCAGGCGCTGGCGCGCCGCGCCGCGGCCTTCGGCCTGTCGATCCATTATCACAATCGCCGCCGCCTGCCGGCCGAGATCGAGGACCAGCTCGAGGCGACCTATTGGGAATCGCTCGACCAGATGCTGGCGCGCATCGATGTCCTGTCGATCCACTGCCCGCACACGCCGGCGACCTATCATCTGCTCTCCGCCCGCAGGCTCAAGCAATTGCGTCCGCACGCCATTCTGGTGAACACGGCGCGCGGCGAGATCGTCGACGAGAATGCGCTGATCCGCATGCTCGAGGCCGAGGAGATTTCCGGCGCCGGGCTCGATGTGTTCGAGCATGAGCCCGCCGTCTCGCCGAAGCTGTTGAAGCTCGCCAAATCCGGCAAGGTGACGCTACTGCCGCATATGGGCTCGGCCACCAATGAGGGCCGCGTCGACATGGGCGAGAAGGTCATCATCAACATCAAGACCTTCATGGACGGCCATCGTCCGCCCGACCGCGTCCTGCCCAGCATGTTGTGACGCCCGCCGGAACCCGGCGCGCGGCGAGTCGCAAAAAAAAGCCATATCCGACACGCAACCTGCGAAAACAGCGATTCGGGAAGAAGGATCGGGGAATGACAAGATTTCTGACCGCCCTCGTGATCGGCCTCTCGACATTCGGGCTGCTCGCGGCGGCCGAGGCGAAGGGCAAGCGCGAGGCGGCGGCCAAGGAGCAGAAGGAGGAGGGCGGCGAGCAGCAGGAGCAGGTCCTGAGCTACAAGCCCTTCCCGCACAACCATATTTTCAATCTCAAGGACATCAACGGCAAGGCGCCGCCGGCCGACATTTGGATCCGCATCGATTCGACGATGCGCGGCTCGGGCTTTTCGGGCTGTAAATCCTGGTCGGGCGTGTTCGTCGTCGGCGCCAATCGGCTCGGGCCCAAGGCGATGCCGGCCGTCGCCGACGCCAAATGCGATCCGGCGCTGCAGGCGGTCGAGCGCGATTTTTGGCAGGTCATGCTGTCCGGCCCCTTCTGGGACACGCAGGGCTCGGATTTGATCCTCAAGGGCGCCAAGGGCGGCGTGCTGCGCTTCTCACGTTCGCTCTGATCCGAGAGCAGCCGGGTGAGCGTCGGATGTGGAGTCGTTCGACCGACTCCACATCGTTGTCGATGCTTCCGGCAGAGGCATGCGCCGGCAGGGCGGCTTCAACGGTCGCGCCGAATAGCGGGCGCGACCTCGGCAAAGGGCTCGTCGGTCGAGAGCGCGCGTGAGAACGGCACGAGCTGCCACACGGCCGACAGGCCGACGAGAATGTAGACGAGGCGCGCCAGCGTGGCGTCCTCTCCGCCGAATATTGCGCCTACCAGATTGAAATCGAACAGCCCGACGAGTCCCCAGTTCAAGCCGCCGATGATGACGAGGACGAGAGTAATCAGGTTCAGAGGTTTCATTGCCTTGCTCCGCTGAGAGACGTTTCAGCGAAACGCCCCCGGTGCTGGCTCGTTCCATCATGAACGCTCTATGTCGCCTCCACATCCGCGCTCGTGGCGCAAGCCCTCGGTCCAGTCTCGATCCGAAGCGTCCATGAAAGCAGGCGGATGGTCGAGAGCCTTGCGGCACGGCGCTTGCCTGAATGCGCAAAGGTTGCAGCGCCCGAGCAGACCTTGACCGAATGCCGACCGTGTCAGCGGTCATCTGCAATGGCGAAACGAGTTCCCATTTGGCGCCGAAGGTCGAACTGGGAGAAGCCGCCCGTCACGCCGCCAGCGCCAGATCGTCGATCACTGCGCGCAGAAATCGCGCCGCTTCGCCGCCGGTGACCACGCGATGGTCGAAGGTGAGGCTCAACGGCAACAGCCGCCGAGCGACGATGCGCTCGCCATCCGGCACGGCGGCGCGGCGGACCCGCCCCGCGCCGAGGATCGCCACCGTCGGCGGCAGCACCACGGGCGAGGCGTAGCGTCCGGCGATCATGCCGAAATTGGAGAGGGTGATCGTCGCGCCGCGCAATTCCTCCGGCGGAATGGCGCGCGATTCGATATCGGCGCGCATGCGGTTCAGTCCCTCGCGCAGATCGGCGGGATTGCGTTCGGCGACATTGCGCAGCACCGGCACGAACAGCCCGCCTTCGCCCGAATCGACGGCGATGCCGAGATCGATCCGCTTCAGCACGCGGCGCGCCAGCGCGTGGGATTCGAACCAGGCGTTGAGCGCCGGCTCCACGCGGCAGCCGTTCACGAGCGCGCGAATGAGCCGCAAGGTCGTGTCCGTTCCCTCGAGCCACTCGTCGATGTCCGCGTCGTCGACCACCGTCGCCGCGGCGACCTCCGCCTGGGCGAGCGCCATGTTCTGCGCCATGGACCGGCGAAAGCCGCGCAGCGGTTCGGCCGGCTCGGTCTCGGACAGGATGCGCGCGACGCGCTGCACGTCGCTCGCGGTGATGAGCCCGTCGGGTCCTGACGGCGTGACGATGGCAAGGTCGACCTCGAGACGCCGCGCCAGCGCGCGCACGGCGGGCGTCGCGCGCACGCCGGCGACGCCGTGGTCGACGTTGGCGGCGCCTTCCTGCAGCACGCGCCCGCTCGCCTCCATCGCGCCGACCACAGTGCCCTTGTCGGCGCTCTCGTCGCGCGCGCCCTCGAAGGCGATGAGCGGTCCGCCGATGCGCACGATCTCACCGGCCTCGGCGAACAGCTTCTCGATCCGCCCCGCCTGCGGCGACGGAATTTCGACCACCGCCTTCGCCGTCTCGACGGAGACGAGCGGCTGATCGGCCGCGACCTCCTGGCCCGGCGCGACATGCCATTGCACGAGCTCGGCCTCCTGCAATCCTTCGCCGAGATCGGGCAAGCGGAAGATGTTCATGAGGACGCCTCCATCGTCTCGCGGACCGCGGCGGCGATGCGGTCGACGCTCGGCAAATATTGGTTCTCGAGCCGCGCCAGCGGAATGACGACGTCATAGCCCGTCACGCGCTTCACCGGCGCGAGCAGAAAATAGAGCGCGCGCTCGGCGAGCAGCGCCGCGATCTCCGCGCCGAAGCCCGCCGTGCGCGCGGCCTCCTGCACGATGACGCAGCGCCCCGTCTTTTCGACCGAGCGCAAAATGGTTTCTCCGTCCAGCGGCTTCAATGTCGCGACGTCGATCACCTCGCAATCGATTCCCTCCTCGGCGAGACGATCGGCGGCGGCGAGCGCCTCGTGCAGCATGCCGCCCCAGGCGACGAGCGTCGCGTCGCGCCCTTCGCGCGAGATGAAGCATGTGTCGAGCGGCAGCGCCTCGCCGTCCTCGGCGACCTCCTGCTTGAACAGCCGGTAGAGCCGCGTCGGCTCGAGAAAGACGACCGGGTCCGGATCGCGGATCGCGGCGAGCAGAAGTCCGTACGCGCGCGAAGGAGAGGACGGGATGACGACGCGCAGCCCGGGAACATGCGCGAGCATGGCTTCGGGACTCTCCGAATGATGCTCCGGCGCATGGATTCCGGCGCCGTTCGGCGCGCGCAGCACCATGGGGCAGGAGAGACGTCCGCGCGTGCGATGGCGCAGGCGCGAGGCGTGATTGATCAGCTGATCCATCGCCGGATAGAGGAAGCCGCTGAATTGAATCTCGACGATCGGCTTCAGTCCCATCGCCGCCATGCCGATCGCCGCGCCGGCGATCGCCGCTTCGGCGAGCGGCGCGTCGATGACGCGCTCGCAGCCGAAGCGCTGCTGCAATCCGAGCGTCGCGCGGAACACGCCGCCATTGACGCCGATATCCTCGCCGAGCAGCAGGACGGCGTCGTCGCGCTCCAGCTCATGCGCGAGCGCGCGATTGACGGCCTCGACCAGTGTGAGCTCGGTCATCGCGCGCTCCTCGCCCGTTGCGCCGCTCTCGCGCTGCCGCATGCATACATCTTGAAATGTACAGCGCGGCCATGACGCCTCCGGGAAATGTGTGACTCCCTCAGCGCTGAGGGGGAGGGTGACGCGCCTGCGCTCGCAATGACGGCGGCGGCGGGATCAGCCATGGCGCGCTCCATTCGGAGCGAAGCGCCGCGCCTCCTCATATTGATCGCGCATGTTCGCCGGAAGCTGCGCGAACAAATGGTCGAACATGGCGGAAAAGCTCTGCGGCGGCGTCGCCAGATAGGCTTCCACCGCGCGCTCCACCTCCTCGGCGTTGTCGCGCATGAGCTTCGCCTCGGCGTCCTCATTCCAGAGACCGCGCTTGGTGAGATGGCTGCGAAGGCGCGACAACGGCTCCCGCGTCGCTTCGCGGCGCACCACATCGGGATCGCGATAGCGCGTCGCGTCGTCCGCCGTCGTGTGATCGCCGAGCCGGTAGCTCAGCGCTTCGATCAGCGTCGGCCCGCCGCCGCCGCGCGCCTTGTCGAGCGCGCGCGCGGCCACATGATGCATGGCGATCGCGTCATTGCCGTCGACGCGCACGCCGTCGACTCCGGCGGCGACGGCCTTGTGCGCGAGCGTTTGCGCCGCCGTCTCCCGGCTGCAGGGAGTCGATATCGCCCATTGGTTATTGTTGACCACGACGACGAGCGGGACGCGCCAGACGCCGGCCATGTTCAAGGCCGAATAGAAATCGCCGGTCGAGGTGCCGCCGTCGCCGATGATCGTCACCGCGACGCGCGTCTCGCGGCGCAGCGCGAAGGCGTAGGCGGCGCCGGTCGCATGCGCGATCTGCGTGCCGACCGGAACGCAGATGGGGAAATCCGCGCGCGGAACGGCAAAATCGCTGCCGCGCTCGTCGCCGCCCCAATAGACGAGATTTTCCACCATGCTTATGCCGCGCAGGAGCTGCGCGGCATGATCGCGATAGGAGGGCGCGAGCACGTCCTCTTTACGCATCGCCGCGCCGACGCCGACGCCGATCGCCTCCTGGCCGAGCGCCGAGGCGAAGGTGCCGAGCTTGCCGGTGCGCTGCAGCGCGACGGCCTTGCCGTCATAGGCGCGCGTGCGCGCCATGGCGCGATAGAGCGTCAGCGCGAGCTCCGCCGCGATCTCGCGCGCGGGCGCCGTGGCGCAGAGCTCGCCGTCGGGCGCGAGGAAGCGAATGGGGTCGATCGGAATCGAGACGTCTGCAACCATGGCGTTCTCGGCCTCGAGCTTCGATGCGAGACGTAAGGCGCCGGTTTGCGCATTTCATCGGCGCGCGGAAATTTTTTCCGCGGCGTCACGCCGGCAGGCGGTCCGCGTGCTCGGTCTCTCGCGCGAATGTTCCAGAGGGCGCGAAAGCGTCCATATTGCCCCAGCCCACGATGCGCGACTTCAGCTCCGGCGCCTCCAGCACCGCGAGAAATTCGCGATGCTCGGGATGCTCCGGCGCGCCGATGAAGGCCTGGACGAATTCCTCGCGGCTGAACACGTCGCGCTGGCGGATCATGTTGAAGGAGACGAGATCGGCGGCGTGATCCCGCGCGAGGATGACGAATTCGGGCATCTCCCGGAAATTCGCCGTCTGCACCACCATGGAGAAATGCAGATGCGAAATCGCGCCACGCGCGCGCAGCGTCTCGACGAACGCCAGATTTTTGAGGAGCCGATCGAAATTGCCCGGCCGGCGAACATTGGCGTAGGTGTCGGCGCGCGCCGCGTCGATCGAGATTTGCACGCCGCCGACATGGCCCTCGAGCGAAAGCTCGCGCCAGGCGCGCTCGTCGAAGAGCTGGCCGTTGGTGTGCAGATGGATCTTCAGCCCCGGAAACTCGCCCGTCGTGATGCGCTTGATGACATTGCGGAAATGATTGCTGCCGAAAGCGTCGCCGGAGCCGGTGATCACCACCTCCTCGGCGTTGCGCAGCAGAGGCAGGATGGAGCTCTCCAAGAGATCGTCGAGCTTGGCCTGCTGCGTCTTGTTCGCGACATAGAGGCCCGAGCGGCAGGAGGGACAGGCGAGATTGCAGGATTTGTCGTGGCTGAGGATCACATGCTTGGGCAAGGGCGCCGGAGCGCCCGAGCGGTGCTGCGCGATCAGCTCCCGCGCCTGCGCGGAGGCGCGCGAGAGCAGCGCGCGGCTCGCGATGAGGGGACAGGTGTGGTGATCGCAATGGCGAAAGGAGCCGTCGACGATGGACTCGCGAATCTCGCGCGCCGTCGCGCTGTTCCATAGCGCTTCGGGCTCCAGCGCGAGCGCGCCGATCGGCTTCGGCAGCCACACCGGGCAGCAGACGAAGGCGAGGCCCGTGTGAGTCGTTTCCACAGTGTGAAACGGCCGCGCGCAAAAATGCTCGCGAAGATAGGCGCGCGTCTCCTCGTCGCGCGGCGCGAGGCGCGCGCGCCGCTGGCGCCAGGGCAGCATGAAGACATTGTTGATCCAGCCGCCCGCCGCATTGAGCCGCTCGCGTCCGAGCGCATCGTGCAAGGCCGGATGATTGATGAGGCCGAGCAGGCGCGTAGGCGCGAGCGCCAGCACGAGATCGACGAAAAAGGAAGGCAACCGTGACAACAGGGCGGTTTCCGGCGTCTGGCGTTCTCGAGAAGGAGACGATTCGGAGCCGCGTCTCCCGACGCGCTTGCGGCTCGCGACCTTGCCGCTCGCGGCGCGCGAGCGACGAAAACAAGCCGCAGTCTAGGGCGAGGCGGCCTTGCGGGCAAGGCGCTCGGCCGCTAGGCGGAACTACGGTCGGGGATTGCGAAGGGAGCGAGCGCGTTTTTCGCGGTCTCCCGCTTGAAGCCGCGCCGGCTCGCGCCAAATCGACGCAATATGCCAACGCCGTTCAAATCCGACGCCTTCTCCTTCGTCGATGAATTCGGTCCCGAGAAGATCGTCTATCTGAGCACGCCCGCCGCGGGCCTCGAGGCGATCGTCGTCATCGACAATGTCGCCGCCGGCCCCGCCATCGGCGGCGTGCGCATGGCTCCCGACGTCGGCGTCGAGGAGTGCTTTCGCCTCGCGCGCGCGATGACGCTGAAGAACGCCGCCTGCGGTCTTCGTCACGGCGGCGCAAAATCGGTGATCTTCGGCGATCCCGCCATGCCGATGCACGAGAAGGAGCGCGTGATCCGCGCCTTCGCCAAGGGCATCGAGCCGCTCGTCGATTATATTCCGGGTCCCGACATGGGATTGGACGAAACATGCATGGCCTTCGTGCGTGATGAGATCGGGCGCGCCGTGGGCCTGCCGGCGGAGCTCGGCGGCATTCCGCTGGACGAGATCGGCGCGACGGGCTTCGGCGTCGCCATTGCGGCCGAGGTCGCGGCGCCGCGCGCCGGGCTCGCGCTCGCGGGCGCGCGCGTCATCGTCGAAGGCTTCGGCGCCGTCGGCCGCCATGCGGCGCGCTTTCTCGCGCGCAAGGGGGCGGTCCTCGTCGGCGCCTCGGACCGACGCGGCGCGATCTACAATGCCCGCGGGCTCGACATAGAGGAGCTGACGCGCCTCCGCGCGCAGGGGGCGAGCGTCGCCGCGCATCCGGGCGGCGACGCGCTCGGCCCGGACGCGCTGCTCTGCGCGCCTTGCGACATTTTCATTCCGGCGGCGCGGCCGGACGTGCTGCGCGCCGACAATGTCGAAACACTCGACTGCAAGCTCGTCATCGAGGGCGCCAATATTCCGGCGACGGCGGAGGCGGAGCGCCGCCTGTTCGAGCGCGGAATCGTCGCCGCGCCGGATTTCATCGCCAATGCGGGCGGCGTCATCTGCGCGGCGGTGGAATATGCGGGCGGCGACGCGACCGCGGCCTTCGCCGCCATCGATGAGAAGATCGGCCGCAATATGCGCAAGATCATCGAGCGCGCCGATGCGGCGGGCGTGTCGCTGCGCGACGCCGCGACCTCGCTGGTCGAGCAGCGTCTGCGCAAGATGAACGCCACGCGCCGCTGGCACGTGTGAACGCGAGCCGGCGCGGACCGCGAGCCGTCCGATGGTTGAAATCGCGGCGCCTGCGTGAGACCTTGCGACGGCGAGGCGGCACGGCCTCGGACGGGCCCACGCATGCCGGCGCAGCGCAAGATCATCCATATCGACATGGACGCCTTCTTCGCGTCGGTGGAGCAGCGCGACGATCCGGCGCTGCGCGGCCGGCCGGTCGCGGTCGGCTCGCCGCGCGAGCGCGGCGTCGTCGCCGCCGCGAGCTATGAGGCGCGCAAATTCGGCGTGCGTTCGGCCATGCCCTCCGTCACCGCGCAGCGGCGTTGCCCGGAGCTGATCTTCGTTCCGCCGCGCTTCGACGTCTATCGCGAGGTCTCGCGCGGCATTCGCGCGATCTTCCTCGACTACACGCCGCTGGTCGAGCCGCTCTCGCTCGACGAGGCCTATCTCGACGTCACCGAGAATTTGAAGGCGATCGCTTCGGCGACGCGCATCGCCGAGGACATCCGCGCGCGCATAAGGGAGACGACGGGCCTCACCGCCTCGGCCGGCGTCTCCTACAACAAGTTTCTCGCCAAGCTCGCCTCGGACCATCGCAAGCCCGACGGACTGTTCGTCGTCACGCCGCAAATGGGGCCGACCTTCGTCGCCGATCTTCCGGTCGGCCGCTTTCATGGCGTCGGGCCGGCGACGACGAAGAAGATGAATGCGCTCGGCATCGAAACGGGCCGCGATCTGCGCGAAAAGAGCCTCGACTTTCTGCAACGCAATTTCGGCAAATCCGGCGCGTTCTATTTTGGAATCGCGCGCGGCGTCGATGAGCGGCCGGTGCGGCCCGACCGCATTCGCAAATCGATCGGCGCCGAGGTCACTTTCGCGCGCGATCTCTTCTCCTATGAAGAGGCTCGCGCCGCGCTCGCGCCGATCGTCGCGCGCGTCTGGAGCCATTGCCGCGCGGCGACGAGCGGACGAACGGTGACGCTGAAGGTCAAATATGCGGATTTCCGCCAGATCACCCGACGCAGCACCGCGGCGGCGCCCTTCGCGAGCGCGGCCGAGCTCGAGCGAGCGGCGCTCGCGCTGATGCGTCCGCTGTTTCCCTCGCCCGCAGGCGTGCGTCTGCTCGGCGTGTCGCTTTCGTCGCTCGGTCCAGCCGAGCGGCCGTCCGATCCGCAGCTCGCGCTCGCCGTGTGAGCGAGCGCCTCAGGGCGCTGTCCAGGGGAAGGTCCAGGTCTCGGTCAGCGTCTGCGCGCCGGCCTTGAGAAAGGCGCGCAGGTCGGTGGTCTGGCCTGGTTTCGTCACCACGTCGAACATTGCGCGCAGCCCGTCGATATGCGGATTGGCGGCCACGCTCGAGCGGATCACCGCGCCCTTCGAGGCGGTCGCCACCACCTCGACCTGCGACGGATCATTGACGAAATAGGCGAGCTCGCCGCCGGCGAAATCGACGATGAAGCGTTGCGCGCCGGGAGTCACCGGCTCGGCGGAGCCGAGCGCCCGCGCCGATGTGGCGAATGTATTGATCGTGCGCCCGTTCGGCGACAGGCGCGGGAGGTCGAGCAGAGAGGTGAGGCGATAGGCGTAGGAGAAGGGCTTGCCGACTTCCGGCGCCGCGCCGCCGACGAAGGAGACGACGATATTGTCATTGGTCTCGTCCGGCGTCGGCAGCTCCAGCAGCTCGACCGCGCCCTCGCCCCACGGCGTTTGCGGCTCGACGAAATAGCTCGGCCGCGTCTCATAGGCGAGCTCGATGTCCTGATAGGAATCGAAATCGCGGTCGCGCTGCATCAGTCCGAAGCCGCGCAAATTGGGATCGGCGAAGGAGGTGAGGCGCGCTTGCGCCGGATTGCCGAGCGGACGCCACAACCATTCCTTGGTGTCGCCATGGAGGAGCAGGCCGTCGGAATCATGCAGCTCGCCGCGATAGCCGTCGCGCATGCGGCGGTCGTTCTCCCCGGTCAGATACATCGAGGTGAGCGGCGCGAGCCCGAATTTGACATTGGCGCGCCGCGCGAACAGCGTCGCCTGCACATCGACGACGCTCTCCTGCCCGGCCGTCAGCTCGAAGCGGAACGCGCCGGTGGCCGCCTCGCTGTCGAGCAGCGCGTAGATGATGGCGCGATTGCTCCCGGCCTGCGGCGTCTCGATCCAGAATTCGCGGAAGAACGGAAACACTTCCCCATTGTCGCCGCAGCCGATGCAGAGCGCGCGCGCCGAAAGCCCGTAGTTCTGGCCGCGGCCGAGAAAGCGGAAATAGCTCGCGCCGAGGAAGGAGATCGCTTCGTCGAAGACATGCGGATCGTTGAGCGGATAATGCAGGCGAAAGCCGGCGAAGCCGACATTGATCGGCAGCGGCTTGTCGAATTTGTTGCGGCCATAGTCGAACAGCGCCGGCGAATAGGGGATCGGCGTCGGTATGCCGTCGCGGATCGTGTTCACCGTCACCGGGCGCTTGTAGAGAAAGCCGAGGTGGAAGGTCTGCAGCCGGAAGGCGCCGGGGATATTGGCGAACAGCGCGCGCTCGGGCTTGAAGCGGATGTCGCGCCACGAATCGAAATCGAGCCGGTCGAGCTGCTCGGGCAGCTGCGGCGGCGCCGCCTCGAAGGGAGCGCCGGCGAGGTCGCGGACGCGGCGCGCCACATCCTCGAAGCCGAAGCGAGGGGCTTGGGCGTTCGGGATCTGGCCGTTCGGGATCTGGCCATTCTGGACCGTCTGCGCCACGGCGCGGGCGAGCCCCGTCGTCTCTACGCTCGCCGCCGCGGCCATCGCGCCGAGCAGCCGGCGGCGTGTGATGTCGTTCATTTCAGCTTTCCGAAAAAAGACGGACGCCCGCGCTGCGAGCGAAGGCGCCGGGGTCGCAGACGAATCGGGCGTTCTTGGGGACGACCGCATCGCTCGGCGCGCCGCGTCGCGACCACGCTCGCGCTTCTGCCTATCCGCCTCGCGCCCGTCCCGCAAGCGGCTAGAACGTAGCTGTGACGCACGCGAACGCCGCGCGACGAGGAAATGCGTAGTGGGCGCAAAAAACCCCTTGTCAACCGAGCCAAAGCGCGTATTTACAGAGTTGCCCAATTTCGCACGTGCCTGTGGTCGTGTGTCGGTCGGCGGGGATCCGGACAAGAGGCCGGTCAACCACCGAAGTAAAACCGGCAGCCGGAGGCGAAACCGGCGAACCTCGCCTGAGCGAGGGATCGCGACTTAAAGCAACGACGGACCGGGCTTTTTCGTCTCTGTCGGCCCTCCAAAGGCCGGCGTACCGAAGAGGCTTGTCTTTCTTGCCGGGCGTGCGGAACGGGATCACTCCCCTTCCAAGCGATGGCTATGCAGGTCGGAATCACATGTCCGTCGAGGACATGCGCGTCCGCGCCTTCATTAGCCTACGGCGCATCACCCGATCGCCTTCGCGGCGCCCTTGCGGGCGGCGTGGCGGCGATCCTGGATCGCAGTCGTATCGATACGCAGCGCGTCTCCACAGCGCCTGCGTAAACGGCGATGTGCATCCGCTCGAAGCCCTTGGCCACTCCGCGGCTTTCGCGCCGCGACTTCGTTGGGGATGCCGCAGCTATGACCGACCGTATCCGCGAATTTCTCGAGGCCCGCCGTCGCGCCGGACGCGACACCGGCCCGTGCCTCGTCGTCGATCTCGACATCGTGCGCGACAATTACATGGGCTTCGCCCGCGCGCTGCCGGACACGCGCGTGTTCTACGCCGTGAAGGCCAATCCGGCGCCGGAGGTGCTCGCTCTGCTCGCGCGTCTCGGCTCCTGCTTCGACACGGCCTCCGTCGTCGAGATCGAGCAGACGCTCGCCGCCGGCGCGACGCCCGACCGCATCAGCTTCGGCAACACGATCAAGAAGGAGCGCGACATCGCGCGGGCCTATGCGCTCGGCGTGCGCCTGTTCGCGGTCGATTGCGAGGCGGAGGTCGAGAAGATCGCCCGCGCCGCGCCGGGCGCGCGCGTGTTCTGCCGCATTCTCTGCGACGGCGACGGCGCCGAATGGCCGCTGTCGCGCAAGTTCGGCTGCGCGCCGCAGATGGCGCCGCGCGTGCTCGAGCATGCGCATCGTTTCGGCCTCACGGCCTATGGGGTCTCCTTCCATGTCGGCTCGCAGCAGCGCGATCCGTCGATGTGGGACGGCGCGCTGAAGTCGGCCGCCGAGATCTTCAATGATCTCGCCGAGCGCGGCATTCAGCTGCAGATGGTCAATCTCGGCGGCGGCTTCCCGACGAAATATCTGAAGAATGTTCCGGTCGTGAAGGCCTATGGCCAGGCGATCTTCCGGGCGCTCTCCAAGCATTTCGGCAACCGCATTCCCGAGACCATCATCGAGCCGGGCCGCGGCATGGTCGGCAACGCCGGCGTGATCGAGGCCGAGGTCGTGCTCGTGTCGAAGAAGTCGGACGATGATCCGCTGCGCTGGGTCTATCTCGACATCGGCAAGTTCAACGGCCTCGCCGAGACCACCGACGAGATGATTCGCTATCCGATCCGCACCGAGGCGGATGGAGACGCGACCGCGCCTTGCGTGCTCGCCGGACCGAGCTGCGATTCGATCGACGTGCTCTATGAGAAGGAGCCTTATCTCCTTCCGATCAGCCTGGAGATCGGCTCGAAGGTGCTGATCGAGGGAACCGGGGCCTATACGACGACCTATTCGTCGGTCGGCTTCAACGGCTTCCCGCCGCTCGAATCCTTCGTGATCTGAGCGCGGCGGCGAACCGAGCCCCGGACCGCGAGCCTTCAGGCTCGCTTCTAGATGAAAGACTGCGAGCCTCTAAGGCTCGCGGTCCACGCTCCGCCCCTTGTCAGTCCCGTTCGGCGGGCGCGCATCTGCGCGCCAGGCGCGAGGGTCGTCCGTCCTCGAATGGAGGAACCGATGGCCTTTGAACTCTCCTTTCCCAATGCTGTCGACGCCAGGCGCTTTCGCGCCGTTGCGGCGCGCGATGTCGCCGCGGCCCCGTCCTTCGTTCTGCGCGAGGAGCGCGCCGAGGATGTCGACGCGCGTGAGGCGCTGCTCGACGAGGCCTTCGGCCCGGCGCGCTTTCTGAAGACCTGCGAGCGTTTGCGCGCGGGGCGCGTTCCGGCGCGCGGCCTCGCGCTCGTCGCCGAGGACGAGGGGAGCATCGTCGCCACGCTGCGGCTCTGGTCGGTGAATGCCGGCATGGGCTGCGCGGCGCTGCTGCTCGGCCCGCTCGCCGTCGCGCGCTCCCATCGCTCGCTCGGCCTCGGCGCGACGATGATGGAGGAGGGCCTCGCGCGCGCCGCGGCGCGCGGCCATCGCGCGGTGATTCTCGTCGGCGACGCGCCTTATTACGCGCGTTTCGGCTTCGATGCGGCGCTGACCGAAGGGCTGAGCCTGCCGGGCCCGGTGGAGCGCGAGCGCTTCCTCGGCCTCGAGCTGATCGAGGGCGCGCTTCGCGACGCGCGCGGACTGGTGTCGGCGGCCGGCGCGCGCGTCGCCGCTTCTCCGCGCCGCGTCGCGCGGGCGAGCGCCCGCGCCGCGTGAGCGCTCAGCCGGTCTTCTTGGCGGCGATCGACCAGACCGCCGCCAGGAACAGGCCTTTGCACAGCGGCAGCAGCGTCAGCGACGAGACGATCGTCGCGCCGAGCAGCACCGCCATTTCCGCCGGATAGGACAAGAGTTCGCGGCTCTCGAGGAAGATGAGCAGCGGCACGATGATATGGGCGACGAGCCCGATCGTGAGCCAGGCGGGGCCGTCGTCGGCGTCGACGCCCTCGAAGCTCTCGCCGCAATGCGGGCAAGTCTCGACGCGCTTCAGATAGCCGGCGAAGAGGCCGCCCACGCCGCAGCGCGGGCATTTGCGCGCGACTCCGCGCAGCAGGGAGGTGGTCAGCGAGGGCGTCGTCATCGGCTCGTGGCTTCCGCGGCGGGGTGGACGCCGATCTCGGCGAGGCTGAAGGCGAGCTCGGGCGCCAGCATCGGCTCGAGCCGCGCAACGCCCGGATATTCGGCGATCTCCGCATAGCCGGCGGCGCCGAGCCGGCAATGGATCCAGGTCGTCGCCTTGATCACATCCACCACCCAGACCTCGCGGACGCCGAAAGCCGCATAGACGCCGATCTTGCGGCCCTTGTCATAGGAAAGGCTCGAATCGGCGATTTCGATCGCCAGCAGCACGGCCGGCCCGTCGAGCGCCGTCAGCGTGAGGCCGCGCGGAAAAACGCAGAAATCGGGCTCGACGAAGCTGCGGGCGTCGAGACGCAGAGTCGTTGCGACGGCGATGGACAGATGGTCCGGCGCGGCCCGCTGAACGAAGCGATTGATCTCGCTCTTGGCTATTTCGTGCGCGACGCTCTTGGGCGACATGGGCACGACCTCCCCGCCGATCAGCTCGAAACGCTCGTCCTCGTCGAGGATGCCGGCGCGGACCATCTCCTCGATTTCCGCGACGCTCCAGAAGCGCCGGGGAAGTCCCTCGGCGGCCTGAGTCTCGAGCGGAAGTCCGAGCGGGCGCAGATGCGGGTTCATGCGGCGCAATATAACGCATCGCGCCCATCGGCGCATCGCAATCCTGAGCGACGGATGGCAGGTCTGCGCGGCATTGCCCCTCCCTCACCCTCCCCCGCTTCGCGGGAGAGGGGCGCGCGCATAATTCGCTCGCATCGATGCGAGCGCGCCTCGCTTCCTTTCGCTTTTGCACACTGCTAGGCTTTCGGCGCCGACTCGTCGAAAGGACCAGCCTTGCTCGCCGATCTCGCCTACGGCCTTCTCTCCTTCGCGGCCTATTTCCTCGGCTGCCTCGCCTATTGCGCGGCTTATTGCGTCGTCTACACGCGGCTCACCGCGCATGACGAATATGCGCTGATCGTCGAGCAGCACAATGCTTCCGCGGCCGTCGCCTTCGGCGCGAGCCTCGTCGGCTTCGCCATCGCGCTGGCCGGCGCCGTGCACAACGCCACATCGGCGATCGAGTTCATCGTCTGGGGCGTCGTCGCCTTCGCGACTCAGATCATCGCCTATCTGCTCGCGCGCCTCGCGCATCCCGGCCTCTGCGAGGCGATCGAGCAGAATGCGATCGCCGCCGCCGTCTGGCTCGGCGCCGTGTCCCTGTCCGCCGGCGTGCTCAGCGCCGCCTGCATGAGTCCGTAAATGGCCGCCGGCGGACGCAAGGAGTTCGGCCGCCGCGGCGTCGCGGCGCCGCCCGTCGTCACCAATGCGCCGCAGGGCCTGCCCGGCGCCCGCGCCCTCTCGCCGGCGCGCAAGCGCTCGCTCGCCATTGCGCTGGTCGCGCTCGGCGCCGGCTCTATCGGCGGCTACGCCGCTTACGAATCCGCGCGGGGCGACTGTCCGCGCGAGGGCGGCCAAACGCCGGAGGACTGCCGGCGCCCCGGCGGCGGACATGGCGGCTCCTTTGGCCATGGCTGGTTCTTCGGCGGCTCGGGCGCGCATGCGTCCTCCGCCTCCGCGCATGAAGGCTCGTCGGGCGTGCGCGGATTCTTCGGCGGCTTCGGGCGCATGGGCTTTGGCCATGGCGGCGGCTCGTGAGGCGGCAGGGTTTCGAGCCCCGTCCCGATTTCGCCGAGCATGCGGCGCGCATCGGCTTCGATTTCGCGCATATCGACGGCGAGCCCTATTGGGACGAGAGCGCGGCCTATGTCTTCTCGATGCGCGAAATCGAGGAGGATCTCGAACGAGCGACGGCGGAGCTGGCGCGGCTTTGCGACGAGGTCGTCGCGCGTATCGTCGCGAGCGAGGCGCTGCTCGCGAAGCTGCGCATTCCGCGCCACGCCTGGAGTCTGATCGCCGAGAGCTTCGCGCGGCGCGATCCCTCGCTGTATGGCCGCTTCGATTTCGCATATGACGGCGAAGGGCCGCCGAAGCTGCTCGAATATAACGCCGACACGCCGACGAGCCTCTATGAGGCGGCGGTCGTGCAATGGCATTGGCTGGAGCAGATGATCGCGCGCGGGCGTTTGCCGAGCGACGCCGACCAGTTCAACTCGCTGCATGAGCGGCTGATCGCCCGCTGGCGCGCGATCGCCGATGGCGCCTTCGTCCATCTCGCCTGCATGAGCGCCAGCATCGAGGATCGCGGCGCGATCGCCTATCTCGCCGATTGCGCGATGCAGGCGGGTTCGCCGACGGCGCTGCTCGACATGGGCGACATCGGCCTTCACGGCGATGTCTTCATCGATCGCGAGGGACGGCGGATCGAGCGTTTGTTCAAGCTCTATCCCTGGGAATGGATGTTCGCCGATTCTTTCGGCTCCACGCCGGCGATGCGCTCGACGCATTTCGTCGAGCCGCCGTGGAAGGCGGTCGCCTCCAACAAAGGCTTTCTCGCGCTGCTGTGGGACGCGGCGCCGGGGCACCCCAATCTTCTGCCCTGCTTCTTCGAGGAGGATGCGCGCGCCGCCGATCTGCGCCGCTATGCGCGCAAGCCGCTCTATTCGCGCGAAGGCGCCAATATCACGCTCGTCGACGTCGAGCCGATCGCGCAGACGGGCGGAACCTATGGCGCCGAAGGCTTCGTGCGCCAGCAGCTGCATCTGCTGCCCGATTTCGACGGCAGGCGTCCGGCGCTCGGCTGCTGGCTCGTCGACGGCGCGCCGGCGGGCATGGGCGTGCGCGAGGATGTCGCGCTCGTCACCTCGGACCGCTCGCGCTTTTTGCCGCATCTCATCATCGATTGACGCGCCGTCGAGCGGGGCGCACCGTCTTCATTGAAACGCCCCGGCTTCCGCGAGCCGCGCCGGCTGGCCTCGGCGTCCGCGCCGTGCTAACAGCGGCCCTCGCGTCCGGATCGTCCGCCGCGCAGCTTCGGGGAGCGCCATGTCCGATATTTTCCGCGAGGTCGACGAAGACGTCCGTCGCGATCAGGCGGCGAATCTCTGGAAGCGCTATCAGACGCCGGTGATCGTGGCCGCCGTGCTGATCGTCGCGGGAACCGCGGCCTGGACCTTCTACGAGAACAAGCGCCTCGAGGCGGCGTTCGCCGCCAATCTGCGCTATGACGCCGCGGCCGAGCTGGCGACGGCGGGCAAGGCGACGGAGGCGGCTGCGGCTTTCGAGGCCTTCGCCAAGGACGCGCCGAAGGGCTATGCGACCCTGGCCAGGCTTCGCGCCGCCGAGGAGCTCGCCAAGAGCGACAAGGACAAGGCCATCGCAGCCTTCGACGCCGTCGCGCAGGACAAGAGCGTCGATCGGCTCACCCAGGATGTGGCCAAGCTCAGGGCGGGGCTGGTGGCGCTCGAGCAGGGCGACCGCTCCAAAATGGCGGATCGGCTCGGCGAGCTCGTCACCGCCGACGGGCCGTTCCGCTACACGGCGCAGGAGCTGATCGGCCTCGACGCGCTGAACGACGGCGATTTCGACGAAGCCCAGCGCGTGTTCAAGCTGCTGCTCGACAATCTCGACGCGCCGCATGCGATGCGCCAGCGCGCCTCCGCCTATCAGGCGCTGCTGAACGCCGCGCGCGGCGGCAAGCCGACGCCCGCTGCGCCTGCGCCGGCCGCACCCGCGCCGACGCCGGCCGCGCCGGCAGTGGAAGCGAAATAGGCGGGCGACGCGCGCCCCGCCTGAGGCCGCCAATGTCTTTCACCCTCGCCATCATCGGCCGGCCCAATGTCGGCAAATCGACGCTGTTCAACCGGCTCGTCGGCAAGAAGCTCGCGCTCGTCGACGACCGGCCGGGCGTGACGCGCGACCGCCGCGAGGGCGAGGCGCGTCTCGCCGATCTGCGCTTCACGATCATCGACACGGCCGGGCTCGAGGAGGGCGCGGCGGCGACGCTCGAGGGGCGCATGCGCGCCCAGACCGAGGCGGCGATCGAATCGGCCGACGCCATTTTGTTCATGATCGACGCGCGCGTCGGGGTGACGCCGGACGACAAATATTTCGCCGATCTCGTGCGCCGCGCCGGCAAGCCCGTGCTGCTCGCCGCCAATAAATCGGAAGGCAAGAAGGGCGAGGCGGGCCTCGTCGAATCCTATGAGCTCGGCCTCGGCGATCCGGTGCCGCTCTCCGCCGAGCATGGCGAAGGCCTCGGCGAGCTCTATGACGCGCTGCGCGAGGCGCTGCCCGAGGCGACCGAGCCGCATTATGACGATGACGAGGCGACCACCGATGTCGCCGTCTCCGACGACGAGGACGGCAGCGAGGCCGATCCGACCAAGCCCTTGCGCATCGCCGTGGTCGGCCGCCCCAACGCCGGCAAGTCGACGCTCATCAATCGGCTGCTCGGCGAGGACCGTCTGCTGACCGGGCCGGAGGCGGGCATCACCCGCGATTCGATCGGGGTCGAGTTCCGTTGGCGCGATCGCGAGATGAAGCTGTTCGACACGGCCGGGCTGCGCAAGCGCGCCCGCGTCGTCGACAAGCTGGAGAAGCTCGCCGGCGCCGATGCGCTGCGCGCCGTGCGCTTCTCCGAGGTCGTGGTGCTGCTGCTCGATTCGGCCATTCCCTTCGAGAAGCAGGATTTGACCATCGCCGATCTCGCCGCGCGCGAGGGCAGGGCGGTGGTGATCGCGCTCGGCAAATGGGACGCGGTCGACGACCCCGGCACGCGGCTCGCCAAGCTGCGCGAGGAGGCCGAGCGCCTGCTGCCGCAGATCAAGGGCTGCCCAGTGGTTCCCGTCTCCGGCGCGACCGGCTACGGCCTCGACGGCCTCATGCGCGCTGTGCTGGAAGCGCATGAGGTGTGGAACCGCCGCATCTCGACGGCGCGCCTCAATCGCTGGCTGGAGAGCGCGATCGACGAGACGCCGCCGCCGGCGGTCTCCGGCCGCCGCATCAAGATCCGCTATATGACGCAGGCCAAGGCGCGCCCGCCCTATTTCATCCTGTTCGGCAATCAGCTCGAGGAGCTGCCGGCGAGCTACATGCGCTTCCTCACCAATGGATTGCGAAGGGCGTTCGACCTGCCGGGCACGCCGATCCGCATCTCGGTGCGCTCGGGCGAAAATCCGTTCGACAAGGGGAAGAAGTAGAAGAACGTTCCATCCGACCGAACGGCGCTTCTTCTGCTGCGAACGGAAAGCGGAGACCGCGGCGAAATTTCTTATTGTCGCGCTCGTCTTGTCGGATATCCTAGCGGCCGCTCGAGTTTTCATGATCGCAGAGACGGGATCGAAGCGATGATACTGATCGGAATGCTGGACTCGCCCTATGTGCGGCGGGTGGCCGTTTCTCTCGAACTGCTGAATCTCCCGTTCGAGCATCGATCATTGTCGGTGTTTTCGACGTTCGAGGCTTTCTCCGCGATCAATCCCGTGGTGAAAGCGCCGACCTTGGTGACCGACGACGGAACCGTGCTGATGGAGTCCGGCCTGATCCTCGAATATGCGGAGCGACTGGCCGCGCCCGGTCTCACGCTCGCGCCGACCGAACTTGCGGCCCATGCGCGCGCGCAGCGGATCATCGGCCTCGCGCTTGCGGCCTGCGAGAAATCAGTTCAGATCGTCTATGAGCGCAAGCTCCGGCCCGCCGAAAAACAGCACCAGCCCTGGCTCGATCGGCTCGCCGGCCAATTGGCGGCGGCCTATCGGCTGTTGGAGGCGGAGGCCCGGCGCGCCGATCCTTGGCTCTTCGGCGACCGGCCGCTGCAGGCGGATATCGCCAGCGCCGTCGCCTTCCGTTTCACGCAGGAAATGCTTCCCGAGGCGCTCGCCGAACCCTGTCCCGCACTCTCCGCCCTCGGCGCGCGCGCCGAGTCGACCGAAGCGTTTCGGGCCTTTCCGTTCGGCTGACCCGTCGAACGCGACTTCTTCTCGAGGCGGCGGCGCGCGCCGTTCACGGGCGATTCGCGACGGCGTCCTGCGACCGCTCGGCCGCCTTCGATCGCGTGAAACGCAAGATCGCCCAGAATTGGGCGGCGCCGATCACGAGCGGCCCGATGATCTTGCCGGCGTCGGCCTGATAGACGCCGACCGTGGCGTCGAGACATTGGATCGCGCCGGCGAGCGCCCCGAGCCAGAGCAGCGGGCGCGTCTCCCGCCTGACCACAGCGACGAGCACGGCGGCGGCGAGCGCCGACGAGCGGACGAAACCATAGAGCGCGAATGTCGTCGCCGCGGAGGTCGGCGTCATGTCGTGTGGCAGGATGGCGCTCGGAGCGATCACGGCGGCGGCGGAGAAGCCGAGGGCGACGAGGACGTTCAGAAGGGTGACGCCGGAGAGGATTTTCATGATGAAACGCCCGTCGCTCGAAAAAGCTCGCCGGGACGGCGAGCGCCCCGGGATGTTCCTATCACGTCGACGCATTTGTCTCGACTCGCGAGCGACGGCGAATGGCCGGCCGCGGCGCGTTTTCCGCAGGAAGAGGGTGCGGGTATTTCAACCCGATCGTCCAGGCGGCCGCGAGTCGAGGTCCCGCAAAAAATCGACGTCCGAGCGGACGAAAGTCGGTTAGCCGAGCCAATTCTCCAGCTTCAGGCTTCCGACACGGCTGAACTCTCCCAAATTGTTCGTGACGAGCGGGAGGCCCAAGGCGATCGCATGCGCGGCGATGAACAGGTCATTTTGTCCAATGGGACTGCCCGACGCTTCGAGCTCGGCGCGAATGCGGCCATAATGTTCATCGGCGGGAACATCGAAGGGAACGACGACGAGACGCGACAGGACGCCCTCGACCAGCGCCGACAATCGCGAGGACCCTGCCTTCGCCGCGCCGTAACGCAATTCGGCGGCGACGATCGCGCTGACCGAAAGTCCGCGCTCTCCGATTTTCGCGATATGCCGCACGGCTTTTCCACGCGGATTGCGGATCATGTCGGAGACGATGTTGGTGTCCAGCATGTAGCGCAGATCGGTCAAAAGACGTCCTCCGGCGCGCTCGGCTCGTCATCGATCTCGGGAAACGGCTCGCTCCAAGGCTCGATCGTCGCCAGCCATTCGAGCAGGCTGGTCTTCTCGAGAGGCTCAATGATCAGCCTGTCGCCCTCGCGATGGATCATCGCTTCGTCGCCGGGCAATTCGAATTCGACCGGGATGCGAATTGCTTGATTGCGACCGTTTCGAAACAGGCGAACGTGTCGATGGGCGGACATTCGGGCCTCCCTGAGGCATAGGCCGGAAGCATATGCTTATAGGCCGCCCGGAGGCGACCGGCAAGGGCGTCGCCTCTGGCGAAAACCCCCTCGACAAAGGAAAAATACCGGGGCGCGCGCCTTCTCCCGCAGGGCGGGAGAAGGTAGCCCGACGAAGTCGGGCCGGATGAGGGCGCCTCTAGGATTGTGGTTTGATATAATACGGTTTTTCGGCCTGGACCCTCATCCGACCCCGCTTCGCGGGGCCACCTTCTCCCACGAGTGGGAGAAGGAGACCGCGTCGAGATTCCGCGTTGGAGCGTCGATCCCAATTGATTTCCTCATATCGAATCCGAACAACGGAGGCTCTATGGCGAGCGCGCGCCAGTTCAGTGTCACTCTGCCGCCGGGAGTGGCGGAGTTCGTCGAGGCGAAGATCAAGTCCGGAGCCTGCGACGGCGTGCAGGCGCTGCTCGACCGCGACGATGCGCTCGAAAAATGGCTTCGCGAGGAGGTCGTCGCCGGATATCACGAATATCTCGCCGATCCATCGAAGGGCGTTCCGGTGGAAGAGCTGCGCGGTATGCCGCGATTGGCCTGTAGAAAATACAGGCAGAAAATCACTATTATTTTGATATTACAATCTAAATTATATTGCACAAAATTTGTTCATATTTTGATTGCCCATTTTGGGCCGAAATCGAGTAGATTTTCGATAGCCTCGGCGAGTATCGTGCCTCGCCGACCGAAACCCGCCTTACGGCGGGTTTTTTTTTGCCTCATCTAGAGAAGGTGAAGCCCTCATGCCTTTCGACATATCGGGCTGGTTTCGGCCGGTTGCCGAACTCGCTTTCGCCCTACTGCGTAAAGTTGGCGACGCCATCACGCGGCGGCCCAGCTGCCGCGAGAAGCTTCTCTTGCTGAAGTCAAGAGGAGTCGAGGTAAGGTATTACAGCCGCATCGATGATCGCCAACACTAGGCTCTCTACACAAGCACTAAGTTGCGCCGGCAGAAAGGCGATTTCATACGCAAGACTATTGTATTTTCATGCAGTCATGCCGAGCCTTATGAAAAAGGCGGGGTTGCCCCCGCCTCTATTCGCTATTCGCTACCTCGCGGCCCGCCTCACCGCGCCAAAATCGCCAGCAGCAGCAGCGCCACGATATTGGTGATCTTGATCGCCGGGTTCACGGCCGGGCCGGCGGTGTCCTTATAGGGGTCGCCGACCGTGTCGCCGGTCACCGAGGCCTTGTGCGCGTCGCCGCCCTTGTAATGGGTCACGCCGTCCTTGTCGGTGAAGCCGTCTTCAAAGCTCTTCTTGGCGTTGTCCCAGGCGCCGCCGCCCGAGGTCATCGAGACCGCGACGAACAGGCCGTTGACGATCACGCCGAGCAGAGTGGCGCCGAGCGCCGCGAAGCCATTGGCCTTGGAGCCCGAGATCAGCGCGACGCCGAAATAGACGACGATCGGCGCCAGCACCGGCAGCAGCGAGGGGATGATCATCTCCTTGATCGCCGCCTGGGTCAGCAGGTCCACGGCGCGGCCGTAGTCCGGGCGCTCCGTGCCGTCCATGATGCCGGGCTTCTCCTTGAACTGACGGCGCACCTCTTCCACCACGGAGCCCGCCGCGCGGCCGACCGCCGTCATGGCGATGCCGCCGAACAGATAGGGAATGAGGCCGCCGAGGATGAGGCCGGCGACGACATAAGGATTGGAGAGATCGAAGTCGACCTTGTCCATGCCCTTGAAGTAAGGCACGCCGCTGTCGATGAAGTGCTTCAGGTCATTGGAATAGGCCGCGAACAGCACCAGGGCGCCGAGGCCGGCGGAGCCGATGGCGTAGCCCTTGGTCACCGCCTTGGTGGTGTTGCCGACGGCGTCGAGCGCGTCGGTCGACTGGCGCACTTCTTTCGGCAGGCCCGCCATCTCGGCGATGCCGCCGGCGTTATCCGTGACCGGGCCGAAGGCGTCGAGCGCGACGATCATGCCGGCGAGGCCGAGCATGGTGGTCACCGCAATGGCGATGCCATAGAGCCCGCCGGCCTGATAGGCGAAGATGATGCCGAGCGCGATCACCACCGCCGGCGCCGCGGTCGCCTCGAGCGAGACGGCGAGGCCCTGGATCACATTGGTGCCATGGCCGGTCACCGAGGCCTGGGCGATCGACACCACCGGGCGCTTGCCCGTGCCGGTGTAATATTCGGTGATATAGACGATGAGGCCCGTGACCAGAAGGCCGATGAGGCCCGCGAAGAACAGGCCATAGCCGTGGATCGCCTCGCCATTGGCCTTGCCGATCTCGCCCCAGCCGACCGTGAAGGTGGTGGCGAGGAAGAGGCCGGCGACCGACAGGACGCCTGTCGCGATGAGGCCCTTGTAGAGCGCGCCCATGATCGTGTCCGGCACGCCGATCTTGTCGAAGATGGGCTTGGCCTGCTTGCCGAGGTCGCTGTCGTCGTCGCCGAGCTTCACAAAGTAAGTGCCGGCGATGGAGGTGACGATGGAAAGGCCGCCGATCGCCAGCGGATAGATCATCGCCGAATAGAGGCCAGCCTGGCCGGCGAAGAAGATCGAGGCGAGCACCATGGTGGCGACGATGGTGACGACATAGGTCTCGAAGAGATCGGCCGCCATGCCGGCGCAATCGCCGACATTGTCGCCGACGTTATCCGCGATCGTGGCCGGATTGCGCGGATCATCCTCCGGAATGCCGACCTCGACCTTGCCGACGAGGTCCGCGCCGACATCGGCGCCCTTGGTGAAGATGCCGCCGCCGAGACGCGCGAAGATCGAGATCAGCGAGCCGCCGAAGCCGAGCGCCACCAGCGCGTCGACCACAGTGCGGTCGGAGGGCGCATAGCCGACGAAGACGGTGAGGACGAAGTAATAGACCGCGACGCCGAGCAGGGCGAGGCCGGCGACCAGCAGGCCGGTGATCGCGCCGGCCTTGAAGGCGATGTCGAGGCCGCCGGCGAGCGAGACCGTCGCCGCCTGGGCGGTGCGGACATTGGCGCGCACCGAGACATTCATGCCGATGAAGCCGGCGGCGCCCGAGAGCAGCGCGCCGATGAGGAAGCCGAAGGCGACCGCCCAGCCGAGCAGAATGACGAGGAGAACGAAGATGACGCCGCCGACATAGGCGATCGTCGTATATTGGCGCTTGAGATAGGCCTGCGCGCCTTCGGCGACGGCGCCGGAAATCTCCTGCATGCGGGCGGTGCCGGCGTCGGCCTTCAGAAGCTCTTGCGAGGTCTTGACGCCGTAGGCGACGGACAATAGTCCGAAGACGATGCTGAGAAACAATACCATGACGATTGCGCCCTCTCCGTTCCTCGGCCGCGCGCGCTGATTTTTCTGATCGTCTGGCGCTTGCGGCGCATCCATCCCGGCGCGTAGCGCTTCCGCCGCGGGCGAATCGTTCGCCCCCGGCGCCCGGGAAATCGGCGCTTTTCATGCCAGAAACGCCGGGGTTCGGCAATGGCGGGGCCTCGGGCGTCCAAGGCGATCGGGTGAAGGATAAAATCCCCAACCCTCGTCCTGAGCCGCCGTAGGCGGCGTCTCGAAGGACGGCCGCGGGGCGCAATCAAAGGTGTCTCCCCGTTGCCGTCCTTCGAGACGCCCGCTGCGCGGGCTCGGGACGAGGGTGATGGGGCTGTAGTCCTTCACCCGATTGCCCGGCTCGGGCGGACTGGTTCGGCGTCGGAAACGCCAAAACAAAAAGCTCCAGCGGCTTGCGTCGACGAATGCGAAGCCTCTCGATCGGCCTCAATTCGTCGACGTCAGCTCCTACAGCCAGCCCTTCCGCCTCAACTCTGCGACGATGAGGCGCGTCAGCAGCGAGGCGCCGGCATCATTCAAATGATTGTCATCGTAATAGAGCGGCGCCTCGTCGCTTTCCGCGATGCAGCGCCCGGCGAGGGGACGATTGCAAAAAACCGCCTCCGGCTTCACGCGCAGCAGATTTGGCCGGTCGGGAAATCTATCGATCTGATCGCGAAACGTGAAAGTCCGGTCCTGGAAAAACGCGTAGCTCACCGACACCGGCCCGTCTCGGCCGGTCAGCCGTCTCTGCGCCATGCAGCGCGGGACCAGACAGCCGATCTCCGGGGTCGGATAAACCACCACCACGTTGCGGCCGATGCTCAGCAGTTTTTCGACATTCGCTCTCAAGAGCGCGCCGACCGCCTCGACCCTGCGGGGGTCGTCGACGAATTCCGCTCCCTCGGTTGCGGGCAAGGCGGCCCGATGTCCGCTGCGGCCTGATCTTCCGCCCTCGCCATTATCATAGCCGTTGCCGTCCATATAGGTCGGCCATCGCGCGTAGAGAATGATCGTTTTGAGTTCCGCATGATCGCTGATGTAGGAAAAGACCTTGTCATTATAAACGTTACACGTATTCGGCCGTTCCGATAGAAAAATATGAACTCCTCGTATAGGCGGACATGCGGCGAGGTTGAACTGTTTCAACGAGGCCCCTTGCTCCGCCAGGCCCGCGGCGAGCGCCCCGGCTATCGAGGCGCTGTGGCTGTCGCCCCAGATCGCGATGTGAGACGGGAGCTGGGGATGATATTCGCAAGCTTCGTCGGGCGCGACAACATGGTCGAAGTCGCCCAGACATTCGGCGAAACGCGGAATCCTGTAGTCGAGACCGGCCGCGATCGCGGATATGCCGGGGGAATATCGGCCCGGAACGCCGGCGTAATGGTGCATCGCTATGCCGAACAGGCATAGCGCGAGCCCTGCGGCGACGGCGCCGAAGGCGAGCGGCCGCGTCGGCGTGAGCCGCTTGTCCCGGCAAGGCGACTCGACATAGCGCCAGGACACATAGGCGAGACAGAGCGCGACGCCGCCGATGAGCAGCAGGAGCCACTTGCTCGGCGTGGAGAGGAGGCCGAGCCGGGCGAAGGCGAACAGCGGCTGGTGCCATAGGTAGGCGCTGTAGCTCAGCAGGCCCACCCGCACCAGCGGGTCGACGCCGAGGAGACGGCCGCAGAATGTGTCCGGATGCGCGAATCCGATGACGAGGGCCGCGCCAATGACCGGCGCCAATGCGAAAACGCCGGGAAATGGGATATTGCGGTCGAGAAATGCGACCGACAGCACGATCGCCGACAGACCGGCGATCGAGGCCGCTTCATGGACGCCTTGCCCGAGCCGGAGCCGGTGCCACGGCGCGAGCGCGACCATCGCCCCGACGCCGAGCTCCCAGGCGCGCGTCGGCAGATAGTAGAAATCGAAGGCGGGATGCGTCTTGGAGGCCCATTCGGCGAGAGCAAAGCTGATGACGGTCAGGCTCGCGACCATGTAGATCAATGACCAGCCCCGCGCGACCCAGATCGCGGCGATGATCGGGAAAACCAGATAGAATTGCTCTTCGACGGAAAGCGACCATGCATGGATGAGCGGCGCTGTTTCGACGTCGGACGCGAAATAGTCGATATTCCTGGAGAAGAATATATTTGAAACGAAAAAGACGACCGCCATCACGCTCCTTCCAAAGCCGACCATCTCCGGAGCCAACATATAGCGCCAGGCCAGCAAAATGCTGAATAGCATTACTATGTATAATGCCGGCAATATCCGACGCATCCGCCTCTCGAAAAAGGCGCATATCGAAAATGATTTTTCATTCAATCCATCTGAAACTATTTTTGTTATTAGATAACCGCTTATGACGAAAAACACATCTACGCCGACAAACCCTCCTTTGAAATTCTCGAATCCCGCATGGTATAAGATGACCGAAGCGACTGCAACCGCCCGGAGTCCGTCTATTTCGTATCTATACTTCATTAATTTACCAGCCAAAATATTTTATGTCTAAAATTACTTTAAACTACCAGCCGGGCGCTGGCGGGTCAATTCAGTAGAAACCTCATTCATAGCGCGAAGGACGCAGGGCCGAACTCAAAAATGACGATAGGAGGAATTGGAAAACACGATTTGCCGGTCGTCGGCAGTCGCGAAGACGGGCGCGTCGCGACCGCTCGTCGCCACGCCGATTTCGGTCAAGGCGACGCCCGCTTGTCGCGCCTCTCGAGCGAGCGCCGCCGCGGCCTCGGACGCCGCACATAAGACAATCTCGTAATCGTCGCCTCCGGTCACGACACGATCGAACAGCCCTGGCTCCGCCGCGATCGCCTCCCGCGCCGCCGCCGAGAGCGGAATTTTCGAAAGCTCCACGCGCGCGCTCGCTCCGCTCGCCCGCAACAGCTTGGCGAGATCGCCGACGAGGCCGTCGGACACATCCATGGCCGCGCTCGCATGATCGCGTAGCGTCTGGGCCAGCGCGAGACGCGGCTGCGGCAGCCGATAGCGCTCGAGCAGATGGGCCCGCGCCGCTTCGCCGAGCCTGCCGGTGAAAGGCTCGCCGCGCGCGACGCCGAGGCCGAGGGCGGCGTCGCCGATGGCGCCGGAGACGAAGATCAGATCGCCCGGCCGCGCGCCCGAGCGCGACACGAAGCGCGCGGAGCGGCCGAAGGCGGTGATGGAGATGGTCAGCGGGCCGGGCGTCGCCGTCGTGTCGCCGCCATGGAGCGGGCAGGCGAAATCGCGCGCATCCTCGGCGAGGCCGGCGGCGAAATCGCGCAGCCAGCCATTGGTCCAGTCGGGGGGGAGGGCGAGGGTCAGCAGAAAGCCGACCGGCTCGGCGCCCTTGGCGGCGAGATCGGAGAGATTGACCCTGAGCGCCTTCTTCGCGACGAGACCGGGAGGATCGTCGGGAAAGAAATGCACGCCGGCGATCACGGCGTCGGTGGTCACGACGAGATCGCCCGCGCCAGAGGGCAGGACGGCGGCGTCATCGGCGAGGCCGAAGCCGCCTTCGGCCGCGAGCGGCGCGAAGATTTGCGCGATCAGCTCGTCCTCGCTGAAGCGGCGCTCCGCCATGCCGGCCTCCCCTCGGAAAAGCGAGCCTCTCCTAGGCGCGTCTCGAAAACCAACCCTCATCCTGAGGAGCCCGCGCAGCGGGCGTCTCGAAGGATGGGCCGCCGCGCGCCCTCACTTCTCGCCGAAATGGTCCGGCCGCGCCTGCCGGGCGAGCCGGTCGAGCACGGCGTTGATCATGCCGGATTCGGTCGGCCCGAAGAAGGCGCCGGCCACATCCACATATTCCTTGATGACGACTTTGACAGGCACGTCGCGGCGAAAGCCGAGCTCATAGGCGCCGGCGCGCAATATGGCGCGCATCACCGCCTCGATGCGCTGCAGCGGCCAGCCGCCCTGCAGCGCCTGATCCAAGGCCCGGTCGATCGTCGTCTGATTGTCGAGCACGCCCTTGACGATGTCGCGGAAGAACTGCAGCTCGGCGGGCCTGTATTGCACGCCCTCGATCTCGCGGCCGATCCAGTGGACCTCGAACTCCGCATAGATCTCGTTGAGGCCCTTGCCGGCGACCTCCATTTGATAGAGCGCCTGTACGATGGCGAGGCGCGCCGCCGACCGCTCCTCGACGCTCATGCGGCGCCTCCGAGCTTGCGCTTCAGGCGCACCAGCGCCAGCGCGGCGAGGGCCGCGTCGCCGCCTTTGTCGGCGCCGCCCTGCTTCGGATCGGCGCGCAGCACGGCCTGCTCTTCATTGTCCACGGTGAGCACTCCATTGCCGAGCGGCAGCCGGCGCGAGACGGAAAGATCGGTGAGCGCCCGCGCGCTCTCATTGGCGACGATCTCGAAATGATAAGTGTCGCCGCGAATGACGCAGCCGAGAGCGACGACGGCCTCATAAGGCTTGCCGGCCTCTTCGGCGGCGTCGAGCGCGATCGCGGCCCCGGGCGCGAGCTCGAGCGCGCCCGGAACGGTGACGGTGGTGACATCGGCGCCCAGCTCCTCGAGCGCGCGGACGGCGCCCTCGTGCAGCAGCTCGACGATATCTTCGTTGAAGCGCGACTCGACGACGAGAATGCGCGCGCCGTTCACGGGCGCGAGATCGTCGTCGTCGGCGCGATAGGACCCAGCCATTGGCGAAAACTCCGGAACGGGACGGGGCGGACAGGCCCCGACCCTCCCCCTTCGCGGGAGAGGGGTGATCGGCGTTGCGCGACCCCTCGATGAAGGGCGCAACCTTCTCCCTCTCCCGCGAAAGGGGGAGGGCCGGGGCGGGGGCGCACGACGCTCTTTGAAGCGAAGTGGCGATCGATACACATTTTTTCGGCGGAGCGCATGCGTCTTATGCGGCGGCTTTGTTCAAGCGCCGCGCCCGCCTCCCCCTCGAGGGGGGAGGCCCTGCGCCGAAGGCGCTCGGGAGGGGGTTGCTCTCCGAGTCTCGGGGATGACCCCACCCCGTCCGGCTGCGCCGGCCGACCCTCCCCCTGAAGGGGAGGGTGGATGCGCCCTATTTCGACGCCTCCGCCAGCCGCGCGGCGTATCTCGCCATCAGATCGACCTCGAGGTTCAGCCGGTCGCCGGCGCGATAGAAGCCCCAGGTCGTCACGGCGAGCGTGTGCGGGATGATCAGCACCGAGAAACGGTCGCCTTCGACCGCATTGACGGTGAGCGAGGTTCCGTCCAGCGCGACAGATCCCTTCTCGGCGATGAAGCGGGCGTAGTCATGCGGCGCGTCGATCCAGAAGCGCGACATTCCATCGAAGTCGTCGCGGGAAAAAATCGTCGCGACGCCGTCGACATGGCCGGTCACGATATGGCCGCCCAATTCGTCGCCGATCTTCAGCGAGCGCTCGAGATTTATGCGCCGCCCGGCCGCCCATTCGCCGGCCGTGGTGCGCGCCAGAGTCTCGGCGGCGGCGTCGACCTCGAAGATCATGCGTTCGCCCTCGCGGCGAAAGCCTACGGCGGTGAGGCAGGGGCCGGAGCAGGCGATCGAGGCGCCGAGCGCGATCGTCTCCGGCGGGTAATGGCAGGCAATGGCGATGCGGCGCAATTCGCCGCGCGGCTCCACCGAGACGATTTCGCCGATGTCGGTGACGAGGCCCGTGAACATCTATCCGATCCTCTCGTAGCGGGTCATGCGGTCGGCGCCGAACTGCGCCTCGTCGACGAGGCGATAGGCGCTCGCGTCCTCGAGCCGCGCGCGCGCCGCGGGCGAGAGGGCGAGGCGGCCCGGCCGGCCGAGCGGCCTCAGCCCGGTGTGCAGCACCACGTCGTCGGCGAGCGCGCCGAGCACGAGGCTCTCGGCAATGCGCGGCCCGCCCTCGCTGAACACGCGCGTCACCCCTCGCGTCGCGAGCTCGGCCAGCGCCGCCGGCAGCGCGAGGCGGCCCGAGGCCTCCTGCCGGATGCGGGCGACCTCGATCGCCGTTGCGGCGGAAAATTCCGCGGCGGCGGCGTCGGAGACGCTGTCGCCGGCGATGACGAGCGTCGGCGTCTCGCGCGCCGTGGCGGCGAGGCGTGAGCGGCGCGACAGGCGCAGCTGCGCGTCGAGCACGACGCGCAGCGGCTTGACGGCGTCGAGCCCGGGCAGGCGCACGGTGAGCAGCGGATCGTCGACGAAGGCCGTGCCCGCGCCGATCATGATCGCGCTGTGCAGCGCGCGCTCGATATGGGTCACCGTGTCGGCGAGCGCGCCGGTGATGAAGAGGCGCGGATCATGCTCGGCCCCGGCGGCGTAGCCATCCGCCGTCTGCGCGAGCTTCAGCGTCACCATCGGCCGGCCCTGCGTCACCCGCAGGATGTGGCCGAGATGGTCGGCGCGCGCCTCGCGCGCGCGCACGCCCACGGTCACCTCGATTCCGGCCTCGCGCAGACGGGCGTGGCCGCGGCCGGCGACGCGCGGGTCCGGGTCCTCGATCGCCGAGACGACGCGGCTGATGCCGGCGGCGATGATCGTGTCGACGCAGGGCGGCGTCGCGCCGTGGTGGGAGCAGGGCTCGAGCGTGGCGTAGAGCGTCGCGCCGCGCGCCGCCTCGCCCGCGACGGCGGCGGCGATCGCCTCGGCGTGCGGCCGCCCGCCCACGGCCGTATAGCCGCGCGCGATCACCACGCCGTCCTTGACGATCAGCGCGCCGACGGCGGGGTTGGGGCCCGTGCGGCCCAAGTTGCGCCGGCCGAGCGCCAGCGCCGCCGCCATGAAGGCGTCGTCCGTCTCGTCGAAGGTTCCGGTCGTCGCGGTCATCTCCCGACCGGCGCGTCCGCGTCCTGCGGCCGCGCCTCCCGCTCGCTCTCACCCTGAGATAATTCGTCGATCAGCGCGTGGAAATCGGCAATCTCGCGGAAGTCGCGATAGACCGAGGCGAAGCGCACATAGGCGACGTCGTCGAGCGACTTCAGGCCCTGGATCACCAATTCGCCGATGCGCGCGCTCTCGATCTCGGCGTCGCCCGAGCTCTCGAGCTGGCGCACGACGCCATTGACCATGCGCTCGACGCGCTCCGGATCGATCGGGCGCTTGCGCAGCGCGATCTCCAGCGAGCGCATCAGCTTGTCGCGCTCGAACGGCTCGCGCCGTCCCGATTTCTTGATCACCACCAATTCGCGCAGCTGCACGCGCTCGAAAGTGGTGAAGCGGCCGCCGCAGCCCGGACAGACGCGCCGACGCCGGATCGAGGAGGAATCCTCGGCCGGCCGGGAGTCTTTCACCTGCGTGTCGGGCGAGCCGCAATAGGGACAGCGCATTGGCCGCTCTTTGTAAGACGAGCCGCCTGCTTAGCCCGTTCCTCGCGGTCGCCGCAAGGTCGAGGGTTGCTTTTTCAGTTTGCGCCGATGCCCGCGCGCTTCCGCCGCTCTCTCATCTCCGATAATATCGGTTGGCCTTTCCCGATATTATCGGCATAGTCGGTGCATGAAAACGCTGAAAGCGCAATTCATCACGACGCCGAACGGCGAGGAGCTGGCGATTCTGCCGCGCGCGGACTACGAAGCGCTCGTCGCAGCCGCTTCCGAGTCGGAGGAAGAGACCGCCGACGCGGCCATGTATGACGCCTGCAAGGCCGCGCTCGCGAACGACCCGAACGGACTGCTGCCGGCGGAAGTTTCGGCATTTCTGTTGCGCGGCGAGCGCCTCGCGACTGCAATCCGCAAATGGCGCGCGCTGACCCAGCAGGATGTGGCGGCCAAACTCGGCATGGCGCAGGGCACGCTCAGCGACATAGAGAACGGCCGCCACCGCACCGCCGTCGCCACCGTGCGCGCGCTCGCGAAGATTTACGACATTCCCGCAGAATGGCTGATGGAGGCGATAGGGCCGGGCGGCCGTTTTGGGTCTGATGGCGGCGGGGGCGAAGCTGCGCGGTAAACGCAAGCACGCTCGCGATAACGGTAGGGCGTTAAGAGCGAGCCTTCAGGCTCGCTCTCGAGGCCCATGAATTTCGATGACGCGGGCCACTAGTCGACGACCTCGTCAAATCGACTAATCAAATAATTTGCGAAGGCGCTGCAAAAAACCAGCATGAATCGCGCATCGGCTTCATCCACATTCGTTTCTTCTGTAAGGCTATGCCGAATGCCGCCCTTGTCATTGGTGTAGCCATATATTTTCAAGATTCCGTCCTTGAAAGCGTTGTGCAAAGAGTGTTTGGCGTCGATCTTCTTTATCGCATCTCCGAGCGTCGCAGTCGGCGACTGAGTAATTAACCTTGCGGCAGATTCGACCGCAGAAATAGATTCTTTGATGGAGTTTCGATAATCAGCAGTTGGTTTGGTAGCAAAAAGAGATAAGGCGGCCGCAATATGCGCGCTAACTGGTTTGAATTTGTCATTTTGATTGATTGCAAGCTCTATTTCATCAACGTCAGTTTCGCTCGATAATGGAGCAAGGGCACCGCCAACAAATCGGAAGGCGGATTTTTCGCGCTCAAGAACAAAATTCACAACGTTAATAAAATCTGCTTTGTATTCTTCTTCGAGTTGGCAGCAAATGAACTCTATCATGTCGAACACATCAAACCACTCTGCGTTCTGAAAAAATTTTAACTCATTAGCGATATAGGTGCTCGTTGTGCTTGGAATATCATTTATAGGCAGTTTGTAAAAGCCTGCGTACAAATCACGAGCAAATCTCTGCAATCTCGTGTCATCGTTTAAGAATGTGTATCTGTTGATAAATATAAATTGTGCGCACACATTCCACAGGCTGTGTCGTGTCTCCGCATCGAGACTGGTTATCTGTATTTGTTTCGGCTTTTTGAAGCCGTGCCGTTCTGAAAACGAGGGCACGTGATGACTCCGATGCCAGCCTAGCATTGAATGGATGCGCTCTTAACATACGCGCCCCTTCCTTATAACCAAGAGGAAGGGGCGCTCTGTGCCGATCAATAGATCGGGAACTTCGCCGTCAGCGCGTGGACCTTCTCCTTCACCGCCGCCTCGGTCGCGGAATTGTCCGCCTCGCCCTTGGCGGCGAGCCCGTCCAGCACCTCGACGATATAGCCGCCGACGGTCTTGAACTCCGCCGTGCCGAAGCCGCGCGAGGTGGCGGCCGGCGAGCCGAGGCGAATGCCGGAGGTGACGAAGGGTTTTTCGGGATCGAAGGGGATGCCGTTCTTGTTGCAGGTGATGTGCGAGCGGCCGAGCGCCGCCTCCGCCGCCTTGCCGGTCAGCTTCTTCGGGCGCAGATCGACCAGCATCAGATGGTTGTCGGTGCCGCCGGAGACGATGGCGAGGCCGGCGTCGACCAGCGTCTGCGCGAGCGTCTGGGCGTTGTCCTTCACTTGGCTCTGATAGGTCTTGAACTCCGGCTTCAGCGCCTCGCCGAAGGCGGCGGCCTTGCCGGCGATGACATGCATCAGCGGGCCGCCCTGCAGGCCGGGGAACACCGCCGAATTGATCTTCTTGGCGATCTCTTCGTCATTGGTCAGCACCATGCCGCCGCGCGGGCCGCGCAGCGTCTTATGTGTCGTGGTGGTGACGACATGCGCGTGCGGGAAGGGCGAGGGATGCAGGCCAGCGGCCACGAGGCCGGCGAAATGCGCCATGTCGACCATGAAATAGGCGCCGACGCTGTCGGCGATCTTGCGGAAGGCCTCGAAGTCCCAGATGCGCGAATAGCCCGAGCCGCCGGCGATGATCAGCTTCGGCTTGTGCTCGGCGGCCAGCGCCGCGACCTGCTCCATGTCGATGCGCTGATCGTCCTTGCGCACCGTATAGGGGACCGGCTTGAACCATTTGCCGGAAAGATTGACCGGCGAGCCATGCGTCAAATGGCCGCCCGCGGCGAGGTCGAGGCCCAAGAACACGTCGCCCGGCGTCGCCAGAGCGAGGAACACCGACTGATTGGCCTGGCTGCCGGAGTTCGGCTGCACATTGGCGAAGCCGCAGCCAAAGAGCTGCTTGGCGCGCTCGATCGCCAGATTTTCGGCGATGTCGACGAACTGGCAGCCGCCATAATAGCGCTTGCCCGGATAGCCCTCGGCATATTTGTTGGTCAGAACCGAGCCCTGCGCCTCGAGCACCGCCTTGGAGACGATGTTCTCGGAGGCGATCAGCTCGATCTCGTCGCGCTGCCGGCCGAGCTCCAGGGCGACGGCCTTGGCGAGCTCGGGATCGGATTCGGCGAGCGGGGTAGAGAAGAAGCTGGTCTGGCTCATGGTTACCTCTGGTGGCGAGCAAATCGCAGGGCTTGGCGCAGGATTCTCCCGCGTCCCCGGCGGGAGAACCGAACAGTCGCTTTCGGCATGGCGATTCGGGGGCGACAAGTCGCGCGCCCGACCCATGCGGGACAAGACGAGATGTGAAGCCTGCCGCTTATCACGCCGAGCCCGGGGTGAAAAGAGCGGTCTTCGCGCCGCCTGGGCGATGGGGCGAAGGACAAAATCCCCAACCCTCGTCCTGAAGGAGCCGCCGATCTCGCAGAGCGAGCCTGAAGGCTCGCGGTCCAAACCCGTCCTCTGGACCGCGAGCCTTCCGGCTCGCTCCTCGAGGACAGATCGAATCGGGATGGTGCGAGCCGCCGCGGGCGGCTTCGGCGTGGGCGACGCCGAAGCCTCGGCAGGATCAATGCGCCGCCGAGTCGCTGCGGGTCGGCAGCACGCTGCGCAGGGTCTCGGCCTCGACCCATTCGAACGCGCCGTCCGGATCGGCGACGTCGATGCTGTTCTCGACGATGAGCTTGTCGCACAGCATCTCGCAGATCGCGGAGATCGGCGCGCTGGTGTCGTTCTCTTCCGTCATGCGATCGATGGAGATTTCGCCCTCTTCCTCGCCATCGACGAGGTGCATGATGAACACCTCCTCATGGCCGGCGATGCCGTGCGCGTTGACTCTGAAAGTTTCGCCACGATATCGGAATTCGCGGATCATGCGTGCGTTCCCTCTGGTTCCTGCTTCTCGTTCATGTCACGGCCCCGCCGCGTCGCGGTCGAGATCGCCGAGCGGCCCATCGGCTTCGCTCTCGAAATCGGCCGAGGTCCTATAGCGCAACCGCGACGCTTCGAAAACCTGCAGAACGCCCTCGGCGCCTTCTGCGCCCCGTGCCGGCGCTCCTGCCTCCGCTTTTGGCGCGGATATGGGCGCGCCGAGACGTGAGAATTTGGCTATGATCGAGGCCTTGGAGCGATCGATCGGAGCTCTGCGGCGACGGCCTCCGCCGGCCGGCGGAACTCCTGCGAGCGAAACTCCCGCGAGATGGACGATTTGAAGATGCGACGCCTCATTCTCCTGCGCCACGCCAAGGCCGACGCCCATTCGGCGGGCGGCGACCGCCAACGGCCGCTGACCAAGCGCGGAGAGGAGGATGCGCGCCGCGTCGGCCGCTACCTCGCCGACGAGGGGCTCGTGCCCGACCTCGCCGTCTCCTCGGTCGCCCGCCGCGCCAAGCGCACGCTGGACCTCGCCCTCGAGGCGTTTCCGCGCGAGGTCGAGCATCGGCTCGACGACGCCATCTATCTCGCCGATCCCGACCGCCTGCTCGACGTGCTGCGGGAGACGCCCGCGGGAGCGTCGACGTTGCTCGCCATCGGCCATAATCCGGGCTTCGCCGACCTCGCCTGCGCGCTCGCCGCCGATGGCGCGCCGGACGATTTGTCGCGCCTTCGCGCCAAATATCCGACGGCGGCCTTCGCGGTCCTGGATTTTTCCGCCGAGGACTGGGCGGAGGTGGGCGCCGGCGGCGCGCGGCTCGAGCGCTTCGTCACGCCCGCGGATTTGCGCGAAGGAGGCGACGAGCCGGATTGAGACGCCCGTAATGAACGAGAAAATGTTCGACGCCGCCGCGCGCGCTCTGCTGCTTGCCGTCGATGGCGTCGGCCCCGAGGTGGTCGAGCGGCTGGAGCAGCTCGACATTCACACATTGCTCACGCCGCCGCGCCGCGACGCTGCGGCTCGACGGCGGGAAAGCGCATCAGCATGCGCGTGCCGCGCCGGCGCGCCGCCGGGCTCTGCGCGACGATGGTGCCGCCCATCGCCTCGACCAGGCCGCGACAGATCGAGAGGCCGAGGCCCGTGCCCGCCTTGCGGCCGTCGACGCGGCCGCCGCGATAGAATTTCTCGAAAATGCGCTCTAAATCCTGCGCCTTCACGCCTGGTCCCTCGTCGGTCACCGAGAGCGCCACCTCGCCGCCCTCGCGCCGCGCATAGATCGCCGCCGAGCCGCCGCCGTATTTATGCGCATTGTCGAGCAGATTGAACAGAATCTGGCCCAAGAGATGGGCGTCGCCGCGAAGCGGCGGAAGATCGCGCGCGAGGCTCGCCGACACTGTGAGGTCGGGAAGCTCCTTGCGAGCCCGCGCCACGGCGCTGCGCACGACATCGCCGATATCGACGAGCTCGCGGCGCGGCGCGACCGCGCCGGACTCGATGCGCGACATGTCGAGCAGATTGGCGACGAAGCGCGAGAGCCGTCCCGCCTCCTCCTCGATCGAGGCCAGAAGATCGGCGCGCTGCGGCTGGGTCATCTTGTCGCCGAGCTGCCGCAGGCCGGTGACGGCCCCGGTGATCGCGGCGAGCGGCGTGCGCAGATCATGCGAGAGCGAGGACAGCAGCGTCATGCGCAGCCGCTCATTCTCCTCGAGCGCCGCGGCGCGCACCGATTCGCCGACGAGCAGCGAGCGGTCGACGGCCACCGCCGTCTGCTCGAGAATGGCGGTCAGCATGCGCTCGGTCTCTGCGGAAAGCGGCGCGTCCGGATCGCGCGGCTCGACGCCCGCGACGGCGACGACTCCGCGCGTCGTCGTCAGCGGATGGAACTGAAAGCGCACCTTGGGCAGAGTGTCGGTGCGCCATCCGGCCGGCTCGGCCTTGTCGCGCGCCCAGCGCGCCGCGCCCGCCTCGCCCGCATCGAGCTCGTCCACCGGCGGCCAAGCGGCGGCGACGCGCAGATCGGCGTCGTCGGGCACGAGCAGCACGACGCATTTCGCCTCGAGCGCCCGTTGCGCATGATTGGCCGCGGCCCATAGCACGTCGTCGAGATTGGCGGCGCTCGCCAGCTTGCGCGAGAGATCGAACAGCGATTGCGCCGCCTCGGCGCGCGTGCGCATCGCCTCGGAGCGCGCCCGCGCCCGTCCGGCGAGCGTGCCCGTCACCATCGCGATCGAGAGGAAGACGAGCAGCGACAGGAATTCGCGCGGCTCGCTGATCGAAATATCGAAGCGCGGCTCGATGAAGAAGAGGTCGAGGGCCAGAAAGGAAAAGATCGACGCCGCCGTCGCCGAGGCGATGCCGAAGCCGAGCGCGCAGGAGACCACGGAGGCGAGAAAGATCAGCGACGGATCGGGCAGCGCCAGCCATCGTTCCGCCAGCGCGGCGACGCCCGCCGCGATCGCGGAGGAGAGAAGCGCCGCTCCGACGCCCAGCCAGAGCCGCGCATGCGGACGCGCGCCGCGCCGCGGCGGCTCGGGGGGCGCGGCGGCGCCGTCGGTGATGATCTGCACGGCGATGTCGGTGGACCGCCGCACCAGCTCCTCGGTCAGCGATTTGCGCAGGAAGCGTGCGACAAGCCCGGCGCGCGAGCGGCCGACGATGATTTGCGTGATGTTCTCGCGCCGCGCGACGCGCAGCGTCTCCGCGGCGATATCATAGCCCGAGACGCGGCGCGCCTCGCCGCCGAGACGCTCCGCGAGCCGCAGCGCCTCGTCGACGCGGCGCCCTTTGCGCGGGTCCTCCTCCTCTTCGCCGGCGCGCTCCACATGCAGCGCCAGCCAGGACGCATTGAGCGCGGTCGCCGCGCGCGCGCCGGCGCGCACGACGCGCTCGGAAAGACGATCGGCGCCGACGCAGACGAGCAGGCGCTCGGATGTGGCCCAGGGGCCCTCGATCGCGCTCTGGCGCAGAAAATCGACCATCTGGTCGTCGACGCGGTCGGCCGTGCGGCGCAGCGCCAATTCGCGCAGGGCGGTCAGATTGCGCGGCGTGAAGAAATTGCGGATCGCGCGCTCCGCCATCTGCGGAACATAGACCTTGCCCTCTCCGAGCCGCTGCAGCAGCTCGTCCGGCGTGATGTCGACGAGGATGACGTCGTCGGCGTTCTGCAGCACGAGATCGGGCACGGTCTCGCGCACCGCGACGCCGGTGACGCGCGAGACGACGTCGGCGAGACCTTCGAGATGCTGGATGTTGAGCGTCGTCCAGACGTCGATGTCTGCGTCGAGCAGCTCCTCGACGTCCTGCCAACGCTTGGGATGGCGGCAGTCCGGCGCATTGGTGTGGGCGAGCTCGTCGACGAGGATGATCTGCGGCTTGCGGGCGAGCGCCGCATCCACGTCGAACTCCTCGAGCTTGCGGCCATGATAGTCGACGCTGCGCCGCGGCAGGCGCTCGAGCCCGTCGAGCAGCGCCTGCGTCTCCGTGCGGCCATGCGTCTCGGCGAGTCCGACGACGATGTCGCAGCCGTCGGCCTTGGCCGCCTGCGCGCGCGCCAGCATCGCATAAGTCTTGCCGACGCCGGGCGCGGCGCCGAGGAACACGCGCAGCTTGCCGCGCTTTTCCTGTTCCGCCAGAGCCAGCAGCGCGTCGGGGTCCGGGCGCCGCTCCATTTCCGCCATGCGTCGAGCCCTCGCTCCTTGCTTCGCGCCGCCGCCCGGCCTGCTCTATCTGGGCGCCGCCTGCGAGCGAAACCATATTGCATGAAGCGCCACGATTGCGCGAGGACGAGGGACGAGACGAAGGCGGCCGGACGCCGGCTCGCCGCCCATCGAGGGCCGCAGAGAGACGAGGATGTCATGACCATCGCCGACCCACCCGCGCCCGCCGCAGCCCTCGTCCTGTTCTCCGGCGGACAGGATTCGGCCACTTGCCTCGCCTGGGCGCTGGCGCGCTTTTCCCGCGTCGAGACCATCGGCTTCGATTACGGCCAGCGCCATCGCATCGAGCTCGGGCAGCGCGAGGCGTTGCGCGCCGGACTGGCGCGGCTGTCGCCGCTGTGGGCGGAGCGGCTCGGCGAGGATCACACGGTCTCGATCGAGGCGCTCGGGGCCATCTCCGAGACCGCGCTCACGCGCGACGCCGCCATCGCCTTCGACTCCTCGGGCCTGCCCAACACCTTTGTTCCCGGCCGCAATATTCTCTTCCTCACCTTCGCGGCCGCCCTCGCCTATCGCCGCGGGATCGGCGATCTCGTGGGCGGCATGTGCGAGACGGATTATTCCGGCTATCCCGATTGCCGCAACGACACGATCCGGGCCGTCGAAACCGCGCTCTCGCTCGGCATGGACCGGACGCTCGCCATCCATACGCCGCTGATGTGGATCGACAAGGCGGCGACCTGGCGGCTCGCCGCCGAATTGGGCGGCGAGCCGCTGGTCTCGCTCATCGTCGAGGAGAGCCACACCTGCTATCTGGGCGAGCGCGGCAAGCGCTTCGACTGGGGTTATGGCTGCGGCGAATGCCCCGCCTGCCGTCTGCGCGCCGCCGGCTGGCGGAGGTTTCGCGGCGGCGCGGAGGAGACGCGGACCTGAAGGCTCGCGAGCGGCTCGCGTCACTTGGAGGTCGAGCGCGTTTCATTTTCTTATTCCGGCGCCTGCTCGATCGGTCGGAACGGCCGCTGCAGCCGCCCCGCCACGAGCAGGCGCTCGAACAGCCGCAGGCCGGCGGGCTCATTGCCGTTGGGATGGATGAGCACAATGGAGCCCGGACGCGGAGCGGGCGACAGCACCAGCCAAGCGTCGGCGCCGAGGGCGATCAGATGACGCCGGCGCAGCATCTCGACGAGGCGCGTGTCGGCGACGAGGCCGGGAAAGCGGAAGAAGACGGAGGGCGTCGCGCCCTTCTCGATCAGCAGGCGCTCGGTCGCGAATATCTCGGCGTCGAGGTCGGCGCCCGGCCGCAGCAGATAATTGCGCGCGTCGGCGAGGCCGGGAACATAAGGATGGTTGAAGGAATGATCGACCCAGGAGATGGCCAGCGCGCCGCTCCTCGCCCTCTCCATCAGCCAGTCGAAATCCTCGCCATGGCCGAGCAGCCAGCGTCCCGAGACCGAGAGGGCGATCGGCGCGCCGGGCGCCGCAGCGGCGAGACGCTCGAGAAAGGCCCGATCCAGCGGCCTGTGGCTCGGGCAGAGGTCGCCGGTGAGGAAGGAGCCGCCGCCCGCGCCATGAGCGAGCCCGGCGTTGGTCGAGACGCTGCGCCCATCGACGAAGCCCTCGTCGCGTCCCGGCAGACGCAGGGCGCGAGAAAAGCGCGACTCCCCCTGTTCCGCGTCAGTCGTTTCCGCGCAGCGCCAGTTCGCCGCCGGCTCGACGACGGTCGCGAGCGTTTCCGCGTCGACGGTCAAGAGAGCGTCGCCGCCGTCGAGCCGCATCCGCCGGATGGCGAGGCGCGACGCGCCGGCGGCGTCGCGACAGGCGAGGAAGACGGGCCGGTAATCATCGACCCGGCGGGACGCCGCGCGGACGTCCGCGGCGGCCGCCATTGCGGCGAGCCCTGCGAGGACACAGAATAACAGCGCCGGGCGGCATATTTGCCAGGGTCGGACCATGACCGAAAAAACTCCCGAGACGGCGCTCGTTCGCGTCGTCTTCCACGATCTCGAGCGTGAGAGCCCGGCCGTCGCCTCGGCGCTCGGCGCCGAGATCGCGGCGCGCTTCGCCCCGCGCGACGAGACGCCTTTCTCCATTCTCGCCCATGACGAAGAGAATGGCGCTCTGCTCGGCGGCCTCAATGGCGTGATCCATTGGCGCTGGCTCTATATCCGGCATCTGTGGGTCGCGCCGCAATGCCGAAGCCTCGGCCTCGGCGCGCGCCTCCTCGCGCGGGCCGAGGCGGCGGCGCGGACGCGCGGCTGCGTCGGCGTCTATCTCGACAGCTTCGACCCGCGCGCCGTCGCCTTCTACGAGAAGCGCGGTTTTTCCCGCCGCGGCGAGATCGCGGGCTTTCCGCCCGGCCACAGCCGCGTCTTCCTCGCCAAATCGTTCCTCGCCGAGCCGTTCCTCGCCGAGCCGCTCGCCCCGGCGTGACGGCGCCCGCCGGCTGGCTCCGAACATGCATGCGCCGCCGCAGGGACGGCGGTCGCGGACGCTTTCGCACAAAAGCGGCGCGCGCGGACGCTCGCCTATGCATGAGAGCGCGCCCATGGCGGACAATGAGGAATGGGTCGTCTGGAACGGCTCGCTCGGAGTTCTCGACAAGGTGGCGATCGGCCGCGTCGAGCAGAGCGAGACCGGCCGGCTCGCCTATCTCGCGGACCCCTACAGCGTCGTCGGTCCGTTCAGCCTCGACGAGCTGGAGAAAGAGGGGCGGATCGCCTTCGGCGCCTGCTTCGTGATGTCGAGCCGGCGATGGAAGGAAGATCAGGTCGAGCTGCGCCTCCAAGGACGCGCCCAGCGCCGGGCCTTCCAAATGCGCTTCGATTTCGACCAGGATGACGATGAGGAGCATCGCAAGGCGCTGAATCTGCCGCTCGAAGGCGATCTCGACCCGGCCGAGATCCGGGCCGCCTTCCGGCGCGAGGCCAAGACCGCCCATCCCGACGCCGGCGGCAGCGACGAGCTCTATCGCCGCATCGCCGAAGCGCGCGACGCGCTGCTCGAGCAATTCGCCGGCGCCGCCTGAAGACGAGGGAGGCTCGGCTCGATGACGGCGCATTCGATCGCATCGGCCCCGCTTCCTTGCGGGCGGCGCGTCCGCTGTGCTAGCTTGCCGACGATCAGCGCCGTCGGCGTTCGATAGTTTCAGGGCGAAAGCCGATTTGCTCCTCGGTCCGCGCGGCTCGAGACCGACAAGGGTTCGCGTTACGTATCGGAACGCCTCCCATGCGTCCCGGCCGAGTGGAAGAGGGATAAATCATGAAGGTCGCAATCTTCGTCCTCGGCGCGCTGCTGCTCGCCGGTCCGGCCGTGGCGGCCGAGCGCGGCACCGCCGACCAGCGCGCCGCCTGCACGCCCGACGTGTTCCGTCTGTGCATGTCCGAAATTCCCAATGTCGACGGCATCGTCGCCTGCCTCAAACGCGAAAAGACGCAGCTCAGCAGCGGCTGCCGCAGCGTCATCGCGGGCGACGAGAAGCGCCTCGCCACCCGTTCCATTCGCTCGGACGCCGATTGGTGCCTGTTCGACAAGGACGCCGCCGCCACCGACGAGGTGTGGCGCAGCTGGTGCCGGGACAAAGCGCGCGTCGAGTGACGCATGGGAACGCTCTCGACGGGGCCCGAGTTGACTCTGCTCGGCCGCGCGCGGCCGGATCGGCGCGCTGAGCGGCCGGCCGCCAACGGAAAGGTCGCGACGCGGTGAAGCTGATCCGTGTTCTCGCCGGGCCGATCGCTGTGGCCGCCGTCGCCGCGGCCGGCGTCGCGCTGTGGCCGGGCGTCTCCGACCGGCTGCTGCGCAAGGTCGAGCAGCGGCTCGGCGCCGAGACCGGCCTCGTCTGGACGATCGGCGCGGTCGACATCGATCTTTCGCCCGGACTGTCGCTGCGCGAGGTGACGGCGCGCGACGCGAACAGCGACGCGGCGCGCCGGCCGCTGCTCAGCATTCGCGAGGCCAGGCTCTCCGGCGACCTCTCGGCGCTTCTCGGCGAGGCGGGCGCCTGGCGCGCCGCGCTCGGCGGCGTCGCCCTCGACGTTCCGCGCCCGCGGACGGCCGCCGATCCGCTGAACGCCGTCGCGGCGGCGATGTCGCGGCCGCTGCCGCGGCTCGCCGCGCTGACGGCGGAAGCGCGCGGCGTCCGGCTCGACGACGGCGAGGCCGATATTCTCACCGCACGCGCGGACGGGCTCGATCTGTCGGGCCGGCTCGCGCCCGAGGCTCGCAAGGCCGCGGTCGATCTCGCTCTGGAGACGCAGGCTCAAAAACTTTCGATCGGCTTCTCCTGGCCGCTGAGCGACGGAGCGGCGAAGCTCGCCGTCGCGCCGCGCGGGCCGGACGGCCAGCGCATCGAGGCGACGGGAACGCTCTCTGTCGACGGGTCGCGCCTGCGGATCGCCCAAGTCGGCGGAACGGTCGGCGACGCGCCCTTCACGGCGGACGCCTCTCTCGATCTCTCGTCGCAGCCGAGCCTCGCCGCCGAGGTTCGCGTGAGCCGAATGGTCCTGACGGACGACTCCGCCGGCTCGTCGCTGCGCGCCTCTCCCGAGGCGCGGCAGGGCGCCCATGTCGTCACGACGCAGGATCTAGAGCGCATCGATCTGCGCGCGCTCGATCAGCTGCGGCTCGCGGCGATGATCGCGATCGACGATCTGCGCATCGGCCAAATCCGGCTCGGCGGCGTCACGACGCGCACGACGGCCGCCGATCGGCTGGTCGACGTCGCGCTCGACGCCAAGAGCTTTTATGACGGCGGCCTGCGCGGACGCTACACGCTCGCGGCGCGCGGCGAGAAAGGGCTCTTGCATCAGCTCAGCCTGTCGATGAGCGCCGCCCGGATCGGCCCCTTGATGGCCGACGCCGGCGCGGGACGCCTCGTCGACGGCCTCGCGTCCTCGCGCGTCGATCTGCAGACGGCCGGCGACTCGTTCGCCGAGGCGCTGCGGGCGGCGGAAGGCCGCGCCGAAATCTCGCTCTCCGATGGCCGGGTCAACGGCGGCGGCCTCGGCAAGGCGATCGACATTCCCTTCGCCTCCGAGCTGCTCGGCGCGGTGGACGACGGCTCGCTCACGCGCTTTCGCAAATTCGGCGGCTCCTTCGCGATCAAGAACGGAGCCGCGGCGTCGAATGATCTGAAATTCGAATCGAAGCTCGTCGACGCCGCCGGCGCCGGCCGCGCCGATCTCGTCAGAGGCGCGATCGACTTCACTTTCAAGGCGCGCCTGTCGCTCGCCGGCAAGCGTGTCGAGACGCCGATCCGCGTCCATGGCCCATGGCGCGATCCGTCGGTCGACGCCGATCTCGCCGGCGCGATCGGCGCCTCGATCGACGCGCTCGGGGGGCTGGGCAAGGATGACGGCGACATCGGCGGCGTGCTCGATTCGCTTTTTTCGGGCGGCGGCCGCAAACGGACGGGGAGATGACAGGCGTCATGACGCAGGGGGATGGAGCCGCGACGCGCGGCGCAGCAGGCGGCGCGTCCGCTCGCGTCTTTCGGATCGCGCGCCGGCGCCTCCCGCTCTCCGTCCTGGCGCTGCTCGCGGCGGCCGCGGCGCAGGCCTCCGACAAGGCGGCCGAGGCTCCGGCCGGCGCCCTGTCCGTCTCGGTGAAGCGCGCGCGCGAAATGTGCTTCAAGGACCAGGTGGAGGTGACCGGGACGATCAGCGCCCGCCGCGAGGTGGACGTCGGGCCGACCCGGGACGGCTATGTGGTCTCCCAGGTTCTGGTCGAGCCGCTCGAGAGCGTGTCGGCCGGTCAGGCTCTCGCCCAGCTCGCGCCCGTCGAGGGCGCGCCCGGCGGCGCCGGGACCATCGCGCTGCGCAGCCCGGTGGCCGGCGTCGTCAGCCGCAACGCCGCCGTGGCCGGCATGCCGGCGTCGCCGCGGCAGGGCGGGCTGTTCCGCATCGTCGCCAATGGCGAGATGGATCTGCGCGCCGAAGCGCCGATCGACGATTTGAAGAAGCTCTCCGTCGGACAGAAAGTGGTCGTCACCCCGCTCGGCGCTCCGCCGGCGCCGGCGAAAGTGCAGTTCATCGCGCCATCGGTCGATCCCGCGAGCCAGCTCGGCCGCGTCAAGATCGCGATCGACTCCGGCCGCTCGCTGCAGGCCGGCGTCTTCGCCCGCGGCGTCATCCTCGTCGCCGAGCGATGCGGAACGGGCGTGCCCTATTCCTCGATCATGTATCAGCCGGACGGCACGATCGTGCATGTGGTGGCCGACAATCGCGTCGTCGCGCGCCGGGTCGAGGTCGGCCTGCTGTCGGGGACCGATGTGGAGATCCGCTCGGGCGTCACGGCGGACGATCTCGTCGTCATCCGCTCCGGCCCATTCCTGCGCGACGGCGATCTGGTCGTGCCGATCCGCGTCGACGAGACCCCGACCGCAGATGCGGGACGCGATCGCGTTTCGCGCGGCGAGAGTCGCTGACGCGCTGCGAGCCTCTAAGGCTCGCCTCTCGCGCGTCCGTCGCCGCTTACTCGATCCGCTCGATCTCGTAGCCCGCCTGCCGGAACAGGGACAGCAATCCTTCCGTCCCCGGCAGATGGGCCGCGCCGACCGCGATGAAGGCGCCGCCGCGCGCGACGATCGGCAGAGCGCGGTCGCGCATCCGATAATTGCGCCTCGTGATCAGCCGGTCGAGAAAAGGCGCCGGAACCTGCGCGCCGGCGACGAAGGGCAGCGGATCGGCCGAGCGCATCCAGGCGAGCAGCCACCCCAGATTTTTTTCGCTATAGCGCTGGAGCGTCGTCTCGACGGCGTCCTCGGCCTGATCGGCCTGCTTCAAGGTCGCGGCCAGCAGGTCGCGCTCCTCGGCGCGCGTCAATCCGTCGAGACTGTCGATCTGCTCGAAGAACGTCTCGAGCCCGACCACCGCCGCGCCATTGCGCCGTCCGGCCTCGGCGAGCAGGGCGTCGGCAGAGGTCTGCCGATCGGCGGCGGCGTCCGCGCAAGGCGGAAGATCGAGCAGCAGCGCCAGCGCCGGGGCCTTGAGGTCGAGCAGCGGCAGAGCGCCGACGCGCCGGTTGCGCAGGAGAGCCTCGAGCCGGCCGAGCTCGTCGCGGGACAGCAGTCGCTCGGCGCGGCGGTCCTTTTCGGCGACGAGCGTCGCCCGCATCCGGGCGGGATCGTCCTTGACGATGCGGTCGAGATCCGCGGCGGTCTCCGCCATTTCGAGGACGATCGTGTCGGATCTGGCCAGCGCCTCGCGCAGGGCGGGCGAGAAATTCGTCGCGCGCGGATCGGCGAGATGCAGCGAGCCGAAGAGATAGGAGCTCTCGCCGCCGGCTCCGGTCAGGCGGAACAAGCGTCCCTCGGCGAAGGGAGTCGCCTCCACCTCGGCCGCCATGCGGGCGAAGGCCAGCGGCGAGAGAGTCTTGAGAATTGGAAAGAGGTCGCGGCCGCGACAGGCGGCGAGCGCGGCGGGCGGCGGCGCGAATGCGGCCCAGAGCGCCGCGGCGACAGCTGCGCGCGTGACGGCTGCGCGCACGAAACAAGCGGTGGAACGCTGCCGCTCGGCCTCGGAAATGACTTGCAACAATCGGTTCGCTCCGGCCGCGGGAGGATCGCCCTGCCGTCTCTAGGCGAAACGGCGGGCGCCGGCAACGACGACTTGCAACGCGACGACTTGCAACACGGCGACTTGCAACACGACGACTTGCAACGCGGCGCGTTAACCCGAGTTCGAAGCCTGCTTACGAACCGCTATCGAGCCGCGACGGAAATATGCTAATCCGGCGGCGAGCGCGCGGACATCCGCTCGTCGTCCGAACATTGGCATCTCAGCGCGGGTGATACATGAGGCTCGTTCGGCTTCTCGCCGTGATTTCGACGCTCTTGGCGGCGTGCGCCTCGTTTTCCGCCGTCGGCGCGGCGCCCTCCGGCTCCCCGCGCCAGGCGCTGCTGATCGGCAACGCCGCCTATCCGGACGGAGACGCGGAGCTGTCGACGCCGGCCAATGACGCCGACAAGCTGTCCGACACGCTGCAGCGGCTCGGCTTCGAGACCGAGGTCGAGAAGAACCTCGGCAAGAAGGACCTGAACAATGCGATCGAGCGCTTCCTGCAGCGTCTCGACGCCGGCTCCACGGCGGTGCTGTTCTTCGCCGGATTCGGCGTCCAGGCCGGCGGCAAGAACTACCTCATTCCGATCGACGCGCATATCTGGAGCGAGGACGACGCTGCGAGCCAGGGCGTCTCGCTCGACGGCGTGCTGGCGAAAATTGCGGCGCGCGGCGTCAAGACGCGCATCGTCCTCGTCGACGCCTCGCGGCGCAACCCATTCGATGCGCGCTTCCGCAGCGTGCCGCCGGGCCTTGCCGCCCCGACGTCCAGCGCGGGAACGCTGGGCTTCTATTCGGCCATCGGCGCCATCGCCAATGATCCTTCGCCTTCGGCCAGGAACAGCCTGTTCGTGAACGAGATCGTCCGCCAGATCGGCGACGCCGAGCGCAATGTGGCGCAGGCGCTCGCCGCCGCGCGGGACGAGATCGCGCGCCAGTCGAAAGGGCAGCCCGCGCCGCTGCTCGACAATGGCCTCGAGGCGCCCGTCTGGCTCGACGGCAATCGCCGGACTTCCGTCGCCGAAGCGCCGAAGTCGCTGTCCAAGGCTGCGCTGAAGACTCCCGAACCCGCGAAGAACTCGGAGCCCGTGAAAGCGCTCGAGCCGGTCAAGACGCCGGAGACGCCGAAAATCTCGGAGCTGCGCCTGACGCCCGACCGGCCGAAGCTCGGGCCGGCGAGCCCCTCCGCCCCCATCGCCGAGCACAAGCCTCTCGAAGTGAAGGCGTATTTACCGTCGGAACTGGAGCTGAAAACCGATCTCGACGCGCGCATCGCGCGCAATCCGAGCGACGAGAGCTCGATCAGCCGGCGCGGGCAATTGCTGGCGCTGCATCGCGACTACCCGGCCGCGCTCGCCGATTTCGAGCGGTCGACACGGCTCAATCCCGACAATATCGACTCCTGGAACAATCGATGCTGGATCCGCGCCATCGTCAATGATCTCCCGCGCGCGCTGCAGGATTGCAACGAGGCGCTGCGACGCCGGCCGAATTTCGCCGATGCGCTCGACAGCCGCGGGCTCGTTCGCTTCAAGCAAGGCGATCTCAACGGCGCGATCGAGGATTACAATGAGGCGCTGAAACACAACGCCCGACACGCCTCCTCGCTCTATGGTCGCGGCCTCTCGCGCCTCAGGCTCGGACAGGCCGACAAGGCCGACGAGGACATGGCGAAGGCCAGGAGCATCAATCCGACGATCGAGAGCGATTACCGGGAATACGGCCTCGATTGAGCCGCGCGGCTCATCTGGCGACGAAGTAGAAGCGCTCGCTGGTCAGCGAACCATAGGTGAACGGGTCCTGGCGGCCCTGCGTCAGCTTCAGCACCTGATCGCGGACCTGGCGAAACAGCATGTTGATCTCCACGCCATGCTTGGCCATGTTGTCGAGCAGGGCCTGGGTGAAGGGGCTGTGGTCGCCGTCGCCATCCTCGGCGGTGTGTCCATCGCGGGTCGCATAAGCGACGAGCGTGCCGCCGCGCGGCTCGATGCTGGAGAGCCCCTGCGTCACCACATGCGTCGTGATCACGCGCTTCATCTTCGGCTCGAAGGGATTGTCGCGGCAGGCGTCGAGCAGAACGAGACGCAGCTTCTTCGCCTTATTGGCGGCCTGCAGCACGCGCTCCAGCGGGACGGCCTCCTTCTGCACGTCCTGATCGGTGCGCAGCTGCGCGTCGACCGGAATGAGATAATTGCCGCCCGCGATCTGGAAGCCGTGGCCGGCATAGAAGATCACGCCCCAGTCGGCCTGCGCCGCCTTCTCCTCGAAAGTCTTCAGGGCGGCGAGAAAATCGACGTTGCTCGCATTGTAGACCTTGATCACCGTCTTGAAGCCGAGCCCTTCCAGCGCCTTGGCCACGGCGTCGGCGTCCTTCTGGGGATTGGGCAGGGCGGGAACGGCGCGATAGGCCGAATTGCCGACGACGAGAGCGACGCGAACGCCGGGATCGGCCTCGCCTTCCTCGACCCTGATCGCCGCGAGCCGCTCCTTCGCGATCTTCTGGGCCGGCTTGGCGACTCCCGCGTCGGCGTCGGAGGAGAGGCTCGCCGCCCTCTGAAACGCCGCCTTGGCCCCGGCGCGGTCGCCCTTCTTCTCGAGAGCGAGGCCTCTACCGGCATGGGCGGCGATATAGTCGGGGAGGATGCGGATCGCCTCGTCATAGTCCTGGAGCGCCCGCCCGATGTCGCCGAGCTCGCGATAGGCGTCGCCGCGATAGGTCAGCGCGGCCGTCGAACGCTGCGCGAGGCCGATCGCCTTGTCGAGATCGCGCAGGGCGCCGCGCAGATCGCCGGCGAGGCGGCGGACGAGGCCGCGGTTGGCATAAGCGAGATCATAGCTCGGATTGAGCAATATGGCCTCGCTGCAATCGTTCTGAGCGTCCGAGAGCTTGCCCATGTCCTTCAAGGTCAGGGCGCGATTGTTATAGGCTTCTTCGTTCGGCTTCAGGGAGAGCGCGCGGTCGTGATCGGCGAGCGAGCGGTCGAGGTCGCCCTGCAGCCGCCAGGCCTCGCCGCGACGGCTATGCCAGGTCGGATTCCTGGGGTCGAGCCGGATGGCGCGGTCGTAATCGGCGATCGCGCCCTTGAAATCGGCCTTCTCCATTCGCGCCATGGCGCGGTTCGAGTAGCCGAACGGGTCGTCGGGCAGCAGCCGCACGGCCTGGTCGAAATCGGCGATCGCCTTGTCGAAGTCGCGCTTGAAGTAATAGGCTTGGCCGCGGTTGACATAGGCCTTCACATATTTGCGATCGACCATGATCGACCGGTTGAAGTCGGCGATGGCGGCGTCGTATTCGTCCTTGTCGATGAGCGTCGCGCCTCTGAGATTGTAGAGATCGGCGGCCAGCGGCCCGTTCTGCGCCAGGCGCAGCGCGCGGCTGAAATCGGCGACGGCGAGATCGGCTTCGCCGAGCTTCTTGCGCACGAAGCCGCGGTTCTTGAGCGCGACGGTCAGATTGGGATTGCGGTCGAGCGCCGCGGTGAAGTCTCGCGACGCCCCATCGAGATCGCCCTTGCCCTCTTTTGCGACGCCGCGCTGGTTGTAGAGCTCCGATGCCTCCTCGACCGAGCCGCCCTTGTCGAGCAGCCGCGTGCAGGCGGGAATCGAGGCGTCCGGATTCGCGGCGGAGTCGATGCACAGATCGAGGTCGTCCGCTCGCGCTTGCGCGACCAGCGCACATGAAAGCGCCAGCGCGCCGAGGATTCTGTGGCAGATTTGCAACATTAGTGACTTCTTTACCATTTTTACCTTAAGGAGTCCTACGCATGGACGGCGAATAAGCTAGTCTGACCAGGATCGGAATTTTGCCAGCAGTAGAATTGTTATAGGCCTCAACAACTTGTCAAGGACGACCTGAGATGACGAAACGGATGACGCTGATTCACATTCTCGTGGCGTCCGCCGCCTTGGCAAGCTCGCTCGCGGTCGTAACGGCGCGAGCCCAGGAATTTGGAGGCGGAGGCGACTTCGTCGGAGGCGGGGCCGGCGACGGCTCCGTCGGAGCCCTGGGCGGAGGCAATAATCCCGAGCTCGAAGCTTTCGCCGCGCGCACCCACAACGTCCTCTGCCCGAGCACGGCTCCGCTCATCAACGGCCAATGCTATGACGCGTCCGGCTTTTCGGGCGCCGCCCTCGCCAGCCAGGCGCTGAGCTCGCTCTCACAGTCGACGACGCAGAGCGGCAACAACAGCGCGCTCGGCAAGCTCCGGGAGCGGCGCGAACAGGAGGCGGCGTCCTGCGCCGCCGGATTTTCCCGCGTCGGCGGCGAGTGCCGCCCCAACGAGCCGCAGCGGCGCGAGGCCCAGCAGCGCCCGGTCGAGCAGGCCAAGACGAAAACCGCGCAGGCGAAGCCCGCGCGCGCCGAGAAAGGCAAGCGTGTCGCCGCGCGTGACGAGGGCCGCCTCGGCCCGCGCCTCGCGAGCCGCCCCGCCGGCCTCGAAGGCGGGCGCAGATATGCGCCCACGCCCGCCGGAACGTCGATCGAGCCCATTGGCGCAGGAGGCGCAGCGGCGTCGCGCTGGATGCTGTACGGAACGCCGATCCCGCTCTCGCCCGACGCTCGCTTCGGCTCCTGGATCGAAGGCTATGGGGATTTCGAACGCCGTACCGGCGGCGGCGACGCCTATGTGCTGCCGGGACTCAATGTCGGCATGACCCAGATTCCCATTCGCGTCAGCGCCAAGAGCGAGACGACGAGCTATGGCTTTCAGATGGGATTCGATCTGACGTCGCGCGGCGTCCTCGAGCCGAACGACGGCCTCATCGCCGGCGTGCTGCTCGGCGCAGCCCATTCCGACCTCGCGCTGTCGACGGCGACCGTCTCCTCGAATCTCGCGCTGGTCGACAATGGCTCGAGCCGCCTGCGGGCGCGCTTCAACGGCGGATCGGCGGGCGTCTATGCGACCTATTTCGACGGTCCCTTCTCGGCGGATTTTCTCGCCAAGGCGGATATCTTCCATCTGAACGCCAGCTTCACCGACAACATCGCCTTCGCGCCCAACTATATCGACGGCGAGGGCAATATCTACTATGGCGCGGCGGCGCGCATCGTTCCCTACTCGGCGTCGCAATCCACCAATGTCAAGAATGTCAGCCTCGCCGCGAATTTGAACTATCGCTTGCCGCTCACGACGAATCTGTGGCTCGAGCCGACGGTGGGGGCGCAATATACGACCACGCTCTACGACAATTCCGCGAAGCTTCTCGGCCTCGCCGACGGCGAGCAGGTGCGCGTGCAGGGCGGCGGGCGCGTCGGGACGAATTTTCTCGTCGGCTCCATGCCGACGACCTTCACCGTCACCGGCCTCGCCTATGACGATGTGCTCATCGCCGGCGGCTTCGTGAGCGTGCTGGCGTTCAACGGCGGCAATTTTCTCGCCCAATCCAACGAAGGCAAGCCGCGCGGCCGCGGAATCATCGCCTTGAATTTCGATCATGGCGACGGCATCGCCTCTTACGTGCAGGGCGAGGTTCGTGGCGGCTCCGGCCTCATCGGCGGCGGCGGCAAGGCCGGCGTGCGCTTCAGCTGGTGATTGTATCGGCGGAGCGCGGCCCTGCCGACGGCGAGGGAAGCGCCGGGGCCGAGGTCGCTCTTCGCCGCCGCCGGCGAACGCCTCGAGCCGAGCCGCATTTTGCCGTTCCCAATGACCGCCGCTGCCGGTAATACTCGTCGCGATCTCTCCTCCCGCCCGCGGAGACACGATGATCCGAATCGAGCTGGAGCGCGCTGTCGCTGCAAATCTCATCGAGGCGCTGGAGCGCCGTCTCGAGGTCATCCAGGCCCTGGAGACGGCCGGCGGCGCGCTCCTCGTCGATGAATTCGAGCGCGAAAAATCTGCGATCGTGCCGACGTTGATCGCGCTCGAAGCCGCGTTGAAGCTTCCGCCGCGTCAATAGAAAACGCCGCCGTTGTCAGGGTCGTCGGGTGCTGGATTCCCATGGCGAAGCCGCGCCGACCGGCATCGAACCAGCGCGCGACCGACCGAGCTTCCGCCCGGCCTCGGGGTCGAAATTCGGTGTCGAGTCCCAGCTCTCGCCGCCCTACCCAAAACCGCGGCCGCAGGCTACATCAGGCTCCCCGCTTCTCGCAGCCGATTCCGCCCGTGTCGCAGCTCTCCGACCTCCTCTTCGAGACCAGCGTCGCCGCCTCCAGCCTGAAGGATTATCTTTCGGGCGCGCGGCTGCGGCTCGGCGTCACCGGCCTGTCGCGCTCGGGCAAGACGGTGTTCATCACCGCGCTCGTGCATCAGCTCACCCGCGCCGTCGCCGCCAGGACGGCCGGCCCCGGGCGCAAATCGCTGCTGCCGGTGTTTCGCGTCGCGGCCGAGAACCGTCTCGTTTCCGCCCATCTCGATCCGCAGCCGGACGACGCCGTTCCCCGCTTCGCCTATGAGGAGCATCTCTCGGCGCTCACCGGCGTCGACCGCCATTGGCCGCAGTCGACGCGGCGCATCTCCGAGCTGCGCGTGACGCTGCAATACGACCGCAAGGCCGCCGGCCTGATGTCGAGCTTTCGGCAGGGCCCGGCGCGGCTCGACATCGACATCGTCGATTATCCCGGCGAATGGCTGCTCGATCTGCCGCTGCTCGGCAAGACTTACGCGCAATGGTCGCGCGAGACGCTGGAGGCCGCCTCCGCCGCCGCCCGCGCCGCCATCGCCGCCGATTGGCGCGGCGCCACGGCGCTGACCGATCCGCTGGCGAGCGCGAGCGAGGACGCGGCGCGCCGCCTCGCCGCGCTGTTCACCAATTATCTCCGCGCCGCCAAGACCGACCGCTACGCCCTCTCCACCCTGCCGCCCGGGCGCTTCCTGATGCCCGGCGATCTCGAGGGTTCGCCGGCTCTGACCTTCGCGCCTCTGCCCGTGCAGGAGGAGAGCGTTCCGCCCGCGGGCAGCCTCGCGGCGATGATGGAGCGGCGCTACGAGGCCTATAAGACGCATGTCGTGCGGCCCTTCTTCCGCGATCATTTCGCCCGGCTCGACCGGCAGATCGTGCTGGTCGACGCGCTCGCGGCGCTGAACTCGGGGCCCGCCGCCGTGCGCGATCTCGAGACCGCTCTCGCCGATGTGCTGACCGCCTTCCGCACCGGCCGCTCCAATCTGCTCTCGACCATCTTCCGCCCGAAGATCGACCGCATCCTGTTCGCCGCCACCAAGGCCGATCATCTGCACCACACCAGCCACGACCGGCTCGAGGGCGTGCTGCGCCATCTCACCTCGCGCGCCATCGAGCGGGCCGAGGGCGTCGGCGCGACCATCGACGTCATCGCGCTCGCCGCCGTGCGCGCGACGCGCGAAGCCATTGTGAAGCACGACGGCGAAGCGCTCGCCGCCATCGTCGGCACGCCGATCGAGGGCGAGCGCATCGGCGACGACATATTCGACGGGATCGCGGAAGGCGCGATCTTTCCCGGCGAGCTGCCTGCCGATCCGCGCCATGTGTTCCGCGGCGACGCGCTCGCTCTGCCGGAGGACGACGCCGATTTCCGCTTCCTGAAATTCCGCCCGCCGGTCGCCGCGCTCGGCCGCGACATGGAACCGCTGCCACTGCCGCACATAAGGCTCGACCGGGCGATGGAATTTTTGTTCGGCGACCGCCTCGGGTGACGACGCGCATCCTTGTTTCAAATCATTCCAATTCTCGCTTGGCAATCTAAAATTTCGAATTATTCTAAACAAGGGCGCTGCGGCCGGCCCCCGCGGCGCCGGCGTCGATCGCCCCCAGATGCGATTCATCCAGGGAGATTGAGTCATGGCTACGCTCAAGGGCAGCAAGACCGAGCAGAATCTGAAGGACGCTTTCGCCGGCGAGAGCCAGGCGAATCGTCGCTATCTGTATTTCGCCCAAAAGGCGGATGTCGAAGGCCACAATGACGTTGCGACCGTGTTCCGCTCCACGGCGGAAGGCGAGACCGGCCATGCGCATGGCCACCTCGAGTTCCTCGAGGTCGTCGGCGATCCGGCCACCGGCCTGCCGATCGGCAAGACCGAGGACAATCTGAAGGCCGCCGTCGCCGGCGAGACGCACGAATATACGGATATGTATCCGGGCTTCGCGCGCTCCGCCCGCGAGGAGGGTTTTGAAGAGATCGCCGATTGGTTCGAGACGCTGGCCAAGGCCGAGCGCAGCCACGCCGGCCGCTTCCAGAAGGCGCTCGACGAGCTGAAGTAAGACGAAAACGTCTCCGGCGGCCGCAACTGGCCGCCGGAACCGGCTCTGCCGTGAAGGATGAATTCCCCGACCCTCGTCCTGAGGAGCCGCCGCAGGCGGCGTCTCGAAGGACGGCCATGGGACGGACTCACCGGGATCTCGCCCGTGGCCGTCCTTCGAGACGCCCGCTTCGCGGGCTCCTCCGGACGAGGGGGACAGGGATATGTTCCTTCGGCCCATCGCCCTGCGGGGCGGCCCCTGGATCGCTCGATGATGCGGCCAGGTCAATCCGACGAGGGTGGAAGCGACATGAGGGAAGGCGGGCTTGAGGCGCCCTTCAGGCGTCCGCTGGATTGGGAAAATCCGGACTTCACCGACGAGGAGAAGCTCGACGCGGAAATGCGCCGCGTGCTCGACATCTGTCATGGCTGCCGGCGCTGCTTCAATCTGTGCGATTCCTTCCCGCGCCTGTTCGATCTCGTCGACGAGTCGCCCAAGGGCGAGCTGGAGACCGTCGCCAGCAAGGATTTCAAGCAAATCGTCGACGCCTGCACGCTCTGCGACATGTGCTTCCTGACGAAGTGCCCCTATGTGCCGCCGCACGAGTTCGATCTCGACTTCCCGCATCTGATGCTGCGCTATCGTGCCGTCGAGGCGAGGAAGAACGGCGTCGCGCGCGCCGATCGCGAATTGGCGCAGACGGACCGCAACGGCGCCGTGGCGACGAGGCTTGCGCCGCTCGCCAATTGGGCGACCGATCGCGCGCAGTCTTCCGCGCGCAATGTGCTGGAGAAGGTCGCCGGTCTCCACCATGAAGCGGCGCTGCCGAAATATTCGAGCAAGACGCTGGAGGCGGCTGCGAAGGAGAAGCCGGCCGAGCCGAATCGCGCGGCGCCCGGCTTCGGCCGCAAGGCGGTGATCTACGCCACCTGCTTCGGCGAATATAATGATCCGTCCGTCGGCCTCGCCGCGCGCGCGGTGCTGGCGAAGAACGGCGTCGAGACGGACATCGCGCATCCGCATTGTTGCGGCATGCCGTTGCTCGAGCAAGGGCTGATCGGCGAGGTCGCCGCCGCGGCGAAAAAAGTCGCCGCCGCTCTCGAGCCCTGGATCGACAAGGGCTATGACGTGATCGCGCTGGTCCCGTCCTGCGCCTTGATGCTGAAATTCGAATGGCCTTTGATCGTGACCGACGACGCCAAGGTGAAGAAGCTCGCGCAATCGACGTTCGATCTCAGCGAATATGTCGTCGGCATTGCCCGCAAGGAGGGGCTGGCGGACGGCCTCGCGCCGATCGACGGCGGCGTCGCCTTCCATGTCTCCTGCCATTCGCGCGCGCAGAACATCGGCCAGAAGGGCGCCGAGTTGCTGCGCCTCGTTCCACAGGCGGATGTGCAGGTGATCGAGCGCTGCTCGGGTCATGGCGGCGCCTGGGGCTACAAGACGCAGAATTTCGAGACGGCGCTGAAGGTCGGTAAGCCGGTGGCGCGCCAGGCGGCGGGCTCGGGCAAGCGCTATCTCGTCTCCGAATGCCCGCTGTCGGGCCCGCATATCGCGCAAGGGATGGAGCGGCTCGGCGGCGAGGAGCAAAAGCCGGAGCTGCTGACGCATCCGATCGAGCTGCTCGCCCGCGCCTATGGGCTCGTGTAAGCTCGCGCCGCGTCGCCGGCCGTCATTGCGAGCGAAGCGAAGCAATCCAGAGTCGTGGGGCGGCGCCTTTGTCGCTTGGTCGCAATGACGCCGGCCGACCAACGAAGAACGGGAGCGATCGACATGGCGCCAAAGCACGACATCATCGTCGCCGATCTCCTGCCGCCCGAAGACTATGCGAAGGTTCGCGTGGAGAGCCGCAAGCGCATCGCCGCGAGGAAGCGCAACCGCCGCGTCGAAGTCGGGCCGTTCGTCACCTTCCACTTCGAAAACTTCGAGACGATCTGGCTGCAGATTCAGGAGATGATCCATATCGAGAAGGGCGGGCTCGAGCAGGCGCCGAGCGAGATCGCCGCCTATGATCCGCTGATCCCCAAGGGCCGCGAATTGGTCGCGACCTTCATGATCGAGATCGACGATCCGCTGCGCAGGAAGCGCGTGCTGGCGACGCTCGGCGCGATCGAGGCGACCGCCTTTATCGAGCTGAACGGCGAGCGCATCGCCGGCGCCGCCGAGACCGATCAGGACCGCACCAGCGCCGAAGGCAAGGCGAGCGCCGTGCAATTCGTGCATTTCCCCTTCACCGACGCGCAGGTCGCCGCCTTCCGCGCGCCGGGCGCGCGCGCGCTGATCGGCTTCACGCATCAAAACTACGGCCATATCGCCGTGATGCCGGAAGCGGTGCGCGCGGAATTGGCGCAGGATTTCGATTGACGGAGCGCGCGGCTCGTTGCTTCGAGCGCCGCGACGGTCGGCTACTCTCCGATTCGTGACGCGCGACTCCTTCTCCCGCAGGGCGGGAGAAGGTGGCCTCGCGAAGCGAGGTCGGTTGAGGGCGCCTCAGAACGCGCGCTGATGAGGGGCCGCCAGCGTCTCGCGCTGCTCCGAAGGACCCTCATCCGACCCGGCTTCGCCGGGCCACCTTCTCCCACAAGTGGGAGAAGGGCGCGCGCTACTTGACAATATCGGATTTTATTCCTGTTCTCTCCCCTGCTTCCGCCGCATGGGACGCGGCCCGAAGGGTCGGGCGGCGTCGGCGGGGCGCGGTTCGCGGGGACGGGAGGCGACCCTCTCTCGAAACCTCGCGACGCCACGCCGCCGGTTCCGGCTCCTCCTTCGTGCGGAGGGCCTCGCGACAGCGAGGCGAGAGCCGGGCCGAATATGCGAGGCTCGCACGGGGACCGATTACCCGAAAGGGAGCAAGGACCCTGAGCCCGCAGGCGGCGAACAGAAAAGGCGGCCGTGGTCCGGAACGTCCCGGCTCCGACCAACCTTCCTCTTTCCGCGGCCGAAACGGCGCCGCGGCGTTCCGGACCTCCCATCTCCCGCGCCGGGAACGGCGGCGGGGATGCAGGCGCGCGCGGGCCACGCCGGCCCGCTCGAGGTTGCGTTGACAAGCCGCGGCCAGCCGGCGCATAAAATGTTATGTTATAACATCAGTTGATCCGGGGGGCTCGATGACGAGACGGACATTTCGCGGCGTTCTGCTGAGCTGCTGCACGATCGCGGCCGCGCCGCTGGGGGCGGACCGCGCGCTCGCCCAAGAGGCTCTTCCCGACATCGAGATCGCCGCCGCCAATCCGATCGGGCGGCGCGCGCCGGCGCGCAAGGAGGCCGCGCCCGGCGTCCTTTCCATCGTCACCGATCAATTCGCGACGACGACGCGGCTCTCGACCGACGATATCCGCCGCTCTCCCGGCGCCACGCTCGGCGATGTGCTGATGTCGCAGCCGGGGATCTCCGGCTCCAGCTTCGCGCCGGGCGCCAATCGGCCGATCCTGCGCGGCCTCGATAATTATCGCGTGCGCGTGCAGGAGAACGGGATCGGAGCCGGCGGCGTGTCCGAGCTCGGCGAGGACCATGGCGTTCCGCTCGATCCGCTCGCAATCGGCCGTGTGGAGGTGGTGCGCGGCCCCGCCACTCTGCGCTGGGGCTCGCAGGCGATCGGCGGCGTCGTCGACGCCGGCAATGACCGCATTCCCCTCGCGCTTCCCTGCCGCGAGGGCGAGGTCTCGCCGCTCGCGCCCTGCATGCGGGTCGAGACGCGCAGCGCCGTCTCGACTGTCGACGCCGGCCTCGAGCAGGCGGCGCTCGTCGATGTGGGGCAGGGCGATTTCGCCTTTCACGCCGATGCGCATGGCCGGCGCACGAGCAATTACGCCATTCCCGCCTATCCTTATCTGTCGCCGCCCGAGGACGGCGCGCCGATCGTCGGCGGGCGCCAGCCCAATTCCTGGCTGCGCTCGGGCGGCTGGTCGGCGGGCGGCTCCTATTTTTTCGATCGCGGCTTCTTCGGCGTCGCGGTGACGCGATTCGAGAGCGTCTATCGCATTCCCGGGATCGAAGCCTCCGAGACGCGCACGCGCATAAACATGCGCCAGACCAAGGTGACGGGCCGGGGCGAATATCGGCCGCTCTCCTCCTTCATCGAGACGATCCGGCTCTATGGCGGCGTCACCGACTACAAGCATCACGAGCTCGCCGATGAAGGCGGCTTCGACGGCATACAGCAGACCTTCGCCAATAAGGAGCAGGAGGGGCGCATCGAGGTTCAGCTCAGGCCTTTCGAGCTCGGCTTCGGCTCCCTTGTCAACGCCGTCGGCGTGCAGGGATCGCATCAGCGGCTCATCGCGCCGGGCGCCGAAGGCTCGCTGTTCGATCCGATCGACCAGCGCAGCATCGCCTTCTATTCGTTCAACGAGCTGTCGCTGTCCGCGCAGACGCGCCTGCAGCTCGCCGGCCGCATCGAGCAGGTGGAGACGATCGGCCAGACGCCCGACCTCTTCGTCGATCCCGCGCTCTCTTTCGGCTATCGGCGCAATTTCGCGCCGAAGAGCCTGTCGTTCGGCGTGCTGCAGGACCTTCCCCTCGGCCTGACGGCGAGCCTCACCGCGAGCCATGTGGAGCGCGCGCCGCGCGGGCCGGAATTGTTCTCGCACGGCGTCCATGAGGCAACCGGAACATTCGACATCGGCAATCCGCGCCTCTCGCTCGAATCGGCGGAGACGGTCGAGGCGGGGCTGCGCCGCGCGCAGGGTCCTCTCCGTTTCGAGGCGACGTTTTTCTACACGCATTTCCACGGCTTCATCTATCGCCGCCTCACCGGCGAGAGCTGCGAGGGCGATATCGGCAGCTGCACGCCGTCCGGCGAAGGCGGCGGCCTCGATCAGGCGATCTATTCGCAGCGCGACGCGGATTTTCTCGGCGGCGAGTTCCAGAGCCAATGGGAGATCGCGCCGCTCGCGGGCGGCGTGATCGGCGTCGACAATCGGCTCGATGTGGTGCGCGCGACATTCGCGGACGGGGCCAATGTTCCGCGCATTCCGCCGGTGCGATTGGGCGGCGGCGCCTTCTGGCGCGATTCCAATTGGCTCGCGCGGATCAATGTGCTGCACGCCTTCGCGCAGAACCATGTCGCGCCGATCGCCGAGACGCGCACGAAAGATTATGATCTGCTGAGGGCCGAGATCAGCTATCGCGCCGAGCTGCCCAAAGGCGCGTTCGCACGGGAAATCCGCGCCGGCGTCGTCGGCGACAATCTTCTGAACGCCGATATTCGCAACAGCGTATCCTATAAGAAGGACGAGGTTCCGCTTCCCGGCGCCAATGCGCGGCTGTTCGTCGATTTCGTCTTTTGACCGATGGCGAGGCCCGCATCAAATATTCCGCTGATTGAACAGCATCGGCGGCAGATGGCGGACGACGGCAAAGAATCTGCGGCGGCTTCGCCGGCCGACCCTCCCCCTCGAGGGGAGGGTAAAACGCGGGGCAATCGGGTGAAGGACTACAGCCCCACCGCCCTCGTCCTGAGCCCGCGAAGCGGGCGTCTCGAAGGACGGCAATGAGGAGAACCCTTTTTCGCGCTGCCGTCCTTCGAGACGCCGCCTGCGGCGGCTCCTCAGGACGAGGGTTAGGGATTTTTATCCTTCAGCCGATTGCCCTCGTTCACCCGATCCAACCCGACGCGACGGCGGACTTGATCGGCGGACGAAAATCGGGCATAGGCTGCGGCCACGAGAAGCTGGGCGTTCATCCCGGCCTTGGATCATTCTGCCGGGAAAAGACCGATGAAAGTCCGCAATTCGCTCAAGTCGCTGCGCGCGCGCCACCGCGGCAACCAGATCGTGCGCCGCAAGGGCCGCGTCTACGTCATCAACAAGCAGCAGAAGCGCTACAAGGCCCGCCAGGGCTGAGGACGCGGGGCGCTCTCACGCCCCCATCAGCGCCAGCACATGGGCCGCCGCCGAGCGGCCCAGCGCGTCGAGATCATATCCGCCTTCCAGCAGGGACACGATGCGGCCGCCCGCGCTGCGGTCCGCGACGTCCATCAGCCGCTTGGTCGCCTCGCTGTAATCGCGCTCCGTGAAGCGCAATCCGCCGAGCGGGTCGTCGCGATGCGCGTCGAAGCCCGCCGAGATCAGCAGCAGGTCCGGCGCGAAGTTCCGCACGCGCGGCAGAATGCGCGTCTTCAGCGCCTCCAGAAAATCATCGCCGGTCGAGCCCGCCCACAGCGGCGCATTGACGATGGTGTCGTGCTCGCCCGTCTCGCTGGTCGCGCCGGTCCCCGGGTAATAGGGGGCCTGGTGGGTCGAGCAGAACAGCACCTGCGCGTCGGACCAGAAGATGTCCTGCGTGCCATTGCCGTGATGCACGTCGAAATCGACGATGGCGACGCGCTCCGCCCCATGGGCGGCCAGCGCATGGCGCGCCGCCGCCGCGATATTGTTGAAGAAGCAGAAGCCCATCGGCGTGGACGGCCCGGCGTGATGGCCGGGCGGACGCACGGCGACGAAGGCCGTGTCGGCCGCGCCGCTCATCACCTCGTCGACCGCCGCGACGGCGCCGCCGACGGCGTGCATCGCCGCCTCGAGAGTATGCGGGCACATCAGAGTGTCGGGGTCGAGCGCCGTCAGCCCTTCGCGCGGCTGCGCGCTCTCGATTCTGCGGACATAGCTCTCGGGGTGCACGCGCAACAAGACGTCGCGCGCCGCCGCGGGCGCCTGGACGCGCGCGAGGCTCTGGAAGCGCTCATGCTCGAGGCTCCGCTCGATCGCGCGCAGCCGATCCGGCTGTTCGGGATGGCCCGCGCCCATTTGATGGGCGAGGCCGCTCTCATGTGTGACGAATAGGGTTCTCACCACAGCGCGCCATCGATTTCGGATCAGGGGATTATCCGCGGCTATAGCACGTTCCGGCGATGCATCGGCGAAACCTCTCCAGGAAAATTTCCGCGGCGAGGGCGCGGCCCGGGCGCCTGTCTCCCGCATGCAACAGCGCGGGGGATTCTTCCAAACCGAATGTTTCCGGGCAGTAAGATTATGGTAAGCAAAATCCTAATAGGATTGCTCGGGCGTTGGAAAGAGGGCGCGTTCATGAATGCGAGGCTGGTTGTCGTCGCGGTGGGGTTCGGATTGTCTGTCGCCGGCTGCAACGTCGCCGGGTCGCGTCTGCCGGACCCGCAGCTCAGCGGAAGGGACGCGCAATTTATGGCCCTGGTGCCGACGGCGGACGTCGGCGCGGTTTATGAGCGCTATCTGGTCGACTTCAAGACCAGCGAGCCGCCGGGCTCGATCGTCGTCGACACCAGGAACAAGTTTCTCTACTTCGTCGAGGGTGGCGGCAAGGCGATCCGCTATGGCGTCGCCACCGGGCAGGAGGCCTATGGCTGGACAGGGCGCGCGACCATCGGCGGCATGCAGGAATGGCCGCGCTGGATTCCGCCCAAGGATATGCTGGAGCGCTGGCCGCATCTGCAGCCGACCGCCGACGCCGGCGGCCTGCCCGGCGGGCCGGACAATCCGCTCGGCGCGCGCGCTCTCTATCTCTACGAGAACGGCAAGGACACGCTCTACCGCATCCATGGCACCAATGAGCCGGACAAGATCGGCCAGAGCGTCTCGTCGGGCTGCATCCGCATGCGCGACATCGACGCGATCGACCTCTACAATCGCGTCAAGCTCGGCGCCAATGTGGTTGTGATCTGAAGAGGGCGCGAGGCCGAGGAGGGCGCGCGGCGCCCTCGCTCACAGGCGCTTGAGCCCGAGCGCCTTGCCTTCATGGGCGTCGCGCCGCCAGACGCCGTCGGCCTGCTGCTCGAAATGCGCCTGATGACCCTTGCGGGCCGTCAGCGCGAGGCGTCCGCGCTCCAAAGACCAGCCGACCGGATCGAAAATCACCACGCCCTGGTCGCGACAGGCCGGCGCGAGCTGAGCGCGGAATCCGCCCGGCCCGCGGGCGTGGTCGAACAGCGTCAGCATGCAGCCCGTGTCCTTGTCGCCGGCGCGCAGAATCGCATAGCGGCCGGCCACCTCGCCCGCGCGCCCGGCGCCGGCGGAAGAGGCCGGCGTCGGCAGGCCGGCCTCGACGGCGAGGCAGAGCCCCGCCGCGAGCATCGCGCGTCCGGAGAATTTCGACATGTCGCACCCCAGGGATATCGAGTCGTAGAATCGGTAGGGAGATATTGCCCTGTAGGCGCGGGTCGACCAAGGGCTGCGCATGCAAAAACGAGCGGCGCGACGACGCTGCCCCGGCTCGCATCGCTCGAACCAGGCGCCCGCTCCCTCCCTCACCCTCCCCCGCTTCGCGGGAGAGGGGGCTGCCGACGTTTCGCGAACCATTGATGAAGCGCCGAATCTGCTCCCTCTCCCGCGGAGCGGGGGAGGGCTGGGGAGGGGGCGTCGAGCAGCCTTTGTTTCCATCGACGCAAGCCCTCTCGCTCCCGCCGGGAGCCGGAAGCCGTGCAGGGGCCGCGCCGGGATTTTGCTCGACGGCCCGCGAGGGTCTAAATTGGATGAGAGAACCGCATCGCGCCCTCAGGAGCCGGCAGAATGTCCAGCGCATCCCTCGCCCTCGCCGAACGTTCGGCGCCGCGCTACACGAGCTATCCGACCGCCCCGCATTTCTCGGCCGAGGTCGGGGCGGAGACGGCCGCGCGCTGGCTCGCCGAGCTCTCGCCGGGCGCCAATCTCTCGCTCTATCTGCATGTGCCCTTCTGCCCGGCGATCTGCACCTATTGCGGCTGCCACACCAAGGCGCTGCGCCAGGACGCGCCGCTCACCTCCTACAAGGAGACGCTGCTGCGCGAGATCGAGCTCCTCGCCGCCTCGACGCCGGCGCGCAATGTGCGCTCGATCCATTGGGGCGGCGGCACGCCCAGCATGCTCGGGCCCTCGCGCTTCCGCGAGGTGGCGCGCGTCCTCTCCGAGCATTTCCGGATGGACGCGGCGATCGAGCATGCGATCGAGCTCGATCCACGGCTCGTCGACGCGGCCCTCGCCGACGCCCTGGTCGAGTCGGGCGTCAACCGGGTCTCGCTGGGCGTGCAGGATTTCAATCCGCATGTGCAGAAGGCCGCCGGCCGCGAGCAGCCCTATGAAGTCGTCGAGCGCTGCGTCGCGCTGCTGCGCGCGGCCGGGCTCCAGGCGATCAATTTCGATCTGATGTATGGCCTGCCCGAGCAGAGCGTCGAGGATGTGATCCGCACGGCGAAGCTCGCCGCCGGGCTTTCGCCGAACCGTTTCGCGGTGTTCGGCTACGCTCATGTGCCCTGGTTCGCCGTGCATCAGCGCTTGATCGATCAGGCCGCGCTCGCCGGCGCCAATGAGCGCCTCGCCCAGGCCGAAGCGGTGCGCGAGACGCTCGAGGCGGCGGGCTATGAGGCGATCGGCCTCGACCATTTCGCCCGGCCCGACGACGCGATGGCCGTGGCGGCGCGCGGCGGAACGCTCCATCGCAATTTCCAGGGCTACACCACCGACGACGCCGACGCGCTGCTCGGGCTCGGCGTCTCCTCGATCGGCAAGCTGCCGCAGGGCTATGTCGGCAATATCGGCGACACCGGCAATTGGCGGCGCGCCGTCGAGGCGGAGCGTCTGCCCGTCTCACGCGGCCTCGCCTTCTCGGGCGAGGATCGCGCGCGGGGCGCCGTCATCGAGCGGCTGATGTGCGATTTCTCGGTGGATTTCGGCCGGGTCGCCGCGGCCCACGGCTTCGCCGAGGACGCTTTCGACGCCGCCGTCCCGCGTCTCGAGACCTTGCTGCACGATGGTCTGGCGGAACTGAGCGGCCGCCGGCTCGCGATCACGCGCCGCGGCCGGCCCTTCGCGCGGCTCGCGGCCTCCGCCTTCGACGCTTATCTCGAGGCCAAGGCGGCGCGGCACTCGGTGGCAGTATAAATCATTCTGGATATTACGAATTTTCCTGAATTGTGCGTTGTGGCGCACTGCTGCGCCGCACAGGACAAATATTGCTGAATGGTTTCGCGTCCAAGTTGTCCCCACCTTATTTCGAAACCCGGGCAAATTTGGTTGACAAACTGGCGACGGATTCGAATTGTGTGATTAAGCATACGTAGCAAGACTTAGACGATGCGCGCCGGGAGCCACTGGCCTATCCTGATCTGCTGCCGCGTTTTCAGGCAAGAGACTGCGCTTAAATTATTGGGGGAACGTATCGATGCTCGCATCGCCGCTAGTGCTCGTCGGAGCCGATAAGGGCGGAGTCGGCAAGACCACGGTGACGCGGCTTCTGATCGATTTCTTGCAGGCGTCCGACTTCGACGTGCGCGTTTTCGACGCGCAGGCGCCGAGCGGAACCTTGCGGCGTTTTTATCCGAATATCGCGAAACTCATGGACATGAGGGACATTCGCGATCAGGCCCGGCTCGTCGAGAGCCTCGCCTCCCACCAGGCGGTGACGGTGGTCGACCTCAAGTCCGGGCAGCTCCTCCACACGCTGCGCTTCATGGAGGATGTCGGCCTGCTCGACGCCTCCGCCCGTAGCGACGCGCGCATCCTCGTCTTGCATCTCATCGGAGCGTCGGTGGCCTCGCTCGCCGAACTCGAAGCCGTCGCGCCGTATAAGAACAAGTGCGAATATCGGATCGTCAAGAATTTCGTCAACGGATCGAGCTTCTTCGACGACAACGCCGACTTCTCCGAAGCTTATCTGCGTCGCAGCGACGCGTGGAAGGAGATCGTCGTTCCTCGTCTCGATCGGCTCGCCTATGAGGCGGTGGAGCTGACGGGCCTGCCGTTTTCGTCCTTCGTTTTCGACGAGCCGGCGCGGGGCCCTGAAACGCGCCCGCGTTCTTTCGTTCTGCGCGGTTATGTGCGGACCTGGCTCGAGCGATCCTGGACCAATTTCGAGACTGCGGGCTTACGCAGCTTCCTGGCTCCGCTCGGACAAAAACAACAACTCGTGGCGTCCGGCTGACGGCGCCGACAAGAGGAGAGCATTGCGATGAAGGATTTCCGACCGGAAGAAAAGAACGTCGTCTACATTGGCGAAGGCGTGTCGGTCACTGGCGCGGTGAAGGCGCAGGACACGGTGGTCATCGACGGAATGGTCGACGGCGAAATTACGTGCAGTCAGCTGATCGTCGGCGCGTCGGGCGTCGTCAATGGCGTGATCTCCGTTTCCGACGCCGACATCTATGGCCGGATCGGGACCGACATCTCGATCAAGCAGCTGCTCGTCGTCCGTTCGACTGGACGGGTCGAGGGCAAGTGGATTTATGGGGAGATCGAGGTGGAGAAGGGCGGTGTGCTGTTCGGCACGGCCGAGTCCACCGAAATTCGCTCCGAGCGCAAGCCCACAAAGGACGAGAAGCCTTCATCCATCAAGACGTTCGACAAGCCGGCCCTCGTCGCTTCGAACGACGAGGGCGCGGCGAGCAACACTCCGGTCGCCGGCATCTCCTCGCGCGCAATGCGCGAGCGCCGAAAGCTGTGAAGGTCAAGGAAGCGCCACGCGCATCAGCTTGCCGTTGCGGTTGCGCGGCAGCGCCTCGACGAAGACGATGACGCGCGGTCGCTTATAGGCCGCGAGATGTGCGGAGCAATGAGCGAGGATCGCCTCCTCGCTCACCGCCTCGCCGTCGCGCGCCACCACATAGGCCTTGATGATCGTCTGATCGTCGCGGCCCGGCCGTTCGGCCACGGCGGCGTCGGCGACCTGCGGATGGGCGAGCAGACATTTTTCCACCTCGGCAGGCGAGACGCGATAGCCCAGCGCGTTCATCACCTCGTCGGCGCGGCCGTGGTGCCAGACATAGCCGTCGGCGTCGATCTCGACGAGATCTCCGGACACGAACCAGTCGCCGCGGAACGCTTCCGCCTCCTCCTCGGGCCGGTTCCAGTAACGCAGCATCAGCCCGGGCTCGCCGCGACGCACGGCCAGCACGCCGGTCTCGCCGGCGCCGAGCGGCTCCGTCCCGCCCTCGCGCGGCAGGACCGCCACCGTCCGGCCCGGCTGCGCGCGGCCGGGCGAGCCCGGACGCACGGGCGCGGTCGGCCCGCTCGAGATGAAGGTCGAGATCTCGCTCATGCCGAAGGCTTCGAAGAGCTCGGTTCCGACGCGCGCGCGCCAGTCCTCGAGCAAGCTCGGCGAGAGCGCCGCGCCGGCCGTGAGCCCATGCCGCAGGCTGGAGAGATCATGCGTCCCGAGCGCCGCATATTTGAGAATTTGTCGATAGACGCCCGGCACGGCGGCGAAGATCGTCGCGCGATGGCGCTCGATGAGGCGCGGCCAGACGGCAGGGTCGGGCCGGCCATTGTAGAGCACGGCCGTGGCGCCATTGGCCAGCGGATCGACGACGCCGACGCCGAGCGTATAGGTCCAGTTCATCGCGCCGGCATGCAGCATCACATCGGCGGGGCGAAGGCCCTGCCAATGGGCGTACATCGGCCGGCGGCCCCAGGCGGCGCGATGGGCGTGCAGCACGCCCTTCGGCCGGCTCGTCGTGCCGGACGTGTAGACGAGATAGGCCGGATCGTCCGCGGCCGTGTCGGCATAGTCGATCGGATCATGCGCCAGCAGGCGCGCGAGATCGTCGCCGCGCAGCGCGGCGAGGTCGCCGACATGCGCTTCGGCCTCGAAGTCGCGGCCGAGAACGAGCGCGTCCGCGCCGCAATCGGCGAGGAGGAAGCCGGCTTCCTCCTGGGTCAGCTGCGCCGAGGCGAGCAGCGCCACATAGCCGGCGGCGATCGCCGCGAAATAGGAGAGGACGGCGCCCGCCTCATTGCCCATGCGGATCATCACCCGCGCGCCGGGCGGAAGGCCGAGCGCGTGAAAGCCGGCCGCGAGCGCGCGGACGTCGCGGTCGAGCGCGCCATAGGTCCAGCTGCGCTCATTCTCGTCGCCGACGATGGTGACGGCGACCTTGTCTGGATGGGCGCGCGCCTGCTCGGCGAGGCAATAGCGGGCGAGGTTGAGACGGGCGGGGACGGGCTCGGTCATGTTCCGGCGGCGATAGCATAAATTCGCCCGCGCGTCGCTTCGCTCGCGATGCGACGCTCCGTCAGGGCAGAGCTTCGCCGAGCATGAGCAGATACTCCGTCAAGGTCGCGTCGAGACGCTCGGCATGAGCGTCTGATATGGGACGAGATCGCCGGCCAGAGACGCTCGTTCCAGACTGTCGAGATAGGCCTTGCGGTCCTCGGGGCGCACGGCGACCGGCGGATAGCCGCCCCGGATCAGCAGCAGATTCATCAACCGGCGCGCCGTGCGGCCATTGCCGTCGCTGAACGGATGGATGGCCGTCAGGCGGTAATGGGCCGCGAAGGCCGAAGCCGGCTCGGGCGTCGCGGCCTGCAGCCATTGGCCGGGCGCCTCCATCAGCAGCGCTTCGCTCAGCTCGCGAGGCTCTGCGCCAGCTCGTCGGTATGCGCCTGCGTGCGGCGGGCCATCTGGTCGATTTCGCGGGCCAGCGTCACGATCGCCTCGGCGCCGACGCCGGTCTGCGACATGGCGGTGGCCACATGGCCCACATGCTGCGACATGGTCGCGGCGCTGTCGGCGGCCGAGCGGACGCTGCGGGCGATCACCTTGGTGGCCGCGTCCTGCTCATGGACGGCGGAGGTGATGATCGCCGAAATATGCTCCACCTCGGCGATCTTGGCCTTGATCTTGTCGATCGAAGCCACCGACTGGTTGGTCGCCGCCTGGATCTCGGATATCTGGTCGGATATCTCCTGGGTCGCCTTGCCGGTCTGGGTGGCGAGGCTCTTGACCTCCTGCGCGACCACCGCGAAGCCGCGGCCGGCTTCGCCCGCGCGCGCCGCCTCGATGGTGGCGTTGAGCGCGAGCAGATTGGTCTGGGCGGCGATGCGCGAGATGAGATTGACCACATCGCCGACGCGATTGGCGGCGGCGGAGAGGCGGAGCATCTCGGAGCTCGAGCCATTGGTTTCCTGCACCGCCTGCCGCACCACCGAGGTCGATTCGACCGCCTGGCGGCTGATCTCGCCGATCGCCTCCAGCAGCTGCTCGGAGGCGGTGGCGACGGAAGAGACGTCGGCCGCCGCCTGCAGCGAGGCGGTGCGGGCGAAATCCGTATCCTCGCGGGCGCGGCGTTCCTGCACGATCATATCCTCCGAGGCGGCGGCCATTTTCTTGGTCATCTCGCCGAGCTTGGCGGTCGTCGTCGACAATTCGTGCGAATAATGCTCGACTTGGTCGCGAATCGCAGCCTCCCGCCGCAGCCGGTCCTCGCGGTCGTCGCGGGCCTTGATCTCGGCGGCCATCTCATTGTTGGCGCGCACCGCGTCGCGCAGAACGATCAGCGCCTTGGCGATCGCTCCGATCTCGTCGGCGCGATCGGCCCCCCGCACGTCGATGGTCGTGTCGCCGCCGGCGAGGTCGGCCATCTGCCGGGCGATCGTCTTGATCGGCGCCGATACGGTGCGATGTATGGTCGGGATCGACACGCCGACCACCAGAAGGGCGGAGGCCACAGTGCCGATCGCGAGCTCGATCGAGAGCGAATCGGCCGCCCGGCTCGCGGCCGCGGCGAGCTCGCCCATCCGAGCGGCGTTGGCCGGATCGGCGGCGGCGTCGGTCAGATCACGCACATGGGCGACCGACACGAAGCAGGTGACGCCCATGAGCACCAGCAGGGCGAGAAAGAGGAACTGCCGAAAAACGAGCCCGGCGCCGATCGAGGAATACCGCATTGGGGACACGTATCCTGTTCGTTCCCGCGTTCCGATTCGAGAGCACGCTAGGCCGATCTTCCTTCAAGCCGAGTTAACGCCGCCGCGCCGGAGCGGACTTTTACCCCATTCGAGGGAGATACGACGGCGAGATCCGAAAATCGAAGCGCCTGAAAGGGCTCCTCGCCGAAGAACGCGGCCGAGGCGACGCTTTCGCCGCGCGCCGAAACACGTTAACTGCTGTTCTTCCCGTCGGCCGGCTTCGCGCCGCCGAGGACGAGGCGTGAGACATGATCGATGTAGCAGTCCAGATGGACCCCCTGGAGAGCATCAACTTTGCCGGCGACTCGACTTTCGCGCTCATGCTCGAGGCGCAAAGGCGGGGCTTCGCGCTGTGGCATTACACGCCCGACGCCTTGTCGCTCGAGGGAGGCAGGCTGACGGCGCCGGCCCGCGCGCTCTCGGTCTTCGACGAGCCCGCACATTATTTCGAGTTCGGCGAGAGGCGCGTGCTGGATCTGGCCGGCGTCGATGTGGTGCTGCTGCGCCAGGACCCGCCCTTCGACCTCGCCTATATCACCTCGACTCACCTGCTCGAGCAAATCCAGTCGCGGGTCCTCGTCGTCAATGATCCGGCCGCCGTGCGCAACGCGCCGGAGAAGCTGTTCGTCATGGAGTTCGCCGATCTGATGCCGCCGACGCTGATCTCGCGCGACCGGGCGGCGATCGAGGCGTTCCGCGCCGAGCAGGGCGAGATCGTCATGAAGCCGCTCTACGGCCATGGCGGCGCCAGCGTGTTCAAGGTGGCGGCGCGCGACCCCAATTTCGGCTCGCTGTTCGATCTTTTTCACACGATGTTCCGTGAGCCCTGGGTGTCGCAGCGCTTTCTGCCGGCGGTCTCCGAGGGCGACAAGCGCATCCTGCTCGTCGATGGCGAGCCCTTGGGCGCGATCAACCGCATTCCCGCCGAGAACGACATCCGCTCCAACATGGTGCGCGGCGGCGCGGCCGCATCGACCGCGCTGACCGACCGCGAGCGCGAGATTTGCGCGCGGCTCGGCCCGGAACTGAGGAGGCGCGGCCTGCTGTTCGTCGGCATCGACGTCATCGACGGCCATCTCACCGAGATCAATGTCACCTCGCCGACCGGCCTGCGCGCGCTCGCGCGGCTCGGCGGCCCCGATCTCGCCGGCCCGATCTTCGACGTGATCGAGGCCAAGCTCGCCTTTCTGCGCAAGACGGGCTGATATGCACGCGACGCGAGCGCTGGAGGAGCAGCGCCACCCAACTCCGGCGCCGTCGCATCCGCGGCCCCCCGCCGCCGGGCTGCGCGCCGCGCTCGGCGACGCGATCGCCGCGGCCTGCGCCGAATCGAAGCCCGGCGAGCCGCCGCGCGCGGTCGTCGTCGAGCTGCTGCGCGCCGCGCTCGCGGACGGTCATGCGAAGGCGCGCGGCTATCTCGACGCCGGCGGCAAGGGCATGGCCTGCGCGCGCTATCTCTCCGATCTCGAGGATGAGATCATCGGCGCGATCTATGATTATGTCGTGCGCTTCGTCTATGTGGCCGATAATCCGACCTTCGCCGAGCGGCTCACCATCGTCGCGGTCGGCGGCTATGGACGCGGCACGCTCGCGCCCGGCTCCGACATCGATCTCCTGTTCCTGCTGCCCTATAAGCAGACGCCCTGGGGCGAGAGCGTCGTCGAGGCGATCCTCTATATCCTATGGGATCTCCGCCAGAAGGTCGGCCATTCGAGCCGCTCGGTCGCCGAATGCCTGCGCCAAGCGCGCGCCGACGTGACCATTCGCACCACCATTTTGGAAGCGCGCTTCATTCTCGGCAGCGTCGAGCTCTATCGCGAGCTCACGACGAGCTTCGAGCGCGAGATCATGCGCGGCGACACGCGCGCCTTCGTCGCCGCCAAGCTGGCCGAGCGCGACCAGCGCGTCTCGCGCGCCGGCTCCTCGCGCTATCTCGTCGAGCCCAATGTCAAGGAGGGCAAGGGCGGGCTGCGCGATCTGCACACTTTGTTCTGGATCGCCAAATATGTCTATCGCGTGCGCGAGCCCGAGGAGCTCGTCGCCGCCGGCCTCTTCACCAGCGCGGAGCTCGCTCTGTTCCAGCGCTGCGAGGAGTTTTTGTGGCGCGTGCGCTGCATGCTGCATTTCCTCACCAAGCGCGCCGAGGAGCGCCTCTCCTTCGACATGCAGCCGACGCTGGCGGCGCGGTTCGGCTATCACGATCGCGCCGGCCTCTCGCGCACCGAGCGCTTCATGAAACATTATTTCCTCGTCGCCAAGGACGTCGGCGATCTGACCGCCATCGTCTGCGCGGCGCTGGAGGAGCGCGAGGCCAAGCCCCGCGCCATGCTCGACCGCGTGCTCGGGCGCTTGAAGCGTCGCGCGCAAAAACTTCCGTCGGGCGATTTTCTCGTCGATCACGACCGCGTCCGCGTCGTCGACGAACGCATGTTCGAGCGTGATCCGGTCAATATATTGCGGCTGTTCTGGATCGCCGACCGCCACGCGCTCGCGATCCATCCGGACGCCGCGCGCGCGGTGACGCGCGCCTTGCGGCTCGTCGACGCCGGGCTGCGCGCCGACAAGGAGGCGAACCGCCTGTTCCTCGACATTCTCACCTCGCATCAGATGACCGAGACGGTGCTGAGGCGGATGAACGAGACCGGCGTGCTCGGGCGCTTCATTCCGGAGTTCGGCCGCATCGTCGCGATGATGCAGTTCAACATGTATCATCACTACACGGTCGACGAGCATCTCCTGCGCGCGGTCGGCGCGCTCTCGGCGCTCGAGGCCGGACGCGGCCCCGCCCAGTCGGCGCTCGCCGCCGACATTCTGCCGACCATCGCCAATCGCAAGGCGCTCTATCTCGGCCTGCTGCTGCACGACATCGCCAAGGGCCGCAAGGAGGATCATTCCCACGCGGGCGCGCGCGTCGCGCATTCGCTGTGTCCGCGCCTCGGCTTCACCCCGGCGGAGACCGACACGGTCGCCTGGCTCGTGCAGCATCATCTGCTGATGTCGAGCATCGCGCAGAGCCGCGATCTCTCCGACCGCCGCACGATCGAGAATTTCGCCGGCGTGGTGCAGACGATGGAGCGGCTCAAAATGCTGCTCGTCCTCACCATCTGCGATATTCACGCGGTCGGCCCCGGCGTGCTCGACGCTTGGAAGGCGCAGCTGCTCAATGTGCTCTATTGGGAGACCGAGGTGGTGCTCGGCGGCGGCCATTCCGCGGCGGACCGCAAGAGCCGCGTCGCCCAGGCCAAGGAGGAGCTGCGCGCTGCGCTCGCCGACTGGAGCGAGGAGGATTTCGCGACCTATTCGCAGCGGCATTATTCGGCCTATTGGCTGAAGGCCGATCTGCCGCGCAAGGTCCGCCATGCGCGCCTGCTGCGCGAGCTGAATCACGCCAGGGCGCCGCTCGCCACCACTGTCGATCTCGACACCAAGAGCGGCGCGGTGGAGCTGACCGTCGTCGCGCAGGATCATCGTCGCCTCTTGTCGATCATCGCCGGCGCCTGCGCCGCGAGCGCCGCCAATATCGTCGACGCGCATATCTTCACCACGGCCGACGGGCTGGCGCTCGACACCATCTTTTTTTCGCGCGCCTTTCCGCTCGACGAGGATGAGCTGAGGCGCGCGCGCCGCGTCGCCGATTACATCGAGAAGGCGCTGCGCGGCGAGATCGCCATCTCGGAGGCGGTGGCCGCGCGCAGCGCCAAGGATCGCTCCTTCGCCTTCGACATCGCGCCCGACGTCGTCATCGACAACAGCTTCTCCAATATGGCGACGGTCATCGAAGTGTCGGGCCTCGATCGGGTCGGCCTGCTGTTCGATCTGACCAACGCCATCTCCAACCTCAATCTCAACATCGGCTCGGCCCATATCGTCACCTTCGGCGAAAGGGCGGTCGATTCCTTTTATGTCACCGATCTGACGGGCGGAAAGATCGTGTCCGCCTCGCGTCAGGCGACGATCAAGCGGCAATTGCACGAGGTGTTCGTCCCGGCGCGGGAGAAGCGCGCGCGCTCTCGCGAGGCCGGGCCGGCGCCGACTTGATTTTGCCGGGCCGCGCCCTGATATCGGGGACGTTTCATCGCCAATGGAAGAGATCATGAGCGACGATAAGAAGACCGAGACCACGCCGCCAGACCAGATTCCGCCGCAGGCGGACGAGGCCGAGGCGCCGGCGGAGACGGCGGCCGAAGCCGGGTCCGAGCTGGAGGCGCTCCGAGCGGAGGCGGCCAGTCTCAAGGACAAGCTGCTGCGCACCCTCGCCGACATGGAGAACATGCGGCGGCGCACGGAGAAGGAGGTCGCCGACGCCAAGGTCTATGGCGTCGCCAATTTCGCGCGCGAGATGCTGACCTTCGCCGATAATCTGCGCCGCGCCGTCGAAAGCGTGCCGCCGGCGGCGCGCGAGGCGCTGGACCAGAGCGTCGTCACGCTGATCGAGGGCGTGGAGCTCACCGAGCGCGATTTCCTGTCCCGTCTCGGCCGCTTCGGCGTCAAGCGCATCGAGGCGCAAGGCCAGCGCTTCGATCCCAATCAGCATGAAGCTCTGTTCGAGATCCCCGACGAGAGCGTGCCCAATGGCACGGTCGCCCAGGTCGTGGAACCCGGCTATCTGATCGGCGAGCGCGTGCTGCGCCCGGCCAAGGTCGGCGTCGCGCGCGGCGGTCCGAAGGGGTGATCGCGCGTTTGAACCCGTTTTCGCTCCCTCACCCTGAGGAGCCCGCGTAAGCGGGCGTCTCGAAGGGTGCGCCGCCGCGCGAGCTGGGAGCGTCCTTCGAGGCTTTTTGCGTTCCGTAAAAAAAGCTTCAGGATGACGGGGTCGGAATTTGGATGCCGTTATCGTCGGCGCTTCACAGCCAGCCATTGCGGCGGAACCGCCAATAGAGAAATGAGCAGATCGCCGCGATCGCGCCGAGCACGAAAAAATAGCCGAAGCGCCATTTCAGCTCCGGCATATGCTCGAAATTCATCCCGTAAATGCCGGCGATCGCCGTCGGCACGGCGAGAATCGCCGCCCAGGCGGCGAGGCGGCGGGCGACTTCGGTCTGCTGCATCTGGCCGTTCATCAGGCTGGCCTCGAAGGCGAAGGCCAGCACCTCGCGCAAGGTCTCGATCGATTCGCGCGCGCGGCGGATATGGTCGGTGACGTCGCGGAAATGCGGCTGCATGGCCGGATCGATCGCCATCACCTGTGTATGCTCGAGACGCTGGCAGACGTCGACCAGCGGCGAGACGGCGTTGCCGAGCCGCAGCAGGTCGCGGCGCAGCGTATAGAGGCGGTCGATCTGCGCGCGGCCCGGCGCGCGCGCCAGAATATCGTCCTCGATCGCCTCGACCTCCGAATTGATCGTCGCGAGCACCGGGAAGTAATCGTCGACGATGAAATCGAGAATGGCGTAGACGATATAATCCTCGCCTTCGGAGAGGCCGTGCGGCGCGGCCTCGCAGCGCTCGCGCACTTGCGCGTAGGAGCGTGAGGCGCCGTGGCGGATCGACAGCACATAGCCCTTGCCGACGAAGAGATGCGTCTCGCCGAAGCCGATGCGGCCGTTCTCCATCTGCGCCGTGCGCGCGACGATGAACAGGCCTTCGCCATATTGCTCGAGCTTGGGATATTGATGCGCCTTGCCGGCGTCCTCGATGGCGAGCGGATGCAGGTCGAACTGCCGCTGCAGCCGCGCGAGCAGCTCGAGCGAAGGCTCGTGCAGCCCGATCCACACGACATGTCCGGGCCGCGCCGCGAAGGCGCCGGCGGCGTCGATCTCGATGTCCTGCAATCGCCTGCCGCCTGCATAGACGGCGGCGGCCACCACGCCGGGCTCGCGCCCGGCCCTCTGCGACGTGTCGTTCATGTTCTCGTTCCGGCGTGAGCGCGGGCTGCGCTGACGAGCAGACGAAAAGCCGAACAAGTGAACGAAAAGATAAGGCGGCGCCGCGGCGCTTTCCCGTCTCCACGCGCGGGCTGCGCGGCGATGGAGGGTGACAGCCGCGCCGAGGCTGGATAGGCTGAGCGCAGACGAATGTCGACGCAGCTTCGCCGAAGCCACGAATATTGAAGTTCTATGAGCCGCCGATGCGGGGCGGAATTCATTAGGAGGCCAGAAAAATCATGACGACAGACTTGCAAGGCCTGACGCGGGAGCGTGTCGGCGTCTCGCGCAAGTTCGGCTTGATCGCCGCGCCTTTGGCGGCGATCGCCTATCCCTGGACGCTTCGGGCGTTCAATGTCGCCGCTGTCGAGAGTCTCGAGCCGTCGCGACCAGCGCATTTGGCTCTCTGGCTCGGCGCTGCGCTCTTCCTGGCTCTGGCCTTCGCCATCCCATTGGTCGGCCTGCTCGCGTCATTGCGCTTGGCGCGCATCGCGGGGCCGACGGCGGCGGAAAGGCGCGCCGAGCTCGTCGCCTTGATCGTCGTCGCCGCGCCGGCGATCTATACTTTCCTCGGCGTCGTCGACTATATGACGAACAGCCCGCTTCCCGACGAATGGGCCTTTGCTCTGCTTTGGGCCGTTCTCATCATCGCCGTGGCCGTGAGCCCTGACAGGCCATGTCCGATCGCCTCCGCCGCCGTGGCGCCGGCGGCGCTGCGCGTCGCTCACGGCGTCGCCGCGATCGCCATCCTCGCCGTGTTCCTGGGCTTTCATCTCGTCAATCATCTTGCCGGCCTGATCGGGCCGGACGCGCATCGCAGCCTGATGAAGAGCGTTCACGCCATCTATGGATCCGCCGTCGTCGAGCCGCTGCTCGTCGCCGTGCTGCTGTTTCAAGTCGCGAGCGGGTCGTTTCTCGCCTCGCGTCATTTGCGGGCGAGCGCCGATCCGTTCCGGTTTTTCCAGATCGCTTCGGGCGTCTATCTCGCCGTCTTCATCCTCGGCCACATGAATTCCGTGTTCGTCTACGCGCGCAGCTGGTCCAATCCGCCGATCGTCACCGATTGGTCGTTCGCGACCAGCGAGGCGTGGGGCGGCCTGATCAGGAGCGGCTGGAGCAACCGCCTCATTCCCCATTATGCGTTCGGAGTCTTCTTTGTAGTGGCGCATATGGGCGCCGGCCTGAGGATGGCGATGATCGGCCATGGTCTGCCGGAGCGATGGGCGAATAGAGCGATGATCGGCGTCGCGACGGCGGCGTTTCTCCTCGCGCTCGCCATCATGCTCGGAATGTGCGGCGTGCGCCTCGACATCGGCTGAACGTCGCGGCGGCTTCGCCCGCCTTCGCCTTGCGGCAATGTTCGCCGGCGAAGACGGGCGCACCGGCGTCCTCGGCCGGTCGCGCTTCACATCAATGCGCGGAAATCCTCGACCGTCAGCGGCGCGACCACGTTCAGATCGTCGTCGAGAATCTCGTAGAGCGTCTCCCTGCCTCCATAAATGGTGAAGTGCACGATCACATCCTCGTCGCCGCCGCCTTCGCGATGCGGGTCGGGCGAGGGCGGGCTCACCTTGAGGCTGCCGACCGGGCGGATCTCCTTGATCTCGCCGTTCGGGTGATAAAGCCTGTGCTCGCCCTGGATCACGAAGGTCTTGTTCACCGTCTTGTGACGGTGCAGCAGGATCTTCTCGCGAGCGGCGAATTTATAGAGCACGTGAATGACGCCGATCTCGTCGTCGATGTCGAGCACCGAGAGCCAGAGATGATCGGCGCCGGCGAGACGCTTCCATTCGATGTTGCGGTCGTCGAAGGCGAAGTCGGGCATTGTCCTCTCCTTCCCGTTGCGGAGCCCGAGGAGAGTGTGTCGAGACGGGAAGCGGCCGTCCTGCGACGAGCGCCCGGGCGCGGCCGTGGAATTTGCCTAACGACGCGGCAGGACGGCCGTGGCCGCGGTCCCCTTACGAAAGTTTCATGCGGCCGCCACTGCAGCGTAAGCCGGCCGGCCCCATCTTCGTCTCCAACGGCGGACGATCCGCCCCGCGCCCGTGACGGGCGCGCACGATCGATGGAGACGGTTTGATGACCTTGCCGGTGCTTTTTCGTCGAGCTCTCGCCATGGGCCGGACCGCGCGTTGGCGCCGGCCCGAGCATCGCCCCTTCCGCATGGCGCTTCTTTCCGGCGCCGCCGCTCTCGCGCTCGGCGTCACGCTGGCGACGCCGCTCGCGGGCTTCGCCATGGCCGAGGCGCCGCCGGTTCCGAGCCAGAACGCTCCGGCCGCCGTCGGGCCGCAATCCTTCGCCGATGTGGTCGAGCGCGTGAAGCCGGCCGTGGTCGCGATCAAGACCAAAGCGCTGGAAGTCGGCGGTCCGGAGGAGGGCTTTCCGGGAATGCCGCCCGAGCTGTCGCCGGACGATCCGCTCTACCGCTTCTTTCGTCATTTCGGCCCGCCCGCGGGCGGCCGCCGGCAAAAGCACGTCACCCAGGCGCAGGGCTCGGGCTTCGTCATCACCGCGGACGGCTATGTAGTGACCAATAATCACGTCGTCGAGCATGCGACCCAGGTGGAGGTGACCTTCGACGACGGCCGCACGCTGCCGGCGAAGATCATCGGGACCGACAAGCGCACCGATCTCGCTCTGCTGAAGATCAATGACGGCAATAATCTGCCGCATGTCGACTGGTCGAGCACGAGCCCCCGGGTCGGCGATTGGGTGATCGCGGTCGGCAATCCCTTCGGCCTCGGCGGCACGGTCACGGCCGGCATTGTCTCGGCGCGCGGACGCGACATCGGCGCCGGGCCCTATGACGATTTTCTGCAGATCGACGCGCCGGTGAACCGCGGCAATTCCGGCGGGCCTTCCTTCGACGAGCGCGGGCAGGTGGTCGGCGTCAACACGGCGATCTATTCGCCCTCCGGCGGCTCGGTCGGCATCGGCTTCGCCATTCCGACCGAGGTCGCCAAGGACGTGATCGCCGCGCTCAAGGAGAAGGGCTCGGTGGCGCGCGGCTGGATCGGCGTGCAGATTCAGCCGGTGACGCAGGAGATCGCCGAAGGTCTCGGGCTCAAGTCGACCAAGGGCGCGCTGGTCGCGCAGCCGCAGCGCGGCGGGCCGGCGGAGGCGGCGGGGCTGAAGTCCGGGGATGTGATCACCGCGGTGGACGGGCAGAAGATCGACAATCCGCGCGAGCTCGCGCGCCGCATCGCGGCGCTCGGCCCCGGCAAGACCGCCGAGATCTCCTATCTGCGCAACGGCTCCGAGAAAGCCACCAAGTTGAAGCTCGGCAAGCTGCCCTCGGAAAAGGAGGCGGCCGCCGAGCCCGAGGATGACGGCGTGGAGCAAGGCTCCGCTCTCGCCGCCTATGGCCTCGAAGTGGCGCCGGCCTCCGAGCTGCGCGGCCGCGGCGGCGGCGACGGACTGATCGTCGTCGGCGTCGACCCGAGCGGTCCGGCCGCGCAGAAGGGACTGCAACAGGGCGATGTGATCCTCGAGGCCAATGGCCAGGCGTTGAAGCGGCCGGGCGATCTCGCCGATGCGATCGACGCTGTGAAGAAGGAGGGCCGCAAATCCGTGCTGCTGCGGGTGAAGTCGGCGGGCGGCACGCGCTTCGTCGCGCTCTCCGTCAATCCGGCTTCCTGACGACTTCTTGCGCGGGTCCGTCTGAAGCCCCCACCCCCCCCGCGCGAAGCGGACCCGCGCAATGAAGGGCGCCGGGAGACATGTCCGTCTCCTCTCCCGGCGTTTCCCGGCAGACCGGCGCGCCCCCGCCGGTCTGCCGTTTTTGCCAAAGGCGCGCTATATGAGACAAATGCGCATATTGGTCGTCGAGGACGATTCGGAAGCCGGCGCCTATCTGGTCAAGGCGTTCCGGGAGCAGGGCCATGTCGCCGACCATGAGGTCGACGGCCTCGCCGGCTATGCCGCCGCCTCGGAAGGGCATTACGACGTGCTCATCGTCGACCGCATGCTGCCGCGGCTCGACGGTCTCTCGCTCATCTCGGGACTGCGCGAGCAGAAGATCGAGACGCCGGCGCTGATCCTCTCGGCGCTCGGCCAGGTGGACGACCGCGTGAAGGGCTTGCGCGCCGGCGGCGACGATTATGTGGCCAAGCCCTACGCCTTCTCCGAATTGCTCGCCCGCGTCGAGGCGCTGGCGCGACGGCGCGGCGGGGCCAAGCAGGAGGAGACCGCCTATCGGGTCGGCGACCTCGAACTCGATCGCCTCGCCCACAAGGTCACCTCGGCGGGACAGGAGATCGTGCTGCAGCCGCGCGAGTTCCGCCTGCTCGAATATCTGATGAAGCATGCGGGCCAGGTGGTGACGCGCACGATGCTGCTCGAAAATGTCTGGGATTATCATTTCGACCCGCAGACCAATGTGATCGACGTCCACATCTCGAGGCTGCGCGCCAAGATCGACAAGGGCCGCGAGACGCCGCTCCTGCACACGATTCGCGGCGCCGGATATATGATCCGTGAAGGCGCTCGTTAGACTCTTCCGCACGACGGCGTTCCGGCTGTCGCTCGCCTATCTCGTGCTGTTCGCCTTCGGCGCGGCCGTCGTGCTGACGCGCGTGAAGATCCATGTCGAGGATTTGTTCGACGAACAGACCGCGCAGACGATCGACGCCGATATCCGCGGCCTCGCCGAGCAATATTCCGAAGGCGGCATCCGCCAATTGGTCGAGGTGGTGGAGAGGCGCGTGCGCGCGCCCGGCGCCTCTCTCTATCTGGTGACGACCTTCGCCGGCGAGCACGTCGTCGGCAATATCGCCGCCATGCCGTCCGATCTGCCCGAACGTTCGGAACTCGTCGAATCGGTTTATCAGCGTCGCGGCGAGACGGCGCCGCGCCATCGCGCCTTGATGCGCCTGTTCGTGCTGCCGGACGGCTTCCGCCTGCTGGTCGGATATGATCTGCACGACCGCAAGATGCTGCACGTCATTCTCGGCAAGGCGCTCGTCACCTCCTTGTTCTGGCTCGTCGCCATCGGCACGCTCGGCGGCATCGTCGTCGCGCGGCGCATATTGGCGCGGCTCGACAAGCTCTCGGCCTCCGCGCAGCGCATCATGGGCGGCGATCTCAAGCAGCGCCTGCCGCTGATGGGCGCCGACGACGAGCTCGACCGTCTCGCCGGCAATCTCAATGCGATGCTGGAGCGCATCGACGAATTGATGACCGGCTTGCGCGAGGTTTCCGACAATATCGCGCATGACCTGAAAACTCCGCTCACACGGCTGCGCAACCGCGCCGACGAGGCGATGCGCGCCGATCTGACGAAGGAGCAATATCGCGAGGCGCTCGCCGGCCTCATCGACGAGTCGGACGGCCTCATCCGCATCTTCGACGCCCTGCTGATGATCGCGCGCGCCGAGGCCGGCTATTGCAGCGACTTCCTCAACGAATTCGATGCGAGCCGGGTCACCGCCGACATTGTCGAGATGTACGAGCCGGTCGCCGAGGAGCGCGGCGCGCATCTCCTGCTCGAAGCGGAGGAGGGGTTGACTCTGCTCGGCAATCGCGAGCTGCTCGGCCAGGCGCTGGTCAATCTCGTCGATAATGCGCTGAAATATGGCGCGCCCGCGCCGGGTTCGGCCCTTTGCGTGCAGGCGCGGCGCGCGGGCGAGCGGATCGAGATCGCGGTGGCCGATCGCGGTCCCGGAATTGCGGAGAAGGATCGCGATCGAGTGATCGGCCGTTTTGTTCGGCTCGAGAATTCGCGCTCCCGGCCCGGCTCCGGATTGGGCCTGTCATTGGCGGCGGCGGTCGCGCGCTTGCATGGGGGCGCGCTGCGCATCGAGGACAACCGGCCGGGGTTGCGCGTCACGCTCTCTCTACCGGCGCGCGCGGCGCCGCTCCGGCAGCCCGGCCCGGGCGCGGCTTCCGTTCCCTCCGTCGCTCTCGGCGCGGGCGCCGGCCTCGCAGCGCGCGAAGGCGTGAAGTAAACGTCTCATCGGCTCCGGAGCAAAGCCGGCGCGCAAAATGGCGCGCAAAGCGCCCGCATGCGGCAGGCCGCGCGTATGCAGCTCGTCGATCCGCTCAAAATCGGCTTGGCAGACATTGCTCTGCGCGCCCTTGAACAGCAGCAGGCTCGTCGTCGTGACGATGATGTCTCCCGGCCGCAGAGTCGGATCGTCGAGATGCGGCGCCTCCGCCGGAACCGCGTTGCGACGCGCGGCGAGCGCGTCGCGAAAGGAGGCGGCGGCCTGTGCGGCGAAAGCGTCGTAACGTTCGCGCGCGGCGACGACGCGCCGCAACCATTCGTCGTGCTCGTCCTGCTGCGCGAAGGCGTCGTTCGTCGCGGCGGCGACGAGCGCAGCGAGCGTCGACACAATCACACAGCGAATAATCATCGAACACATCATGGGTGATTCGTGTATCGCTTTCGAGCTACGTGTATTCCCCAGTTTGTCAATCACCGTCGCCCCCAGAATAATGCCTATAGCGCGGGTTTCGCCGCAAGCGCTGCGACGCGACGAGCGGTCCGACAGCGGCGATGCGCAGATGTTCTTCGGGGCAGTCGGACAATTGAGGCTCTTTGCGATGATCATTTCGACACGAGGCGATGCGCGCGCAATTTTTGGCGACGCGTGCGCGGTTATCGGCGACGTGCGCGCAAGCTTTGCGGCCATGACGCCGCCGGATGCGCGCGCGCCGCGAACAACGGCTCGACTCGCCACGCCTCGTCGGCGCAGCGGCGAGATCGTCGCCGGCGCGCTCCGCGCCTCGTCATTCTGCTGAAGAGACAACGGCTCCATGGCTCACATTCCGCAGCAGGCGAACGCGCTCGCCGACGTATCCGCTCGACCGACTTTCGCTCCCGCGCCCGGAACGACGAGCGACCATGCCGTCGTCCATGTCATCGACGACGACGACGCCGTGCGGGATTCGCTGGCGCTGCTGCTTTCGACCGAAGGGCTGCGCGTCGAGGCGCATGAGAGCGCCAGCGCCTTTCTCGCGCATGTTCAGCCGGGCGCGCCGGGTTGCGTCGTCACCGACGCGCGCATGCCGGAGATGACCGGCATCGAGCTGCTCGAGGAAATGAAGAGCCGGCAATTGGTGTTGCCGGTGGTCGTCATCACCGCTTACGCCGATGTCGATCTGGCGGTGCAGGCGATGAAGCAGGGCGCGTTCGATTTTCTCGAGAAGCCCTTCGACAATGAGGCGTTGATCGCCTGCGTGCGGCTCGCTCTCGCCTTCGAGCGGGAGGAGCAGTTCCGCGCCGCCGAGACGCAGACCATACAGGCGCGGATGCAGACGCTGACCGCGCGCGAGAGCGAAGTGCTGGCGCGCCTGCTCGACGGCCTGCCGAACAAGACCATCGGCCGCGAACTCGGCATCAGCGTCCGCACGGTCGAGGTCCATCGCGCCAATGTGATGTTGAAAATGAACGCCGGCAGCCTCTCCGAGCTGGTGCGGATGTCGCTCGCCGCCTCGGCGGCGAGCGTCGATCATCCCCGCGGCAAGGGCTGATCGGGCCGCCGCCCGAAACAATCGAGCTTCGCCTGTAGCACGTGGGTCATATTTGGGGCATAACCCGCCGACGCGGCGACGCGTCGGCGGGCCCTTACGGGCGCTCCCCGATCTCGCCGTTTTGGCCGCTGGCCCTTTGGGGGCCTCGGCCGGCAAGGTCGAGGTAGAGGTGAACTCACAGCGCTTTCTAACGTTTACGGCCTTATCTTCATTTCTGCTCCTGTGCGGCTGCTCGATGCTTCCGGGCAGCGGTCCGTCGGGCGAATCGATGGTCGAGGCGGGGACGATGGCCGAG
>NZ_JAINDZ010000109.1 GCF_019802345.1 Methylosinus sp. Sm6 | reverse complement strand
TCTAACATACTGACTCTAACTTGTTGTTGCGAGTCAGCAGTCTGTGGAGACAACGCCTCTCCATTTCAGTCTGCCACCGACAGACCGATCCGTAAAGCCGCTTTTACTTGCGAAGACGCACGCGCGCGCCCTCCCGGGCGCGCCACCGCCGCCGTCTGCCGCCGCTGCGGCCGTTCCCTTCCATCCTCGTCACGCTAGGCGCGGCTCATGTCTCTCCGAGGAGCACTCGCTAACATCCGTGGTCGGCACAATGTCCGCCACATTCCGGGATCTGGAGACCAGGCGGTCAGGCTAACAAGCGCCGTTTGGTTTCGCCTGAAGGCGACCGGCAACTCAAGTTTCGATCTCGCCCGTGTCCCCGTCTCCGCGGGAGACGCCGCTCCGCCGTGGCGGAACCCGGTGACGCCGAGGAAGGAAGCGGCCGGGTCGCTTACGCCTCCATCATGCGCGCGCGACCCGGCCGCGCTTCGGCGCGCCGTATCGGAAGGTCGAGCCGTCGACCCAGATCTTGTGCAGGAGCACGGCGAGCGCCCGCGCCACCGCGGTCGCTGCCTTCTTCAGCCCCTTCTTCTTCAAGAGCTTCAAGCCCCATTGCCGCAGCTTGAAGTTCTTCGGAATGCGCGTGAGGATCGCGATCGCCGCCTCATAGAGCATGGCGCGTGTCATCTCGTCTCCGCATTTCGAGATGCGCCCCGACCAGTCGGTCTCGCCGGATTGATATCGTCGCGGCGTCAATCCGAAGTGCGCGCCGACGGTGACGGATTTCTTGAACCGGGCCGGATCGTCCACCGTGGCGCGGAAGGTCAGCGCCACGATGGCGCCGACGCCGGGCACCGTCATCAGCCGACGCACCGCTCGATCGTTCCGCGCCGCCGCCAGCGCCATGCGATGCAGCCGCGCGAACTGCAGACGCATCGCCGCGCGGGCGGCGAGCAACGGCTCGACGATCTGCTCCATCTCGGCCAGACCGGCGACCAGCTCGCGCACGCGCGCCTCGAACCGGCCGGTCGAGACCTGGCCCACCTTCAGCCCGAACGGACGCAGCAGGCCGCGGATCATGTTCTCCATGTCGAGCACCTTGCCGAGCAACGCCTTGCGTCCGGAGAGCAGCACGCGCAACGTCTGCGCCTCCTGCGACTTGACGTGGACGGCGCGGAACCAGCCGGTGCGCATCAGCTGCGCGATGCCGCGCGCGTCGTTGCGATCGGTCTTGTTGAGCATGGCGTTCAGCGCCGCCTTCGTGTGACGCGTCTCGATGCAGAACACCGGCAGGCCCTTCTCGTCGAGCGCGGAGAACAGCCAGGCGCTGAAGGAGAAAGCCTCCAAGCCGACGCGCTTCAGATGGACGCCCCATTCGGCGAGGAACAATTCGATCGCCTCCGGATCGGACGGCACCTTCCCTTCCCGGACGACCTTGCCCTCGTCGTTCACGACGCACACGCTCGTCGCCTCCAGCGACACGTCCAGCCCTACGTAATAATCCATTGTTCGCCTCCGCCGTCGTCCCGGACGGAGCGTCGCGCGCCGCCTTCGGGAATCGAATCGCAGAGGCATCATCGCCACCGCCGCAGCGCCGGCGAGGGGGCACTGGTCAGTACCCCGGCTAAC
>NZ_JAINDZ010000108.1 GCF_019802345.1 Methylosinus sp. Sm6 | reverse complement strand
GATATTGTCATTGAGGCCTTGTACGGAAATGGTTGCGGCTCGCCGAACGAGGGGTTTCGGTGGGCGTTGCGGGGGTTGCCCGCGATCGTCTCGTCGAGAAAATCGTTCAGCGCGGCGGTTTGGGGACTTCGTCTTCGAGAAAGAAGAAAAAAACCGGCTCGCGGCCGCAAGGCGACGGGAGACCGGGACGACGGGAGGTCGAAAGACGCGTCGGCGACGGCGCGCGCATTTCACGGAACCGGCAAGACGAAGGCGTTCCCACGCAGGGAGGGGGAACGCGAGGGCCGCCTCGAATCCCTGGGAGCACTTAGGAGGATTGAGATGAGCGTAACAACAGAGACAACAGCCGGCGCAGCCGCCGGCTCGGACGCGATCGTTGATCTGCGTGGCATGTGGATCGGCGTCGCCGGCCTCAACATCTTCTATCTGATCGTCCGCATTTACGAGCAGATCTACGGCTGGCGCGCGGGCCTCGACTCGTTCGCTCCGGAGTTCCAGACGTATTGGCTGTCGATCCTTTGGACCGAAATTCCGCTGGAGCTGGTGTCGGGCCTCGCCCTGGCCGGCTGGCTGTGGAAGACGCGCGACCGCAACGTCGACGCGGTGACGCCGCGCGAGGAGCTGCGCCGTCACGTCGTTCTGCTGCAGTGGCTGACGGTCTACGCCGTTGCGATCTACTGGGGCGCCTCGTTCTTCACGGAGCAGGACGGCACCTGGCACATGACGGTGATTCGCGACACGGACTTCACGCCGTCGCACATCATCGAGTTCTACATGAGCTACCCGATCTACTCGATCATGGCGGTCGGCGCGTTCTTCTATGCGAAGACCCGCATTCCGTATTTTGCTCATGGCTACTCGCTGGCGTTCCTGATCGTCGCCATCGGCCCGTTCATGATCATCCCGAACGTCGGCCTGAACGAGTGGGGCCACACCTTCTGGTTCATGGAAGAGCTGTTCGTCGCTCCGCTGCATTGGGGCTTCGTGTTCTTCGGCTGGATGGCGCTCGGCGTGTTCGGCGTGGTTCTGCAGATCCTGGCCGGCGTGAAGCGCCTGCTGGGCAAGGACGGCGTCGCGGCCCTGATCGGCTGAGACGAATGAATTGGACCGCCCGACTTTTCGGGCCGGGCGGTCCCGACCGACATCTCGCAATCCAAGTCTCCTGAAACGGCAAGTCTCCTGAACGGCAAGTCTCCTGACGAGACCTTCGTCCGAACGGCCGCGCGACGCGGGGCCGGCTCGGGCGGGGTTCGGGAGCGGCGGGTCGCGGGAAGAGGGTCGCGGGGAAGATAAAGATAAGACAACCCGGCGCGAGAGAGCCGGGGATTGGTCGACGGCTACGGCGGGAACCGCCGGGCGGACCGACACCAAGGAGAAGAGTGATGTCTACATCGAAGAGCGGGGGGGCTATCGGGCCTTTCCATTCGGTCGCGGAAGCGGCGGGATGCGTCAAGACCTCCGATTGGCTGATTCTGACGCTGCTGTTTCTTGCAGTGCTGGGCGGCTATCACATTCACTTCATGCTGACCGCGGGCGACTGGGACTTCTGGGTCGACTGGAAAGACCGTCGCATGTGGCCGACCGTCGTCCCGATCCTGGGCGTGACCTTCGCGGC
>NZ_JAINDZ010000107.1 GCF_019802345.1 Methylosinus sp. Sm6 | reverse complement strand
CATTGCCTGACGCTGTGACAGTCGAGACGCGCGTCACGCGCATCATCGTCGAAGGGCGCGTTCAGAATGTCGGCTATGAGGACGCTCTCCCGGCGCTACACGGGCGTCGGCGGCAGGTGACCGATGCGGGAGCGCCGCCGCCCTGACGTCTGCGCCGTTTCGTCCATAGGAGAGACTGACGCGACGAATGCTCGTCCACCGCCAATGCGGTTTCTAGCTCAGCCGAATCGATCGTGAAGACTTGGTGAACGCCGTCGACGATTGCGATGGCGGGCGTATGCAGCAGCGTCGCCATATGCCGGTAGGCGAGAAACGATAGACTAAGAATCCTCCTCGTCGATCGATAGCCGATAGGTTGCGGGCGGTTGAAAGAGTCCGGCTCGAATGGGCGATTTGATCGTGACCGTCGTTTCCTCAGGTCCGGACCATCATGCTCTCGCGCGTCATCACTTCTTCTTCGATGGAACTCCGATCGAAGCCGACAAGCCTTTGGTCATCGAGCCGACGGGAGCCGTGGCAGGCTCCTGCTTCTTCTTCGGCTTCTTGGTTTCCCGATTGCCGCGCCTTTGTTCCTTGGCCATGATGTCCTCCTGGTCCGAGCCCTCGTTTCGGGTCGGCATATGCGAGAAACAGAAGGCGCCGCGACCCTATGGGGAGGGGCGCCGGGTGTCGCCTCAGGTAGAACGCTCTGCCGCATCGTTCGTTTCAAGTCGCCGGTACATCCATGGTCGACTGAGTCGATCGACGCTGGCTCCACGTTGGCCGGGTCACGGCATAAGCATGGACGCCGGCGCTGCGATCAGATCAGAACTTCGAGCCTGTCGGCCGACATTTTGCCGCTCTTGCGATCAGCGACGAGTTCGAAGCCCACCTTCTGACCTTCGCGCAAATCGTTGAGCCCCGCGCGTTCGACCGCGCTGATGTGAACAAAGGCGTCGCTGCCGCCATTATCCGGAGCAATGAAGCCGAAGCCCTTCTGGGCGTTAAACCATTTCACGATTCCCGTCGCCATGAGGAGAATCCTTTCGTATGCATGGGGTTCTGCTTGCCCACGAATCTGTGAGCCGTCGAAATCGCATTTTCAGGAGAGGATAATGTCAGCTCAGCGCGAGTATTTCTCGGCATAAGGCCAAATCACCCGGCCGTTCATCGACTTGATCAACATAGGATGAACTCGTCGGGAACACAAGGGTTCTCGATATTTTTCTTTGACTTCGAGAATTTCAACGTTGCAAACAGGTCGGAAAAATTGACATTTTTGCCCGTTGTATTGATCTTTCACCTTGATCCGCACCGTCTGGCGGCCCCGACGTTTACCCAGATCCCATGACGGCGAAGCGGCGGCCGGGACGGTATCCTGATAGCCGCAACAGCATCAAGGAACGCCATCTCATGGAAAAGACAGTGTCATCGGCATTGCCGCGCTTCCCGAGGCGCATCCGCTCGCGGGCTGCGACGTCGTCAATTGGGAACTCCTAAAACGAAGTGAGAGTTCCCCCGGCTCTGCCGGGGTGGCAGTAGGAGTTTGACGTTTCCTGCAGTCCACCGACGAAATTTCCAGTCGTGAGCCGCCAAGCACACGATGAGGAAATTTCGCGGTGGACGAGTATGAGAGCTTAAGTCACACGAAGTGGGACTGCAAATACCGGTCGTGTCCCCACCGGTGGTGTAGCAGTTCGGGAGCAAGCCGCTCGCGACGCGCGCTTTTCATAGCGCCGTAGC
>NZ_JAINDZ010000106.1 GCF_019802345.1 Methylosinus sp. Sm6 | reverse complement strand
GTGACGCCCTTCAAAGCGTCGTTGAAGATGAAGTTGAAGCTCTGAAAAATCGCGTCGAGAACCGACGGCGTGATGATCGCAGGCATGGTTCATTTTCCTCGAGAGACGGATCGCCGGTTCAGGAGAACCGCACCCAGACGCCGGCGGCCTCGACGTCGTAGATCACGCCGGCCACCGGCCGCGCATTGCTGTTCGATGTCCTGGCGACGGTGTGATCGTCGACGACATAGGCGTTTGCTCCGATGTCGCCGAGCGCGATCGGATCGGCCGCGGCATTGTCGAAGAGGAAGATCCCGACCTTCGTTTCGACGCTCTGCGCGCCGTCGACGCCGAGGCGGTTATCCGCATTGGCCATGGCGACGCCGACGATCTTCAGCGTGTTGCTGGCCGAGGCCGGCACGGCGACCGCCGCGGAGCCGGAGCCGGAAAGCGCGACCATCGCGCCTTCCCAGATGACGGTGGACGCCGCCACGGGCAGGCGGCGCGTCGTGGTGCTGTAGCGTTCGCGGACCAGATGTCCCTTTTGCAAAGCGGCCATCGCCGATGTCTCCTATGAGGCGCGCGGATCAGGCTGCAGGCTGCGCGGCGAGAAATTCGGCGAAGGCCTTCTCGTCGAGGCCCATGGCCAGAGCGGCGGCCTTTCGATCGGCGTTGAGCGCCACCTGCGTCGCCGGTTCGGTCTTGCCGATGTTCGAGGGCGTGAACACGCTCGGCTGCAGGCCGACGAACTTCGTCACTTCGGCGAGGCCCGCCTCGGTCGCGCAGAGGCCGATGTAAAAATCCCTGGTCGCCGGCGCGATCTTGCCGTCCTTCACGGCCTGCTCGACGAGCGCGGCCGCCTTGGCCTTGCGGTCGCCCTCGGCGGCGGCGTTGAGGGCCGCCTCGGCGCCGGTCGCGCGCGCCAGCACCGCGTCGTAATCGGCGCGGGGCACATAGAGCGAGAGAGCGGGCGTCTGCGTCGCATTGAGCGACGTCTGCATCTTCTCGAGGGCCGCCAGCACATCGGCGAGCGAGGCCGTCTCGGGCAGGCCGAGCTTCTTGAGCAGCTCCTTGTCCATGTCGTTCTCCTGATGCGCATTGAGCGCGGGCATGCTGAAATTGGGCCGATTGACGAGGCCGGCGCCGGCGATCGCCGCCACCGCGCCCTTGTCGTCATGCAGCAGCGCCGGCGAGAGATAGCGATAGGAGCGCGCCGCCAGCGCCGCGCGCCCGCTCTCGGTCCAATCGACGCGCCCCCACACGGCGCCGTCGCGCGCCTGCAGCTCCTCGATCCATCCGGCGGCGGGACTCTCCTCGCCGCGCGGCGCTTTCAGGAACTGCGCGTGATTGATGTCGATCGGCAGCTTCAGCCCGCGCGCCATTGTGGCGGCGACGAGCGCGGCGGGATCGGCGATCTTGAACATGCGGCCGTCCGCGCCGCGCAGCACTGGGCCGGCGGGCGCCACCATCACCCAATCGGGAAGCGCCTCGCCCTCGAGATTGAGCGCGATGGCTTCGCCGATCGCCGTTGCCGAGACGGCGTGGCAGAGCGCGAGGCGGGGAGGGCTTGCATCGGTGTGGATCATGCGGTCACTATGGCCACGCACCGCCCCGCCGCGGGAGGGAGACAGCTGTCTCCCTCGCAGCCCTTCCGCTGGTCGCGATACTCCCGACATTCCGCGCCGAACGGCGCGCGAGACCGAGCCGAGCGCGGAGCCGACGCGCCGCCTCCGCATTGCGCGCGCGTTGAAAGCTCATTTTAAGCCGTGGAAGCGTT
>NZ_JAINDZ010000105.1 GCF_019802345.1 Methylosinus sp. Sm6 | reverse complement strand
GTCAGCACGGCGTCGGCGCCGGCCGCCCAGGTCACTCCGGTGCGGCGGCTCTTCTCGACGACGGTGACGGCGTTGGTCGCCGTGGTGGCGAGCAGCTGCGCCTGATAGGGCAGCAGCACGGCCGGCATGCCGCCGATCGCCTGCAGCCGCTCCGGCGCCAGCGCCAGGCTGTCGAGGCGATGCTGCTTCCACTCCGCCTCGGTGATGAGCCGGGCGGACCGCACCTGCTCATAGGACGGGAGCGCGCTCATTCTCCGATTCCCCCTGCGCGCCACAGCTCGTCGACCAGCGCCTCGTGTCGACGCTCGCAATCGGCGCAGGCGGCGGCGTCATGGGCGTGGACCGCGCGCGCCCATTCCAGCTCGACGGCCTCGACGTCGGCGGCGATCTCGTCGATCGTCCTCATGCCGCCTCCTTGGCGCTCGAGGCACTGCGCGCGATCGACAAGCACAGGTCCCGAAATGGAATAGGCGTCGCCGCGCGCTGGCGTTTGGACAGCCGCTGGCATACGCCCGTCTTGACAGCGCGCGCGCGCTCCTCTCGGCTATGAAAGCCTTCGTCGAGGCGAACAAAGTCGCCTGACGTTCGCCCCCATTCGAGGAGCGGCAGCTCGACGCCGTGGGCATAGAGCCAGGTCGCTTTACGGGCCGGATGACCATAGGCGCCTTGCTCGACATGGCAGGTCCAGCCGTCGAAGCCGTCGAGCAAGTCGGCGCGAACCCAGCCGCCGCAGCGCGGGGGAGTTTTCAAAGCGAAGTGCTTCCAAGCGGAGCTGTCGGCGGGATGCTCGAGCACCCCACCCCAGCGTCGCACGCTCGCCAGCGCGGAGGCGAAACTGCCGCCGTCGTCACCCTTCAAGAGGCGCGGCCATGTCCGTGGCGCTCCGCCCCAATAGCGGCCCCAGCGCTCGCACGGCGGATGCGCGACCACCGGCCACGGACCGGAATAGAGACGAGCGTCGCGATCTCGGTCCCATGGGTCGACGTCCGGCAGGCCGAAGTAGCAGCCACCTTTTGCGACGAAGAGAGCGGCAATCATGCTCACGCCTCCGCCCCGTCGAACTTCGTGCGCTCGTCGCCCCAATTGCTCCAGCCAGGCCGCGTCTGCCGCGAGAACAAATCGAGCTTGCGCACGCCGGGAAACAGCGCCTTGCATTTGCGGTAGATGTCCTCGGGCTTGCGCGAGTGCTCGCGCAGCGGCGCCACGATGATGTTGCGCTCGCTGTGCGAGACGATGCGCGGCTCGCCGATCGCACCCCAGAGATAGACCTCGGCCGCCGAGCGCTCCCAATGGCCGGTGCCGAATGCCCATTTCGCGTTGGTCTTGCTGCGCTTGCCCCAGACGCCATAGCTCTTATAGGCGAAACCCCAATGCAGCATCAGATCGAGCTGCATCGGCAGCATCGCCTGCGTCGTCCACAGACACAGCGCGCAATTGGGCGCCGCCAGCCGCCACACCGGCAGCGCATAAAGCTCCTCGCGCGTCATGGTGCGATAATGCCGGCTGGCGCTCTTGCCCTGGCCCTTGTCGCTGCGCGTGGCGTAGCTCCACGCCGGATCGGCGAGGATCAGCCCGAAGCTCGCCTCCTGCAGACCGCCGAAGGGCCAGTCCGCGCTCAACTCTCCCTCCGCACGCCGAGGATTTCCGCACGCAACGTCGAGATCGTCTCCTCCGTGAGGCCCTTGGCCTTGCCCACCTTGGCGATCTGCTCGCCGGCCTCCTTCTTGAACTGCTCGACGAGCTTGGTCCGCCGCTCGGCCGA
>NZ_JAINDZ010000104.1 GCF_019802345.1 Methylosinus sp. Sm6 | reverse complement strand
CAGGGATGCGGTGGCGGACGGCGAAAAGATCGGCCGCGACACACAGGCGCTGATGATCGCCAATGCGGTGGCGCTGGCTGTCGCCGGCAATCGCTTCGGCCTCGAAGGCGTGTTCCAGCCCGAGAATTTGCGCGGCGCGAATGAATATTCGGGCGCCGTGCAGGGCATGGGCCTCGCGCTGTGGCAGGTGTCCTGGACCAGTCCCGTGCTGCTCGGCGAGAGCGCCGAGGCGGCGATCGCGGCGCTGGCCGAGCTCTATGTCAATGGCGTGCTGTTCGCCGATCCGCGGCCGACCGGCGCCGATCCTTCGGAGGGCGCGCCGTGAGCAGCCTGGAGGAGCTGTCCTATCAGATCGCCGAACTGCGGCGGATGATCTCCAATCTCGTGCGGCCGGGCGTCGTGAAGAGCTATGACGGCGCCAAGCACCAGGCCGTGCTCGATCTCGGCTTCGAGACACATCCGATCGACGTCGGCGCGCATGGCGGCACGGGCGCGGATTTCGCGCCACTGAAGGCCGGCCAGCAAATCATGGCGCTCTGCCCCGAAGGCGACATCGGCAATGCGATGGTGATCGCCGGCGGCTTTCATGACGGCAACAAGGCCCCGTCGCAGGCGGCCGACGAAGATATTCGCGCGCAGCGCGGCTCCGGCGACAAAGCCGTGCGGCTGCGCACCACGGATCACGCGGCCATCCTCGAGGCGGAGGACGCGAGCGTCACGGTCGAGGGCGGCAAGGTCACGATCACAGCGGACAGGATCATCCTCAGTGGGACGGTCTATCTCGGCGGCGCCGACGCCTCCAAGCCGGCGGCGATGGAAGGCACGATCGACACGCGCGGCGACGCCGATGTGAGCAATCTCGCGACGAAAGTATTCGTCAAATAGGAGGTTTTTATGCGCGGAAAATCGGCTTCGAAGCCCGTCGCGATGCTCTGGTGGCGGGTCATCAAGGCCCGCGACAGCGGCGGGACCATTCACGGGCGTCGCCGCCAAGAGGGCGATGTCTTCGAGGCGCCCGAGAGCGCCATGACCTTCGACGTGCTCGAGGGCCTTGTCCAGCAGATCGAGGCGCCGGCGCTCGCCGGCGCTCCGGCGCAGGAGTGAGACGATGCGGGTCGGCGTCGATCGCCACACGGGCGAGGTGCTGACCGGCTGGGCGGAATGCGCCCAGTCGATCGGCGTCATCGCGACGACGGCGGTCGGCTCGCTGGTGCTCGACCGCGCCTTCGGCTCGCAAGCGCCCGGTCTGCAGGATCGCCCGATGACCGGGCGCAGCATCGTCGATCATTTCATGGCGATCGCCGAGGGGCTGCGCGAGTTCGAGCCGGGCTTTCGGCTGCGCAAGCTCGGCGTCGAGCGCATGGGCGGCGACGGCGTCATCGCCTTGGTGATCCGCGGCGATTTCTATCCAAACGGCCATCTCGGCGATTATTCGCTCGTCGAGCCGGACAAGGCCGTCAATGTGCTGGCGGCGCTGACATGAGCGGCTACACAACGCTCGATCTCTCCACGCTGCCGCCGCCCGAGGCGGTCGAGACGATGTCGTTCGACGAGATCAGGACGCAGAGCCTCGCGACCTTCGTCGATTATTGGACCGCGGCGAGCGCCGCCAATCCGAGCCTGCCGGCCTATACGATCGCCAAGCTGCGCGGCAATCCCGTGCATTTCATGCTGTCGGCCGGCGCGTATCGCGAGGGGCTGTTGCGGCAGCGGCTCAATGAGGCGCTGCGCGCGGTGATGGTCGCCTTCGCCGAGGGCGCCGATCTCGAGCACCTCGC
>NZ_JAINDZ010000103.1 GCF_019802345.1 Methylosinus sp. Sm6 | reverse complement strand
GACGGTCATCGTCTGCCCGAGAATGGCCTTGGAGAACTGCTCGTCGATGAACCGCGACAGCCCCTCGAAGGGCGTCGTGCCGCTGCTGCCGCCCTTGGCCTCCAGGAACTCGATCAGCATCGATTCCGGAATGATCGCCGCCGCATCGGAGGCGATGCTCATCACCGCCTGCAGCAGCTTGCGGCGTTCCTCGCCGGTCGCGCTCGGATGATATTTGCCGACGCGGATCGGCATGCCGTAGATGTCGAGGAAGCTGGCCCAATCCTTCAGCGAGAAGTTCTTGAACAAAAAGCCCCACGCCGCAAAGCGCGCAAAGCCGCCGCGGATCGGAATGCCGGATTTCTGCTTGGGCTTGTGAACCACGAATTTGAACGGCGGCAGCTCCCGCCCGTCGATCGTGCCCAGCTCATGCAGCCTCACTTCGCTGCGCGAGATGTGGTCGAAGGTGAAATATTTCGGATCGCGCCAGAGATATTCGTAGGGCCGCCACAGGCCCTCGCGCTCATACCAGAGGATTTCGACGACGCTGTATCCCTTACCCAGGCCGTCGAGCAGATCCTCGAACACATCCGGCAGCGACGAATCGTCGATCAGCTCCTCCACCGCATCGACGATCCGTCGCTCCGTCTTCGCCGCCGATTCCTCGTCGATCGCCAGCTCGATCTGGGCGAGCGTGCGTCGTCTGGTGCCGAGGACACAGAAGTAATGGAGATCCCGCTCCTCCATCTCCTCGGCCAGCTCGAGATAGGGGCGATGATCGCCGCGCACGGCGCCGCGCAGCAGCGTCGCGAGCCGCTCCGGCGTGAGGCCGGAGGCGACGGATTGGTCCCACAGCGTGCGCACGCCGACGAGCTCGGGGCGCGCCTCCTCCTCGGACAGCTTGCGGCGCTCGCTGGGCGAGAGCGATTTGCGGATCGGCTGGCCATCGGGCCCGAGCAGGCGCGCCGGCCCGTGCATGCCGATGCGATCCTGCTCGGCCTCCAGCGCCTGGCGCAGCGCGAAATCATCGACCATCAATAGAGCCCTTCATGCGGGAGCTGCATGTCCTCGGCTTCGGCCCGATCCTCGCCGCGCATCGACTCGCGCAGCGTGCTGGCGCTCTCGTAGTCGTAGAGCGCGACGAGCGCGCGCGTCGCCGCATAGGCGAGCATCAAGGCGACGGCCGCGTCGCCGTGGCGGTTCTTGTCCTCGCCGGATTTCAGCGGCGGCACGAAGGGCACGCCGCCCTTCGTCTTGATGAGCCGCAGATCGGAGTGGATTTCCGAATCCGCCGGGATCTCGATCGCATCGTCTTCAAAAGCGGTTTTAAGGGGCTGCGAATTGTCGCGATACCAGGGCACGTTGAGCGACACCGCCTCGGTGCGCTCCAGCCCATATTGCTGGACCGCATATTCGGCGATCGACATGCCGAGGCCCGTGGCGTCGTGCTTGCTGGCGGAGAAGCGCGGCAGGCGGTCGCAGATGTAGCGTAGCATCTGCTTTTGCTGATCGAAGGGGATGCGCCGCATCTCGACGACGAAGGGCGTGACGCGGCGCGTGGTGCGCGAGATCACCAGCGGCCAGAGGACGGAAAGGTCCTTGATGCGCCCATAGTCGCCGCCGATGAAATGGCCGAGCTGGGAATCGAGCGTGCGCAGGATCGGCAGCAGCTCGCGCTCGCACCATTCGGCGATGTCGGCCTCGCGCAGATGCGCCGGCCAATAGCAAAAGCTCTCCGGCCGCTCCAGCCGCAGCACGGGAATGCCGGCCCGCGCGCGCGCCTCGATCAGCGGCGCCGGCAGCCA
>NZ_JAINDZ010000102.1 GCF_019802345.1 Methylosinus sp. Sm6 | reverse complement strand
ATGCGCAGAGCGAGATCGAATCCTTCCTCCACGAGATCGACGAAGCGATCGGAGAGCGACAGCTCGACCGTGAGCTGCGGATGCGCGTTCATATAGCGGCCGATCAACGGCCCTATGTGCATGCGCCCGAACATCAGCGGCGCGGACAGGCTCAGCCGTCCTCTCGGCGCGCTCTGCTCATTCTCCGCGACGCGCTCGGCCTCCTCGAGATCGGCGACGATCCGCCGGGCGCGCTCGAGAAAGCGCGCGCCTGCATCGGTCAGGCCGACGGAGCGCGTCGTTCGTTGCAGAAGCCGCACGCCGAGCCTTTCCTCGAGCGCGGCGACGAGCCGCGTCAACAGCGACGCCGAGACGCCGAGGCTTCGCGCCGCCGGCGCGAAGCCCTTGTGGTCCACGACCGCGATGAAGGCCGTGATCGTGTCGAAGCGGTCCATCGGATTGCTGCGCCTACCGCAACGATGTCGTGCCAAGAAAGGCGATTATCGTTTCGATCGTCATCTATCATGTTCCGGGTGACAGGCAAAACGCCTGCGAGCACGAAATCTATGGAGCGCATCATGTCTCGTCTCTCGACGCCCGAAACCATAGAAGCGGCGCCCGCCCCGGCCCGTCCGCTGCTGGAGGCGGTGAAGGCAAAGCTCGGACTCGTTCCGAATTTCTATCGACTGGTCGCCTACAGCGCCGCCGGCCTCGAAGGTCTGCTCGGCTTGACCGAAGGGCTGGCCAAGGGTGCGCCCGACGCGCGCACTCGCGAGCGCATCGCCGTCGCGGTGGCCGAATTCAACGGCTGCGGCTATTGCCTCTCGGCGCACGCGTATATCGGCAAGAATCTGCTGAAGCTCGATGACGCGGAGATCGCCGCCAATCGCGACGGCCGCTCGTCGGATCAAAGGGCCGACGCCGCTTTGCGCTTCGCGCTCGAGGTCGTTCGCAAGCGCGGCCATGTCTCGGACGCCGATCTGTCGGCTGTGCGCGCGGCGGGCTTCGGCGACGCCGAGATCATCGAGATCATCCTGCATGTGGGCCTCAACACGCTGACGAATTACGTCAATGAGATCGCCGACACGACAATCGATTTTCCTGCTTTGGAGCTGCGTCGCGTGGCGTGAGCCGAGCATGCGTCCACGCTCTTTTCGGACGCACGCTCCAATCGGAGGAGGAAATCATGTCGAGACCGCCGCTACCGCCTTTCACCGCCGAAACCGCCGCCCAAAAAGTGCGCCTCGCCGAGGACGCCTGGAACAACCGCGATCCGGAGCGCGTCGCGCAGGCCTATTCGATCGACAGCTGCTGGCGCAATCGCGCCGAATTCATTGTCGGTCGCGATCGGATCGAGGCCTTTCTCCAACGCAAATGGTCACGAGAGCTCGAGTATCGGCTCATCAAGGAGCTGTGGGCGTTCCGCGAGAATCGGATCGCCGTCCGCTTCGCTTATGAATGGCGTGACGACAGCGGGAGCTGGTTTCGCTCCTACGGCAATGAAAATTGGGAGTTCGACGAGCAGGGACTCATGCGCCTGCGCATCGCCAGCATCAATGATGTTCCGATCTCCGCCGCCGATCGGAAGTTTCATTGGCCGCTCGGCAGGCGTCCGGATGATCATCCGAGCTTGAGCGATCTTGGCCTCTGACGGAGAGCGGACTCCGACTTGGTCTGATTTCACATCGACGCCCGTGGACAAGAGCGAGCCTGAAGGCTCGCGGTCCAGGGCGCGCATCGGACCGCGAGACTTCAGGCTCGCTTCCAAATCATTCGACAGTTATCGGCAAACACGAGGCGAAATCCCATGAGCAAGACCGCCATCATCATCTATTCCGATCCGAAGTCCGGCTCCGAGGAAGCGCTCGGCCGCCTCTTCAA
>NZ_JAINDZ010000101.1 GCF_019802345.1 Methylosinus sp. Sm6 | reverse complement strand
GGACAGCTATCTGAGCATCCGTCGCGCCTGATTTATCGCGGAGGGCAGGCAAGCCGTCGGGGCTCACAATCCCGAACGTCGGTTCGAGTCCGACCTCCGCACCAAGCATACCGCCCCAGCCCGTAGGCGGGGTCTCGGGGTCCAAACCCGAGACCCCGCCGCTGGAGGCATCTTGCCACCACGGAGAGCAGCATGACGCCGACAGTCGGACGCATCGTCCATTTCTACACATCGAACCGCGGCGTCCAGTCGAACGGCGTCGGCGACGGCCCCTATGCGGCCATCATCACGCAAGTGTTCGGCGATGGCGATGACGCCTATTCGAACCTGAAAGTCTTCTATCCGTTCGGCGAAATCCGTGACGAAGGCAGCGTCCAGAACAAGGATTTTTCCGCCACTCCCGATCGCTACTGGGTGTGGCCGCCGCGCGAGTAGCGCCCTGATGCCGAGCGAAACGAACCATGGGCAAATCCGCGTCGACGCCAGGACCCGAAGTGCTAGGCGCGGGCGGGGTTCGGAGTAGGCGAGCCTAGCGCGCGACTAGGACCGCGGGCCGAGCGGCAACGGCAAGTCGGCAGGGTTCCGTGAGGAAGCCCCGCCGGCGTCCACTTTTCAGGAACCATCATGTCCTACGCAACCGAGAATGATCTCATTCGCAAATGGGGCGCGGCGCAGGTGGACCTCGCCGCATTCGACGATGCGACACAGGCGCGCGACGCGCTGCGCATCGCCGCCGCGCTCGCCGCCGGCGAGGCGATGATGAACGGCTATTTCGGCAAGCGCTATGCGCTGCCGATCGACGCGGCGCCGGACGGCGTGATCCTGCTGCGCAATCTCTGCTGCGACCTCGCCATGGGCGAGCTTTCCAACACGCCGGGCTCCCGCAACGACATCGTCAAGGAGGCCGTCGAGGCGGCGCGCAAATTCCTCTCCGATGTCGCGCTCGGCCGCGCCGATGTGCCGCAGAACCCGCCGCCGGGCTCGCCGGCGCCGGCGATCCCGTCCCCGAACGAGGCGATCGTCGCCGCCAATGACCGCACATTCACGCGCAACCGGCTGAGGACGATGTGATGGACGGCGTCTCCTTTCGGCTCGATGTGAGCGGGTTGCAGGCCGCGCTGACGCGGCTCAATCGGCTCGGCGCGCTCGAGAAGCACGAGCTGATGGAGGGCCTGGGGCGGCTCGGCCAACAGCAGACGCGCAGGCGCATCGAGGTCGAGAAGACGACGCCTGCGGGCGAGGCATGGAAGCCGACGATCGAGGGCCGCGGCGCGCTGTTCGTCACCAGCACACATCTGTGGCGCAGCATCGACTACGCCGCCGGCGAGACAGAGACTCGGTGGGGCTCGGGCTGGATCGCCGCGCGCGTGCATCAGTTCGGCGCGGTCATCAAGCCCGTTGCCGGTCAGGCTCTCACCTTCATGGTCGGCGGAAAGCAAGTGTTCGCCAAGCGCGTGACGATCCCCGCGCGCACCTACATCGGCCTCTCCAAAGCGAATGAGGAGCAGATGATCCGCACTGCCGAGCGCTTCATCTCGATGGTGACGCAATGAGCGGCGCGCAGAACCTTTCCGTCTTGCGCGACGCCGTCGTCGCCGCGCTGCGCGCGAAAATTCCGGGCGTGCGCTCGATCGAGCCGCATGGCGGCGCCTTCGACGAGGCGGAGCTGAAGAAGTTCGCCACATCGGCGCCGGCGATCCGCGTCGCCCTGCTCGGCTTCGATCAGGTCGCGCGCCATTCGACCGGGCAGCTGCGCCTGCCCGTGCATCTCGCCGCCGTCGTCATCACCAGGGATGCGGTGGCGGACGGCGAAAAGATCGGCCGCGACACACAGGCGCTGATGATCGCCAATGCGGTGGCGCTGG
>NZ_JAINDZ010000100.1 GCF_019802345.1 Methylosinus sp. Sm6 | reverse complement strand
GCGTCGAGTAGGCGCGGGGATTTCTCCGCCGCGCCTCTCACAGAACCGGATATGCGGGCCACGCGTCCGGCTCCTTGGATCGGTCGATCAAAAGACCAGCGTCATCTGGTCCGATACCTGCGGGGAGTTGAGCTCCTTCCAGCGGTCCTGAAGCGAGACCAGCCGCCCTTTGAACCAGGATGGTGGGTAGGCTCGCGTCATGCCCGGTCGGTTGGAACGGTTCCAGGCTCCCTGGCCACAATACGCAGCACTGGCGGCGGCCATGCGGCTCATCCCTCGGCGCAAGAGATGCCGATAGAGATAGCGAGGCCGCTTCTTCTGACGCACGATGATCGCCCTGAGCCGGCGGCGGATGTGGGCGTCGAAACGCCTGAAGTCCTCGGCGGCCTCCGGCGTGCATAACCGGAAGTGCGCCATCCATCCGCTCAGGTATCGGCTGAGAGACTCCATGCAGGATGCGAGCGAGCGCCCCCAATTGCCGGGCGTCATCGTCCTGATGGTTTCCGCCAGCCGTTTCGCCGCCTTCTTCGAGAGGCCGACTTCGAACTGGTCGTCGGTCTCGCTCGAGCGGCGAAAGCAAAAGCCCAGAAAGTGTCCCTCGCCGAGCATTCGCACGGCGCTCTTCTCCGCATTGACCCGGAGCCGCATGCGCTGCTCCAGAAACGTGGATATCGACGCCATGACGCGCTCTCCGGCACGCCGGCTGCCGACGAAAATATTGCAGTCGTCGGCATACCGCACGAACCGCAGACCCCGCCGCGCCAGTTCCTGATCCAATTCGTCGAGCACGACATTGGAGAGGATTGGCGACAGCGGGCCGCCTTGCGGGGTTCCTTCCCGAACCGCGATCTTCTCGCCATCCGGCATCATGACCGACGCTTTCAGCATCCGGCGCACCAAGTCGACCACCCGGCAATCCGCGACCTTCTGACCGAGGCGGTCGAGAAGACGCTGATGGTGAACTCGATCGAAGAATTTCTCCAAATCAAGATCGACCACGATCCGGCAACCAGCTTGCAAATGCTCCTTCACCTCAGCGACGGCCGTATGCGCGCCCCGTCCAGGACGGAAACCGTGGCTGCTCGGATGGAATGTCGGCTCGAAGATCGGCTCCAGGACCTGGAGCAGAGCCTGTTGCGCGACGCGGTCCACCACATTTGGAATGCCGAGACCGCGTTGTCCGCCTCCGGTCTTCGGAATGAAGACTCGGCGGACTGGACCCGGTCGATAGCGTTCCGTGAGCAGCGCGCGGCGCAGATCGTCGATCAGCACAGGAGCTCGCGCCTGGGCCTCTTCTACGGTCTGCCCATCAGGGCCGGGCGCCCCCTTGTTGCGTATCACGTTCAGAAGCGCCGAAGACAAGTTCTCCTCGGACGCCACTTCTTCCAACAGCCGACCGGGGTCGGCTGCGCAGGCGATGGTTCTTGCCGTGCGTTTGTGCTTCGCTTTTTGCAGCAAAAACGCGCGCTGCTCGGATGCGTCCGAGCGCGCATCGCTTCCGCCCCCTTTCGGGCTGTCGGCGAACACGAGGCTCAATTGACGGGGAATCATCCTTCTCAATCCATCCCTCCCTTCGCTCCCCCGGCTTTCACCGGCTTCATCGCTATTATGGAGAGATCCGACTTCTGCATGGGCGTCGGCCGGTCGTCGCTCACCTTCTCCCAGCCTACCGTTCGAAACGGACCCATGCAGACCTCCCAGGGTAAGAACATCGAATTTCCCGCCGCCGCCGCTCCTTTTACCGCCCCAGCCTCGGTTGGATTTCGGGCGTCGCGTTCAGAGGCACGCTGACCCGGCTGGACCGGCCTGTTGAGGAGTTCACTGCTCGTTCGGTGCTGCGGTTCGCCACTGGGCTTCTTCCCCACCCGCCCTCGCGGACGCGCAGTTGCCCTCGGCTCGTGGTTGCTACCAACTCGCCCCACGAAGGACTTTCACCTCCAATTCGATGCCCATGCCTGGCACACCTCTG